>CAMYOJ010000041.1:0-36723 GCA_947259985.1 uncultured Woeseiaceae bacterium
AATTGCGTCACGAGTTCAGGCGCGAAGCCGCTGGCGAGCATCGATTTCATGGCAGTAAGTCTACACTTTGCCGTAGCGAGCGGCATCGCCCAGCCAGCGCCTGACGATGGCGGCTGCCGTCGCTTCGGAGCCTCGTCGCAGTTGCGTCGCCGTCTTCTGAACCTCGGGCATAAGCTCGGCGTCACGAACGAGGTTGGCGATACGGTAGTCGGGCAAGCCCGTCTGGCGGGTGCCCAATAATTCGCCCGGCCCGCGTAACTCGAGGTCACGCTGGGCGACGACAAAGCCGTCGTTGGTATCGCGCAGCACGGCCAGCCGTTCCTTGGCAATGCGACCGAGCGGCGGTTTGTACAGCAAGACGCAGTGGCTTTGCTCAGCGCCGCGACCGACGCGTCCGCGCAGTTGATGCAGCTGCGACAAGCCCATACGCTCGGCGTTCTCGATAATCATGAGGCTGGCATTCGGAACGTCGACACCGACCTCGATAACCGTGGTCGCGACGAGCAGCTGGATCAGGCCATCTTTGAAGGCTTGCATGCCGCGCTCTTTCTCGACGGGCCGCATGCGGCCATGCACGAGCCCGATTCGCAGCTCCGGAAGCGCCTCGGTCAGCATCGCGTAGCTGGCTTCGGCGGCCTGGTAGTCGAGGATCTCCGATTCCTCGATGAGTGGGCACACCCAGTAAGCCTGTTGCCCGCCCGCGCAAGCCGAACGCACGCGCTCCACGATTTCACCACGGCGCGTGTCGGGCACGGCAATCGTCGATACGGCCTTTCTGCCAGGCGGCAATTCGTCGATGATCGATGTATCGAGGTCGGCGTAGGCTGCCATTGCCAGTGTTCGCGGTATCGGGGTTGCCGTCATGACGAGCTGGTGTGGATGAGCGCCGCTCGACACTCCCTTGTCGCGCAAGGCCATGCGCTGGTGCACGCCGAAGCGATGTTGTTCGTCGATGATGACGAGCGCCAGCCTGGCAAAGTCGACACCCTCCTGGAACAGTGCATGTGTGCCGACGACGAGTTGCGCGCGGCCATCCGCTATTGCGGCAAGCGATTCACGTCGAGCCGCTGTTTTCTGGCTGCCGCTGAGCCACGCGGGCTCGATACCGAGCGGGCGAAACCACGCCGAGAAATTGCGCCAGTGCTGTTCGGCCAGGATCTCCGTGGGCGCCATGATCGCTGCCTGGACACCGCAGGCGATGGCTTTGAGGCAGGCAATTGCGGCGACGACGGTCTTTCCCGACCCGACGTCGCCCTGGATCAGGCGCATCATTGGATGTGCTCGTGCCAGGTCCGCGAGGATCTCGTCGACAACGCGTTGCTGTGCACCTGTCAGTTCGAACGGCAAGTCGTCGATGAAAGCATCGAGGTCGGATTGGCCGTCAGTCAGTGGCGTGGCATTTTCGGTCTCGGCAAGCGCGCGCAAGCTGCGCAGACTCAGGTAATGCGCAAGTAACTCCTCGAAGGCCAGCCGTTGCTGGCAGGGGTGCCGGCCCGCAAGCATTTCCTCGATATTCGCGTCGGGCGGCGGCCGATGCAGGTAGCGAATCGCCCCGGCAAGCGACGGCATGCCAAGGCGAGTGGTAACGGCCTCGGGAAGGAGTTCGACGGGTGGTGACTCCTGCATCAGCCGCAGCGCCTGGTCGGTCAGGTTGCGCAGGCGGCCCTGCTGCACGCCCTCGGTCGCTGGATAAATCGGTGTCAGCGAGTCGCTCATCGCGGTCGCCTGGTCGTCGCGCAGCAGGCGGTACTCGGGGTGGATCATCTCAAGGCCGGCGGAACCGCGCCGCACCTCTCCGAAACAGGAGACGGTCAAACCGGCCTGGAACTGCGCCTGTTGTTGTCGAGAGAAATGAAAGAAACGCAGTGTCAACTGGCCGCTGCCGTCGCTGATCCGCACGAGCAGGTTGCGTCGACCCCGGTAGACGGTCTCGGCCAGAAGCACTTCCCCGGTGACGAGGCATCGCTGCCCCGGAACCAGCGCACCGATCCTGACGAGCTGCGTGCGATCTTCGTATCGCAGCGGCAGCAGGAAGAGCAGGTCCTCGACGCGCGCGACGCCGAGCTTCTCGAGCTTCGTTGCAAGTGCCGGTCCGACGCCCTTTAGTTCTGTCAGCGGAACCTGAACGAGCGGGCCCTGCCCGTCGGAACTCGCCTGCACGGCGGCCTCCTACAGTGCCAGGATAGCGTCGGCCTCGACATCGACGCCCTTGGGCAGAGACGCTACGCCAACGGCCGCCCGTGCCGGGTAGGGCTTGTCGAAAAAGTCCTCCATGACCGCGTTCACCGTGGCGAAATTATCGAGGTCGGTCAGGAAGATCGTCAGCTTGACGATGTCGTTGAGGCTACCGCCGGACGCATTCGCGACAGCCTGCAGGTTCGTGAAAACCTGCCGTGCGCGCGTCTCGAAATCGCCTTCGACGATATCCATCGTATCGGGCAGCAGCGGAATCTGGCCGGAGAGAAAAACAAGGCCACCGGCTTCGACAGCCTGCGAATAAGTGCCAATGGCGGCGGGCGCGCCGTCAGTGTGAATCGTTTTCTTGCTCATTGGTTTCCCCGGATATGGACAATACTGGTCAGGCGCAGTCACGCGACACGCGCATCACGTTGGGCATTTTTCTGACATTGCGCATGATCTTTGCGAGGTGCTTGCGGTCCTTGACTGTCAACAGGAATGACAGGACCGAACAGTCTTCGTGACGACCGAGCACCTCGACCTGCTCAATGTTGGAGCCGCAGTCGGCAATCGTTGCGGCGACCTCGGCAAGTACGCCCGTGCGGTTGCGAGTCTCGGTCTGGATCTGGCAGGAGAACTCGCGTTCGATTTCTTTCTCCCAGGCGACCGCGATCCACTTCTCGGGCTGCTTGCGAAAGTTCGACAGGTTGCCGCAACTGTTGCGATGAATGACGATGCCGCGGCCCGCGGTCAGGTAGCCCATTACGTCGTCGCCCGGTATCGGGTAACAACACTTGGCATAGCTCAGAACCATGCCCTCGGTTCCCGAAATAACGAGGCTCGCAGCCTGGCTCTCCCCTTCATCATCCTGGTCGACGCCCATGAGAATACGCGCGGTCAATGGCGCAAGCCGTTCCCCCAGACCAAGTTGTTCGAACAATTCCGTGTCGTTGTTGAGTCCGAGTTCTTCGAGTACTGACGACATACGTACCTTGCCGACCTTGCGCAGCGAGGAACCGAGATCCTTGAGCGACTTGTCCAGAAGTCGCTTGCCGAGGTCGACCGATTCGACGGAACGCAGGTTTTTCATGTGATTGCGAATAGCAGTACGCGCCTTGGCCGAGCGCACGAAGGTCAACCAGTTCGGGTTCGGTTTCGCGCCGCGTGCCGTGACGATCTCGACGGTCTGGCCGTTTTGCAGCGGCGTTCTCAATGGCACGAGACCGCGGTTGATCTTTGCCGCAACACAGCGGTCGCCGATGTCGGTATGCACGGCGTAGGCGAAGTCGACGGTCGTAGCGCCCTTCGGCAGCGGCATGATGTCGCCCTTCGGCGTGAACACGTAAATCTTGTCGGGAAACAGATCGACCTTGACGCTCTCGAGAAATTCTTCGGAGGTACCGGACTGCTGCAGCTCGGCCAGGTTCGTCAACCATTCACGCGCGCGCCGCTGCGGTGTTGCGTCGGACTTCTCATCGGCCTTGTAAACCCAGTGAGACGCAACGCCCGAATTCGCGACACGGTCCATTTCACGTGTGCGGATCTGTACTTCCAGCGGTAGCCCCTTGGGTCCGAACAGCGTCGTGTGCAGTGACTGGTAACCGTTGACGCGCGGAATCGCGATGTAGTCCTTGAAACGGCCCGGCATCGGTTTGTAAAGCTGGTGCACGAGGCCGAGCGTCTGGTAGCAGGCATTGACGTCTTCGACGATGATGCGGAACCCGTAGACATCGACGACATCCGACAACAGTCGCTTCTTCTCGGCCATCTTCTTGTAAATGCTGTAGAGGTGTTTCTCACGGCCGGAGATGTCGCCTTCTATGCCCTCTTCGGTCATTGCCTTGCCGAACTCGTCGGAGATGCGCTTGACGATTTGTCTCTGGCTGCCTTTGCTCTTCTTCAGGGCCTTGTCGAGTACCCGGTAGCGGAACGGGTGCAGGTGCTTGAAGCCCATGTCCTCGAGCTGAATCTTGAGGCTGTTGATGCCGAGACGGTTGGCGATCGGCGCGTAAATGTCGAGGGTCTCGCGAGCGATGCGTTTCTTTTTCGAGGTCGGCATGGCGCCTAGCGTCTGCATGTTGTGCAGGCGGTCGGCGAGTTTGACGAGGATCACACGAATGTCCTCGATCATGGCCATCATCATCTTGCGAAAGCTCTCGGCCTGCGCTTCGGCGCGGCTGCGAAACTGGATCTGATCGAGCTTGCTGACGCCGTCGACGAGTTGCGCCACCTCGTGACCGAACTGTTCCTCGATGTCGTCCAGCGAGGCCTCGGTATCTTCAACGACGTCGTGCAGGATGGCCGCCGTGATGGCCTGCACGTCGAGGCGCATGTCAGCCAGCTCCTGCGCAACAGCGACCGGGTGAGTGATGTAGGGTTCGCCCGACTTGCGGGTCTGGCCCTTGTGGGCGTCGGCGCCGAACTCGTAGGCGCGCATTACCTGCCCGAGATGTTCGTCGGGCAAATAGGACTTGAGCGTGTCGATGAGCCGGCGCACACCGTGGTCTCGCTTCGATGCGCCGGGCAATCGGGACAGGATTGTTGCCGCGTAATCCATGCCCCGATAATAACGGGATTAGCGGATTTAGTCGCCGATCGAGATACCGCGAACCGGCAGGATGTCTTCGGGTGATTCAGGCTGCATAAGCTCATCCGCGGCGGGCTGCTCGATCTCTTCGAGAATTGCCGGCGTGATGTGGCCGTCGGCAATCTCACGCAGTGCCAGCACGGTCGGCTTGTCATTTTCGAGTTCGACCATCGGGTCGGCACCGTGGGCAATGCGACGCGCGCGCTTGGCGGCGACAAGCACCATCTCGAAAATGTTGTTGATGTTCTCGAGGCAGTCCTCGACGGTGATTCTGGCCATGTCTGTTTCCCGGGCGTAAGCCGTGTATTTCCAATCAGGCGGGCAAGTCTAAGGGACAGGCACGGGCCCGGGCCAAGGCATATAACCAAAAATTATAAGACGGCTTCAGCCAATGATGCGCGATACGGCGCGACGCAGTGCGACATTGGCTGTCGCCGAGGCGCCGCCCTCGCCGGCCAACACGTTCTCGAGATCGGCCACGGCCTGCTCGAGCTTGTCGTTGATGATTACGTGGTGGAACTCGTCCCAGTGGGCCATATCGCTCAGCGCGTCACGCAGGCGCCGCTCGATGACCTCGGGACTGTCGGTGCGCCGGTCGCGCAAGCGTCGTTCGAGTTCCTCGAGCGACGGCGGAAGGATGAATATCGTCACGCACTCGGGCATCGATTCGCGGACCTGCCGCGCGCCCTGCCAGTCGATTTCCAGAATCACGTCCTGGCCTTTCGACAGGTGCTTTTCAACCTGGCTGCGGCTCGTTGCGTAGTAGTTGTCGAAAACCTCGGCGAACTCGAGCAGCTCTCCCTCATCGCGCAGCCTCTCGAATTTCTCTACGTCGACAAACAGGTAGTCGACACCGTCGACTTCAGTGCGCCGCTTTTGCCGCGTCGTGTAGGAGATGGAGAAACACAAATCCGGATTGCGCGTCACGAGCGCTTTGACGATCGTTGTCTTGCCGGCGCCCGACGGTGCCGCGATAACGAACAGCTTCGCGTCTTTCCTGGCCACGGCGCCTACTCGACGTTCTGGATCTGCTCGCGCATCTGTTCGATGAGGACTTTCAGATCGACGGCAGCCTTGGTGGTCTCGGCATCGGCCGATTTGGAGCCCAGCGTGTTGGCTTCGCGATTGAGTTCCTGCATCAGGAAGTCGAGCCGCCGGCCGACCGGTTTCCCGCTCTTCAGTGCGCTGCGAATCTCGACGAGATGACTGTCGAGTCGATCCAGTTCTTCGTCGACATCTATCTTCTGTGCGATTAGCGCCAGTTCCACTTCGAGCCTCGCCGGATCCGCCTCGACATCGAGTTTCTCGATACGCTCTTTTTGCTTTGCGCGAGTCGCCGCGAGTACCTCGGGCATGCGTTTGCGGACGGTGGCGCCGATCGACGCAATCTCCGCGCAACGCGACTCGATCATTTCCGCGATGCGTTCGCCTTCGTTCGAGCGCATGTCGTTAATCGCGGTGAGCGCTTTGCCGAACAGGGCCGCCGCCTGCTCGAACATTGGTTCTGCATCGACGTCGTTCTGCAGAATGACGCCGGGCCAGCGCAGGATCTCGATGGGATTGGCGGCCGCGACGTTGGGCAGCTTGGAAGTCAGCTCCGCGATCCTGTGCCCGATCAGTTCGACCAGCTCGGTGTCGATCTGCATCTCCGATTCCTGGTGGACGGCCTGCCGGAAGTACAGCGCACATTCGACCTTGCCGCGACCGAGGCTGGAGCTTGCCTGCTGGCGAAACGCCTGTTCCTTCGGCCGCAAGTCCTCCGGCAGCTTGAGCTGCACATCGAGGTAGCGATGATTGACAGCCCGTATTTCCCACGTGAGCGTCCCCGTATCGGTTTCCACCGACTCGCGCGCGAATCCTGTCATACTGTGTAACATCAGCATCAAACTCCAATTAATTGCTGTGTGTGCTGCCTGAGTCACGTTTTCGTGATGAGCATCATTCTAAGCTGTGGCCGCTCATGAAGGCCACACCACGCGTTCGTTATGCAGATTGAATACGCCAAAGTTTCGGCACTCGGTGACCGTCAGGACAACCAGGATCGCGCTGCGGTCGTGGTTTCCGAAAATGCAGCACTCATGCTCGTGTTTGACGGCATGGGCGGCCATTCCGATGGCGCTCGCGCGGCCGAGACAGGCCTCAAGGTCGTGCAGGACATGTTTATGGCCGCCGACATGCCGATCTTCGATCCGCAGGGTTTTCTCTACATGGCATTGTCGCGCGCGCACGATGAGGTGGTTGGTCTCGGTGAAGACGTCGCCGTCGACTTTCGGCCGCGCGCCACCTGCGCGATTTGTCTCGTGCAGGAGGGCGGCGCGTTCTGGGCGCACATCGGCGACAGTCGTATCTACCAGGTCCGCGAGGGCAGGGTGCTGAAGCGCTCGCGCGACCACAGCCACGTCGAGGTGCTTATACAGGAAGGCGCGATTACCGAAGAAGAGGCGCAGGATCATCCCATGCGCAACTTCGTCGAGTGTTGCATCGGCGGTGATGCCCCTGTTCCCGACATGAGCATCACGAACCAGATTGAGCTGGAGCACGGCGACGTGCTGCTGGCCTGCTCCGATGGTCTGTGGTCCGGGCTCAGTGACGATGACATGGCAGAGATCGGCGAGCCGGGCAAAGACAATCTCGTCGACAACCTGAAAGCCCTGAGCATCAAGGCACTGAGCGTCAATTCTCCTTACAGTGACAACACGACCGGTACCGCGTTAAGGTGGTTTGGCAGCTAGCTGCCAGCAGGAGATCAAGCATGCGCCCGAGCGGCCGCGAACCATCACAATTGCGCGAATTGCGCTTCATACCCGATTTCACGAAACATGCCGAAGGCAGCGTTCTTGCCGCCTTCGGCGATACCCAGGTGCTTTGCACTGCAAGCATCGAGGAGCGCGTACCCGGCTGGATGCGCAATACGGGCCGCGGCTGGGTCACCGGGGAATACGGGATGTTGCCGCGATCGACACATACGCGCTCAGGCCGCGAAGCCGCGCGTGGCAAGCAGGGCGGGCGCACTCTCGAGATTCAGCGATTGATCGGACGTTCATTGCGAGCCATTACTGACCTCGAGGCGCTTGGAGAAGTGTCGATAACGCTCGACTGCGACGTGATCCAGGCCGACGGCGGCACTCGAACTGCGTCTATCAGTGGCGCCTATGTTGCTTTGGCGATCGCTATACACAGACTGACCCGGACAGGGAAGATCCGCAGGGACCCGCTACATGGACAGGTGGCAGCAGTATCGGTCGGCATCTACAACGGCGTGCCCGTACTGGATCTCGACTACGAGGAAGACTCGGAAGCCGAAACTGACATGAACATCGTCATGAACGAAGCCGGCCACTTCATCGAGGTGCAAGGCACGGCCGAAGGCCACGCGTTCACCGAGCAGGAATTCAATGCGATGATCGGTCTGGCTCGCGCCGGTATCGAGGACATCATCGTCGCGCAAAACGAGGCGATCTCCGCCGCAACCAGGTGAGCGGTCTGCCCCCGAAAATCGTCATGGCGACGAGCAACCCCGGCAAGATCCGGGAGATTGCGCGCTTGCTCGACGAGCTCGGTGTCGAGGTCGTCGCGCAATCCGAATTTGGCGTGGACGACGCCGACGAAACCGGCGACACGTTTGCCGAGAATTCGCTGATCAAGGCACAGCACGCCGCGACTGCGACGGGCCTGCCGGCAATAGCCGATGACTCGGGCCTTGCGGTCGACGCGCTCGGCGGAGCGCCCGGCGTCTACTCGGCGCGTTTCTCGGGCCCGGATGCCGACGATCGTAAAAATAACGAAAAGCTCCTTGTTGAACTCGAGGGCGTCGCTGATCGTGGCGCGGCATTTCGTTGCGTCGCAACCTACGTCGAGCCCTGGGACGCCGAGCCGCTCGTTGCCGAAGGGGTCTGGCGTGGTGAAATCCTTGACGCGCCGCGTGGCGACGGCGGCTTCGGTTACGATCCGCTGTTCCTGGTTCCGGAGTGTCGCGTGAGTTCGGCCGAGTTGTCGGCCGAAGAAAAGAACGCGCGCAGCCATCGCGGCCAGGCGCTCAGGACGCTGGTCGAGATGCTGAAACAAAGATATACGTGAACACGCCGCCGCTGTCGCTCTACGTGCACTTGCCGTGGTGCGTCAGGAAATGCCCATATTGCGATTTCAATTCGCACACGGCCGGCGATGCCGCATCGCGGCAGAGATACCTGGACGCATTGCTGCTCGATCTCCAGCAAGCGGCGAATGAAGCCGGCGACCGATCGGTCGAGACGGTATTCCTCGGCGGTGGAACGCCGAGCCTGTTCACTCCCCGGGAGATCGCGCGGCTGCTGGATCGAGCAAGCGAACACCTGGCGCTGGCGGGGGGTGCTGAGATCACGATGGAAGCGAATCCCGGCACGGTCGAGTACGGCGATCCGGCCGGCTACCGGGATGCCGGCGTCAACCGTTTGTCCATCGGCGCGCAGAGCTTCAGCGACGAGCACTTGCAACGGCTCGGGCGCATCCATACGAGCGCCGATATCCGTCGTGCCGTCGAAGAGTCGCGTGCCGCAGGGTTCGACAATATCAATATCGACCTGATGCACGGGCTGCCGGGCCAGGACATCGGCGCGGCGCTTGACGACCTGCATTCGGCGATCGAACTCGGGCCGGCGCACATCTCGTGGTACCAGCTGACGCTCGAACCCAACACAGTATTTTTCGCCCGTCCGCCTGCTGGCATGCCCGACGACGACACGGCGTACGCGATTCAGGACCAGGGGCAGGCGTTACTGGCTGCGCAGGGATTCGTGCAGTACGAGGTTTCGGCGTACGCAAGCGCGAACAGGACATGCCGCCACAACCTCAATTACTGGGAATTCGGCGACTACCTGGCCATCGGGGCTGGTGCGCACGGCAAGATCACGCGCTCCGATGGGGTCTTTCGATACATCAGGCCCGCCAATCCGCTGCAGTACATGAATACGGTCGAGGCGGGTGAGGCCGGTGGGAAGCTGCAACCCGTCAGCACGGATGATCTCGTGTTCGAGTTCATGTTGAATGCGCTGCGCCTCGTGAATGGGTTCTCAGAGCAGCTCTTCTCGGAACGTACCGGGCAAAACGGGGCCGAGATCGAGCGCATCATGGGCCCGGCCAAGGAGAAGGGTCTGATTCGCTGCGACCGTGAGGAGCACTGGCGGCCAACTGCACTGGGGCGGAGGTTCCTCAACGACCTGCAGGCCGGATTCCTGCCCGGTCAACGCTGAAGCCCCGACCGTTTTGCGCGAATTCAGGGCTTCGCGCGCCATTTCTCGGGCCCTGCTGTCAGCTTTTGACTCTGTCCATTTATGCACAAGGAGTCGCGGCCGCCTATATTTCTAGCGTAAGAGCGCGCATGTTTCATCATAAGTGTTGTAAAGCGCCCATAAGTTATTGTTTATAATAGAGTTACAAAAATGGTCACAAAATAGTCATTTTAATAACGGTGCTTGAAAATCCGCACCTTAGAGCATTCACCCAAATTTCTTCCACAGTCTTATCCACAGGTTCTGTGGATAATAATCGGGGGCTTGCGGGATAGCTCGCTTACCGATATCCTACGCGGCCTTTTTCGCATAGTAGCGTGCTCCGGAGAGCCAAAATGAAAGCCGATATTCACCCCAATTACACCGACATCAAGGTTACCTGTAGTTGCGGCAACGAATTCACGACGCGTTCGACGCTCGGCGAGGATCTCCTTATTGAAGTGTGCTCCTCGTGCCACCCGTTTTACACAGGCAAGCAGAAGATCGTCGATACCGGCGGTCGTGTCGACAAGTTCCGTCGCAAGTACGGGATGAGCTGAGGCCAGCCGCTGCCCCGGCAGCACTGATTCAGATTGCGCCTTTCCACGACTCCCGTACGTGGGACCCTCTGCTATGCTCGTTTGGTTTATAAAAGGGAATAATGAGGGGTGCTATGAGTCAGGATACCTATCGTCTGATCAACCCGGCCGGCGACGAAATGGAACTGCCCGTTCGCAAGGGCACTGTTGGACCGGACGTCATTGACGTTGCGAAGCTCTATAAAACCAAGGGCGTTTTCACCTACGACCCGGGCTTCGTTTCAACCGGGAGCTGTGAGTCCGATATCACCTTCATTGACGGTGAAAAGGGCGTCCTCATGTACCGCGGTTACCCGGTCGAGCAACTCGCCGCGCACTCGAACTTCATTGAAGTCTCATACCTGCTGCTGCACGGTGACTTGCCAACCAGCGCCGAGCTCGAGAGCTTCGACGATACGATTCGCACGCACACGATGCTCAATGAAGGCATGCTCAACTTCTTCAAGGGCTTCCGTTACGACGCACACCCGATGGCGATGCTGTCAGCCGTCGTAGGCTCGATGTCGGCGTACTACCATGATGAGATGGATTCCTCGAATCCCGATCATCGCGACATCTTCGCGCACCGCATCCTGGCCAAGTTACCCACGATTGCGGCCGCTGCGCACAAGCTCAATATCGGCCAGCCCTTCATGTATCCGCGCAACGATCTCAGTTATGCGGAGAACCTGCTGCATATGTTGTTCGCGGTGCCCGCGGAACCCTACGAGATCGATCCGATAGCGGCAGAGGCGCTGGACCTGCTGTTCATCCTGCACGCCGATCATGAGCAGAATTGTTCAACATCGACAGTGCGCATGGCCGGCAGTTCCGGAGCTAATCCGTATTCGGCGATCGCGGCCGGTATCTCGGCGCTGTGGGGTCCGGCGCATGGCGGCGCGAATGAGGCGGTGCTGACGATGCTCAAGGAGATTGGCGACGTCAGCCAGATTGGTAAGTACGTCGAGAAGGCCAAGGACAAGAACGATCCGTTCCGCCTGATGGGTTTTGGACACCGCGTTTACAAGAACTTCGATCCGCGTGCCACGATCATCCGCGACATGTGCCACAAGGTTCTTGCCAAGCTCGATCGCAAGGATACGCCGTTGTTCGACCTGGCCCAGGAACTCGAGCAGGTCGCGCTCAAGGACGACTACTTCATCGAAAAGAACCTGTACCCGAACGTCGATTTCTACTCGGGCATCATCTACAAGGCGCTCGGCATTCCGACGTCGATGTTCACGGTGATGTTCGCGCTTGGTCGCTCGGTCGGCTGGACGGCGCATTGGCGCGAGATGATTTCAGATCCTGCAGGCAAGATCGCAAGGCCGCGGCAACTCTATGTTGGAGCGCCGCAACGCGACTACAAGCAGATCGAAGAACGCTAGAAGATAATGGGGACATTCTACTTAATTGCCTTGGCAATTAAGTAGAATGTCCCCTAAACGTGCTCGAGGAGTTGTTGAACGGCGGCCGAGTCGACACGCCTCATCGGCTTGCCGTCGACCGGGCTCATCGGCGCCTGGCGAATGCCGTCGACCGGGAACACCGTCGCCTGGATCGCGCTGTGATTGTAGTGAAACTCGAATCCCGCGTAGGTCTCGACCTGGTTGCGGCGACTTTTCAGGCGACGCTCGTAGGGCCGGAAGTTCAGCCCCATTAGTTCCAGTTCGCCGGCGACCGCTTCGGGACTGTCGGCGAACACGTGCAGGTTGACGGCCGAATTCTCGTCGGCCGTACCGACCAGGACCGGTCCCACAAGGCGTGGCGTGAAGTCGGCAAGCATCTCCATGACGGACAGTGCCGCTACACGCATGAGGCGCAGGTGATCGGCATGGGAGTCGCCGCCAAACAGCTGGTGATGTTCGACAACGGCCGCCTCGATCTCGGCATTGCCGGGCAGTGAACCCCGGCCAACGACACCAAGACGGTCGGCAGCTTTCTGTTTTGCAACGCGGTAGTCGCGGATCCCATGATCCACCATTATCCGGGCGGCTTCCTGTGCGACGATCCGCCGTGAGCGTTCGACGTCGTTATTTCTTTTCCTGGGCATGGTCCTAGAAGATCGACTCGGGCTCCTCTTCCTCGGCTTCTTCTTCGGGCGGTGCGTCGATGCCGGAAGGCTCATTGAATATGTCGGGCAGTTCCTCGACATCATCGCACTCGGGCACATGACCTTCACGGAAAACTTCCCACGTCGTGTTGGTCCGTCCGGCGGGCGCCGGGCATCCCGTTGCGAGATCGATGCGCTGATAGATGATTCCCTCGGGCATCGGCATCTGATTCTCGGGCACGCCCCTGAACGCGATGCGCGCAAACTCGATCCAGATCGGCAGTGCGGTTCGCGACCCTTCCTCGCGGGGGCCGAGCGGTTGGTCGTCGTCGTAGCCGACCCAGACGATGGCCGCGAGGTCGCCGTTGAAGCCGCCGAACCACGCATCACGGCGATCATTCGAGGTTCCGGTTTTTCCCGAAAGGTCCCTGCGCCCCAGGCTGTTGGCGCGAACCCCGGTGCCGCGGCGTATGACGTCGCGCATCATGTCCTGGACGATGAATGCGTTCTGCGGACTGATGACCTGCGGCGCGATGTTGACGTCTTCGAACAGTTCAGGCGCGACTGAAGCATCGGGACGGTAGACGAGCGCAACGTCGGCCATCTCTTCCAGAGTCATCTGTTCCGTGGAACCGGGCTTTAGCTCGACATCCCCGGTATCGATGAAACACTCGTCGCAGACCACCGCGGGCTCCGCACGGTACAGCGTCTCGCCCTCAGGGCCGTAGATCGCATCGATCACGTAGGGCTTCACGGCGTGGCCACCGTTGGCGAGGGTGGCGTAACCCTGCGCCATATCCAGTGGCGATGCGGCGCCGCCGCCGAGCGCCAGCGATCCGTTGCGGGGCAGCGCTGCGTCGCCGAAGCCAAACTTCTCGATATGGCGCACGGCGTTGCCGACGCCGGTCTCGAATAGCAGTAAGCGGACCGAGACGAGGTTCATTGATCGATAGAGCGCCTCGCGCATACGTGTCGGTCCGTAAAAACGACCGCTGTAATTAATGGGCCGCCAGACGGCCTCGAGTTCCGACGAGTTGATGACGACGGGCGCGTCGAGCACCACGGTGGCGGCTGTGTTGCCGTGTTCGAGTGCCGCCGAGTAAATGAACGGCTTGAACGAAGAACCGGGTTGGCGGTAGGCCTGGCGCGCGCGGTTGAACTTGCTCGTCGTGAAATCGAATCCACCCGTCAGCGCATTGACGGCGCCATCATAGGGATCGATCGAGACCACAGCACTCTGTGCTGCGGGCACCTGGGCGAGCGCCCAGCTGTCGCTGGCCGTCGGCATGACGTATACCAGGTCACCGACCTTGAGCACCTCGGCGACAGTCTCCGGGGCCTCGCCGGTAGTCTCGCGATCGATAAACGGCTTGGCCCAACTGATTCCGCCCCACGGCAGGGTCGCTGTCGCACCGCCGCGAAAGACGATGCTCGCAGAATTGTCATCGGCGAGGGCCGTGACGAGCGCCACTGACAGGCCGCCCGGTGCGTATTGCTCCAGAAATTCGCGCATCTCGATCGGCCATTCCTCGAACGGCGTTGCCAGTATCTCTTCGTCGGGTTCGATATTCGTGATCGGCCCGCGATATCCGCGCCGCCGCGTAAACTCGAGGAGTCCATTGCGCAGCGCGTAATTGGCTGCTTTCTGCAAGCGCGAGTCCAGCGCCGTTACGACCTGGTAGCCGTCCGTGTAAGTACCTTCACCGTAGCGCTTTAGCATCTCACTGCGGACCATTTCGGCAACGTAGGGTGCGCTGAGCTCGACAGCGGCGCCGTACAGCCTGGACTCCATCGGGTAGGCCATGGCGGCCTCGTAGCTTGCCTTGTCAATGTAGTCCAGGCTTCTCATGCGACCGAGCACGTAGCCGCGCCGACGCTCTGCGTTGGCCGCGCTGTATACCGGGTTGTAACGGGACGGCGCCGGCAACACGCCAGCCAGCGTTGCCGCTTCCGCCTCGTTGATGTTTTCGAGGTTCTTGTTGAAATAGACCTGCGCGGCTGCTGCGACGCCGTAAGCACGCTGTCCAAAAAACATCTTGTTCAGAAACAGGGCCATGATCTGCTGCTTCGTGAATTCCTGCTCGATCTTGTAGGCGAGGAATGCTTCGCGCAGCTTGCGCGTGAACTTCTGCTCACGCGTCAGGAAGTAGTCGCGCGCGAGCTGCTGGGTGAGCGTGCTGCCACCGCTCGAAATGTCACCGGTCACCGCGAGCTGCACGAAAGCGCGCAGGATGCCGCGGTAGTCGATACCCGGGTGCACGAAAAAGCGCTGATCCTCGGCAGCGACGAACGCATCGACGACATGCTTCGGCAAATCTTCGTAGGTAACGAGAATGCGGCGGCGCTCGCCGATCTCCGATATCAGGTAGCCATCGCGACTGAAGATCCTGAGCGGGATCTGCAGCGGGATATCGCGAATCGTTTCGGCGGCTGGCAGGCCGGGCTGCACAAAATAGTAGGCGCCGATGACGGCCGCCGTGGAGCCGATAGCGGCAGATATTCCCAGTCCCAGCAAGACAATAGCGCTTCTGAGCGCCCTTCTCCTGCGTCTGTGACGTGGTTTCTTGTTTGATATGGGTTGTTTTTGCATAGTCGCTGGCGATTTTCAGCCGAAAGGCCCGTTTTGTCCGGGCGGTGAGTCACCTTATTACACTGTACGGTGATGAAAGTGTGATGCGGAAAATGTGGCTTTCTCGGGGCAAGCTGTCTCGTGCTCGATTGAGGTCGACGATGATAAAGGGGCTTGGCTGAATGCTGCAATAACGAGTCTCGTCGCGGTGTGCCGACTGGTTCACGGAACGGACCCGCACCGGGGCAGTACGATAGGGATCGTTGGATCGTGAACAAAGTCACGTTTTATTTAACATTTTATTGATATATAGTTAAATCGCTTTGCTCAGACCCGACTTACGTTTGACTCGCAACTTACCGACTTAGAAGGAAAAAAACGTGCTTTTTGGCAACAAATCACAGCCATTGCTGGGCCTCGATATAACGACGTCGTCGGTCAAGCTGATAGAGCTTTCCCAGAGCGGCAAGCGCTATCGCGTCGAGTCCTACTCAGCAGAGCCCACGCCCCCCAGCTCGGTTAGCGAAAAAGCTATAGTCGATGCGAAAGCCGTCGGCGAGGCGATTCGTCGCGCCGTCAAGCGCGCCGGGGCCAAGGCAACCGATGTGGCCGTCGCCATCAGTGGTGATGCGGCCATTACCAAAGTCATTCAGATGCCTTCCAGCCTTTCCGAGAGAGACCTCGAGGGACAGGTTGAAATCCAGGCCGACCAGTACATTCCATTCCCGATGGAAGAGGTCAGCTTCGATTACGAGGTCATTGGACCGAACGACAAGGACCCGGAGCTCATGGACGTCCTGCTCGTCGCGACTCGTACAGAAAATGTCGAGCAGCGACAGTCGGCGGTGAACGCGGCCGGCCTCGCAACGCAGATCGTCGATGTCGAGGCGTTTGCGCTCGAGAATGCCTGTCGTCTGCTGAGTCACCAGATTCCCGAAGGTGGCATAGGGCAGTCCGTCGCCGTGGTCGATATTGGCGCCAGCAGCACGACCTTCAGTGTGTTGCAGGACCTCAAGGTCATCTATACGCGCGATTTCAACTTCGGTGGCCAACAGCTCACCGAAGAGATCATGCGCACCTACGGGCTGTCGATGGAAGACGCCGGTCGCGCCAAGAAGCAGGGCGGCCTGCCTTCAAACTACCAGCCTGAAGTCCTGGAACCATTTATCGATGATATGACGCAGCAGGTGAGTCGCTCACTGCAGTTCTATCTTGCATCCGGTGGTGGCCGCGAACAGCCGGACATGATCCTCGTGTGCGGCGGCTGCGCCAACATTCCTGGAATTTCGGACGTCATTTCCAGCCGCGTGGGAATTCCGACAGAGGTCGGCGACCCGCTCGGTCAAATGAAGATTTCATCAAAGGCCAAGTCACAGGGTGTAAACAAGGATGCTACGGCTCTCCTTACTGCCTGCGGTCTCGCACTCAGGAGTTTTGACTGATGCCAAGTATTAATCTACTTCCCTGGCGCGAGGAAGAACGCAAGCAGCGTCAGCGCGATTTCGGCGTTGCGACGGCAGGTGCCGTTGTTGCGGCGATCGCGTTCGTAGTAGGCACGATCTTCTTTTATTCGCAGATGATTTCGGGACAGCAGGATCGTAACAAACGGCTGACCGACGAAATCGTCGAGCTCGAGAAAAGCATAACCGAGATTGACGGCCTCGAGCGCCAGAAGGAACGGCTGCTCGCGCGCATGGAAATTATCGAGCAGCTGCAGAAGAGCCGACCGGAAATCGTGCACCTCTTCGATGAGATGGTCGAGCAACTGCCCGAAGGTGTTTATCTCAGCGCCATGAAACAGACGGGTTCCCGCGTTGAAATTCGCGGTGTGGCGCAGTCCAGTACTCGAGTATCAGCGCTGATGCGCCAGATCGACGCTTCTGAATGGCTCAGCGATCCTGAAGTCGAAAGGGTAGAAACGACGCAGTCCGGCGCATCCCGTCAGGCCGAGTTCATCGTATATCTCAAGCAGCAGCGGTCAGGCGCGGAAATGGAGGAGGGCGAATGAACCTCGTTGAAGAACTTCAAAGCCTGGACATCAATGATGTCGGCCGCTGGCCGCTCGCGTTTCGCCTCGGGGTCATCGCGATTGTGTTCGTGGTCGTGCTTGGTCTCGGCATCTACTGGTTCATTATTCAGGATAAAGCGCCGCAGCTGAGTCGCGTGCAGCAGGAAGAGCAGGAGCTGCGCGTAACGTTCGAGAACAAGCAGCGCAAGGCGGCGAACTACGACGCTTACAAGGCGCAGCTGTCGCAGATCGAACAGTCGTTTGGCACGATGCTCAGGCAGCTGCCCGGCAAGACCGAGATTCCGAGCCTGATCGTCGATATTTCGCAGACCGGTCTCGCAGCTGGCTTGCAGGAAAAGCTGTTTGTTCCGCAGGCCGAAGTACCGAAAGATTTCTACGCAGAAAAGCCCATCAAGATTCGGCTGACGGGTGGCTACCACGAAATCGGTAATTTCGTCAGTGGCATCGCGGCACTACCTCGAATCGTGACATTGCACGACATCGTGATCACACGTGAGAATGACCAGGAATATGACGGTCTGAGCATGGAAGTCACGGCCAAAACCTATCGTTATCTCGATGAGGAGGCACTGTAATAATGCGCGCTTCCCTGACAATCAAATACGGCCTGATACTGGCGCTGTCCGTCGTCGGCCTCGCGGCTTGCGGCGGCGACATGGATGACCTCGACCAGTACATCAACGAGGTCAAAGCCAAACCTGGCGGACGCATCGAACCGCTGCCTGAAATCACGCCATATGAAGTGTATACATACACGGCAGATGTGCGCGGCGCACGCTCACCGTTCGTGCCGGACACGCCGCAGGCGACGGGCGTCAGCGGTGGCACTCGGCCCGATCCCGATCGCAGTCGTGAATACCTCGAAAGCTTTCCGCTGGACACGCTCGGCATGGTTGGAACGCTGTATATCGACGAAACGATGTACGGCCTGATACAAACTGCAGACGGTTTGATTCACCGCGTCATCCCTGGCAACTACATGGGACAGAATGACGGACGAATTACGGATATATCTGAATCGGAAATAGCGCTCGTTGAAATTATTTCTGATGGTATCGGCGGCTACATCGAGAGAGACGCCGCGGTTGGTCTTTCGGACTGACGCCTGAATGGAACTGGGAGTAATTGGAATGATGCTCAAAATCAAACCGACGGTCGGTCACCGCAACACGGTGCTAAAGCTGGCCGCATTGGCACAGACAGCAATGCTGCTTTTCTGGGGCGCTACCGCCAGCGCGCAGGAAGGTAATTCGCTGCAGGACATTCAGGTGCAAAGTCTGCCGGGACAGCGCATCGAGCTGAAGCTTATCATGAGCGATACGGCACCCGAACCGCTTGCCTTCACGATCGAGAACCCAGCGCGTATCGCGCTCGACCTGCCCAACACGAAATTGGGGCTGAGTTCGCGTCGCCGGGACGTCAACCTGGGACCACTTGACACGGTTCTGACGGCCGAGGCTAATAACCGTACGCGCGTCGTACTGAATCTCGACTCCATGGTTGAGTACCAGACTCGCCGTAGCGGCAACATGGTAATCATCACGCTTGGTGACGAGGAAGACTACAGCGCGGGTACCACCCAGTTCGCTAGCGCGCCGGCATCAGAAACCCGTTCCTACGCAGCGCCGGGCAGCCGTGCCATTTCGAACGTTGATTTTCGTCGCACGCGTGACGGCGGTGGCCGTGTGATCGTAAATCTGACCGACCCGTCGACGCCCGTCGACATCCGCCAGGAAGGTGGTCGCGTAGTCGCGATTTTCAAAGACACGAGCCTGCCGGCCGAGCTGATGCGCCGGCTGGACGTCATGGACTTCGCGACTCCGGTAACGACCGTAGACACGCTGCGCACCAACATGGATGCACGTATCGTTATTTCGGCGGACGGCAAGTATGAGCAGCTTGCGTACCAGTCGGACAACGAGTTCTCGATCGAGATCAATCCGGCAACCGAAGAGACCGAAGAGGGCTCAAGCCTGTTCACGGAAACCAAGGAATACGAAGGTCAGCGCCTGACGCTGAACTTCCAGGACATCGAGACGCGCGCCGTACTGCAGCTGCTGGCCGAGACTTCAGGCAAGAACATTGTGGTCTCCGACACCGTGCAGGGTAACGTCACGCTGCGCCTCAGGAACGTACCCTGGGACCAGGCACTTGATATCGTAATGACGACCAAGGGCCTCGATATGCGCCAGAACGGCAACGTCATTATGGTGGCTCCGGCCGAAGAGATCGCCGCACGCGAAACGGCCGACCTCGAGGCAAAACGCGCCATCAGCGAACTTGAGCCGATGTACTCCGAATTCCTGCAGGTCAACTACGCTAAATCGAGCGACCTCGCTTCGCTGATCATGGCAGACGGCGGCGGCACTCCGTTGCTTTCGGATCGCGGCAGCGTTGGCGTCGACGAGCGTACCAATACCTTGCTCGTACAGGACACGGCAGAGCGCCTGCAGAACATTCGTCGCCTCGTGCGCACGCTTGATATTCCGATCAAGCAGGTGTTGATCGAGTCGCGCATCGTCGTTGTCAATGACGACTTCAGCCGCGACCTCGGTGTGCGCCTGGGCGTGACCGCGTTTAATGAGAACAGCGACGATGGCCTGACGGCAATTTCCGGCACGGGTACCGGTACCGACACGATGATCGGTTCCGCGCTCGACAACCTCGCCGATCCTGCCAATGGCACGATCTACCCGATCCAGTTGCCGACTCTCAGCAATCGTTACAATGTCAATGTACCGATCGGTGATGCGGCGGGCCGATTCTCACTGGCTGTGCTCGAGTCCGATTACCTGGTCGACCTGGAGCTGACAGCGCTCGAAGCCGAAGGTCGGGGTGAGATTGTATCGACGCCGCGCGTAATTACGGCAAACCAGAAAGAAGCGACGATCAAGCAGGGTGTGGAAATTCCCTACCAGCAGTCGGCGTCTTCCGGCGCAACGACGGTGCAGTTCAAGGAAGCCGTGCTCGAGCTTGTCGTAACGCCGCAGATTACGCCCGACAACAACATCATCATGGATCTGCGCGTGAGCAAGGACAACGTTGGTGAAGTTATTTCAACGGGTGGCCTCGGCGGCACGGTTCCGAGTATCGATACGCGTTCCGTCGAAACCCAGGTGCTCGTGGCCGATGGCCAGACTGTCGTACTTGGCGGCATCTACGAGACCGAGCGTCGCGAGACGGTCAATAAAGTGCCGTTCCTCGGTGATATTCCGGGTGTTGGCTATTTGTTCCGGAGCAAGTCGCGCCTCGACAACAAGGCAGAACTGCTGATCTTCGTGACGCCCAGGATTCTTGAAGAAGGTGCAACGATCTACTAATTTGTACCTCACAGGATGAACCTGAAAGCCAACCTTCGGGTTGGCTTTCTCTTTGGAACGCAATAAATGAAACATCCGAGAAACATTTTTCTCGTAGGCCCGATGGGTGCAGGCAAATCGGCCGTCGGCCGTCAGCTTGCGCGTTCGCTGCACCTGGCTTTCGCGGATAGTGATGACGAAGTCGAGTCGCGCACGGGTGTGGACATTCCGTTCATTTTCGAGAAAGAGGGCGAGGCCGGTTTTCGCAAGCGCGAGGCGGCCGCGATCGACGACCTCTCGAATATGGACGGCGTGGTGCTCGCAACGGGCGGCGGCGCCGTCGTCGACCCGGACAGCCGTAGCCGCCTTGGCGGGCGCGGCTTCGTGATCTATCTTTACACCAGCGTCGATCAGCAACTCTCGCGCACGAACAAGGGCCGCCAGCGGCCGTTACTCGAGAGCGGTGATCGCCGCGACACGCTCGATGCACTGCTGCAACTGCGCGACCCTCTGTACCGCGAGATCGCCGATCTCGTCGTCGATACCAATGGCCGGAAGGTGAGTTCGGTGGCCAAGGAAATCATCGACAACATCACCTAAGAATTTAAGGGACAGTTTACTTAACTGTTAGTTAAGTAAACTGTCCCTTAAATTTTGGGTATCCTTCGCACATGTCGGCACACGAGACAATCACCGTCGAACTTGGGGAGCGCAGCTATCCGATCGTTATCGGTCGCGGTTTGCTGGGCGGCAGCTTCGACCTGACAAACTACGTTCGCGGTGACGATTGCCTCGTTGTCAGCAATGACACCGTCGCGCCGTTGTATCTCGACAAGCTGCTGCCTAACCTTGGTGGCCGCGATGTCAAGAGTCTCACCATTGCCGACGGCGAGGCATTCAAGACCGTTGCAACGATGCAGCAGATACTCGACGAGCTGGTCCGTACGGGCGCGAATCGCGACACAACCATAGTCGCGCTCGGAGGCGGTGTCGTGGGCGACATTGCCGGTTTTGCAGCGGCTTGTTACATGCGCGGCGTCGCGTTTATCCAGGTGCCGACGACGCTGCTGGCCCAGGTTGATTCTTCGGTCGGCGGCAAGACCGGCGTGAATCACGACAAAGGCAAGAACCTGATTGGCGCGTTCCACCAGCCGCAGCTCGTTCTGATCGACACCGACACGCTCGATACGCTGGATCAGCGCGAACTCAGGGCCGGGCTTGCTGAAGTGATCAAGTACGGCGCAATCTGTGACCCGGTGTTCTTCACCTGGCTCGAGAGCAACATTCAGGCGCTACTCGACAAGGACCCCTCAGCGCTCGCGCACGCGATCCGGCGGTCCTGCGAGCTCAAAGCCGAGGTCGTCGCCGAGGATGAGCGCGAGGCAGGGCGCCGCGCGATTCTTAATTTCGGCCATACGTTTGGACATGCTATCGAGCGCTGCCAGGGATACGGCGAGTGGCTGCACGGTGAGGCTGTAGCTGCAGGCATGGTCATGGCGGCCGAACTCAGTGGGATCGCGAGTACCGACGTCGCGCGCTTGCAGGCCCTGGTTGCTGCTGCGGGACTGCCGGTCGAACCGCCGTCGATAGCCCAGGAGGACTGGCTGGCCGCGATGGGCATGGACAAGAAAGTGCAGCGGAAACGCCTGCGTTTCGTGCTGCTTCAGAGCCTGGGCGACGCGTTCACGACGTCTGATTACGACGAATCAAAATTGGGACAACTCATCGGGTCGCGCGCATGACGCACGGGCTTGCGCCTTATGCCGCCGACGAGTCGCGCAGTCGCGGCAGACGATACGAGGAATCCCCCTCGGCTTACCGCGGGGAATACCAGCGCGACCGCGATCGCATCATCCACTCCACGGCGTTTCGGCGACTTGTCTACAAGACCCAGGTTTTCGTCAATCACGAGGGCGACCTGTATCGCACACGTTTGACACATTCGCTCGAGGTTTCACAAATAGGGCGCACTGTGGCTGTCGCGCTGAATCTCAACGAACCGCTGACCGAAGCGATTTGCCTGGCACATGATCTCGGCCATACGCCATTTGGCCACGCGGGACAGGATACCTTGAACGCCTGTATGCGCGACTATGGCGGATTCGAACACAACCTGCAGTCGCTACGGGTTGTCGACGAGCTCGAGGCCAAGTATGCGGATTTCCCGGGACTCAACCTCATGTTCGAAACCCGTGAAGGCATACTCAAGCACTGTTCTGCGCGCAATGCGCGACAGCTCGGAGACATCGGCGAACGTTTTCTCGAGCGCAAGCAAGCGGGGCTGGAAGCGCAAATCGCGGACATCGCCGACGCGATTGCCTATAACAACCACGATGTCGACGATGGTTTCCGTGCCGGCCTGTTGAGCCTGGAGCAACTACGGGAACAGCCGCTATTCGAAGAGCAGTACCTGGAGGTTCAGCGACTGTATCCGGAACTCGAGGATCGCCGGCTCATCTATGAGATCAATCGCCGAATGATCGGCGCGGTCGTGACGGACCTTGTCGAGGCAAGCCGGCGCCGAATTGCCGCGGCCGATCCTGCTTCAATCGAGGACGTGCGCGAAGCCGACGGGCCATTGGTATCGATGTCAGATGCGGTACACGAACAGCACGTGGCAATGAAGCGCTTCCTCAGCGAGCATCTTTACAGCCACGAGCAAAAGCTGGAAATGACGGCGCGGGCGCAGCGCATCGTGGAAGATCTGTTCGCGGCCTACACAGAGGACGTGAACCGCATGCCCGAAGATTACGCCGGCGCTGCGGCGAGGCTCGAAGGCCCGGAGCGGGCGCGCGTGATCGCCGATTACATCGCGGGCATGACCGACCGCTACGCGATCGCGGCACACCAGAACATCGCGGCCTAGGGATTAGATTCCGGCGTCCTGAACTCATTCATCAGGGCCTGAAATCGCGGGTGGTCGTGCAGCGGCGCCAAATCGGAGTCGTTCTCTGCCCACTCCGCAATCGTCATGCCGCGCAAGCCCGCACGCTCGAGAGAGTCGAGCGCCTTGTCGAGTTCACCTACCAGTGCGAGGCCACAGGCCACATTGTAAAGTGTGTCCGGGTTCTCGCCGTCGATTGCCAGCGAGCGCTCGGCGAACTCGATAGCCTTCTGTTTTGCGCCTGTCTCTGCCAGGCCTGCGAGCCCGAGGTTGAGCGCGCGTGTGTCATCGGGATTGAGCTCGAGATGGTGTTCGGCGCGCTCTGCACCGCGAAGCGCGGCGCTGGCGGCTTCCTCGTGTCGTCCGAGGCTATGGTAGATCTGGCGCAGCAGGATCGGTGTCTGGAAGTCATCCGGACGAATCCGTTCCGCAGTCTCGAACAGCGTGGCTGCGCATTCAAGCTCGCCCCGCTGAAAACGTACGCGGCCGTAAAAGTAATTAGCTTCGAACAGGTCCGGATCGAGCCGCAATGCAACCTCGAACTCGGCAATCGCATCGTTATCCTGGCGACGAACGAGATGGCTCAGGCCGCGTGACACGTGAGTCTCCGCCAGGCCCGGTGCGAGCTGCAGTGCTTTCTCGCTGGCCAGCGCGGTCGCCTGAAGATGCTCTTCGCTTGCGCTCCAGTACATGTAGGTCATTGCATGGGCATCGGCCAGCGCAGCCCAGGCGCGCGCATAGGACGGGTCGGATTCCACCGCCTTGGTGAACATATCAATGGCGAACGAGACGTTTCTCACACCCCATCGATGAAAGTAATGCAGGCCTTTAAGGTAAAACTCGTAGGCAATCGCGTTGCCGGTCGTACAGCAATCTTCGGTCGACGGCGTCCTGAGCGTAACTTCCAGCGCCTCAGCTACGTGCGATGCGATCTCGTCCTCGATCTCGAAGATGTGGTCGAGTTTGCGATCGTAGGTTTGCGACCAGAGATGGAAGCCGTTGTCGACATCGATTAACTGGGTGGTAATCCGCAGGTCATCACCCGCCTTGCGGACGCTGCCTTCGAGGATCGATGCGACGTTCAGTTGCTTCCCCACACTCTGGGCATCAGCTGCAGAATCCCTGAACCGAAATGACGACGTCCGGGACGCCACGGCCAGCTTCTTGATTTGCGCCAGCCGGTTCAGTATTTCCTCGGCGATGCCGTCACAGAGGTAGGCCTGATCTTGTTCCGGGCTCATGTCGTCGAACGGCAGCACCGCAACGGTTGTTACATCGACGTCACCGCGCGGGGCGTCTGATATCTGTCTTCCGCCCGGCGCCGCTACATCTTTCCTGAAGCCCTTGAGCGTAAGATCAAAGAACCACGATACGACGATGACCACCGGAAAGCCCAGGATCACCACGACGATCAGCGCGGTCATGACCCAGCCCGGAATACCCAGCGGCTCGAAGGTAACCTCGCCAATTTGCAAGAGAAACCAGGCCACGACGGCGTAGCCTGCGGCGGCGGTCAGCACTTTCCGCCGCTTCAATTCCTCGAAGAAACCTGGTGATTTCCGCCCCGAGCCCGTCAATACCCTATCCCTCCGGTAAGACCCCGGACAACGACGGGGTCTTACCCGACTATCACGCGATCATTAGTTGAATATCAACAGCTCCTAAGGTCTCACGAGCCCTCGCTCGAAACAATGCTCCCTGGATTTGGCGCATGCAAGGTGCCACTGCAAAATCGGGAATCCCGAAATCACTGCTGAAGCTAAGGCGTTGAAAAAAAACATAATATCAGTTATTTCCGCACTCATGCTTGCGCTGGCGGGCTGTGGTGGTGGAGGAGCCGAACACAAGTCGGATCCTGTCGCGAACAACTCGTCGGCCGGAAGCCCGGGCCGCTCGGAGTTAAGGGGACAGTGACCCTAATTGCTTTGGCAATTAGGGTCACTGTCCCCTCGGCTGATAGAATGCGCGGCCTGCCACACTGAAGGATGCCGCGTGAAGCACAAGAATATCCCCAGCAAAGACCGCCTGATCTTCGCGATGGACGTGCCGGACTGTGACCGGGCGCGCTTGCTCGCCGAGGAACTCGGCGACGCGGTCACGTTTTACAAAATCGGACTCGAGCTCATGATGAGCGGCGAGTATTTCGAGCTGCTCGACTGGATGCTCGAGCGCGACAAGAAGGTGTTCTGCGACCTGAAGTTTTTCGATATACCGGCAACTGTCGGATCGGCCGTGCGCCAGCTCAAGGATCGCGGCGCGTCGTTCGTCACCGTGCATGGCAATCGCTCGATCATGGAAGCCGCCGCCGAGAACAAGGGTGACAGCCTCAAGGTGCTGGGGGTCACTGTGCTGACGAGTCTCGACCGAGGCGACCTCGATGATCTCGGTTTCGACTGCGACATCGGCGCACTCGTATTGTCACGCGCGAAGCAGGCGCTCGAGTGCGGTTGTGACGGCGTAATTTCCTCGGGGCTCGAAGTGCCGAAGCTGCGAGAGTACGTCGACAACAAGCTGCTCGTTGTTTCGCCAGGTATCCGACCCGTCGACAACAAACCCGTGGGCGATCAGAAGCGTGTCGTGACCGTCGAGACGGCGTTCGCGAACGGCGCCGACTACATCGTGGTCGGGCGGCCCATTCGCGATGCCGTTAGTCCGCGCGCGGCGGCTGAAGCCATGCAGGCGTCGATCGCAGCACAGGTGGACGGCTGATGGCCGAACTCAGGAACGATCTGTTGCTGCGCGCACTAATGCGCCAGCCTGTGCCGCGCACGCCGCTGTGGATAATGCGCCAGGCCGGCCGTTACCTGCCCGAATACCGGGAGACGCGCGCGCAGGCCGGCGATTTCATGAGCCTTTGCCGAAACCCCGAGCTGGCGTGTGAAGTGACGATGCAGCCGCTCAGGCGTTACAAGCTCGACGCCGCAATCCTGTTCTCGGACATCCTGACGGTGCCCGACGCCATGGGTCTCGGCCTCTATTTCGTGACAGGCGAGGGGCCCAAGTTCAGGGACCCCGTGCAGACGGCTGATGCCATACGCGGCCTGCGCGTGCCGGACGTCGAGAAAGATCTTGGTTACGTGTTTGACGCCGTGCGCACCATACGCCGCGAGCTCGATGGCAAGGTGCCGCTGATCGGTTTTGCGGGCAGCCCGTTCACGGTTGGCACCTACATGGTCGAAGGTGGCTCGAGCAGGGAGTTCCCGACGATCAAGGGGCTGGCAAAGGAGGCGCCCGAGGTGCTGGATCAGCTCATGAACACGGTTGCCGAGACTACGACCGAATACCTCAACGCACAGATCGAGGCGGGCGCACAGGCCGTGCAGATTTTCGACACCTGGGGCGCGGCGCTCGAGCCTGATGATTTCCGACGCTTCTCACTGGCAAGTATGCAGAAAATCGTCGACGGCCTGACGCGCCACAAAGACGGTCGCGACATCCCCGTCATCCTGTTTACGAAAGGAGCGGGGCCGTTGCTTGCGGATCTTGCGGAAACGGGCTGCGATGCGCTCGGCGTGGACTGGACCACCGACCTTGCAACGGCTCGCGAGCATGTTGGCGACAAGGTCGCGCTACAGGGCAACCTGGACCCTGCAACCTTGCGCGAGAGCCCGGAAGTGATTCGACAGGGCGTGGCGGACACGCTCGCAAGCTACGGTAAAGGGCCCGGGCACGTATTCAATCTCGGTCACGGCATCACGCCGGATATCGATCCCGAGCACCTTGGGGTGCTCGTCGACGCCGTGCACGAATTTAGCCCCGATTATCACGATTGATGCATCGTCGAAATTTCATCAAAGGCGTGGGCGTAGCCATGGGTGCGACGTTCAGCTTGCCGGTAACCGCGCACCGCGGAGCGAAATTCGATGCACAAGCGCTCGAAGACACGCTGCTGGGCAGCAGCTATCTCGGTTGTGGCGGCGGGGGCAGCCTGGAAGCGGCGCGCGAGCTGATTCGGTCAGATCTCGCGGAAGGTATCTCGTTCAGCATTCTAGACGTCGCGCAGCTGGGTGACGATGACTGGGTGGCGTCGCCTTACGCGCTTGAAAGTCTCGCGCCCGTGGACCCGTCGATGCGCGATCGTCTCGAAAAGCTCGGCGTTGCCGTGGATGAGCCCGTCACGGCATCGTTCCGACTCCTCGAAGACTATCTTGGCAAGAAATTCTCGGCTGTTATCGTCGGTGAGATCGGACCTTTGAGCATGGCGGAGGCGCTTTCACTTGCCGCGCGCCTCGGTGTCCCGAGCCTCGATGCGGATACCGTCGGCCGCGCCACGCCCGAAATCAACCAGCACTCCGTTCGTGTCGCCGGTCACGCCATTACACCTGCGGCCGCGGTTTCGCAGTTTGGCGACGAAGTCATCCTGAAGTCGGTGGCCGACCCGAGTCGGGAAGAGGATGTGTTTCGCGCGCTGTCCGTCGTGAGCCGGCTGGTCGGAGTAACGGATGCCGCCATTCCCGGAGCGGTGGCGAAGGCCGATAACGTGCTGGTCCAGAAGAGCCTGGGCCTGGCGGCCTCAATCGGCAAAGCCGTGCGTGAGGCCATGCAGGGCGGTAGTGATCCTGTCGAGGCGGCAAGAGCCGCAGGTGACGGCTACCTGTTGTTCGAAGGTGTCGTAGGCTCGTCGAACTGGGCGGATTCCGAGGGTTTCCTCGTCGGCGATGTGACGGTCCACGGGACCGGCGCATTCCGGGGGCAGTCGTTGCTGCTCGACTACAAAAACGAACACCTCGTTGCGCGCCGCAACGGTGAGGTGATCGCGACTTGTCCGGACCTGATCACGATGATCGACCGCAAGTCGTACGAAGGTATCGGCAACCCGGATTTCAGCGAAGGGCAGGCGGTAAGCGTGCTTGCCTATCGCGCCGCGTCACTCTGGCGGCGACCGGAAGGACTCGAGGTATTCGCGCCGAGGTATTTCGGCTACGACGTGGACTACATTCCTGTCGAGCAGAGGCTGAGCGTCGTCAACGGCAAGTAGCACCACTTCGCGGACACGATTGCACGTCGCCTCCTGGCACTTGCGGCCAGGAAAAAGCTCCTAGTGAAGTTCGATCTCCAGCACAAGACATTCCTGGGCAACATCCATGGCGTCGCCGCCGTGCGTTTCGGCAGGCGCCCATACGGCTTCACCGATCTTGTGGAGTCGCATGCGCTCGCCGCCCTGGCCGTCGTCCTCGAGCCAGGCGCAGGACTGCAGGTACACCATCACGCGGTCGGGATGTGCATGCACTGGTGAGGTTTCGCCATGGCGTATCGTCTGTTTGAGGACGCGTACCCGCTCGTTTTCGAACTCGAGTTCATAGATGTGCGGCGCGACCTTGAGCGGGTCAAGCGGCGTGGGAACCGCCGCCGCAACGACGGCGGAAAGCAGCAAGAGCGGCAGCGTGCGGCTAATCACGCAGCGCCCGCCTCAGTATCTTGCCGACGTTTGACTTGGGCAGGTCATCGCGGAACTCGATGATGCGCGGACGCTTGTAGCCCGTCAGGTGCTTGCGGCAGTATTCCTTGATGTCTTGTTCGGTCACGGACTCGTCCGTACGCACGGCGAATACCTTTACGATTTCGCCCGAACGGTCGTTAGGGACACCTATCGCGGCCGCCTCGAGGATACCGTCCATTTCGACGACGACGTTTTCGACCTCGTTGGGATACACGTTGAAGCCCGACACGAGAATCATGTCCTTCTTGCGATCTTCAATGAACATGTAACCGTCGTCGTCCATGCGGCCGACGTCGCCCGTGCGCAGCCAGCCGCCCGGCAACATGACTTCGGCGGTTTCAGCCGGGCGCTGCCAGTAGCCTTCCATGACCTGCGGTCCCTTGATACAGATCTCGCCGATCCCGCCTGTCGGCAACGGGTTGCCATCCTCGCCCGTGATCATGACGTCTGTCGAAGGAATTGGCAGACCGATGGTCCCTGTGAATTCCTCGTCAAGGCGACACACGATTGCCGCGGGAGAGGTTTCGGTGAGGCCATAGCCTTGCAGAATTGTGCTGCCAGTCGCCTTTTTCCAGTCCTTGGCAACGGCCGGCTGCACGGCCATGCCGCCGCCGATGCACACGCGCAGGTGGCTGAAGTCGATGTCCTTGAAGCTCGGCGTGTTCATGAGCGAGGCGAACATCGTGTTGACACCCGTGAACATGTTGAATTCGTACTTGGCGATTTCCTTGGCAAAGCCTTCGAAGTCGCGCGGGTTCGTTATCAGCACATTGAGCCCGCCCTGCGACATGACTGTCAGGCAATTACCCTGCAAAGAGAAGATGTGGTAGAGCGGCAAAGCCGTTATGGCGATGACCGGGTGTACGCCTTCATAGGCGTTGTTCTGCCAGGTTATGGTCTGTTGCACGTTGTAGACCATGTTGCGGTGGCTCAGCATGGCGCCCTTCGAAACGCCCGTCGTTCCGCCCGTGTACTGCAGGTATGCGATGTCGGCGTAGCCGATGTCGACAGGCTGCAGGGTCTTGTTGGTGCCGGCCCTGAGTGCCTTGTTAAATCGCACGCTGTTTGCGAGGCTGAACTTCGGCACGGCCTTCTTGACGTGGCGCAGCACGAAGTTGGTGACCATGCTCTTGGGCCACTGCAGCAGGTCACCGACGCCGGTTGTGACGACGAAATCGACGTCGGTCTCGGCAATAACTTCTTCCAGGATGTGAGCGAAGTTCTCGAGGATGATGATGCAGCGCGCCCCGGAGTCCTTGAGCTGGTGCTGCAGCTCCCTGCCCGTGTACAGCGGGTTGACGTTTACGACCACGAGCCCGGCGCGGAAGATGCCGCACATCGCGACCGGGTACTGCAGGATGTTCGGTAACATGATGGCGACGCGTTCGCCGCGCATGAGCCCCAGCGTCTGCTGCAGGTAGCAGGCGAACTGCATGGACAGCTGATCGAGGTCCGCGTAGCTGAGCGTGCGCCCCATGTTCGTATACGCGGCGTTGTCCGGATACTCGGAGAAGCTTTGTTCGAACAGCTCGCGCACGGAGCGGAATGGCGGCGCAGGTGCTTCTGCCGGCATGCCCTCCGGATAGGATTTAAGCCAGGCCTTTTCCAAGACGAATCCCCCTAATAATTACCATTGTTCAAGTGTAGCGCTGATTATGGGCCAGGCGTTATCCAGCAGTATCGGCTGAGCGGCGGCATTGGGATGTATGCGGTCCTCCTGAAGCAGCTCATCGTTGAGCGCCACGCCTTCCATGAAGAACTCGATCCACTCAATATCGAAATCATTGGCGACGTCGCGGTATACGGCCTCGAAGGCCTGGGTGTACCGGGTGCCGTAATTCGTCGGAATACGGATGCCGAGGAGCACGACGGAGGCGCCCGATGCCTTGGCCCGCGCGACTATTTTCTCGAGGTTGCCCTTCATGCGCTGCGGCGGAAAGCCGCGCAGGCCGTCGTTGCCGCCAAGCTCGAGGATGATCAGTTCCGGCGAGAACTCGCTCAACGCGCTGTCAATACGTGCCGCGCCACCCTCGGTCGTCTCCCCGCTGATGCTGGCGTTCACGACGCGATGTTCGTACCCTACGCTTTCGAGCCGGGACTGCAACAAAGTGGCCCAGGACTGGTCAACGTCAATACCGTATCCGGCGCTCAATGAGTCGCCGAAGATAAGCACTGTCGGCGACTCGGCGCTGTAGGCGCCGGCAGACATCAGCAAAACAACAAGAGTAAGCAGTCTTCGCATGGGAAATCAGTCATCCAACAAGATCGTGCTCGAGGCACATGACTTGAGTAAGGAGGTTAGCAGCCCGGAAGGGAGTCTGACCATTCTTTCGGGCGTCAGTTTCAGCGTAGCGGCGGGAGATTCGGTCGCGGTCGTGGGCCCCTCGGGCGCCGGCAAGTCGACGCTGCTGGCGCTGCTCGCCGGGCTCGATCTGCCGACCAGGGGCCGCGTGGTCCTCAACGGTAACAACCTGTCGGAACTCGATGAAGATGGCAGGGCCAGGGTGCGCGCCGAGAGCGTCGGCTTCGTGTTCCAGTCCTTCCACCTCGTGCCGTCCCTGAACGCCCTCGAGAACGTCATGTTGCCGCTGGAGCTGGCCGGCCACAGCGAGGCGCGCAGCGCCGCCCGGGAAATCATTGAAAAGGTCGGTCTCGGAGAGCGCTGGAGCCATTACCCGGCGCAGCTTTCGGGCGGCGAGAAGCAACGCGTGGCGATAGCGCGCTCGTTCGCGACCGAGCCCGCGGTGCTGTTCGCCGACGAGCCCACGGGCAATCTCGACAGCCGCACGGGCGCCAATATCATGGAGCTCATGTTCGAACTCAACCGCAGTTCCGCGACGACACTCGTGCTGGTCACCCATGACAGCAGCCTGGCCGAGCGCTGCGATCGCGTGCTCGAGCTTGATACGGGAGAGCTCAAACGCGACAGCAAGGCAGCCGCGTGAAAGCCCTCGTCTTCGCAATACGCAGCTTCAGGCGCGAGATTAGTTCGGGTGAGGTGCTCGTGCTGCTCGCGGCGGTGGGCCTGGCCGTCGCAGCGCTGACGGCGGTCGGTTTCCTGACCGACCGTATCGGCAAGGCAGTGGCGCGCCAGGCCAACGAGGTGCTGGCGGCCGACCTCCGCTTGCGCTCGCAGGAGCCCGTGCCAGAGGAGTGGCGCGCGCTGGCCGGCGAGTACGGGTTACTTACGGCAGAGACGATGTTGTTTCCGTCGGTGGTCTTCAAAGACGAAAGCAGTGCGTTGTCGGCGATAAAGGTCGTCAGCGACAACTACCCTTTGCGCGGCAGCGTGCGCGTGGCCGATCAGATGTTCGGCGAACAGCGCGTCGTCGATGGCATCCCGGCGAGCGGCGAAGTTTGGGCCGACGGGGCCTTGCTGGCGCGGGTTGGTGCCGACATCGGCGATACGCTGGCCATCGGCGAACTCGACCTCGAAGTCTCAGCCGTGCTCACCTATCGGCCGGACCAGTCAATCGGTTTCGCATCATTAGCGCCGTCTTTGCTCATGAACATCGACGACGTCGATCGCAGCGGCCTGATCGGCGAAGGCAGCCGGGTCAGCTATGCGCTGCTGGTTGCCGGTGACGAGCAGGCCGTGGCCGATTTCAACACGGCAATTGAAGACGAGTTGCCGGATTCCGTGCGCATCCGCAGCCAGGAAGAGAGCAGCGAGCGCGCCTACAATGCCGCAGATCGAGCGCAACGATTCCTGTCGTTGACAGCCGTCATCAGTTTGCTGTTGAGCGCGGTTGCTGTCGCGATGTCCGCAAGAAGATTTGCGCAGCGACGCATGGATACGGTTGCGCTCATGAAAAGCCTCGGCGCAACCCAGGGCTTCGTCATCTCGGTGGCGTTAATCCAACTCGTGATGCTCGGTGTTCTGGGTGTCGTGGCCGGCAGCATTACAGGTTTCGCGGCGGAAGAACTGCTGGCCAGCATCCTCGTCGACCTGCTGCAGGGCGATCTGCCCGAGCCCGGTCTGCGCCCGGTGATTCTGGCCAGCGGCAGCGCAATGGTGTTATTGCTCGGGTTTGCGCTGCCGTCCTTGCTGCAGCTCCGCAATACACCGCCGCTGCGCGTGCTGCGCCACGATGCCGTGCCGCCCGCGCCGTCGCGCCTGCTGGTAGCGGGACTGTCCCTGGCTGCCGTCGCGGCGCTGTTGTATCGCTCCGTCGGCGATCCGCGCATGCTCGCGATCCTGATCGGCGGCATCCTGGTCATTGCCGCGCTGCTGTATCTCGTTGGGCGCGGGCTCGTGGCCTTGATCGGTCGTTTCCGTTCCGGTGTAGGTGTCGCCTGGCGCTACGGCCTGGCCAACGTTGCGCGTCGCGGCCGTGACAGCGCGGTACAGGTTGTTGCATTTGGCCTCGGCATCACTGTCCTGCTGTTGCTGACGCTCGTCAGGACCGACCTGCTCGAAGGATGGCGAAAAACGCTTGACGCCGATGCGCCGAACCACTTCCTGATCAACATACAGCCGCATGAAGTCGATGATGTCGGTGCGCTGTTTGAAAACAACGGCATGGCGCGCCCGGCATTTACACCGCTCGTTCGCGCGCGCATGACGACGATCAATAGCGAGTCAGTCAAGGAGCGCGAGTACCCTAATGAGGACGGTCGCTGGCTGGCTAATCGCGAAGCAAACCTGTCGTTTGCGGCGGAGATGAGTTCGAGCAACGAACTCATCGAGGGCGAATGGTGGCCGGTCGACTATGACGGCCCGCCGCTCGTATCGATCGAGGAAGAGTCGGCTACCAACACGGGCGTGACGATTGGCGACGAGCTCGAGTTCTTCGTGGCCGGTCGCGAGGTCACAGCGGAAATCGCGAGTATCCGCAAGGTGAACTGGGATTCCTTCCAGCCAAACTTCTTCATCGTATTATCCCCGGGCGCGCTCGACGGTATGCCGACGACGTACATATCGAGCATGCGCATAGAAGCTGACAAGCAGCCCATGCTCGTCGATCTCGTACGCGCTCATCCGAGCATTTCGGTCATCGATCTGGACGCGATCCTGCAGCAGGTACGCGGCATCATCGAGAAAGCAAGCCTGGCCGTTCAGGCCGTGTTCGTATTTACGCTCGCCGCGGGCATCGCCGTGTTATTTGCTGCCGTGCAGTCGACGATCGACGAACGGCGTTTCGAGAGCGCGATGCTGCGCGCGCTCGGTGCACGCAAGCGAACGGTTTTCTCCGGTGTAATGGCGGAATTCGCGGCGCTCGGGCTCGCGGCGGGCATCCTGGCCTCGGCTGGAGCGTCGATCCTTGCGGCACTCGTCGCGGTGCAGTTATTCCAGTTGCCTTACGAGTTCAATCCGTTGCTGTGGGTTGTCGGCGTGGCGGCCGGAGTGGTCGTGGTTTGCGTCAGCGGATACTTCGCGGCCCGCGGCGCAGTGAACGCCGCGCCGGTCGACGTGTTGCGCGGAGGCGCAGGATGAGTGAGCAGACACTTTCGTGCGGCGTGGTACTGGCGCGCGAATCCGGCGCCGGCTGGTACACGTTGATGCTGCGCGCCTATCATCACTGGGATTTTCCCAAGGGCATACGCGAACCCGGCGAGGCACCACTCGAGGCGGCACTGCGCGAAGTGCAGGAAGAGACGAGCATTGATGATCTTGCCTTCGATTGGGGCGATCGTTACTTCGAGACCGGCCCATACAGCCGCGGTAAGGTCGCACGCTATTACATCGCCAGAACCGCGCAGGAACAGGTCGAGATGGGAATTTCCCCCGAGACCGGCGTGCCCGAGCATCACGAGTGGCGGTGGGTTTCGTTCAATGAGGCCTACGACATCGGGTCGCCGCGGGTGCGCCAGATCGTGCAGTGGGCGCGGCAGATCATAGGCACCTGATCAGACGATTCGATTGCGCTCGCGTCCTTCCTGGAAAGCGACGATGTTGGCCGTGAGTTCGTCGATTGCCGCTTGCCGTGCCTCGTTTGTGGCCCACGCAATGTGCGGCGTCACTATAAGGTTACTGCCTTCATAATCGAGTAGCGGGTCGCCGTTGACCGGGGGCTCCTTGGGCAACACGTCGATTGCCGCGGCGGCGATATCGCCATTGCGCAATGCTGCCGCAAGAGCCGCTGAATCCACGAGGCCGCCGCGCGCCGTGTTGATAAGAATCGCATCGCTTTTCATCTTCTTGAATTCGCGCGCACCGAACAGGCCGCGGTTTGCGGGCACAAGCGGGCAGTGCAGCGAGATCACGTCGGAGCGAGTGAGCAGTTCGTCGAACGACACGCGCTGACCGCCGTCGGGCTCCGTACCCGAACGTGCAGCAACGATGACGTTCATGCCAAAGGCCTCCGCGACTTTCGCCACACCGCGGCCAAGTTCACCGAAGCCCACGATGCCGAGCGTCATCGAAGACAGCTCACGGACCGGGTGGGTCAGCATGCAGAAGTCTTCCGACTTCTGCCATTCGCCGGCACGCACGTCAGCGGCGTAGGATTCGAGACTGTGCGTCAGGCCAAGGAGGCACGCGAACACATGCTCGGCGACCGACTGTGTGCAATAAGCGCGGATGTTGCAGACGGCTATTCCGTGGCGTTTCGCGGCCTCGAGGTCGACGTTGTCGGTACCCGTGGCCGTAAGGCCGATGAACTGCAGCTCGGGGCAGCTATCGAGTAGTTCGTCGGTGAGGCGAATCTTGTTCGCGAGCACATAGGCGGCGCCGGCGATGCGCTCGGCGACTTCGCTGTCCGCAGTCGCTTGAAAGACCTCCAGCCCGGGTAACGCAGCCTGCATCGCGCCAATATCGAGGCCCGGGCCCATCGTCGCCCAATCGAGAAACACGGCTTTCATGTGGATATTCGACACCCGCTCAAGCAAAGTACGGGACGATGACCGATCAATTCTGGAAACGCAAATCGCTCACGGAGATGACGGGCGCCGAGTGGGAGTCACTCTGCGACGGTTGTGCTTTGTGCTGCCTGCACAAGGTGCAGGACGAAGATACCGATGAGGTCTTCTACACGGATATCGCCTGCCGGCTGCTCGATCTCGATGCCTGCCGCTGCACCGACTACGCGAACCGCGCGAAGGAGGTTGCCGAATGCCTCGTGCTCGTTGCTGACAAACCAGAGGAGTTTCATTGCTTGCCCGCCAGCTGCGCCTACCGGCGACTCGCGAATGGCCAGGACCTGCCCGAATGGCACCCGCTGATCACGGGAAGAAAAGAGTCCGTTCATGAGGCCGGGATCTCGATAAAGGACTTCGCGACGTCGGAAAATGACGCCACGGAATGGAGTATTCTGCAGGACGTTGGCGCCAACGAGGAACAGCAGTGACGGACTACCCGACAATCCCTCTCGACGGGTACCGTGAATACCCGATCGAGGAGATGCGGCGGCGATTGCGGGATTTCTATGCCGATATGCAGCGGCGCAGGACCGTGCGTGAGTTTTCGGACAGGCCCGTGCCCAGGGACATCATCGAGACGGCCCTGATGGCGGCGAATACGGCGCCAAGCGGAGCAAACCTGCAGCCCTGGCATTTCGTAGTAGTCAGCAGGCCTGAAGCGAAGAAGAAGATTCGCGAGGCGGCCGAGGTAGAGGAGCGCGAGTTTTATGAGCACCGCGCGTCGGAGGAGTGGCTGGCCGCGCTCGCGCCGTTGGGCACAGACGACCAGAAACCGTTCCTCGAGACAGCGCCGTACCTCATAGCCGTGTTTCTGCAAAAGTTCGGCGAGTTGCCCGATGGCCGCAAGGTCAAGCACTACTACCCCGTCGAATCGACGGGCCTTGCGACCGGCATATTGATAACCGCGTTACACCAGGCCGGGCTCGCAACGCTCACGCATACGCCGAGCCCGATGAAGTTCCTGAATGAGATTCTCGGCCGGCCAAAAAGCGAACGACC
>CAMYOJ010000041.1:36833-42431 GCA_947259985.1 uncultured Woeseiaceae bacterium
TCCTGTAACATGCGCAACGCATGCCTGCTCATTGCGGTATCCTAAACATCCGAGCTACGAGCGAAGAAGTCTGCTATGACCAATAATAAATCAAGCGCAGGGCCAAACCACAGCGACAACACCGATTCCAAACCTACGCGCTACGTGTATTGGGGCGCCGTAATTGGAGTGGTCAGCAGCCTGACCATGTTGTTCGTGATTGTCTTTTTCTATGGCCAGAGCTTGGGTTTGTCAGTGGGGGAATGTACCCTGTTTGGCTGTTTTGGGACGATCCTCTTGAGCCAGCCCGCCGGTGTCGTCGGCATCCTTGCGGGCGCCGGGATTGGCGCGCTCTGTGGCATTGTGGGCTATTGGCACAGGCACAGGTGACGAGCAGGGATAGCGCCAGGCTGCCTGATGGGATGTCAGCTTTTGCCACAAGCGGACGGCCGTAATGCCGCTAGAGATCGTCAAGCGCACCTGCTATTAGCCGGCCTACGGCTCTAAATAGCGAGTCGAAAGCAGTATTCGCTACAGTGTCGGCGGCATGGCCAAAAAGCGCCGTTCCTGGTCTGAAACCGAAGGAATGTAGAGTCGTCGTTGGCACAAACACGCCTTTGCACTCCTGACACTGGCTCATGCTATATCCAGAGAATGCCCCGGCGTGGGGAGAAACTGTTTCGCATTTGGGACAGACTTGCGTCGATGCATCTAGTGCACGTTCGAACTTATTCTTTTCGTCCGGCTCGCCGGCATCTGTCAGCGAGAGTATCGACTGATATTCCGAGAGCTCGCCCGCGTCAAACTAGATTCCTTGACAGCTGTTACAGAAGTCGATTGCTATCGTTGCAACGTGCTTTTCAACCAGAGAGACATCGCACGAGGGACAGTTCAAGGTGGGCCCTCCAACAGTAGCGAACGGCTGCAACCGTTCAAAACGTCCGCTCTCAGTCGATGCGGTGTATCAGTTTGTTCAACTACCGAACAACCCCTTCAGTTTCGATTGGTCGCCCGGCTACAGGTATGTTGGCCGGGGAGTGCTTTGTACTGTTCCGACAGCACGGACAAGGATTCGTCTGAAATAGCCACTTGGCCGGTAAAGGCATTTGTCCCGCGATGCTAGTCTAAGCGCTTGTTCTGCAGCTAAAGTCACTGTCTGAGTATGGCACGCGCTCGCACAGCAATTGGGCTAACTGGTCTAATCTTGTATGCTGACGCTCAGTGGATCCTTGATGACCGGAACAAGAGAAAGAACACGGAGGCATCTGCGGACGCCATGCCAGACCTGCCTGTCCCAATAACCCGCTCAAAGCTGTATCCCCCGCCGATGCCAGCTGACACCGTCAGACGGGAGCGACTACTGTCGCTGGCCCAGACCGCAGCGCAAAGTCCAATAACGCTTGTGTCAGCGCCTGCCGGCTACGGTAAGAGCACGCTGGTTAGCCAATGGCTGGAGCAACTCGAGTGCAAGTCAGCCTGGCTTTCGTTGGATGCCGCAGACAGCGATATCCAGCAGTTCCTATCGTACATTGTTGCAGCGTTACGCAGCACCCACCCGGACTGCTGTGCCGAAACCATTGAGATTCTGAAGTCGGTGGCTCTGCCGAGCGCCGATGACCTGACCGGCATTTTTTGCAACGAAATCGAAGTACTCGCAGAACCGATCGCACTGGTCCTCGATGACTACCATCAAATCTCCTCGTCAGACATAGACGACTTCATCGACGCCGTACTCAAGCATCCGCCCCGAAACCTGCACCTGATTGTTGTTACGCGTCGCGATCCGGCCTTGTCGATTCCGGCCCTGCGCGCGCGAGGGATACTCTGCGAGGTCCGAATGCAGCAACTGGAGTTCCGCGAGGACGAAACACGTGCCTTCATCCGTGCAAACCTGGGTGACGCGATCACGGACGACGAAATCAGAATACTGCACGAACGCACGGAGGGGTGGCCGGCGGCACTTCGGCTCGCCAGGCTGGCAGCCGGGGAACAAGGAGCAACAACAAGTATTGTTAATCAGCTGCCCAGTGACAGCCATGCCGTTCGTACGTACCTCATGCAGGAGGTGCTCGCGAACCAGTCCCCCGAGGTTCGGGCGTACCTGCTACGAGCCGCATTCCTCGACCGGTTCTGCCCGGAGCTTTGCGAAGCAGTAATGCCGGAAGGCGCCGCCGGCATCTCCGGCAGAGAATTCGTGAACGACGTCCGCAAGGCGAACCTGTTTTCAATTGCCTTGGACGAAAGCGGCAATTGGTATCGTTTTCACCATCTTTTTCAGTCCATGTTACACGAACAGGCATTGACCGACCTCGGCAACGAGGAAGTGCGCGACATTCACATGCGCGCATCCCGGTGGTTCGAGGAGCACGAATTCCTGGCGGACGCAATCAAGCATGCGCTCAGTGCCAATAGCCCTGGCGAAGCGGCTGATGTGATCAGTCGACATCGAAACCTAATCATGAATCACGAGCGGTGGCATCAGCTCGGCGTCTGGCTTCGTCTGTTGCCACCAGGACTCGTCGCGTCACGGCCGGAACTGCAGCTATTGAAAGCGAGGATCTTCAGGACCGCAGGACAGAACGCGGAATTGGTGCAAACGTTGGACGATGCCGAATCATTACTCGATGCTGCAACGATTGACGACGGAACCAAAAGCGAACTCTATGGCTCGCTCGCCTCCATGCGCTGTTATCAATTCTATGCAGAGTCTGACGGAGAAGGCTCCGTTCGAGCCGCACGACAAGCACTCGAGTTACTTCCCCCGAACGACCTGGCCGAGCGTGGCTTCGCGATGATCATGCTCGGTGCGGGATTGCAGATGACAGGTGCCGTCAAAGACGCCAAAGACGCCGTTCATTCCGCGATGACTGAAGAATCGGCACAAGCTGACGGTGGCGCCACCTATATGTCGCGTTTGCTCGTCACGCTCTGCTTCGTCAACTGGATGGATGCCGACTTGATGGAACTCGAGCCGGCCGCAAGAGATACAGAAAGACTATCCAGGCGGGCGGAGCTTTGGGAAATTCTAAGCTGCGCCTTGCATTTCAAAGCAGCCGTCCATTATCACCACAACAAACTTCCAGCCATTGACGATGACCTCCGGGATCTTCTCCGTAAGAAAGCGATCGCCAACTTTGAGTTATATGCACAGAGCCTCGTCATCCAGGGTGTGACTCAGGACGCACTTGGCAACTCGGATGAAGCGCTGAAGACTGCAGAGTTAATGCGCGAACTTGCGTTCAGAACACATAACCCTTTCCTGATTGGACTCTCCGAGGCGCTTGCTGCGGAACTTGCGGTACGGCAGGGACGCATGGCAGACGCACTCAAGTGGGCAGGCCAGTATGAGCCAGAGCCTCTTGTGCCAGCATATTGCTTCTTTGCGCCGCCTTTGTGCCTCGCGAAAATCCTGGTTCTGGACGACACTACCGGCAGCCGCACGCGGGCGCAGGCCCTGTTGCCCAGACTCGAGGATTACCTGACAGGCATCCACAACAAACGATTCCTGATTGAGACGCTGGCACTGCGAGCCTTACTTAGCGACAAGACCGGGGACACGGCGCTTGCCGTCGAGCAACTTGGCAGAGCAGTATCGCTGGCGCAACCGGGTGGCTTTATCCGCCTGTTTGTCGACATCGGCCAGGAATTGGTGCCCTTACTCAATCGCCTGGAGCTAAAAGGCGAGAAACTTCAATACGTGAGTCGCATCCTGGCGGCATTTGCGTCGAAGGACGGCGGAACCGGCGCAACTCAAGCAGACGCGACAGCCAGAGTTACCATCAAAGATGTTGCCGGACTGCCGGAGCCTTTGTCCCGGCGAGAAAAAGACGTACTCGCGCTGCTCCTCAGGCGTCTGACGAACAAAGAGATTGGCGAGCGACTCTTTATCTCGACGGCGACCGTCAAACGCCACGCCCACAACATCTATGAAAAACTCAATGTCAAAGGTCGTCGCGAAGCCGTTACAAAAGCCGTCGGGCTTGGTTTTATTTCCGATTGAGCCGGAGCACGCCAAGGCCGTGATATCTATTCTTGATGCTGGATCTCCGTCGGGCCCTCAGCGAATGGGATACTCTCTGCCTCGAAGGCGCGGAAGATCTCGAGATTGACCCTTTCGCCAAACTCCTGGAAAGCCCGCATGTCTGGCGGCGAATACCAGTAGATGAAGCGAATGGAAAATGCGCTCGGACCCAACTCATGAAAGAAGCAGCACGGGGGAGACTCGGCGTCGGCGATTTCCTCGCCGGTCAGCTTCTCGCGGATGATCGCGATCGCCCTCTCGACCTTCTCGTAGGGTACGTCCAGCGGGATGTGAATCTCGGTAAACCTGCGAATGAACTTACGACGTGAGATGTTTTCCACGCCGTGACCGGCGATTTCCTGGTTCGGGATAAAGACGAGGTGCCCGTCCTGCAGGCGGAGGTCTGTGGACTTCAGACCCATATCCTCAACAACACCTTCGTAGCCCTTAAATTTGATCTTATCGCCAACGCGAAACGGTTCATCTGCCATAAGGGTGATGGTTGCGAAGACGCTCCTCAGGGTGTCCTGTGCTCCGAGCGCGACCGCGATTCCTCCTATGCCCGCGCTGGCCAGCAGAGTCGCAATGGGGATACCCAAATACTGTCCGCCGGTGACGAGGAGAATTGCCGCGAGCAGGATTGCCCCCAATGTAGAGGAGATCCTGATGAATTGAGCGCTGAGCCCGTGGGTCCTGATATCAGGTGAAGCGATAATTGATTCAGCTATTCTCGTAGAGGCCGCGAATATGACGACGACCGCCCCAATAATCGCCACGAGGTTCGATCCAAAACTGATTACGTAGAGCGGCGTGTTCCTTATAGTCAGATAGCCCTCCGAGATCCGCAGGAACGCAAGAGGGACCAGCATCGCAGCAATCGGGAAGAGCAGCGTCAGGCCGTACTTGAGGCGATTCTGTGGCGTCACTCGCCTGCTGACGGATAGCTGCAGCGAGTAGAGCACCCACATCGTGGCAGTGGCGATGACGAGCAGTACGAGCACGCTTGGCCATTTCCAGTTTGCGAGACCGAGAGTGCGACCGAAGCGCATTGATTGCGGTAGCTGTTCCACAATCGCTCCGAGAGCGGAACTTCCGGGTGCGGAGGCGTACCAGTCGTATAGTCCGGGAGATGTGCGGGGCCCGCCCGTACGATACGGCCTGTCACGTATATCCTTGTAGTACGCGATCGCACGTTCGACGGTCCCTGTCGAGAACAGATACTCGTGCTTGCGTGGGCCTTCTTGTACCCATTGGATCGTGATCCGAGTGTCCGGAATCCGCCAGCGCGAGAGCTTTTCGTAGCCTCCGGCCGCCTGTATCTCCGTTGCATCGGGGATCTCGTCCCACGGAGGAAGCTCAACGCGATCGAGTATCTCCTTAAGCGCAGCCGCAACGTCGGACGCACGATTCGAACGGGCAAAGGTCGGGAGCTCGCTCACGTCGATACAGTCAAGAAGCCGCATCCGGATTGCGTGAGCCTCACGGCTGTTTCTGTCGACAAACCGAGTTTTCTGAATCAGCTCATGAGATTCGTTGGCGGCTTCAATGAAGCTACGCAGCGTGTCTCTGGGGCTGGAGGTGTCGGCCACCTTGAACCG
>CAMYOJ010000042.1 GCA_947259985.1 uncultured Woeseiaceae bacterium
GGCCGTTCGAGCGGCTGGTATTGCGGGTATAGCGGACCTCGCCATTCGCCGAAACCGGCCATTCGCCAGTGATAAGTTTTGGGAAGAACCCAGGGAGCTCAAGCGGCAAGTGTTGGCCGATATCCACCACCTGCATTTAATGATTTACGACCTCAGAAGTGACAGAGTCAATTGCCGATATCTGAGAAAGTGACGGGGTTTATTATTTTGTGACGGAGTTAAGTTCCGCGGTTCACGGCCTCGTCAACGGCTACCGTGGAGCGCCGCCGGCCCTGCTCGCGCCGCTCGAATACACGGCGCTGGTTGGTGGGGCAATCGCCGGCTACCTGATCTGGGACGAGGTCCCCGACAACTGGGTCGTCGTCGGTGCACTCATCACCATCGCATCGGGATTGTTCGTCGTGTATCGCGATCTCAACGTCAGGGCAGAACCATGAACTGCTCATGGTCCAGGGCATCGCGAGCCGCGACGAAAGATCGAAAGACTAGTCGACGTCGCCGGCGATCAGGCCCGCCATCTGCGACGGCGTGACGCGCAGTGCCTCGGCGACCTTGTCGAAGAAGTCGACTTCGAGGACGCTGACGTTCTTGTCGCTGCGGAATACATCGGCCAGCGCCTGAATGGTCTGGGCGCGATGCGCCGTGGTCATCTTCTTGTGCACCGAGTTCAGGTACTTGATCAACGTCGCTTCAGCATAGAGCTCCGAGCGCGCAGCAACACGAACATCGGCCGTGCTGAATTCATCACCGGTGTTTTCTTTCAGTATCTCGCGAATGCGATCGACTTCTACATTTTGAATGTTGATATCCGCGTCGGCAGCTCTGGCGAGCGTCATCAGCAGCACTTCCTTGAATAGCTCGTTCTCTTTGTCTTCGGTGATTTCAGAACCGCCGAAGATCTTCAGTACGTTCTTGAGATCTGCAATTGCCATTTATGTTCTCACTCTCGAAGCTGTTGTTATGAGGCTGCGGTTCCCAGAACGCAGGCAAGCTCTGAAGTATACACGGCATCGCTGGCCAGATTCATGACTGAACCGAGGTCGGCTAGCAATAATAACCCACAATTTGTGTCCAGTTGAAGACGTTTTTTGATCTAAAAATTCCCTTGGAATTTATCGGCTTACAAGACATACTTGGTGCGGGCAAACAATCTGAAGGAGGTGATCCATGTCTCGTGGGATAGCAAAGGTATCTAGAAAACCGATGAGTCTGACGCGAAGGATGGAGCACCGCTTTTCACGTCGCTGACCCATTTTTTCAGATACAAAGTCTCACGGAAAGCCGCAGCAATGCGGCTTTCTTTTTGCTCCAAAGCCGCTTATGGACCGCGATGAGGCCTGCTATCCGCCTGGAATCGTCGCGAGCGCATCCAGCAGTTCATCGATCTCGGCGTGACTGTTGTAGTGCACCGGCCCGATGCGCACTCCGCCACCCGACTCGTAGATGCCGAGCGTCTGCGCAACCTCCACGGCGTAGTTGTGGCCACTCCAGACGAAGATATTGTTTTCTGCGAGCGCCTTCGCGATCGTGTCAGGAGCAACGGACGCGTGCGTAAATGACACGGTAGGCACGCGGCGATCAAGTGCATCCGAGGAGGTAATGCCGTGCACGGTCACGCCGTCGATTGCGGCCAGACCCTGCAGCAGATGCTCTGCAATCGATTTTTCGTACTCGAACAGGAAATCCATCGCGGCGTGAAGCGCCTGCCTGCGCCCGGACAGATGCCCCCAGTCCGCCATGTGATCGGCCGCCATGCTGTCACCGATCCACGCAAAGTAATCGACCGCGGCCGTCACTCCGGCGCACCCTTCATGACTTTGTGTACCCGTCTCGAAACACCACGGGATCTCGTCGTACGCGGGCCGCACCTTGTACGGCTCGAGGCTCTCGAGGACTTCGCGGCGGCCCCAGAGGATGCCCTGGTGAGGACCGAAAAACTTGTACGCGGAACAGACCAGGAAGTCGCAACCGATTTGCTGCACGTCGGTCGCAAGATGCGGTGCCGACTGCACGGCGTCAATGTATGACAGCGCGCCCGCCGCCCGGGCTTTCTCGCATATTGTGGTGATGTCGTTAATAGTGCCGGTCAGATTGCTGGCACCACCGACGCAGACGAGGCGCGTACGGTCAGTCAGTAATTCATCGAGGTCGTCGAGGTCGAATTCGAACGTCGACTTGTCGAAGGATAGCCACTTCACCTCCAGGTCGAGGTCTCGTGCCATCAGAACCCAGGGCCATACGTTGGCGTCGTGGTCCATGCGCGACAGGATGATCTCATCGCCGGCTTGCATCAGGCGGCCGACAGAGCGCGACAGGTGCAAGGTCAGCGTGGTCATGTTCTGACCGAAAATAATCTCATCGTCCGACGGCGCATTGAGAAAGTCCGCCATCGCAGCACGCGCGCCGGCGATTACCTGGTCGGCGTCTTTCGACGAGGCGAAATACCCGCCCAGGTTTGCGCTCTTGTGCAACAGGCAGTCGGACATGGCATCAGCAACGCTTTGCGGTACCTGCGTGCCGGCAGGATTGTCCAGGTAAATGCGGCGCACACCGTTGTCCGACATCGCGAGTGCAGGAAACTGCATCCTCACCGATTCAAGATCGTATTGCATGGATTATTCCTGTGAGTTTCCGCCCCACTTCTCGCGGTGCGCGTCTTCGGCGCGTTGCCTGACTTTCGCGTGCCTGCGCGTCAGCAACAACGAATTCGGGTCACAGACTTCAGGCTTGATTATCCCCAGGTCGCTGGCAGCGTCGAACAGGCTGGGATACCAACGTTCCCAGTTAGGCAGTAGAGATTCGACTTTGTCGCGAAGAGTCATTGCCCGAATGTAACCGAGCGACCCCGCAATGACAATGACAAGCGTACCGGTATGAGACGCTAGTCATCGATGGCACGCAAGCCCAGCAAGCAGACGGCAAGCAGCATCGCACCAAGAACGACGAAGGGCGCCTGCGGGATGAGTCCCGCCGTCGCCGTAACGAGTTCCTCGGGAACGATTGACGTCACGCTGAAGGAAAGATTGGCCATGGCCGTCACGAGGTCGGCGAGTGGCCTGATGGCCACAGCACCACCAAGGACAGCAGCCACGGGCAGAGCCAGTCGCTGCAACCACAGCCGGCGCCGAACTCGCTTCACAAGCTTGACGCTGAAACCATCGTCAGCGATAGGTGCTGATTCGAACATCGACTCGAGAAGTCGATCTTCTGCGTCTTTGATTCTTTCAGCCATGTTGATGATCTTTGATGTCAAAACTCGTCCTGATCTTCTCTTTACCACGAAATATCACGGATTTCACTGAACCAACCGGCATCGCCGTCGCCTCGCTGATCTCCCGGTGCGACAAGCCGCAGGCATAGGACATCACCATAATCGCTCGCTCTTCGTCAGTGAGCACCGCGAGCAGCTTGTCGAGATCCGTCACCTCGTCGGGCTGTACCGAGTAAAGCCTTGATTCGGCCTCGGCGACATGTCCTGCCTCGTCGAGGATCTCCGCGTAGCGTTTCGACTTGCGCTTCGACTGCAGAAAGGTCGTGTAAGCAATCTTCAGCAGCCAGCCGATGAACGAGCCGCGTCCCGAAAAGCCGTGGATCTTGTCCCAGGCATGCATGAAGCAGTCCTGCGAAAGATCGTCCGCCAGCGCGATGTCACCCGTCAGCTTGCGCAGGAAGTTCCTGACCTGCGACTGGTGGCGCCGCACCAGCTCGCCAAACGCCGCCGTGTCCTGGCCGGATACGATCCGCGCGACGAGCTGATGATCATCACTGTGCCTCAAGGCTCTGTTGTCCGCTTACGCTTCTTTACCCGTAAACCGGTACAAGAGCAGGTAGGCCGCGCCGATCGCGAACGGGAACGCCGCCCCCGACAGGCATCCGCGCAAGGCATGTCCTGACGGATCGGGAACAGCCAGCCCGCACAGGGCCAGCGCGACGGCCAGCGACATCCAGATCGCGCCAAGCCGAAGGTCCTTGTACTTGCCGGGCTCCGGATGCCCGAGCCGATTGATAATCTCCGGTGTCAGCTCATGGCCCTTGTCGAGCGCCATGCGGATCGTTTCCTGTTGTTCACGCCGGGTCCGAAACCGGAACCAGAGCAGGATACTAAATACAATCGTCAGTCCCGCGAACATTACGATCGGAATCAGTTCTTCAACCACGTTACTTACTCCATATTTGCTAAATCGGTGTTGCTTTCATCCGGTAGATGCCTGCAGGAACAGTTTTGGATGCAAGAATTTAACTTATTGTTTTTATTAACTATAGCAGGTCATACAGGAGCGTGAGCCAGTCAACCAATGATCAGGAGCCGCGTTGTACTAGCTATGAGTTGCCCGTTTGAGGCACACAGGGAGCGTTCGTGACCATGAATAAAGCCGTTATCGCCGCCAACCGCTTCGGGCTCGGCGCCCGGCCTGGCGAACTTCAGCGCATCGCGCGAAACCCGGCATCGTGGCTGACCGATCAGCTTGGCGGGCCCTCGCGCCTCCCCGCGGAGATCCGCGCCCTGCCCGATTCGGCCAGCGTGTTCGGGGAGGTTCAGGACGTGCGCCGCAGTCAGCGTGCGACCAAGCGCGACGAGCCGGCCGACGACATCGTCGAGAAATACGGCAGGGTCGTGCGCCGACACTATCTCGAGCAAACGGCCGCCCGCTACCGCACGGCCGCGCGTACCGACACACCCTTCCACGAACGACTCGTGCATTTCTGGAGCAATCATTTTGCGGTTTCGGCAGACAAACAGCCGCTACCCGCCATTGCCGGGCTGTTCGAGAATGAAGCCATCAGGCCCAACGTCGTCGGCAAATTCGTCGACCTGCTGCGCGCCTCCGAACAGCATCCGGCCATGATCGTGTATCTCGATAACCAGCGTTCGATCGGCCCCGACTCAACACTCGGCAAGCGCGCCAACCGTCGCAGGTCGGAGCAGCAATTCGGCCTCAACGAAAACCTCGCCCGAGAAATCCTCGAGCTGCACACATTGGGCGTCGACGGTGGCTATACGCAACAGGACGTCACCTCTTTTGCGAAGGTACTCACCGGATGGTCGATCGGTGGCACCAACGACAAGGGTCGCTTTGCCGACGGCGAACCCGGCAAGTTCGAGTTCCGGGAGATCATCCATGAGCCAGGTTCGCAGTACGTGCTCGGGCGCAAGTATTCCGGGCGTGGCATCGATCAGGGCGAGGCCGTGTTGCAGGATCTCGCGAGTCACCCGTCGACGGCGCGCTTTCTCGCCACGAAACTCGCTCGCCACTTCGTCGCGGATGAACCGCCAGGCGAACTCGTCGACCGTCTTGCCAGCGTTTATCTCGAAAGCGGCGGCGAGCTGTCGAGCGTATACGAAGCGCTGATTGGCGCTACTGAGCCCTGGCTCGACGCGTACGCGAAGTACAAGACGCCACATGACTTCGTCATCTCGACCTTACGCGCATTCGATCACGTTCCGGACAATCCGCGCTTCATCGTCGGCGCACTCGATCTAATGGGACAAACGCCGTTCCGACCCGGGTCTCCCGAAGGCTGGCCCGACACGGCAGTGCAGTGGGGCGGCGCCGACGCCCTCTACAAGCGCATCGAATGGTCCAATACCGTGGCGCGTGTCGTCGGCTCACGCGTCAACCCCGTCGAACTGGGCGACGCGGTGCTGGGCAGCGCATTCAACCCTGAAACACGCAAAGCTGTTTCGCGGGCCGAAAGCCTGGCGCAGGGCATAACGCTTTTTCTCGCGTCGCCGGATTTCCAGAGGAGATGAGCATGTTGAATCGCAGGGATATCCTCAAATCGATCGGCCTGACTGCGGCGGCGTGCAGCGTTCCCGGTTTTGCCTTCGCAGACACTGATAAGCGGTTCGTACTCGTCATACTGCGCGGCGCCGTGGACGGGCTGGCACTGGCCGCGCCCTACGGCGACGGCAATTACAATCGCGTTCGGGGCGAGTTGGCGATTCCGGATCCCGGCCAGTCGGATGGGCTGCTCAAGCTGGACGGCCTGTTCGGCCTGCACCCGTCGCTGGGCGCGATTCACGAGAGCTTTCGGCAGGACCAGGCGCTCGTCATTCACGCGCTGGCGAGTCCCTACCGCGAGCGCTCACATTTCGACGGCCAGGACGTACTCGAGAACGGCGCCAGTAACGTCGGCGCATTACGCGACGGCTGGCTCAATCGCGCGTTGACCGACGACAGTCTCGCCATCGCGCTCGCGCAGAATACGCCGCTCGTTTTGCGTGGTGATGCTTCCGTCACGAGTTGGGCGCCATCGCGTCTTCCCGACGCCGACGACGGCACGTTGCGGCGCCTGCAGCGCCTGTATGCCAACGATGAGTTCTTCAGCACGCGCCTGGAGCAGGCGCTGAAGTCACAGTCCATCGCAAGCGGGGCGGCCGATATGGATGACGCCGGGCCACGCGGAAATGAGGCCAGGCAGTTCGCGGAGCTCATGAGCGCGGCTGCGCGTTTCCTGACCGCACCCGGTGGACCGAGTATCGCCGTCGTCGAATTCGGTGGATGGGACACGCACGCCAACCAGGGCGCGAGCACGGGCGCGCTGGCAAATCGCTTCCAGGCGCTTGACGATGGTATTGGCGAACTCCGGCTGGGTCTGGGTGATGCCTGGGATCGTACGGCCATCGCGATCGTTACGGAGTTCGGGCGTACCGTTTATGTCAATGGCACGCGCGGTACCGATCACGGTACGGCCACGGCGGCCGTACTCGTTGGCGGCGCGATCAAAGGCGGAAAAGTCATCGCCGACTGGCCCGGGCTCGCTGACCGAAACCTCTACGCCGGTCGCGACCTCAAACCGACGACGGACATTCGCAGCATGTTCAAGGGCCTGCTGGAGGAGCACCTCGAGGTGCCGCGATCAACCATCGAGCAACGCGTATTTCCGGACAGTGAATCGGCAACACCGCTGAGAAATCTGGTTTCGGTTTAGACCCGAACGCCGAGGCCCGCCGTTTATAGCGGGCATGAGACTGCCAGGTACACGTTCGTTCCTGCTAAGGGACCCGCGCTATTACCAGATAGCCGTACTGAGTTCGCTGCTGTTGTTCGGCGTATTCGTGCTGGACTTTGGCATTCACTGGCAAAATGCCGTGGTCATCGTTGCGACGGCGCTTTGCGTTCAGTACCTCGGGAGTCGCTACGCGCAGCTACCCGGCTTCAATCCCCTGAGTCCCCTGATCACCTCGCTGTCGCTGACTTTGCTGCTGCGAACCGACGAGCTGGTGATTGCGGCGATCGCCGCAAGCATCGCCATCGGCAGCAAGTTCCTGATTCGCGTTGGCGGCAAGCACGTCTTCAACCCGGCGAACGTCGCACTTGTGACGATGATGCTCGCAAGCGATCACGCCTGGGTCTCCTCAGGTCAATGGGGCAGCGCCGCCATCGGCGCGTTTACGCTTGCCTGCCTTGGCTTCCTCGTGCTGACACGCGCGCGACGTGCCGAGACGACAGTCGCGTTCCTGGTCTTCTTCGCAGCATTGTTGTTCGGCCGTGCCGCCTGGCTCGGCGATCCCCTGGCAATCCCGATGCACCAGCTGCAAAACGGCGCTCTCCTGATATTCGCGTTTTTCATGATTTCCGATCCGAAGACCACTCCGGATTCGCCCCGCGGCCGGATCCTGTATGCAGCGATCGTGGCTGCTGTCGCGTTCACGATCCAGTTTATTTACTACACGCCCAACGGGCCCATTCTCGCCCTGATCATGTCGGCGCCTTTCGTACCGCTGATCGACAGGTTCATGCGTGGCCGGCACTACCACTGGCTATCGCGGGACGCGCTTTCGGGCAAGCAGATTAAAGGAGCAATTCGATGAAGATCCTGATCGCATTAATGGCAGCGACCCTGACTCTCATTGTCGCAACGACGGCGCAGGCATTCTGCGGATTTTACGTGGCGCGCGCCGATACGAGCCTTTTCAACCGTGCGTCCCAGGTCGTGCTCGTGCGCGATGGGGACCGCACGGTGATTACGATGGCCAACGACTTCGAGGGTGACGTCAAGGACTTCGCCGTTGTCATTCCCGTGCCGACGATGATCGAGCGCGAACAGATCAACGTAGGAGATCGCGCGATCGTGCAGCACCTCGATGCGTATACGGCTCCGCGCCTCGTCGAGTATCACGACCCCGATCCGTGCATGCGCTTCGAGAAGATGTACAACATGGCCGAAAACGACGCGGCCTTGCCCTCAGCTCAGAAGGAACTCAGGCGCTCAGCGCGATCACGCGGCGTGACGATCGAGGCGAGCTACACGGTCGGCGAGTACGACATCCTGATACTCGCAGCCGCGGAGAGCAAGGGACTCATCCGCTGGCTCAATGAGAACGGCTACAAGATCCCGCGCGGAGCGAAGAAAGTCGTGGACAGCTACCTCAGGCAGGACATGCGCTTCTTCGTCGCGAAGGTGAACCTCGAGGAACAGGCGAGCCTCGGCTACCAGTACCTGCGCCCGCTGCAGGTCGCGTACGAAAGCAACAAGTTCATGCTGCCGATCCGTCTTGGCACACTCAACGCCAGGGGCAAACAGGAGCTTTACGTCTACGCACTGACGCGGAGCGGACGTGTAGAGACGACCAATTACCGCACCGTAAAAATACCCAGCAACGTCGAGGTCCCCGAATTCGTGCAGGACGAGTTCGCCGACTTCTACCGTGCGATGTTCGAAAAGCAGACGAAACAACACAACGAGCGCGCCGTGTTCCTCGAATACGCCTGGGACATGGGATGGTGCGACCCATGCGCGGCAGACCCGCTTTCCGCCAATGAGTTGCGCCAACTCGGCGTCTTCTGGCTGGGCAGGCAGGGCGGACGCGAAAGCAAGATCATGGCGCCGCAGGCACAGAACGTTTTCGTGACTCGCCTGCACGTTCGCTATGACAGCGAGCACTTCCCCGAGGACCTGATGTTCCAGGAAACCGGTGACCGGCAGAACTACCAGGGTCGCTACGTCATCCGCCATCCCTGGAAAGGCGCCACGACCTGCGACCTGACTCGCTACAACGCCGACGTTCAGAAACGGCAGGAACGCGAGGCGCAGGCTTTGGCAAACCTGACGGGATGGGACATCGAGGACATTCGCAACAAGATTCCGTTTGCGAACGACGGTGCGCCGGAACCCGAGAAAGAACCCTGGTGGAAACGCCTCTGGAGCTAGCGGTACCGGCTTTGCAGCTTGTGCAGTTCTTCCTTGCCGGGGCTGAGTTCTTCATAGGGCAAATGCGCGAGCGGCGTATCGACATTCCCCATCAGCTCGTGCATTTCCTCGCGCTCCTCGTTGACGTACAGAAGGCCCGTCGTGATTTCACCCGCATTAAAGCGATCGCGCAGGTATTTGAACGACGACGCCCGGCTGGTCGGGTCATACTCGCGGCTCAATTTGCGTAGCACAATCGTATCGCCGCCGCGCAGGTGGATCGGCATCGCCTCGCCCTCCGCGTACGCTGCCTTGATTTCCTCGGATGGATGGATGTAGTCGACGTTGATGACATGGTTATAGAATTCGCGCGTATGCGCGTAGCTCTTGGTCGAGCCTTCGTGGTCGTTGAACGTGACGCAGGGGCTGATGACGTCGACGAGCGAAAATCCGCTGTGCAACAGCGCGCCCTTGATCAGCGGCACGAGCTGTTCCTTGTCGCCCGAGAAACTGCGTGCGATATAGGTAGCACCCAGGCTCAGCGCCGTGCTGACCGGGTCGATAGGTTCCTGCTGGTTTGGCAAGCCCTTCTTGGGCAGGCTGCCGATGTCGGCTGATGCCGAAAACTGCCCTTTCGTCAGGCCGTAAACGCCATTGTTCTCGATGATGTAGCACATGTTCAGATTGCGACGAATCGCGTGCACGAACTGCCCGACACCGATGGACAGGGAGTCTCCGTCACCGGACACGCCGATGTAGGTCAGGTCGCGATTGGCCGCGTTGGCGCCCGTGGTCACCGACGGCATGCGGCCGTGCACCGAATTGAAGCCGTGCGACTGGCTCGCAAAGTAAGCCGGCGTTTTCGAGGAACAACCAATGCCACTCATCTTCGCCAGCATGTGCGGCTCGACGTTTAGCTCGAACACGGCCTGGATGATTGCCGCCGTCACCGAGTCATGGCCGCAACCCGCGCACAGGGTTGAGACCGCGCCTTCGTAGTCCCGCGTTGTCAGTCCGAGCTCGTTTTTGTTGAGACCCGGATGTGTAATTTTCGGTTTGGCTATGTAACTCAACGCGCTCTCCCCTCAGGCTGCCCGGCCCTTGGCAATTTCGTCGAGGACCTTATCGACGACAAACCCCGAATTGATCGGCATACCGTTGTAGTGCAGCAGGGACACCAGCTTGTTCTGGTCGGCATCGATGTCATTGATCAGCAAAGTCCTGAGCTGCGCATCTCGATTCTGCTCGACAACGTAAACCACCTCGTGCTTGTCGATGAAGTCGCGCACGGCATCCGTGAACGGAAAAGCCTTCACGCGACAATAGTTCAGGCCGACATTCTGTTTCGCCAGTCGGTCCAGCGCTTCCCTGCACGCGCCGTCTCCGCTACCCAGCGTTAACAGCGCCGCCTTGTTCATCTTCGAGTAGCGAATCTCGGCCTCGGGAACCATGCCGCGCGCCGTTTCCCATTTGACGAGCAAGCGGTCGATGACCTCCTGGTAATCGTCGGAATTTTCGGTGTAAGCACCGAGTTTTGTGTGCCCCGAACCACGCGTGAAATATGCGCCCTTGGGATGCACGCCGGGAAGGGTTCGATACGGGATGCCGTCACCGTCGACATCGAGGTAACGATAGAAATTGTCCATCTTCTCTAGTTCTTCGGCGCTGTAGACTTTGCCGCGATCGGGAACGTAATTCTCGTCCCACTCGAGCTCCGGAATCATCCAGTCATTCATGCCGATATCGAGATCGGAAAGCACCATGACCGGCGTCTGCAGGCGCTCGCTCAGATCGAACGCCTGTGGCGCCATGTAGAAGCACTCCCCGGGATCGGCCGGGAACAGCAACACATGCTTGGTGTCGCCATGCGACGCGTAGGCGCAGCTCAGGAGGTCGCACTGCTGGGTACGCGTGGGCATGCCAGTCGACGGACCGGTGCGCTGCACGTTGAATATGACGGCCGGTATCTCTGCGTAATAAGCAAGACCGATGAACTCGCTCATCAGTGAAATGCCCGGCCCGCTCGTCGGCGTAAACGAGCGCGCACCGTTCCAGTTGGCCCCCAGTACCATGCCGATAGCCGCGAGTTCGTCCTCGGCCTGGATGATGCAATAGGTTCGCTTGCCGGTCTCCGGATCGACGCGATACTGCGAGCAGAATGTCCGAAACGCGTCCATCAGCGAGGTCGATGGTGTGATCGGGTACCAGGCGCCCACGGTCGCCCCCGCGTAGACGCAGCCAAGACCGGCGGCCGTGTTGCCATCGATAATAATGTGCCCGGCCGTGGCATCCATCTTCTCGACGCGCATCGGCAATGGGCAGGCAAAGTGCTCGCGCGCGTAGTCGTAGCCCAGCCGGATCGCCTCCATGTTGGACTGGACCAGGTGCTTCTTCGCCGCGAACGTCTCCTCGAGCAGCGTCGTGATGATATCGAGGTCAATGTCCAGTAGCGCGGCCACCGCACCGACGTACGCGATGTTCTTCATGAGGATGCGGGCGCGTGCACCGTCGAAATGTTCGTTGCACATTTTCGACAGAGGAATACCAATGACCGTGATGTCATCACGGTTCAGCTGCCGGTTTCGCGGCCATGTTGAATCGTAAATGAGCCAACCGCCCGGCTTTACATCGGCCATGTCGTGCTCGTACGTCTGGGCGTTCATCGCCACCATGACGTCGACGCGATTCGAACGGGAGTGATAACCATCGCCTGTCACCCGAATCTCGTACCAGGTAGGCAGGCCCTGGATATTCGACGGGAAGTAGTTCTTTCCGACGACAGGCACGCCCATGCGGAAGATCGACTTGCGCAGCAGGCTGTTGGCGCTCGCGGAGCCCGTGCCATTAACCGTAGCTATCTTGATAACGACGTCGTTTACGCTTGCCACGAATCCGTTCTCTTATGCGCCAGCGACTTTCGGCTGGTCCTGTGGCGACTCATCGGCCGCATAAGGCACCAGCAGCTCCGACTTCTGCATGTCCCAGGCACCCGTTGGGCATCGTTCGGCGCACAGGCTGCAATGCACGCAGAGGTCTTCATCCTTGACCATGACGCGACCCGTCTGCGGCAGCTCCGCGGATACGTACAAGGCCTGGTCGAGATTTTCGGCAGGCGCCTTGAGCCTTGTCCTGAGGTCTTGTTCGTCGCCGTTGTCGGTGATCGTCAGGCAATTGACCGGGCAGATATCGAGGCAGGCATCACATTCGATGCACAGATTGGCCGCGAATACGGTCTGCACGTCGCAATTCAGGCAACGCTCGACCTCTTCGATCGTCTGCTCGGCCGTGAATCCAAGCTCGACCTCGATGTCCAGCTTCTTGAAACGCTTCTTGAGATCGACATGCGGCATCAGCCGGCGGGACGCCGGATTGTAGTCGTTTGAAAAACTCCACTCGTGCATGCCCATCTTCTGGCTCGCAAGATTCATGCCCATGGGCAGCCGGTCCTCGATGTTCTCGCCGTGGCAATATTTGTGCATCGATATGGCGGCCTGGTGGCCGTGCTCCACGGCCCAGATGATGTTCCTGGGCCCGAATGCCGAGTCGCCGCCGAAGAACACACCGTCGCGGGTGCACATCATTGTCGTCTCGTCCACGACCGGGCATTCCCATTCATTGAACTCGATGCCGATATCGCGCTCGATCCAGGGGAACGCATTGTCCTGGCCAATCGCGAGAACCACGTCGTCGGCGGGCATGAACTTCTCGCCTGTCACGGTACCGCGATCGATTCGGCCCTGCTCGTCGATGTTGTACTCCATGAGTTCGAAATTCATGCCGACAAGCTTGCCGTCCTCGTAGACGAACTCCTTTGGAGAATGATTGACGAGAATCTCTACGTTCTCCTCTTCGGCATCTTCGAGTTCCCAGTCCGAGGCCTTGAAGAAGCCGCGCGGCTTGCGCGCCATGACCTTGACGTCATCGGCGCCGAGGCGCAGCGACGTCCTGCAACAGTCCATCGCCGTGTTGCCGACGCCAATGATCAGCACGCGCCTGCCAATCGTCTTTGTGTGTTCGAACGCGACTGACTCGAGCCAGTCTATTCCGATGTGAATGCGGTCCGAGTCATAGCGGCCCGGTATCTCGAGATTCTTTCCGCGCGGCGCGCCCGTGCCGACGAAAACGGCATCGTAGCCTTCGCCAAGCAGGTCCTCGAGGCTGTCGATCGGATGATTGAGCTTCAGGTCCACACCCATATCGAGGATGTAAGCAATCTCCTCGTCGAGCACGGCGGGCGGCAACCGGAACTGCGGGATATTGGTGCGCATCAGGCCGCCAGTCGTATCAAGCGCCTCGAAGATCGTGACTTCGTAGCCCAGCGGACGCAGATCGTTGGCAACGGTCAGCGACGCGCAGCCCGCACCAATCAGTGCGACTTTCTTGCCGTTTGATCTTGCCGGTGCCTGCGGCAGGCGATCGGTGATGTCATCGCGATGGTCCGCCGCCACGCGCTTGAGACGGCAAATGGCGACCGGTTTTTCCTCGACCCGGCCACGTCGACATGCGGGCTCGCAGGGACGATCGCAGACGCGACCGAGAATGCCCGGGAACACGTTCGACTTGCGGTTCTCCATGTAGGCATCACTGAAGCGCCCCTGGGCGATCATGCGGATATAGGCGGGAACATCAGTGTGGGCGGGACAGCCCCACTGGCAGTCTACGACTTTGTGGTAATAATCGGGATTGGCTGTATCCGTTGGCTTCATGCAGATGACAAACTGGCTCAGTCCCTCTTGCCGGGCCTGTGAAGGAGTCCCTTGATTGGCGCTAGCATAGCGGGATCGGGACGAAAGTAAACAATTTCGGCCCGGCTCAACGACTACGATTAAAGTGTAGCCGCTGCCCCGCGATACCCCCCGTCAATTTGCCGTCTCGATAGACGATCTCGCCATTGACGATCGTCGTGTCGATCGAGGACGAAAACTCGTGCCCCTCGAACGGTGACCAGTGACACTTGCAGAGCAGGTTCTTCTTGCTGACCTTGTACGGTGTCTCGAGATCGACAAGCACGAGATCCGCGAACCAGCCTTCACGGACATAGCCTCGATCGACGACGCCGAACAGATCCGCGGACGCGTGGCAGGCACGGTCAACGAGCAGCTCGATGCTGATCTGGCCGTCCGCAACCAGGTCGAACAAGCTCAACACGGCATGCTGCACGAGCGGTAATCCGGCCGGCGCCTTGAAATACGTCGACGATTTCTCGCTGGCCGTATGCGGCGCATGGTCGGTCGCAATAACGTCGATGCGGCCGTCGTTCAGCGCGGCAAGCAGTGCCTGCCGGTCTTTGGCACTCTTGATCGCCGGATTGCACTTGATCTTCGCGCCGAGTCGATCGTATTGCGATTCGTCGAACCACAGGTGATGCACGCAGACTTCGGCCGTGATGCGTTTCTCGGAACGATGCGCCTTCGCGAATAACGCCATCTCGATGGCCGTCGTCAGGTGCAGCACGTGCAACACGGCATCATGCCGCCTCGCGAGGTCCACGGCCATGCTCGAAGACGTCAGGCAAGCGCCGGCGGAGCGGATGTTGGGGTGTTCAGTAAAGGGCACACGCTCGCCGAATTCGGCGCGCGCCTTCGCCTCATTGTCCCAGATCGTAGGCGAATGTTCGCAGTGTGTGGCCACGAGCAACGGCGCATGCTCGAACAGCTTCTCGAGCGCCGCCGGGTCGTCGACGAGCATGTCGCCCGTGGACGCACCCATGAAAGCCTTGATGCCGCAGGCCTCGTCGACCTCGAGTGCCTTGATCTCTTCGATATTGCGATTCGTCGCCCCGAAATAGAAACCGTAGTTTGCCGTGCAGCGATGTTCGGCGATGCGGTACTTGTCGGCGAGCGCCTCGCGAGTCGTCGTTTGCGGATTGACGTTCGGCATATCCATGAAACTGGTAATGCCGCCGGCCGCCGCTGCCGCCGATTCCGTGGCAAGGTCGCCTTTGTTGGTCATGCCAGGCTCGCGGAAGTGCACCTGGTCGTCGATCATCCCGGGCATCAGGAGCTTGCCCGCCGCGTCGATCACTTCGACCCCGTCGGGCGCCGCGATAGCGCTGCCGATCTGCGCAATTCGTTCGCCTTCTATCAGCACATCGGCATCACGCACCTGGCCCTCGTTTGCGAGGCGAGCGTTGGTAATCAGTAACTTATCCAAGGCGAGGCTCTTGATTTCAGCAAGGCGTCGAATTCACGACAACGGGGGCCAATTATGAAAGGGTCCGGCACTGATTACCATGGAAAGCATGCAGCCGTTTCTTTGCGCCGCGCCGCGCTGTGTGCGATAACCGCCCTGTCGCTGGCATACCACAACCGAATGGACCCCAAAGATTACCTGGAACTGATTCGCAACGCGAAGGTTTACGACGTCGCGGACCGATCCAGACTCGAGACGGCCGAGAACCTGTCTGCCCGTCTCGACAACTGGATACTGATGAAGCGCGAGGACCTGCAGCCCGTGTTCTCGTTCAAGCTGCGCGGCGCTTATAACAAGATTGCGGGCCTCGACGCCGCCGAGGTCGCAAACGGCGTCATCTGCAGTTCTGCGGGCAATCACGCCCAGGGCGTTGCGCTGGCGGCGAAGCGGCGCGGCGTTCGCGCGGTCATCGTCATGCCCGTCACGACGCCATCCATCAAGATCGAAGCCGTGCGTGCGCTGGGAGGCGAGGTGGTGCTGCACGGCGACGCCTACGACGACGCCTACGCACATGCCCGCGAACTGGAAAAGCAGGAAGACCTGGTCTTTATTCACCCGTTTGACGACCCCGACGTCATCGCGGGACAGGGAACGATCGGCGCCGAAATCCTGGAACAGGCGGACACTGAAATCGACGCGATATTCGTGCCGATCGGCGGCGGCGGCCTGATCGGAGGTATCGCGACCTACGTCAAGCAGCTTCGGCCGGACATCCGAATCGTGGGCGTTGAGCCCGAAGACTCGGCGGCGATGCTGCGCTCGATCGAAGCCGGCCACCCCGTTACGCTCGAACACGTGGGCATTTTCGCCGATGGCGTCGCCGTTCGCCGTGTCGGCGACGAGACGTTCCGACTGTGCCAGGAATTTGTCGACGAGATCATCACGGTCGATACCGACCAGGTATGCGCCGCGATCCGCGACATATTCGAAGACACGCGCTCGATCGTAGAGCCGGCCGGCGGGCTGGCCGTCGCCGGCGCCAAGAAATACATCGCCGAACACGAGGTAAGCGGGCAGACGCTCGTGACGATCAGCTGCGGCGCCAATGTCAACTTCGATCGCCTGCGTCACATTGCCGAGCGCGCGGCCGTCGGCGAGCAAACCGAGATGCTGCTGGCTGCCGAAATTCCCGAGAAACCCGGCAGCTTTCGGCGCTTTTGCGAAACCATCGGACGCCGTGGCATTACCGAGTTCAACTATCGCTTCGCCGACGCAAGGAAAGCGCATATCTTCGCGGGCGTGCAGCTGAGCGGCGGCCTGCAGGAACGCCTCGAACTGCTCGAGCAACTGCGCCAGGCCGGCTTTCCCGTAGAAGATCTCAGCGACAATGAGATGGCGAAGCTGCACGTGCGTCACATGGTGGGCGGAAGCTCGCCCGCGGTCGCCAACGAGCGCCTGTTTCGATTCGAATTTCCCGAACGCCCCGGCGCCCTGCTCGACTTCCTGGACGCAATTGGAACCGACTGGAACATCACCTTGTTCCATTATCGTAACCACGGCTCGGATTATGGCCGCGTCCTGGCCGGGATCGATGTGCCCGAGGATGAAACCGACGAGCTCGAAGCGCACCTGCAGGAGCTCGGTTACCCGCATTGGGAAGAGAGCGACAATCCAGCCTACGCCATCTTCCTGTCCTGAACGCACGCTACATTTCTCCTGGAAGCCTGCAACCAAAAATCTGCTTTAGGCATCTAATGTCTGTGAACCGAATGAACGCGAGGCCCGGCAGGACGGGCCGCGGATGGGGATAGCTGTGATATTCAGGAAATTTGTAGTCTTGTTCTGGGCGTTTCTGCTGGCGACGGCAGCGATTGCCGGCGAGGAGTACCGCACGAAAATCGAAATTGCGATCGATGACGATGACTCTGGTCATCAGTCTTTCGCGTTCGACAGCAAAGACGCGGGCTTCAGCCTGCATGACATGGAAGTCGGTGAAACGCGGGAACTGACGGGCGAATCCGGCAACACCGCGCTGCTTACACGCACCGACGACGGCTTCGTAATGGATGTGAATGGCGAGAAGATCGACCTTAGCGACCTGCAGGATACGGACGGTGCGCATGTCGTACACATGAGCGTCGACGGCGACCACAAGAAAATGAAAAAGCACAAAAAGGTCAGGATGATCAGGACCGACGATGACAACGGCGTGACCATCATCTCGGGCAAATCAATCGACGAGGCGACACGTGAGCGTATCCGCGAGGCGCTGCAATCCGCCGGTCAGGACGGCGAGGTCGTATTCATCGACAGCAATGAGCTAATGACCGGCGGCGGTGCCCACGAGCGACACGAAGTTCGCATCATCAGGAAAGAAGTGGACGTAACAAACTAAATTCCCCTTAATGCAGTTTGTTTCGCATCGACTGGCGGTGGCTTTGCCACCGCCTTTTTTTCACCACATTTCCCGCATCCGGGCGGCTATGTCGATGCGCTTGTCCGAACGCGATACCAGGGCGCCAGCCTGCGCTTCGGGTCGGCCATGAAATTCTTTTTGCATCGTGGACAAGACGCTGTCCGTCATGAAACGGCTGCGCGCGCCGTAGACATGCTGGTCACCATCCTTGCGCTGCTGCGTAAGGTAGTAGCGCAGCGGCGCGACGAGTGACAGCGACTGTTTCGCGCGTGTCATTGCCACATACAGCAGCCGCCGCTCCTCGTCGATCATCTCGGGCTTGCCGGTCGCAAACTCGGATGGAAAACTGCCGTCCGAAACATTGAGAATGAAGACCGATTCCCACTCCTGCCCTTTGGCGGAATGCACGGTCGACAGGACGAGGTAATCCTCATCGAGCAGCGGATCGCCCGCCTGGTCACCCGCGGCGCCGGGCGGATCGAGCGTCAGCTCCGTCAGGAATCGCTCCCGTGTCGCGTAACGCCCCGAGATCTGTTCGAGCTGTTCGAGATCGGCTTCGCGCGTATCGAGACCGTCGTACAGTCTTTCCAGGTGCGGCTGGTACCAGCGGCGCGCCGCCGTGAGCTGCGTTTGCCAGCCGCTTTCGTCGATCGCAGCGCCGGACAGGGACTCCAGCAGCGCGCAAAGATCAGGCCAACAGGACCGGGAAGCCGCGGGTACCCTGAAATCGCGTAACGCGGCAAACTGATAGGCGGCGACTGCCAGGTGTTCGAAGCTGCGCGCGGCATTGGCCGGGCCCATTCCGGGCAGCAGCTTCAGCACGCGAAACGCAGCGACCTCGTTTTTCGGATTTTCGGCCCATTTCATTACCGATAACAGGTCCTTGACGTGCGCCGCTTCGAGGAACTTGAGGCCGCCATACTTGACGTAAGGAATATTGCGCCGCAACAGCTCCAGTTCGAGCCTGTCGCTGTGATGCGAACCTCGAAACAATACTGCCTGGTCCTTGAGTTGCAGTCCCCGTTCACGGTTTTCGAGGACACCCGTAACAACGTACTCGGCTTCCGCATCGCCGTCCTCGACCGTCACGTAACGCGGCATGGCCCCGTCCGTTTGCCCGGAATACAGGTTCTTCCGGTACTGGCGCTCACTTTCGGCGATCACGAGATTCGCGCTATCGAGTATCGGCTGTGTGGAACGGTAGTTCTTCTCCAGCGTGACGACGGTAGCCGGCGGTTCGTACTGGGTCGGGAAACCGAGAATATTCTCGACGTCTGCGGCACGAAACGAGTAGATGGACTGTGCATCGTCGCCGACCACGGTCAGTCCGTCTCCGGAGGGTTTCAGCGCCTTCAGAATATCGGCCTGCACGATATTCGTATCCTGGTACTCATCCACGAGCACATGATCGAACCACGAGCCGATTTCTTCGGCGAATTCCGCCTCGGCAACCAGGTGGCTCCAGTACAACAGGAGGTCATCGTAGTCGAGAGACTGACTTTGCTGTTTGCGAGAAACGTAATGCCGAAACAGCTCGGACAGCTCATCGGACCAGTCGCCGCACCACGGATAGCTGGCCTCGAGCGTATCAGCCAGCGGCGTCTGCGTATTCACGCAGCGCGAATAAATCGCGAGACAGGTGTCTTTTTTCGGAAAGCGCCGCGCCGTGCGCGTGAGTTTCAGCGCATGCCGGACAACATCCATGATATCGGCTGCATCGCCGCGATCGAGGACCGAGAAACCGGGATCCAGACCGAGATTGTGCGCGTAACGACGCAGCAGACGATTGGCGACCGAGTGGAACGTTCCTGACCATGGCAGGCAGCCCGCCGGTAGCGGTTGCGTCTGCACATGGCGTGCTGAGGAACGCACGATCGCCTCCACGCGACGCGTCATCTCCTGCGCGGCCCGGCGCGTGAACGTCAGCAACAGGATTCGCTCCGGACGTGTGCCCGAGACGAGCAGATGGGCCACTCGATGCGCCAGCGTCATCGTCTTGCCCGTACCCGCGCCGGCGATCACGAGCAGCGGTCCGGCAGCCAGGCCCTGGCCATTGCGTTGCTCGCCGTACTCGGCGGCCTGGCGCTGCGCGGCGTTCAGCGTCGCGAGGTAATCATGGTCCTGTTCCGCAAGCTGCACGCCAGACTCCCGCAAAAGTCTGTATTTTTATACAGTACTGGATGAATTTACAAGGTTTGCAGCAGGAATCCCTCGATGACCTCGGCGAGGGCGGCCGGCGCTTCGAAGTGCAGCATGTGTCCGGCCTTTTCGATGTCAATACGCTTCGCGTCGGGCCACTCCAGGCCGGGCGCATTGGCGACTTGTTCGGCCAGCCGACTCTCGGCACCGGTCACGAGCAAGGTTTTCGCCGTTATCGCTCGCCAGCAGGCTTCGGCTTCGGCGCGACGATAAAGCACCGGATTCGGCAGCTTGTGGCGCGAATCTGCACGCAAGCGAACGACGCCATCGGCGCCCTCCCGCGCCCACTCACGCGCAACGAATGACGCAGCTGCTGCGGACATGTGGCGGTTACGCTTTTTGATTCGAGTCCCAAGCGATTCGTAACTGGCGTACTCCGAGAACGCCAGGTCCTGTGCCTCGATCCATTCGCGGTAACGCCTCGGCGCATCATCAGGGTTACTGTCGGCAAGACCGAAGCCCTCGATATTGACCATTGCAGAGATACGCTCGGGCATGGCGCCCGCAAACAAGCCGGCGACATTTGCACCCATGCTGTGGCCAACCAGCCGCGCCGGTTCCTGCGGCGAGTAGAAGGCGAGCAGGCCATTGAGATCAGCAAGGTAGTCGGGAAACCAGTAGCTCGTGCAATCGATCGTGGAGCGTCCGAAACCGCGCCAGTCCGGCGCAATGACATACCAATCCGATTTGAATGCGTCGACGACGAACTGCAGCGTCGAACCCGTGTCGCCCCAGCCATGCAGATACACGATAAGCGGTGCGCCCGAGTCGCCCCACTCGTTGACGGCGTAATTGACTCCGCGAACGGAGAGTTCGCGGACTGTGCGTGCCTTGATCGGATTGTAGACTTCTGCCGTCGCCATACGAGTTAATACTTGCACATGATGATGACGCGAACCATCGGCACGGCATCGCAGCGACAGCACGCTACGCTTTTCTCCCTCAGGTCGTGTATAAACGTGTTCAACGACAATATTGACGCGGCGACCAATCAGAAGATTGACTGAATGACCCTCGAAATTGCAATGGTCCTGGGCATCCTGGCCATCTCGTTGGTACTTTTTATCAGCGAAGTCATTCGCATGGATCTTGTCGCTCTCCTGGTGCTGGGTGCGCTGGCCATCACGGGCCTCGTGGATTCCTCGCAGGCTTTCGCGGGCTTCAGTAACAGCGCCGTAATCACAGTGTGGGCCATGTTCATCCTCAGCGAAGGACTGACGCGCACGGGCATCGCGGACATCATCGGACGCCAGGTCATGCGGCTTGCCGGGCGCCGCGAAATCGCCATGATCGTTGTCATCATGATCACGGGTGCGGTCCTGTCGGCCTTCATGAACAACATCGGTGTTGCGGCGCTCATGCTGCCCGTAGTTGTCGAAGTTGCGCGCCGCACACGCATCCCGGCGTCGCGACTGTTAATGCCGCTGGCGTACTCGACGCTCCTCGGCGGACTCATGACGTTGATCGGCACGCCCCCGAACCTGCTCATCAGCGAGTCGCTCGTGCTCAACGGATACGCACCGTTCGAACTTTTCGACTTCACGCCCCTGGGCGGCGTCGTCATGGTGATCGGAGTGTTGTTCGTCGCCGTGGCCGGCCGTTTCATGCTGCCCAAGCGACGCGCCGAACGTGACAAGCATGTCAGTCAGCGCAGTTTGCGGTCGCGCTACAAATTACAGGAACGCACGTTCATGATGCGCGTCCCGAGCGACTCGATTCTCGTCGGCAAGACACTCGCCGAAAGCCGCATTGGTGCATCGACCGGACTGATCATCATGTCACTGCTGCGCGACGGCCGCAGCGAAACACTACCGGGACGGCAAACCGTGATTCGAGGTGGCGACGGCATCCTCGTGCAGGGCAGGCTCGATCAGTTTCGCGAACTCCGGCGCTGGAGCGACCTGGTTATCGAGCGTGAGGCGCCCGTTCTCAAGTCCATGGTTGCATCGAAAGTCGGCTACGCCTCGGTATCCATTGCCGAGGGTTCGCCGGTCATTTCGGAACTTGTGAGGGACTCCGCATTTCGCACACGTTTCAATGTGGCGGTCGTCGGCATCATGCGCCGTAATGCCTATCGCCTGACCAACCTGGCCTACGTGCCTTTCCGGGCCGGCGACAGGGTGCTGGTCCAGGGAGAACTCGATTCACTGGCGCAGCTCGAGAAATTCTCGGATTTCAGCGACGTCGAGATCTTCAGTCCCGAGCAGCTGGCCGAGCAGTACCATGCCGACGAGCGCATGTTTGTTGTGCGACTGCCTAAACACAGCGGCCTGGCAGAGGAGACCCTCGCGAAAAGCCGGCTTGCCGACGTCTTCGACTTTCGCGTAGTCGCCATTTTCCGTGACGGTGAACTCAAGGTCATGCCGCGCGGCGACGAAGTCCTGCTGGGTGGCGACCTGCTACTCATCGAAGGACAGCACAGCGATCTCGACGTATTACGCGGACTGCAGGAACTCGAGATCGACACGCGCGTTCCGGCCAACGTGACAGCTTTCGAGTCGGGGCGCCTCACCCTGATGGACGCGACCCTTGATCCGCGCAGCACGCTGGCAGGCCGAACCGTCGGCGAACTCAACTTCCGCGAGCGTTATGGCATCGAACTCGCCGGCATCTGGCGAGAGGGCGAGACCGTCGGCACGGAGCTGGCCGACGAGCGATTACAGATCGGTGACGCGCTGCTACTCCTCGGGCCGCGCGATCGCCTGCAACTGCTGTCGTCCGATTCCGATTTCCTGATCCTGACGCCACTGGGACAGGAACCGCCGGATACGCGGCGTGCGCCACTCGCGGCGGCGATCATGCTTGGTGTCGTGGTCACGGTCATGCTCGGTTACGCGCCGATTTCGATATCGGCGGTCATCGGCGGCACGATTATGGTGCTGACGGGTTGCCTCAATATGGAACAGGCTTACCGCTCTATCGACTGGCGGGCAATCTTCCTGATAGCGGGCATGCTGCCTCTCGGCACTGCAATGCAGGATACCGGCGCGGCGACCTATCTCGCCGACCAGGTCATGGGATTGCTCGGCGATTGGCCTGTCATCATGGGGCTTTACATACTGACCGCGATGGCCACGATGATCATCCCGACCGCCGCTCTCGTGGTACTGATGGCGCCCATCGTGCTGTCGGCCATGGCGGACATGGGACTGGCGCCGGAGACGGCGATGATGGCCGTCGCCATGGCCGCGTCGGCCAGCTTCACGAGCCCGATATCACACCCCGCCAATATCCTCGTCATGGGTCCCGGTGGCTATCGCTTTGTCGATTACCTGAAAGTCGGTGTGCCGCTGACGATCGTCGTGTTCATCACGGTTATGGCGCTGCTGCCCATTCTTTGGCCGCTGGTGCCGGTATGAGGCTTCCGTGACGGGCACAGGCGAGAGAATAGTCATTGCGGGCGCCGGGCATGCGGCCGGGCAGGTTGTCGCGACGCTCAGGCAACAGAAGTTCGCCGGGCAGATCGTGCTGGTCGGTGATGAGCCCTGGCTTCCCTACCAGAGGCCGCCACTGTCCAAGAAGTTTCTCGCCGGTGAAATTCCGTCCGAACGTCTATATTTCAAACCCGGGAGTTTCTATGAAGATCCGCTGATCGAGGTTCGCCTGCAAACGAGGATTACGGCAATCGATCGCCAGGCGAAATCGCTCAAGGTCGATGGTGACGAGGACATCGGCTACGACAAGCTGGTGCTGGCGCTGGGCTCCCGCCCCAGGGCGCTCAATGTCGAAGGCGCCGATCTCGAGGGCGTACATTACCTGCGCAGCATCTCCGACGTCGAGGGCATTTCCGCGGCGCTCGACGGCAGTCGCCATCTCGTCATCGTCGGTGCAGGCTACATTGGCCTCGAAGTCGCGGCCGTAACTCGCGCGCTGGGACACGACGTCACCGTCGTCGAAATGGCGGACCGCGTGATGAGTCGGGTCGTTTCACCCGAGATCTCGGATTTCTACCAGATCGAACACGCGAACCAGGGCGTCAAGCTGCGTCTCGGCACCACGGTCGCCGCACTGAGTGGCAGGAAACGCGTCGAGGGCGTCGAGACAGGCGACGGCGAAATGATACCGGCGGACCTCGTCGTGGTCGGCATTGGTATCGTCGCGAATACCGAGTTGGCCGTTGACGCGGGGCTCGAAGTCGACGATGGCATCATCGTCGATGATCACTGTCAGACGAGCGACACCGATATCTACGCTGTCGGCGACTGCACCAGGCATCCCAACCGGATTTATGGTCGAAGTCTCAGACTCGAGTCAGTGCACAACGCGGTCGAGCAGGCCAAGACAGCAGCCAGCAATCTGTGCGGCAAGGAATCGCAATACACGCAGGTGCCGTGGTTCTGGTCCGACCAGTATGACCTGAAGTTGCAGATTGCCGGCCTCTCCGAAGGCTACGATGATGTCGTCATCCGCGGCAATCCCGCGGAAAAAAGCTTTGCCTGCCTGTACCTCAGGGAAAAACGACTGATTGCCGTGGACGCCGTCAACGCCCCTCGCGACTTCGTGCAATCCAAGGCACTGATTGCCGAGGGCACGATCATTGCGAGCGACAGACTGGCCAATGCCGACCAGAGCCTCAAGGATCTCGCCGCGGCATCTCCCGGCTGAAAGAACCTACTGGCTGGTGTCGTCGGCGACGATCGACGGCAGTTCGATGAGAAGGCGACCTTCGGCTGCGACCAGCCCTTTTTCGGCCGAGTATGCGCGAGCCGACAATGACTCCACTCCTTGCGTGGCCAGTCCTCGCAATGTGCCCGATCCACCCGTAACCCTTGCCGTTCCGAGTGCCCCGGGTCCCGCCGACATATCACCAAGCCAGGTGCCCTTCCAGTTGTTGCCGGAACTGCGCCAGGCGGGAAAAGCGACCTCGCGGAAAAACGGCCAGTAGTTCTCCGACTGCTCGATGAACAGGCTGCCGCGACCAGGCAGGTGGATATACCAGGTGCTGTCGACCAGCGCTTCGCCATTCAGCAGGCGCGTACGTTCGGAGCGCGAGGAGAACTTGACGCCGATTCCGGCCGTTCGGCCGCGAGCGTCTCGCATGACCGATGTCATCATGCTGGTCAGCCGGATTGGCGCTTCCCACAATTGCAGAACCTTGGCGGGATGCGGTTGCTGGCGCGACTCTCCATCATTCGTGAAAATGATGCTTTCGGAGGGCACATTCACATACGTAAGCGACATGACTTCGGCGTCGGTCACCGAAATCGGCGACAGTCGGCGCTCCGCCATGAACGGGTTGTAGATCATCGCGGCGACAAACAGCGTTACGCCAAACAGCACACCAGCGGCCAGCACAAGGAGGTACTTCATTCCAGGCCGTCCTCGTCTTCGGGGATATACTCGCCAATGTAATTGGCACTCAGCTCTATGCGGCCTGATGGGGCTCCTTCCTCGCCCGACGTATCGGCTACCCACCGCTCGGTCATGAAGCCTTTGAGCGGGGCGAACTCGCGAGAGCCCGCCGTGATTCCACCGCGGCGCATTCCGCCTTCCGATGCCTGGGACTGCATCGTGGCGTAAAGTGAACCACGCGCCGGTAGATGCAACACCCAGTCAATGACGTCGGCATCGCTGGCCGAGGTCCGCGAAGCAACACCGACGACAATGTCGCGCGTATTGCGAACCTTGAAGAGCTCCATGCGGATGCCGCTCAGTTCTTCGTCGGTCGGCCACTGCATTCCGGGCGGCACGGACTGCTTGCGGCCCGGCGCACCGACCATCACGCGGTCCATCGGAATGTTTACATGAAACGACTCGATGTTGCCGCCGTTCGGCGCAACCGAGACGATCGAGGCTTCACGATGCTGGTCAACCGCGGGGTACGCATACAATGCGCCCGCGGCTGCAGCAAACCCGAGAAGGATTCCGATGATGAAGGTCTTCAACAAAACGATACCACCTGGCGACGCCAGTCAATTCAGCTAATTGCGCCGAGTTTAGTTAAATTGGCGGAGTCCTCACAATGAATCGGGGCGTTTTTGTGACCTGGCGCACATCATTCGAGCGCCAGGACCGCCGAAAGCCCGCAACCGGCCCTGTATCCCGGCTTTCCTATCGGCCGAACCCGCCGTTACAATCCGCCAGGCACCACTATCGATCGCGGGAGCCTTCCATGACGTCACCTATCTGCCTCTGGTCCGGCCCGCGCAATGTGTCGACCGCGTTGATGTACAGCTTCGCGCAACGCGATGACATTCGCGTCATCGACGAACCGCTTTACGGGCACTACCTGCGCGTCACGGATGCGGATCATCCGGGGCGCGAGGAAGTCATCGCGTCAATGAACTGCGATGGCGAGGCCGTTATGCGCGAACTCGTGGAGTCCGAGCCAGGAGACAAGCGCCTGTTCGTGAAGCACATGGCGCATCATCTCGTGGATATCGATCACGGCTTCCTGCGTTTGACGAGCAATATATTCCTGGTTCGTGACCCGCGCGAAATGCTGCCCTCTTTGACGATTCAGCTGCCGCATGCAGAACTCGCCGATACGGGACTCGAGCAGCAGTGGCGGCTGTACAGTGAGCTTCGTGACGCCGGGCAGACGCCGGCGATTCTCGATTCGCGCGAATTGTTGCTCGATCCGGCCGGCGTAGTGACGCAACTCTGCGATCACCTGGGCTTGCGCTTCGACCCGGGCATGCTGAGCTGGGAAGCGGGACCGATCCCGGAGGACGGTGTCTGGGCGCCCCACTGGTATCACGCCGTCCACAAGAGCACCGGATTTGCGCGTTACAAAGCCAAGATCGAATTTCCTGAACACCTCGAAGGGCTGCTTGCCGAGTGCTCTTCTTGGTATGAAAAACTGTATGCCCACGCGTTCAAATCGGGCCGCCAAGGAGATTGAATTGAAACTGCCAGATTCCCGTAATGCCGATATCCTCGTTCACGTCAATGGCCGACTGGTGCCGCGCAGCGAAGCCAGGGTCTCGGTCTTCGACAGCGTCGTCCAGGGTGGCGATGCCGTCTGGGAGGGCCTGCGCGTATACAACGGCCGTATCGCGGATCTCGATGGCCATCTTGCTCGCCTGCAGGATTCGGCCCGGACGCTGGCCTTTGAAAACGTGCCATCTTCCGATGAAGTGCGTGCCGCGATCGTTGCGACGCTCGAGGCTAATGGTATGCGAGACGATGCACATATTCGCCTGACACTGACGCGCGGCGAAAAGGTCACCTCCGGCATGAACCCGCGCTTCAACCAGTCCGGTTGTACTCTGATCGTTCTCGCAGAATGGAAACCGCCCGTCTATTCGGACGATGGCATACGCGTCATTACGGCTTCAACGCGCCGCAATACGCCGCAATGCCTGGATTCGAAGATTCACCACAACAACCTGCTCAACAACATTCTCGCCGCTATCGAAGCCAACGTGGCAGGGGTCGACGCGGCGATCATGCTGGATGTGAATGGTTTCGTCTCCGAGACCAACGATACCAACCTGTTTCTCGTTCGCGCGGGCGAGGTACTGACGCCGCACGCCGATAGCTGCCTGCCCGGCCTGACCCGCAGGATGATCCTCGACATCTGTAAACAGCAGGGCATTCCGGCAGGTGAGCGCAACCTGTCGCTTGCGGAGCTGTATACCGCCGACGAAGTATTCACGACCGGCACGATGGGTGAGTTGACGCCCGTGCTGGAAGCGGATGGCAGAGTAATCGCCGATGGTGCCGTCGGACCGATGACGCGCCGCCTGCAAGAACTGCATCGTGGTCACGCCTGGGACCACGGCACACCGTTCTGATCAGTAATTCGAGAAGTATTGCTGCAGGTAATCGTCGAGGCTGATCTCATCGGCTTCTTCGATCTCTTGCTGGCGTCGCAGCGAGTCGAAGGCCTCTTTTTCGAGAACGGCTTTGCGCGCATCGTCGAGCGGCGCAATGCTGGCGAAATAGTCGCTGTAGTTGGCCGCCAAAGCCAGCACGTACTCGAAAAAGCTGCTGCGTGTTTCCTCGAGATCGGAGAGCACGCGCGCCGACGGTGTGGCCGCCGGATCCTTGACGAGCTGCCGCATCAGGCGCACTGAGTCCATGTAGCTGGCGCCACCCTCGTGACTGTCGATGACGTCGGCAACTGCAGCGACGTTGGTCAGTATCTCGGCTGCCCAATCCCGGAGTCTCACCGATGCGTCTCCGCGCTGCAGCCGGAACTCCGGATCGCGGCCATGTTTGGCAGTTCCCACATGGTTGGCACTGATCGCACCGAGCGCCGCGTCATCGATGCGCGGGCTGTCTTCGAGAAGACAGTAGATGAGAAATGCCTCGATGAAACGCATCGTGTTCTGGTTGATGCCGGACGGATCGAAGGGATTGATGTCGAGCGAGCGAATCTCGACGTACTCGATACCGTCCCTGCGCAGAGCCGCGGTCGGCTGCTCGCCCGATCGCGCTATGCGTTTCGGGCGAACGGGCGAGTAAAACTCGTTTTCGATCTGTAACAGGTTGGCGTTAAGCTGCCGGTATTCGCCGTTGGCCTTGACGCCAATTGCTTCGTACGACGGTTCGGGTGTGCCTATCGCTCTGCTCAGGTCGCGGACGTACTCTTCCAGGCTGTTCAGCGATATGTTGATTCGTGACTGGTTCTGATTGCTGTAGCCGAGATCGCTCATGCGCAGTGACGTGGCGCAGGGCTCATACCAGGTATCGGCGTTCAAAGACTTTAGTCCGGCGGCCTCGGCGCCCGCGAATGACTTGCAAAGCGCCGGTGAAGCGCCAAACAGGTACAGTATCAGCCACCCCATACGACGAAAATTACGTATCAGGTGCAGATATTGCTCGGAGCGAAAATCGGCGAGCGGCGCTGTCGACCCGGCGATTTGCCGGTACAGGGGCCAGAAGTCTTCAGGCAGGGAATAGTTGAAGTGTACGCCCGCAATGACCTGCATCTGGCGCCCGTATCGGAACCCCAGCCCACGACGATAGATTGTCTTCATGCGGCCAACGTTGGAGGACCCGTACCTTGCGAGCGGAATTCCTTCGTCCTCGGGTACCAGGCAAGGCATGCTCGCCGGCCATAACAATTCGTCGCCAAGGTTCGCATAGGTGAACTGGTGAATGTCGCAGAGACACTGTAATGCCTCCCAGGTCGTTGCAAACGCCGGCGTCACGAATTCGAGCAACGCTTCCGAGAAATCGGTCGTGATGTAACGATTGGTCAGCGCGGATCCGAGCCCGTCAGGATGTCGTAATGTCGAGAGGAATCCGTCCCGAGTGACGCGCAGCGCTTCTTTCTCGACGCCCCTCTGGCCGCCATGCAGGGCATCGGTGTCGGCGGCCGAAATCGCCGCCAGGCGTCTTTCAAGTCCCTGTTCCAATTGTCGTCCTTCAAAGTTTGCTTACGAGCGCGAGCGCGTAAGCATTTTTACCATAACCGCCGCACCGGCGTACGCCGAGACCCGAATCAGACCTGTTCTGCTATGCTTCAGTCATGGCTGTTCGTTCCATTTGCGTTTCCGTTGCCGTGCTGCTGATGCTGCTTGCGGCGCCGGCGCAGGCCTTTCGCTGTGGCAACAAGCTGGTCAGGGAAGACATGCACGAACAACAGGTTCTGGTCGCCTGCGGCGAACCCACGACAGTACGCTATCTTGGCACGGCCGTGCGCAATGTTTACATACCGACACGACGCACGCTCGTTCACGGCGTGTCCAGTGAGCGCTACGGTCGCTACAGTCGCTACGGCTATTACACCGAGGAAGTCGTCATCACCGAGTACGTCTACAATTTCGGCCCACGCAAGTTCATGCGCCGGCTCCTTTTCGAAGGCGGCGTACTCGTTTCCATCGAGAAGATCGGTTACGGCTATCTCCGCCTGGCCATTGACGCGGAGCTCCAACAGCATGAACGAATCCAGGCTACGTCGCCTGCGCGACCGGGCATCGGGCGCGGCAACTCTTATCAACGAAGGTTGCAAGATAACCGGGGTCATTACGGGTAACGGTGATTTCCTGATCAACGGCGAAATCGACGGTGACTGCGACGTACAAGGCACGATCACGCTGGCGCAGAACGGTCTCTGGCGAGGCACTATCAAGGCAAACGCGGTTATTGTATCGGGACACATCGAAGGCGATATCGTTACGTCTGGCAGCGTGGAGATCACAGCTTCGGCAAAGATCACGGGCACGGTTACCGGCGAGGCAATTGCCGTCGCCGAGGGCGCCATCGTCGACGGTGTCATGCAAACCACGGGACAGCCGGCCCCGACCGAGTTCGTCGAAAAGCGCAAATAGCCCGACAGCTCGGCCCAGCGCGGCCATTATTAGTCCAATCCGGTCAATTTGGCGCCCGGTGGAGGCCTCGGGTGCTACACTGGGCACCCGTTTCGGCCGAATAAAAATCACGACATGCCCGGCAATCGCTTTCCGCGCTTTCTCCTGTTGATGGTGGCACTGGGTGTCGCTGTCGCGGCGCTCATGTTGTCGATGTTCTACGGCCAGTCCCGCTGGCTCGCGGACCAGATCGTCGCGACCAGCTCCGAACAGCACTACGCCTTCCTGCAGGGCAGTTTCGAGCGGCGCGCGCGCTCGCAAATGCACAGCATCGCCGATGATCTGGCCCGTGACAGTGGGGCCGATCCCGGCCTGCTCGTGAACCAGGCGCTGCGAGTCAACGGAAACCTGTCAGGCATCCGATTCACGGATAGTAGTGGCCGATCATGGACCGGCGGCAGCGTGCCGGTCGTCGACGATCCACTCGTCGTGACATGGCTGGACGACCACCTGTTGCTTCCGTTTCCGGTGGAACGGGACGGTAATCGAATCGGCTTTGTCAGTGGCGTCTTTCTGCTCGATGAGCTGCGCGCGGAGTACAGCGCTTTCGGCGAGCTGGTTGCGACGCAGGAAGTCCAAAGCCGGCGCATCAGCTATTTCTGGATCACTGCCGGCATGCTGGCAACCTGGGTGCTTTGCGGCGCCGTCGTCTGGTTGATCGTGCGCGGCCATAACCAGCGAATCCGTCAGCTCAAGGTGCAGGCGGAGAAATTGCGCGACGCCGATTTCGGCGAGCCGCTGCCGGTGCAGCGGGACGATCAACTCGGTGAGCTGGCGGCCGTGTTCAACAATATGCGTGACCGTCTGCGTGAAACCACGCTGTCGCGGGACTATGTCGACAGCATCCTGTCGGGCATGAACGAAGTAATCATCGTGACCGCCGAGGACGGCACGATTCAGCATATCAATGCCGCCACGTCACAGTTGCTTGGATACAGCGAAGACGAACTGATCGACATGTCGATCGACTTCGTTGTTGATAGCAGCAAGTCGCGGTCCCTGATTGACGATCCGGTTTCCGGACTGCCGAAAGAATCCACATTTGAATCGAAGTTCGGCGAGTCCATCCCGGTGTCCTACACCTGCTCGATCATCGAGGATGAGAGCGGTGTATCGGTGAACCGTATTTACGCGGCCCAGAACATTACCGAACGCCGCCGCGCCGAGAAACGCATTCGCTACCTGGCCCGCATCGATGCACTGACGAAAATTCCGAACCGGATGCAGTTTCAGCATCTGCTGCAGCGCAGCATTGCCCGGTCACGCCGCGCTGGCAAGCCGCTCTGTCTTTTCTATGTGGACATCGATCACTTCAAGGAGATCAACGATACCTTTGGTCACCTCGCAGGCGATACGACGCTCGAAACGGTTGCCGAGCGCCTTGCCGATACCTTGCCGAAAACCTCGATATTCGGCCGACTGGGCGGTGACGAATTCGGCGTGATCATCGACGGCCTGGGCCCTGACGGGCCGCAGCAACGTGGCGCGACCGAACTTGCCAGGAAATTGCTCAAGCGGCTGGCCGACCCGTTCTTCGTACAGGGTCACGAAGTATTCATGACCGCCAGCATGGGCATTGCGCATTACCCCAAGGATGCCCCAAACGTCATCGACCTGATTCGCAATGCGGATGCCGCGCTGTATCACGCCAAGAAAGACGGCGGCAATGAGTTGGCATTTTACAAACCAAAATTGAACGAAGCGTCGGTAGAACGCCTGATGACCAAGAGCAAGCTGAAGCGCGCCTTCGAGCGTGACGAACTGCTCGTGCACTACCAGCCGAAATACAACCTCGAGACCGGCGAGGTATTCGGTGCCGAAGCACTGGTGCGCTGGGAGCTGCCCGAGCGCGGGCTGGTTCTGCCTTCGGACTTCATTCCCATCGCCGAGGAAACCAGCCTGATTATCGAAATCGGCGAATGGGTGCTCGACAAGGTCTGCGAGGACTTTCGATTCTGGCAAAGAAGTGTCTCATCGCCGGGTCGCGTGTCGGTCAACCTGTCCCTGAAGCAGCTTCGGCAGATCGGCTTCATCAACCGAATCGGCTCCATCCTCCGCGGTCATGAAGTGTCGCCAACGTCGCTTGAACTCGAAATTACCGAGACGACATTGATGGAGAACCCTGAACGCACAATCAAGTTGCTGGACGAGCTTTACGGGCTCGGGCTGCACCTGGCTATCGATGACTTCGGCACCGGCTACTCGTCCCTGAGTGCCTTGCAGCAGTTCCCGATCAGCACACTGAAGATCGACCAGTCGTTTGTACGTGACATTTTTTCCAATCCCGATGACGCCACGATCGTCGACACAATAATCCAGATGGGTCGCAACCTGAATTTGGACGTTGTTGCCGAAGGCGTCGAGGATGAAGCACAACTCGGTATCCTGCAAAGACTCGGCTGCACCTACGTCCAGGGACTGCTCTTCGGCGACCCTATGAGCTCGGATAATTATCTCGAGTTGCTGCTGGCGCAGGCCGAGGGTACCGATACTCACCGCGCCTTGTTTGCCTGAGATCTCTGACAAAGCACTGATTTAAAAGCAACAAATCCATCTCTTCACTCGCCACCGGCAAAATGCTTAAATGTCACCTTCGACCTGCCCGGAATCGACGGGCGCCTGAAAAGTAGATTCAATGAACATTATTACCCGAAGCCTTATTTCAGTGTTATTTGTCACTTTGACGCCTTTGGCACTGGCCTGCGACTATCCGCAGCGTGTAGGCGTTCCCGACGGAGCGACCGCCACCAAGGAAGATATGATTACCGGACAACGCGGCGTCAAGGATTACATCGCCGCAATGGATGAATACCTTGCATGTATCGAAGCCGCCGAGCAGGAGACGGTTGCCGGGACCGACCAGTCGGACGAGGCTGCCAAGCAACAGCGCATCGAGATGTTTAACAAGAAGTACAACGCGGCCGTCGCGGAAATGAACCTCGTCGCCGAGGAATTCAACATGCAGGTACGCACGTACAAGGAACGTAGTCAGTAAACGACGTAGCACCGAGCTAATGAAACGCCCGCTTCGAAGCGGGCGTTTTTCTTGGAATCGAATGCGGCAGCTTGCTTGTCTTTATTCGAGATTATCGATCTCCTTTCCAAGATCGTACTTGTTTTCAGTGACGATGCGCTCCAGAACCTTTATACGCTCCTCCAGCCGTTCGATTTGTGCAAGCGTCTCCTCAAGCTCAGGATCCTGCTGCTTTTTTTCTTCGTTCTTCATTTTCATATATTTCTGGATTGTATCGGCTGTAAAGACGATCGCGACAATGCAAACGACGTAAAACAAAGTGTTCATTGACGAGTCCTGTTATTTAAGTTTTCGAAATTCCTGTTCGAGTTGAAATCGCGGCGAAGTGACCTTTTTTTCGAGCTCTGCGAGACGCTTGTCCAGCGTCTTATAGCGTTCCCGTACTTCATTGAGTGAAGGTTTCGGGGGCGCAGCCTCACGAGCAGCTTCGAACTCGCGGTCAATACGTTCGCGCGTGCGACGCGACCTTCGAGACCGCCGCCTCGACCTGCCCCAGCAACAATGCGACTCAACCCGGACTTCCCTGCCCCGATACGATGCAGCGGGAATAAGGCATACAGCACCGAGATAGCCAATGATCGCAAACGGCATGGCAGCCAGGAACGTAATAATCGCCAGGAACCGCGTGACCTTGAGATTCAGTCCGAAATAATCGGCCAGCCCGGCACAAACTCCGCCGAGTATGGCCCTGTCCGCGTCACGGTAAAGGCGTCGTTCCCTGGTATTGGTGTAAGTATTCATGAACGTCCCCAACTATCTCTGTCGTATCGTCTCCAAAACTCATTCTCGGTTCTGCGGCCTGAATACACCAGCGGCTTTTGCCTGATCAACAGCGTTGCTCCGAGATAGGCGGCAACCGTCAGCCAGAAGAATAGCAACAGGCTGATGATGGCAATAACGCGCACGGTTCCTACGCGAAAATTGAAGCGATCGGCGATGCCGGCACAGACACCGAATACCAGGCCGTTCTCCCGATCCCTGTAGAAACCCCGTAACGGTCCGCAGTCCGTGTCCCAGGTACCTCGACTCATACTCTGCTCCTCTGCAAACCGACGCGCTTATTCGCCCTCCGCGTGGCGGACTTTCTCCGCGGCGACGCGTTCCTTGAGTGCGCTCAACTCCTTGTTGACTGACTCCTCGGCTTCAAGGCTCGCGAACTCATGATTCAGGTCCTTCGGCAATCCGAGGTCGTAGGCTTCAACCCGCCCCTCAACGTCGTCGATACGGCGCGTATAGGCTTCGAATCGAACCATGGCATCGTCGATCTTGTAGTCATGGATCTTCTTGCGGGCCGCAAGCCGGCTGCTGGCAGTCTTGTGACGGGCGAGCAGGGCTTTCTGGCGAGTTTTCGCGTCCTCGAGTTTGCTTTCGAGGCGAGCGATGTCCTCGTTGAGCTTTGCGAGTCCGTCATCGACGGCCAGGTAGTCTTCCTTGAGTACATCGACGGCCGAAGTAACGCGTGATTTTTCGACCAGCGCCGCTTTCGCGAGGTCTTCGCGACCCTTGCGTATGGCCAGCTCCGCCTTGTCTTCCCAATCGGTCTTTTCGCGATCAAGTGCTTCGATCTTGCGATTCAGGTCTTTCTTGTCGGCGATCGAGCGCGCTGCCGCTGACCTGACTTCAACCAGCGTATCCTCCATTTCCTGGATCATTAGCCTGATGATCTTCTCGGGATCCTCGGCTTTGTCGAGAATGGCGTTGATGTTGGAGTTCACGATGTCGCTGAATCTCGTGAAAATGCCCATGTGTGTTTCCTCTTTTCGGGTGAATCCTGCTTAAGTAATTTGCAGCATTCGTGCCAACCCTGGCTGGGCCCTCTAACTAGTTGTTTTCAAACCATAAAACGCTCAACGAGCCATGCTTCGCCTGACGTCAAATATGGTATAATTGGCTAAGTATTAGCGATTTTCATCATACTTTGACCAAATAGACCAATGCCTGTCAGCCCCGAATCACAACAGATCATTGGCGAAGCGCCCGCATTCGTCGAGATGCTCGAGCATGTGTCTCGCGCCGCGCCGCTGTCGAAGCCCGTGCTCGTCGTGGGCGAACGCGGCACCGGCAAGGAACTCATCGCCTCGCGGCTTCACTTTCTCTCGGAGCGCTGGGAGCAACGTGTCGTCAAGGTAAACTGCGCCGCGCTCACCGAATCGATCCTGGAGTCAGAGCTGTTCGGTCATGAGGCGGGCGCGTTCACAGGGGCAGCGCGCACGCACATCGGGCATTTTGAGCGTGCAGAGGGCGGCACGTTGATTCTCGACGAACTCGCGACGATCTCACTCCGCATGCAGGAAAAAATACTGCGCACGATCGAATACGGCGAGATCCAGCGCGTGGGAGGCAGCGAGACACTGCAGGTCGACGTCCGCATCGTCGGTTCCACAAACGCAGATTTGCAGTCGCTGGCCGCCGAAGGCCGCTTTCGCAAGGACCTGCTCGACAGACTGGCTTTCGACGTCATCACGGTGCCGCCTTTGCGCGAGCGTGTCGAGGACATCATGCCCCTCGCGCATGCATTCGCGATCAACATGGCGAGCGAATTGAAGTGGAGCTATTTCCCGGGATTCAGTCCGCGTGCTTCTTCGACACTCTTGCAAAATCGCTGGCCCGGCAACGTTCGCGAACTCAAGAATACGATCGAGAGGACTGTGTATCGTGCGGAGGATCCCGAACAGCCGATCAAGGAGATTTCTCTCGACCCGTTCGATTCACCGTTCAAGATCGCGCCCGCGCCACATGCGGGCAAAGCGCAGGCAACCAGGCCGCAGCGGTCGCCCATACTGCCGACCGACCTGCAGCAGAGACTCATTGACCTGGAAACGAATCTCCTGGAGGCTGCGCTCCAAAGATCACGATTTAACCAGCGAATGGCGGCAGACCTGCTTGGCCTCAGCTACCACCAGTTTCGTGGCAAGCTCAGGAAATTCGGTATCAGCAGCAAGCCCTAGCTTTCGTCGCGGTATCTGCGCACGTAGATTGCGGCCGTGGTCAGCAAGGCGCACACGATCAGTCCGAGCCAGGTATCGATGTGAGTAACAAACTTGCCGACGTCGAGGTGCGCCAGCAGGCTCACCATTTCTTCACTGACGCGAGCGTGGTTCTCATCGAAGAAGCGCTCCATGTCGATGCCTGCAAACAACGGAATCTTGGCGCTGCGGCCCCACACGGCCTCGGCGAAGTTGCCGGACCGGAAGAAGATCCCCTCAACCAGCGGAATGAGGACCAGTGGCAGGAAAGCCATCAGCAGCGGAGCCCGCTTCGTATAGGCTGAGACGAACAGGAACCAACCCAGGAACGGCGACATCCAGATAGCCACGCTATAGATAATGACGATTGTCGCGAGCCAGTTGTCGAGCAACGGCACCGAGCCCCAGATGAGCGTAGTCGCGCTGCCGCCTTTCATCGAAACCCAGATGCTGGTCACGATCAGGTTGACAATGTGCGTACCGATGATTGCGACTATCGCAATTGCGGGAATCAACAGGGTGGCCGTAAGTAATTTCGAAATTACGGTTTCGGCATCTGTAACGGGCAACGAGCGCCAGAACAGGATGCTCTTGTCCTTGCGTTCCGCATACAGCGAGTCAAGTGAATAGAAAACCGTCAGGATTCCGAGACCGAGCAGAAACAACCAGGACGAGCCCACGAAATACGCAGTAAGCACACCCTTGCGTTCGGTGTCGCCTGCGATGTTCTGTGCCCCGAAGATCGCCAGGTCCAGCTCCTGCGCAAACTCGCCGGCAAACGTCAGTGCCGTCAGCGTACCGAGCGTCACGACAGAGGCGATTGCTACGGGCGTTACCCAGATCGAGCGGTGCTCCCAGAATTCGCGCTTCATCAATGCAATGTAGTGGTTGATCATTGACGCGCCCCCTTGACCTTTGCAACGAAGAGGTCAGCTACTGATGGAGTGCGCAGTTCGCCGAGTCCCTCCAGGTTTTCGCGGCTGACGCCCTCGAACAACAGGACGGATTTCCCGAAAATCTCATTGTCGGCAATGGGTCCGAGCCCTTTCGCCTTGAGCGCGCTCTCGCCCGACGTCAGAAGTTCTACATAGTTATCGGCGAGTGAGTCCATCGACTCATCGAGCAGAATTCTGCCGTCATTGATGAACATGATGTCGGTCAGCAGGTTTTCGATCTCCTCGACCTGGTGTGTGGTTATAAGAATCGTGCGTTGTTCATCGAAGTAATCGTTCAGCAGATTGCTGTAGAACTCCTTGCGAAAAATGATATCGAGACCGAGCGTCGGTTCGTCCAGGACAAGTAGCTTTGCGTCAATCGCCATTATGATCGACAGGTGCAGCTGCGTAACCATGCCTTTGGAGAGCTCGCGCACCCTGGCATCCGATCGAACCTTTGTCTGTTGCAGAAACGACTCGGCGCGCTTGCGCGAAAAATTGGGGTGCACGGCTTCTACGAAGTCGAGCAGCTGTGTAACGCGAATCCATCGTGGCAACACGGCGACATCGGCGATGAAGCAGATGTTCTGCAACAACTCCTTGCGCTGGCGAAAGGGATCAAGCCCTAGGACCGACAGCTGACCATCACAGTCAGTGAGACCCAGTACCGCTTTCAGCAAAGTTGTCTTACCCGCGCCATTCGGACCAATCAGCCCGAGGATCTTCCCCTGCTCGATTTCGAAACTGACGTCGTCAACGGCTCTCACCGCGCCGAAGTGTTTCGATACCCCACGGGCATTGACCAGGCTCGTCATTCATCCCCTCCTGCGTCCGTGTTGGAATCTGCAATCTGAAGTAGCTCTTTGGCATCCAGCCCGAGTCTGTTGATCGACGCGATCACCTTGGGCCACTCCTTGTCGAGAAAACGCTGCCGCTCCGCGTGCAACAACTTGTCCTTGGCGCCCTCGTTCACAAACATGCCGCGCCCGCGTTTCTTTTCAACCAGTCCTTCGTCGACGAGCTCCTGGTAACCCTTCAGAACCGTCAGCGGATTGAGGCGGTACTCGGCAGCGACGTTGCGAACCGAAGGCAACGCATCGCCGTCGGTCAAAACGTCCTCGAGGATCATCGCTACGACGCGATCGCGTAGCTGCCTGTAGATTGGCTGGTCTTCATTCCATTTAGGATCCATTGATTCGCGGTTCCTGCGCCTCTGGTACTAAAAAATGCGCCGGTCCATTAAGGAGACCGGCGCGAACCTTCCGTCGCTACTTTACTTGTCTGCGGGACGGAAATATTCAAATTCGGCCGTCGCATCAATCGAAATCATCAGGGGCTCACCATCGATATGCGCCTTGATCGTCGTTCGAAGTGGTGCACGGTCCTGTGCCTCTACGCCGGTATCGCCAAAGTCCACGCGCGCCTCGTCCCGAACAGTGGCGTTTGCCTGACCGGCGACCAGTGCGGCGACCATAAGCAACATGATCGTAAGGCTTACGATTTCATTGAGATAAGGGGTCTGCTTGGGCATTTCGTCGATTCTCGGGATGCTTAGTGAGCTGGTGTTATAGTCAACTATAACACTAAAAATAGAGATTGCAAGCCCCTTTTTCGAGAATTTCGGCTAACCCGGCCGGTACTTTGGCCCCGTTTAAACTTATTACGGAGGTGAACCAACAATGGCGGCAAGCGCGGAATGCCTGACGACAACGGGTCGAGCGCCCCTTTCAAGCGGGGCCGCGCTCGCCTATGCTCCGCGCATGGACCATGTACCTGACGACAGTGCCCTGATGCTGCGATACAAGGATGGCGATGTTGCAGCGTTCGAGGTGCTTTACCGACGGCACACAGACCCGCTGTACCGCTATCTGCTGCGGCTCTGCCGCCATCGCGATACCGCCGAAGACATTTTCCAGGAGGTCTGGAGCAAGATCATCAAATCTCGAGCCTCCTACAGGCCCACTGCGAAGTTCTCGACCTTTCTGTACCGCGTTGCGCACAACTGCTTTATCGACCATACGCGACGCGACAAGCGGCACGCCCGCAACACCGAGTTCAAGCCTGACATGCACAGCGATCCGGGCGAGCAACCAGAGACGGCAACCGAGCGCAGCCTGGCCAGGGAGCGCCTGCACGTGGCCCTGATGGCCTTGCCCGATGAACAACGCGACGCGTTCCTGTTGCATGAGGAAGCCGGCCTGACTGTCGACCAGATTGCCCACGTGACCGGCAGCAACCGCGAAACGGCAAAAAGCCGTTTGCGCTACGCTGTGAACAAGCTGCGCGCTGCGATCGATGAACCCACGGAGCGAACATGAGCAACGAGCGTAACGATTCCGACCGGCTCGTTTCAGACGTCTACCACGAGCTGGCCGATGAGAAAACGCCCGAGACACTGAATCGGGAAGTGCTACGCCTGGCCGCAAAAGAAGGCAGGACGCGCTACTCCATCGCACGAGCCTGGATGCGGCCGGCCGCATGGGCCGCAACGATAGGCCTGAGTCTCGTCGTCGTCCTCGAACTGGCCAACATGCCCGAGTCCGAATTGTCGCCGTTGCCGCAGTCAGTTCCAGCTGGCGCGGCGGCGGCTCCGGAGGATTCCGATCGACGTCGTGACAGCATCGACGAAGACACAATGCTCGAGTCGAAGGCCACGGAAGAACGGCAGGACGGGCTCGCAAAGCGCAGCCGGCCCTATTCACCGGAAGAGCAAGTGGCCGAGAAAGCCATGATGCTGAATGACGCTCCCGTGGTCAGCAGGGATGCGGCCGAGGTCCAGATGGAGGTCGAACAGGCACCGGAGCCTGTCGCCGAAAAATCGGCCGACAGCGGCGCCGCATCAAGCGCCGATACTGCTCTGAAACAGTCGGCCGGAGCCGCGCCGCGCGCCGAGTCGTTCGCGGTCGGAATCGCCAGCCCGCGCGCGGATGAAGACTACCTTTGCCCTGCCGAGGCTCGCCTGTCGGCCGAGAAATGGTTGCAATGCATCCGGGAACTCGAGGCGAGTTCGCCCCGTGAGCTCGTCGACAGGGAATACGAGGCATTCAGGAAGAGCTTCCCGGAATTCGAGCAGCCGGCCGCGGATAGGTAAACAACACCAGTGTCTGGCGGCCCCACCGATGCTAAAATCTCGGCCGCAGATCGCCGCATTCAAACGCAGGAATCCAACAATGAAATCACCCGTTCGCGTCACCATTACCGGCGCCGCCGGCCAGATCGGCTACCAACTCGCCTTCCGAATCGCCTCAGGACAGATGCTGGGCTCCGATCAGCCCGTCATTCTGCAACTTCTCGAGATTCCGCCCGCATTGCCGGCACTGCACGGCGTCGTTATGGAGCTCGATGATTGCGCATTCCCGACACTTGCGGGCATCGTGGCAACTGATGATCCCGAGCTTGCGTTCAAGGACAGCGATTACGCCCTCCTCGTGGGTGCTCGCCCGCGCGGCCCGGGCATGGAGCGCAAGGACCTGCTCGAGGCTAACGCAGCCATCTTCTCGGTGCAGGGCAAAGCGATCAATGATCACGCCAGTCGCGACATACGCGTACTCGTGGTGGGCAATCCCGCGAACACGAATGCCTTGATCGCCAGCAGTAATGCCCCCGACATCGATGCTCGCAATTTCACTGCCATGACGCGCCTCGACCACAATCGTGCGATGGCGCAGCTGGCCGCGAAGACAGGCAGCCACGTCAACGATATTTGCCGAATGACGATCTGGGGCAATCACTCGGCGACCCAGTACCCGGACGTCAACCACGCGAGCGTAGGCGACAGCAGGGCCGCGGACCTCGTGGACCGGGACTGGCTGTCCAATGAGTTCATCCCCGTCGTGCAGCAGCGCGGCGCCGCCATCATCAAGGCACGCGGCGCATCCTCGGCCGCATCGGCGGCATCGGCCGCGATTGATCATATGCGTGACTGGGCTCTCGGAACGCCTGGTGACGACTGGGTTAGCATGGCGATTCCCGCTGACGGCAGCTATGGCATCGAGCAGGGCATCATTTACTCCTTCCCGGTTCGCTGCAGCGGCGGCAACTACGAAATTGTGCAGGATCTCGAGATCGACGACTTTAGTCGCGCACGCATGGACGAAACCGAAAAAGAGCTGCGCGAGGAACGTGCCGCGATCGAAGAACTGCTATAAAGTGCTGGTCGATGCCGCGTCGCGGTGACTTCGTCAGCTCCTAATCTGCAGAGGTACACGACTTGTCCGGTTTGACTATTAGCCTGTTCTGGCTGCTGCTGTTTGTTGGCGGCGGCATCTATCTCGCTTACCAGCGTATCGATCTCAGGACATCGACGATCGCGACGGGTATTGCCCTGGCCGCGTACTGGGTGTTCGGCGATGGGGCGATACTCTGGAAGCTGATGCTTACGCTGTTGTTCGGCCTCATGGTAATCCCGAATCTCATCGAGGTTCGTCGCGAGAAAATCACGCGGCCGCTACTTGCCGTCTACAGGAAGATGTTGCCGTCGATGTCCAATACCGAGCGCGAGGCACTCGAGGCGGGCAATGTCTGGTGGGACGGAGAGCTGTTCTCGGGTATGCCCGAATGGGACAGGCTGATGTCCTATCCGGCACCGAAACTGTCCGACGAGGAACAGGCGTTTCTCGACGGGCCGTGCGAGGAACTCTGCCGCATGATCGACGACTGGGCGATCTGCCACGAGCATGCCGACATGCCCGGGGAAGTCTGGGATTACATCATCGAGAAGAAGTTCTTCGCGATGATCATTCCCAAGCAGTACGGCGGCCTTGAATTCTCGGCCTACGCGAACGCAGCCGTGATATCGAAACTCGCGAGCCGCAGCGCCACGGTGTCGTCGACGGTCGGCGTCCCCAACTCGCTCGGGCCCGCGGAGCTTCTGCTGCACTACGGCACCGAGGAGCAAAAACAGCGCTACCTGCCGGGCCTCGCGGCCGGAACCGAGATACCGTGCTTCGCGCTGACGTCATCGGAGGCCGGGTCCGATGCGGCATCGCTCATTGACAGCGGCGTTGTCTGCAAAGGCACGTGGAATGGCAAGACAATTACGGGCATCCGCCTGAACTGGGACAAGCGCTACATTACGCTCGCGCCCGTGGCGACGGTCCTCGGCCTGGCGTTCAAACTGTACGACCCGGACCACCTGATCGGCGACGAGAGTGAGTACGGTATTACGGCGGCGCTGATCCCGACGGACACGCCCGGTGTCGAGGTCGGTCGGCGACATTACCCGCTGACGGTAGCGTTCCAGAACGGGCCAACCTCGGGCAAGGACGTGTTCGTGCCGCTGGATTACATCATCGGCGGCCCGGACATGGCCGGCAAGGGCTGGAAGATGCTCGTCGAGCTGTTGTCCGTGGGACGGGCGATCACCTTGCCATCGACAGGCTCGGGCGGCGGCCAGGCCGGCAGTTATGCAACGGGCGCCTACGCGAAGATTCGCAAGCAATTCAATACGTCTATCGCGAACTTCGAGGGCGTGGGTGATGCGCTCACCCGCATCGGCGGGCATACCTATATTATGAATGCGGCCGTGGCCGTGACGGCCGGCGCCATCGACCAGGGCGAAAAACCGGCGGTACCCTCCGCAATCCTCAAGTACCACTGCACCGAGATGGCCCGCAAAGTGTCGAACGACGCGATGGACGTGCACGGCGGCAAGGGCGTGATGATGGGGCCCAATAATTACCTCGGCCGCGCCTACATGGCGACACCCATCGCCATCACGGTCGAAGGCGCCAACATACTGACACGCAGCCTGATCATCTACGGGCAGGGAGCTATTCGCTGCCACCCGTTCGTGCTCAGGGAGCTGCATGCTGCAGCCGACGAGGATGAGGATCGCGGCCTGATCGACTTCGACAACGCCTTGTTCGGCCACATCGGTTACGCTATCAGCAACATGGCGCGATCGTTTTTCCTGGCGCTGACGCACGCCAAGTTCAGCCGCGTACCGCTGAACACGCCGACCCGTCGTTATTACCAGAACATCAATCGCTACAGCGCCGCATTTGCCCTTGCATCGGACTTCGCGATGCTGACGCTCGGCGGCGACCTCAAGAAACGCGAGCTGCTGTCGGCCCGGCTGGGTGACGTGCTGAGCTCGATGTACCTGGCCTCGACGGTACTCAAGCATTTCGAAAACCAGGGGCGCCGCGCGACCGACCTGCCGTTGGTCGAGTGGTCAGTGCGCACACTCATGTACCAGGCACAGGAGTCACTGCACGCCTTCCTGCGCAATTTCCCGAACCGCTGGGTAGCTGCGCTCCTCAGGCTGTTCATCTTCCCTCGCGGCCGTACTTACTCGTCGCCGTCCGACGCGATCGGCGCCAAGGTCGTGGAGCTGATGACGACGCCGGGCGAAGCGCGCGAACGCCTGAGCCAGTTCGCCTACACAACGCTCGAGCCCGGCAATCCGCTTGGCTTGCTGCAGGAAGCACTCGAACTCGCGGAGCAGAATGCGCCGCTCGAGCGCCGCTTGCGCCAGGCGCAGAAGGAAGGGCTCATCAAGTCCGACTACCTGGGCCTGCAAATCGAAGAGGCGGAAAAAGCCCAGGTCATCAGCAAGGCCGAAGCGCGAACGCTCGTCAGCTACCACGAGAAGGTGCTGGCATTGCTTGCTGTGGACGACTTTGCGCCCGATGAACTCGCAAGAACGCCACGGCAGGCACCACCTGTGGAGGAAAAGGCCGCGAGGAAGGTCACGAAGAAGAAGGCAAGCAAGAAGTCGACCGGCACGAAGCGCGCGGCGAGCCGGAAAAAACCGGCTGCCAAGAAGAAAACCAGCAAAGCCTGATTCGGCGCGATGACGAGCGCAGCCGGACCACTCTACGAATACACGTTCTACGTCGAGCCCGAGGTCCTGCCCGAGTTCGAGCGCTGGCTCCTGGCCAGGGCCGATGACGCGCGACGCGAACGCGGCATCGTCGACGTGCGCACATTCGAGACCCGGGGCGATGACCGCGATCGTGCCGGCAGGATTTTCCAGCTGCGTTGTCGGGATGATCATGTCATCGATGAGCTGCTCGACGACCTGCTGCCCACCATCGACGCGGCGGCAACCGAGGAATTCGGCGAGGCAATCAGTGTTTTCGGGCGCACGCTGCGCGAGGACCCGGATCAGGATATTCCGCCCGTCGAAAGCCCTGACTGCCTGAACTGCGGCACTCGTCTGAGGGGCCAGTATTGCGGCAATTGCGGCCAGCGCGCCCGCAATCGTCTCATCAGCCTCTGGCAATTGCTGAGCGAGGCCTTCGGCGACTTGCTCGAGTTCGATTCACGCCTGTGGCGGACCCTGATCCCGCTGTTGATCAGGCCCGGGCGGCTGACCCGCGACTATCTCGAGGGGCGGCGTGCGCGCTACATGCCGCCGTTTCGCATGTACCTCGTGCTCAGCGTCATTTTCTTCGTCGTCGCCTTCTTCGACCCGAAAGACGACCTGAGCCTGCTTTTCGAGCCGGAGCCACCGCCGACACCCGAGGAAATTGCAGCGGCGGATCAGGAAGCGGAAGAGGCCGAGGAAGCGGCCGAGGAGGTGCATGATGATGCGCGCGAGGCCATCGAAGAGCTTCGCGAGCAGGGCATTATCGCCGACGAAGATGCCGCTGAAGCTGTTGCCGCACTGGACGATGAGTCCGACGGCGAATTCAATTTCAAGATCGATCCTGAAACCGGCGAATGCACCTCGAGTGGCCACGACGAGATGCCGGAGTGGCTGCAGCGCCGCCTGACCAAGGAGCGCCTCGAGAAGATCTGCGAGCGTGTCGGCGCGGACGACGGCAAGACGCTCGGCAACCTGATGCTCGACAATATCCCGGTCGCGCTGATCGTACTGCTGCCGATCATGGCCCTGGTGCTCAAGATCCTGTACCCGTTGTCGCGACGCTATTTTGTGGAGCACCTGCTGTTCTTCGTGCATTTCCACGCCTTCTTTTTCCTGATCCTGACACTGCAGATCCTGTTTGCCCGCATCGCCGACCTGCTCAGGGTCCCGGAGTGGATATCGATCCTGATCCTGGTCGCGGCGTCGTTTTACGTTCCGGTCTACCTGTACAAGGCAATGCGGCACGTTTATGGTCAGGGGCACTTCTTTACATTCACCAAGTATGTCGCGCTGGCCGTTGCTTACTCGATCGGCGCCGCGCTGACGATGATGAGTGCATTACTGTTCGCGCTCTTTGCCGTCGGACGCTAAAGGGGACAAAAAATGACAAGAACAGGCATCATCACAGCGACTTTGCTCTTCGTGCTTGGCTGCAGCCAGGAGGATCAGGCCGAACCGCCGGCGGCACCTGCCGAGACTGAAACCCCGGCACCTGCCGCAACTGAAACCCCGGCACCTGCCGCAACTGAAACCCCGGCGCCTGCCGCAACTGAAACCCCGGCGCCTGCCGAGGCGCCGGCTGCGCTGGAGCGCTCGACATCGGCCCTGGGCGCTCGTGTATTTTTCATAAGCCCGGCCGACGGCGACACTGTATCCAACCCCATCCGGGTCGAGTTCGGCATTGCGGGCATGGACGTCGTCAAGGCGGGCATCGATCAGCCGCACTCAGGGCATCACCACCTGCTGATCGATACCGGGCTGCCCGACCTCACGATGCCGATTCCGTCCGATGAGCATCATATTCACTTCGGCGACGGCAGCACATCGACCGAAATCACGCTGCCGCCCGGCCAGCACACACTGTCCATGCTGCTCGGGGATCACCGGCATATTCCCCACAATCCGCCCGTGGTATCGGAACCGATCACGATCACTGTAAAATAAGTGGTTGAGTGATATGCCCGAGAACACTAAAATCGCCGGGCTAACCTAAATCAGCCATGAACCACACTTCGCATAAATCCATAGGAATCAGCGGCCTCGCCGCCTACGTCCCGCCGTACCGCGTATGGCTCGAGGACTGGTGTGACTGGACCGACAGCCAGTGGCCCAAGATCCGCGAAGTCGTCGGGCGCAGTTTCCGCGTGCGCGGCCCCGATCACAGCGTCTATACGATGGCCGCCAACGCGGTTATCCGGCTCATCGACCAGTACGATATCGACCCGGGCCGCGTGAAATTCCTTGGGCTGGGCACGGAATCGAGCACCGACAACTCGGCCGGCGCGATTCTCATCAAGGGGATGGTCGACGACGCGTTGATCGCGCGCGGCAAGCCGCCGATTTCGCGAAGCTGCGAAGTTCCCGAGTTCAAGCACGCCTGCCTCGGCGGCGTGTACGGCATGAAGGGCGCGATCCGCCACCTCGCACTGGACGGTGCCGGCGGACAGGCCATCGTCGTCTGCGCCGATATCGCCGAGTATGCGCGCGGCAGCTCGGGCGAACCGACGCAAGGCGCTGGCGCCGTGGCGATGCTGCTGGAAGAAGACCCGCAGCTGGCCGTCGTCGACCTGATCAACTCGGGCTCGGCGTCCGACTATCGCATCATGGACTTCCGCAAGCCCATGCTGCGTTTCTGCGGTCAGGACCGCTCCGAGTCTCACCAGGTCCAGGACTTCCCGGTGTTCAACGGCAAGTACTCGACGACTTGCTACGTCGACGAGACGCTGCACGCACTGCACGACATGTACGAAAAACGCGAGCTGAATCCGAGCGAGTACCTGCGATCGCTGCGCACGATTTTCCTGCACCGCCCCTATCGGCGCATGCCCGAGACCGGCTGGGCCGTGTCTTACCTGTTTGCGCTCAGCCGCGGCAACGGCGAAGATCGCGCCGAACTCGCGTCCTACTGCTACGAAGCCGGCATAGACGTCGATGCCATGTTGACCGAAATGCTTTCCAAGCCGGAGATAGCGGCCCTCGCGACGCCGGAGACCCTGCAGTACGAGGCTTATCCCTTGACGATGGCTGCGCTGCGCGCATTCCGTGCATCGCGACACTACCGCAAGGAGATTCTCGACAAGCTGGCGCTCGGCAGCGATACGATGCTGGATCTCGGCAATCTTTACACGGCCGCTCTGCCTGCCTGGATGGCCGCCGGATTCGAGCAGGCCCTCGACGAAGATTCACTGAGCGCCGGCGAGGAAGTACTCACCCTGGGCTACGGTAGTGGCGACGCCGCCGAAGTCATTCCTTTCTTTATGGCCGATGGCTGGCGCGAGGCGACGGCAAAGATTCGCTTCGGCGAAGCGATGCAGCTGGCAATCGATCTCGATCGCGAGCAGTACGAAGCTCTGCACGATGGCCGGCGCGTGACGGGCCTCGACTACCTGCCACGCAATGAGTTCGTCATCGATCGTGTCGGCACCACCGAAGAACGCCACTTCTCGGACCTCGGCATCGAGTACTACAAGTTCATCGCCTGATCGGCTAATCGAGTTTGCAGTAAATTCCCAGACGATCGCGGTAATTCGCGACCAGCTCTTCCCATTCCTGTTTGAACCAGGGCGTGAAACGCTCCGGTGAGTCCCGCATCTCGGCGCTGAGCGAGTTCGGCGACAGGAAACGAACACTGTCAATCTCACTGCGGTTCGGCCGCACATCGCCCGTCGCGTTGCCCAGGTACACGTGACACAGTTCGTTCTCGGAGCCGGCGTCGCCGAAGGACGCCGTATAACGAAACTTGTAGACGTACTCGACGTCGGTCTCGAAGTTAAGCTCATCAAGGAGACGACGCCGGGTTGCGACTTCCATCGATTCGCCGCGCCGCGGGTGGCTGCAACAGCTGTTCGACCAGAAGCCCGGCCACAAGCGCTTCTGCGCGCTGCGTTGCTGCAACAGCAACTCGCCCGCTTCGTTGAAAAGAAACAATGAAAACGCGCGATGCAGCACGCCGGGGCCATCGTGGCAAAGCGCCTTCGACAGGTGCCCGACCCCGATATCGTCGCGATCGACCAGTACCAGGTCTTCATCTTCGGACGATACGATTCTGTGTTGATCGTTCATTGCGGCAACACGAGTGTTCTATAACCGGCCTGGCTCAATGCTCGCTGTACGTCGTCGACGGTCCCCGGACACATCGCTACGATCGAACCGCCACCACCGCCACCCGTCAGTTTGGCGCCTGCCGCCCCCGACTGCCGCGCCAGCGTCACCATCTGCTCTAGCTCGGGCGTCGACACCTGCAGCGCATTCAACAGCCCGTGACAGATGTTCATCAGCATACCGACGCCACTGTAGTCGCCTTCGCGAAGCATTGCCGCTCCCGACACGCTGAGTTCGTCGATCTCATCGAACAACGCATCGTAACGAGCCGGCGCCTTTCGATGCCGGTCACGCACGCCTGCGACCTGCTCACTCGTCAGGCCCGCCTGTTGCCCGCTCGCGATGACCACGGGCGGCGCCGCCGCCAGTTCGATCGGCTCGACCCTGAGTTCGCCGTCATTGCGAAACAGCATAGGCTCGGCATAGGTCGAAATCGTGTTGTCGACGCCAGACGGCGTACCATGCGCGAGTTTCTCGCAGGCAAATGCGATCTCGTTGACTCGATCGTCGGTCAGTTCGAGCCCCGCGGCATCGCCAAGCGCCCGCGTGATCGCAACGGCGACCGCCGCCGAGGAACCGAGGCCCATTGCCCTCGGCAACGACGATTCGACCCGGATCGCAAATTGCCGGGACCTGATGCCGAGCTCGTCGAGAATGAGCGCCACACCGTCGTCGATACCATCGGAGCCGTCGATATCACGCTCGATGCCCCAGTTTGGAATCGCCAGGGACGTCGCATTTCCGCGCTCTTCGGCAACCGCGCGCACAGCGCCTGGAATCGGCAGCGCCAGTGCGTGGCGGCCGTAGACCGCGGCATGCTCTCCGAGCAGGATGACCTTGCCGGCCGCCTGGGCTGCTGGCTCCGTAACTTCGACCTGCGACGATTCGAGTTCGCCGAGTATCTCCTCTGCCTTCCAGCTCTTGATCTCTCCACTCGCAACCAGGCGATCGACGAGCTCATCATAGTGGTCCTCGGGCGTGCCGACAGCCGCAGCCACGCTGCGCGCGTGCAGCCGCATATGCCCTTGCTGAATACCGCTGCTGGCAAGCGCCCGCAGCGCGGCGAAGTTCTGCGCCAGTCCGACGGCCGCCATCAGTTCGGCCAGCTCGAGCGCCGAATGAACCCCTGTGACTGCAAGACCCAGGGCCGCCGCAGGATTTGCATCAAGCGTGCCGCCGACGGTGCCCACCTTGAGCGGAATTGCAATCCTGCCGAGCAGATCGCCGCCCTTGTCGTGGCTCCACACGGTAAGCGGCCGATAGCGCCCCCCGGCTGCCGCGAAGGCATGCGCACCGGCTTCGATAGCGCGCCAGTCGTTGCCCGTCGCGATGGCAAGCGCGTCGATGCCGTTCATGATGCCCTTGTTGTGCGTTGCCGCGCGATGCGGGTCCGCCATCGCGATGTCGCTTGCCGTCACGATAGCATCGCGAACCGTTGCGCCGTCATATCCGCCGCTGGCGAGATCAGCTGCGGCGAACCGTACCTCCGCTGTGACGATCGAGCGATCGGCCAGGTTGGAGAGGATGCGCAACGCAACATCACCGCGACACAAGTCGGCGATTTTCGGGGCGACCGCTTCGCAGATCGTGTTTACGAGGTTCGCTCCCATCGCGTCGACCGTATCGACGAGCAGGTGCACGGCGATGAACGGCCGCCCGTCGGGAAACTCGAGACGACGAAACTCTATGTCCCTGGCGCCTCCGCCGCGTGCCACGAGCCGTGGATGCACGCCATTTGCGGCGTCGAGCAGCGCCGGCTTTTCGGAGTGCAGCGCGGCGAGCGCCTCGTCGACATCGGCGATGTTGCTGATGTGGACCTGCCCGGCAAGTAGTGACTCTTCGCAGCTCGCGCGAAATCCGCCGGTTTTGCGGGCGAGGCGTGCGGCGCCACTCAGTGCTGCGACAATCGACGGCTCTTCGACGACGAGCGGTACGATGCTGTCCCGCCCGTTCACCTGGAAATTGGGTGCGATCGCGAACGGCAGCCCGAACACACCAACGACGTTTTCGATGATCTTGTCAGCCGCGACGCTTGACAGGACCTGGCGACCATCGCGCAGGCGAGCAGCGTCTTCGGGCGACAACCACCCCTCGCTCTGCAAGGCCTCAATGCGCTTCGGCACGCTGAGTTTGTAAAGGCCGGATATTCTCGAATCGTTCACTGTAGCTCCACGCCAAGCGGATCCATTGTGCACCGCAATTGTCGGCAACGGCGTGCAATGAATTCATCAAGCGCCTGTTCGGACCTGCCCAGCAAGACTCCAACATCGCCGCCGCCGGCACCGCAGGGTTTGTAGACGAGCCCCGCTGCTGCCGCATCCGTTACAAGGGCTTCGTGTCCAGCATCGAATATGCCGAGATCGTGGTCAACACTGAAACGGCGCAAAACTTCGATGTACGCGGGATAGGCCTCCAGCAGCGCATCGGCTGACTGCCAGGCTGCGGCCATCCCGGCCGCAGACCGCGCGAGGTCGGCACGCGACTCGAAATGCCCTGCCGCGGCCAGCCGTCCCAGTTTTTCTTTCGTGCTGGCGGCAACACCCGTCCAGACAAAGCGGTAAGCGAGACCCGCGGGCCATTCGAGGCGCGTAACCTCGCTGCCCTTGAATTCGATGAGCCCGCCATGCACGGCCGTCGCAATATCCACACCGCTGCCGACACCTTGTTGCAGACTGCGATGCGCCTCGAGCGCGTCGTCGAAAACGTCTCTCGAGTTCCGTAACGCGGCAAGCAGCGCGACAGTCAGGGCCGCACTGCTGCCGATACCGATCTTGGTCCCGCCCTCGATGAAGTCCTGCGTGTCCAGCTCTATTGACAGCATGCCTTCCGGCGCGACGCCGGTGCTACGCATCACAGCCTCCACGAGGCCGAATTCAGACGCACCCTGCAACCATTCGAATTCGCCGCCATCCATCACGAATCGTCCCTCCGTGGTCGTGAAACCGGGTGCCGTGACGCGATGCCAGTCGCCATCGAAATCGGCTACACGCGCCCTCGCGCGGCAGTTCACAGCGGCGCTTACGGCAGGCGCACCATCGAGTACGGCGTACTCGCCGCTAAGTACGATCTTGCCGGGCGCGCTGGCCGCGGTCACGATTCGTCCATCAGACGCGCCGCTTCACCGATCGCTGTCGTCATGACGTCAACGACACCGTCCGTCGCCGACAAGGCGGCCGCAACCTTGACCGCATGTTCGGGGAGACAGACGGCCTTGACCTGAGGCCCCGCGTCGATCGTGAAGAACACGTCGATGCCGGCGCCCTGCAGTTTCCTGATGGCTTGCAGGCAGCGCATCGTCGCAGAATTCCAGTACACCATCGGCGGCCTGGATGCCCACATGATCGAATGCATCTTCAGGCAATTGTGTTCGGCAATGGCTGCCAGCTTGCCGAAGTCGCGGTCGGCAATCGCGCTGCGCGCCGTCTCCAGGTCATGTTCCTGCTGCTCGACCCAGCTCGAGTAGAACGGCGACGTGCGGCGGCTGATCTCCATGGCCTCAGTCGAGCCCACGGCCTTCGGACCGGTTTCGGTGATTGCGACCACCACGTTCAGCGGCCACTCCGCTGCCGCGCGCAGGCTCGTGACCTCTATTCCCGAGTCCCGGTTGCTCAGTTCGACAAAGCCACCCAATATCGAACGCGCCGCAGACCCCGACGCCTGCCCCGCCAGGTTCGCGAGTTCAGCAATCGTGAACTGCTTGTCGGCGGCCGCCGCGGCCGCGACAGTCGCCGCTGCGAAGGCCGATGCCGAGGACGCCAGGCCTGCCGCAATCGGAAAGTTGCAGTCGCTGAAGATGCGCGCATGGGCACGGTCGGTGCCAGCCACGCGATCGAGACAGGCACTGAGCCGCGGCAGCATGCTGTTGTCGCCAGCGCCGTTTACGGTCAGCTCATCGCGTTCGAGTACGTCATCGAACTCGACCTGCATCGCGGTATAAAGATCACGGAGCGTCACGGAAATCGATCCCACCGCGGGGAGATTTTGCTCGGTATCGCGTTTACCCCAGTACTTGATAAGCGCGATGTTTGGCTGGGCAATCGCCCGCATGTGCATGGACCTGTGGTCTGCCGGGGGACGCGAATTATAGCTCAGCCGGACACGCGCACCGCGGCATAATTCGGTGTACGCTACACGGCCCGAAGCGACAGGCTTGAAGGCGTTGACCCAGAAATTCGAACACCGAATCGACGACTACACGGAGCGCGTGAACCGGTGCCTCGAGGCGGCATTGCCGCCCGCGTCGGTAGCTCCCGAGCGCCTGCATGAGGCGATGCGCTATGCCGTATTCAACGGCGGCAAACGCGTAAGGCCCCTGCTTGCTTATGCGACGGGTGAATGTCTCGGCATCGATGCGCGTTTTCTCGATGCTCCCGCAGTAGCCATAGAACTCATACACGCCTTCTCGCTCGTGCACGACGACTTGCCGGCGATGGACGACGATGTACTCCGCCGCGGCAAGCCGACCGTACATATTCAGTACGACGAAGCTACGGCAATACTGGCTGCAGACGCGCTGCAACCGCTCGCGTTCGGAATACTCGCAAATCTCGAGGGCGTCGCCGCAGATGCCAGGATCGAGCTCGTGCGGCTGGTTGCGGATGCCTGTGGTTCGGTCGGCATGACGGGTGGCCAGTCGATCGATCTCGCCGCCGAGGGTGAGGAGCTCAGTGCCCGGGAGCTCGAACACATGTATTCGCTGAAGACAGGCGCCCTTATACATGCCGCGATCGTATCCGCCTGTATCGTGTGTGATGGCCTGCCACAAGAGAAAACCGCGGCGCTGGACAATTTCGGCAGCTCCATCGGAATCGCGTTCCAGATAAAGGACGACATTCTCGACGTCGAAGGTGAGACCCACGTTATCGGCAAACCCGCCGGCGCCGATCAGCGTCTCGACAAGGCCACCTATCCGAGCTTGTTCGGGCTCGAGAGGTCACGGCAGCGATGCGCGGAATTACTCGACAGCGCGCTTGCCAACCTCGAGGTTTTCGGGGACGACGCCGCCTCCCTCGAATGGCTGGCTCGCTTTATCGTCGAACGCGGGCAGTGACCTCATGCCGGTGCGCAGCATACTGCATGTCGACATGGACGCTTTTTACGCGTCTGTGGAGCAGCGTGATGACCCCACACTCGTCGGCAAAGCGGTTGTTGTAGGCGGCGGCAGCAGGCGCGGCGTCGTCGCGGCCGCCAGTTACGAGGCGCGCAGGTTCGGGATTCATTCGGCGATGCCCATGGTTGAGGCACTGCGCCGCTGTCCCGATCTTCAGCGGGTACGGCCGCGGATGTCACATTACAAGAGTGTCTCGGATCAGATCTTTGCCGTGTTTCGGGACTTCACGCCGCTCGTCGAAGGCCTCTCGCTCGACGAGGCGTTTCTCGATGTCACGGCGAGCGTGACGTTGTTCGGCTCGCCGGAGAGAATCGCGGCGGCCGTCAAGAAAGCGATTCACGAACGAACCTCGTTGACCGCGTCGGTAGGGGTTGCCGAGAACAAGCTCGTCGCCAAAATCGCGTCGGATCTCGACAAGCCGGACGGCCTGACCGTCGTCTGGCCCGCGGATTACGCGAAAACGCTCGACCCACTGCCGGCCAACGTCATTCCGGGTATCGGTCGCGAGACTCAAAAACGCCTCGATACTGCCGGCATCAGGACGATTCGCGATCTGCGCAGTGCCCCTGGTCAACTGCTCGAGCCGATTTTCGGGCGCTTCACGCAGAAAACGCGTGAACGGGCATCGGGCGTCGACAACCGGCCTGTCGTGGCGTCTCGCGACGAAAAATCGATCAGTGCGGAGGAAACCTATGACTCCGACCTGACAACGCCCGACGAGATGGATCGGCAACTGCTGCGCCTCACCGAAAGAACGACCACACGCCTGCGTAAACACGCGCTTGCCGCCGGTACCGTGCAGGTCAAAATCCGCCAGTCCGACTTCAAGACGTTTACGCGTCAACAGCGCGTTCGGCCGGCGAGCGACAGCACGGACCAGATCTATGCGGTCGCGCGAGAGCTGCTGCATACGTGGCTGGCACAGAACCCCGACGCGAGGATCCGGCTCTTAGGCGTCGGCGGCAGCAATCTCGTGCCAGCCAGGCAGCAGGATCTGTTCGGCTCGGTCGAGGCCCAGCCTGCGATCGACCAGACCGTCGACCAGATACGCGATCGATTCGGGTCGGCAGCGCTCGGACGCGCGCGAACTTTGGATTGATTGAGGTAGAATCGGGGGTCAGCCTGGCCGCTGGCAAGGAATTATGTATACCGACTTTTTCGGACTTCACGAAAAACCGTTCTCGATAACGCCCGACCCGCGTTATCTGTTCATGAGCGAACGCCACGGGGAAGCGTTGGCGCACCTCGTTTATGGCGTCACCGAGAGCGGCGGATTCATCCAGCTCACGGGAGAGGTCGGGACCGGCAAGACGACGCTCGTTCGGACATTGCTGCTCAATCGCATGCCCGAAAATGCCGAAGTCGCGGTCGTGCTCAATCCGCAGCTCTCCGTGCTCGAATTCCTCGCAACCATTTGCGAGGAGCTGCATATCGATGTGCTGCACAACAGGGGCAGCATCAAGGCACAAACCGACGCGCTCAACAGGCACCTGTTGCAGACCCATGCCGAAGGTCGTCGCACCATACTCGTCGTCGACGAAGCGCAAAACCTGTCGCCGGCCGTTCTCGAACAAGTTCGCCTGCTGACCAATCTCGAAACGGCCAAGCAGAAACTGCTGCAGATCATACTCATCGGCCAGCCCGAACTTCGTGAACTGCTGGCGAGGACAGATTTGCGCCAGCTCGCGCAGCGCATCACGGGTCGTTATCACCTCGAGCCACTCAGCGCCAACGAGACCGCGCAGTACATCGAACACCGCCTGAAAGTCGCGGGCGCGCTCGGCGAGGTATTCGATGCCGGCGCCAAGAAAGAAGTGTTTCGCCTGTCACAGGGCGTGCCCAGGATCATCAATGTCATCTGCGACCGGGCTCTGCTCGGCGCTTACAGCCTCGAGTCGCGGCGCGTAAACAGGCGCCTGATTCGCCGCGCCGCCGCGGAGGTCAGTGGCGAGCTCCGACGCTCGCCCTGGGTCCTGCCCCTGGCAACCGCTGCGGGCGTCATCGGCCTGGCCGTTATTGCTGCGAGCGTTTGGTCCGTGGCCGGGCGCCAGCAGGCGGTAACGAGTCCGCCGGCCGACTCTATCGTTGCCGAAGCCGAGGCGGCTGTCATCGAGACGCAGCTGCTCGACGAGGAGCCGGCTCCCCCTGAGCCAATGGTCGAGACCGGGGAAGACGAGCGCGTTGAGGAAAGCGAACCGGCAGACGAGCCGGAGCCCGCGCTCGTCGAGCAGCTCCAACTCGCGGGCGATCTGACAACGATGCCCTATGCGCTCGCCTCCCTGTTTGACGCCTGGGGCCTCGAGTTTCGCGTGGGCGCCACGGGCGGTTGCGCACAGGCCAACGCTGCAGGCCTCGCATGCCTCTACCAGCGAAGTTCGTGGAGCGGTCTGCGACAAATGGACCGGCCAGCCATCCTCACGCTGACTGACGATAGTGGCGAAGATCACGAGGTCGTTTTGACCGCCATTCACGGCGCGACTGCTGAACTGTCCATTGGCGGTGTCAGGACGATACATACCGTGCAATCGATCACCGAAATCTGGTTTGGCCAGTACATGCTGTTATGGCGGCCCGCAGGCGGCAGTGTCGTGTCCCTGGGACCGGGGGCGCGCGGGGCTGACGTCCTCTGGTTGCGGTCGAGCCTCGCCTCCATAAGCCCGGACTACGCCAGCGCCAATCCGGGCTCCGATCAATATGACGCCGACCTCGAGCAGGTCGTGCGGTCGTTCCAGCGCGACCATCGACTCGACGTCGACGGGCTTGCGGGCCAGCAGACCCAGATCATCATCAATTCACTACTGGCTGTCGATGGCACTCCACGCCTGACCACGCCGCGACTCGCCAGGGACTGAACAATGTCATTCATACTCGACGCTTTGAAGAAGTCCGAAACCGATCGCCAGCAACAAGGTGCGGCCGAGTTCGCCGGTGTTCCCACAGCGAGCGGCCCGACCAGGGCGCCTCGCTGGCTGTGGATTCTCGGCTTGTTGCTGGCCGTCAATCTTGCAGTCTTGCTGGGACTGATCATAAAGCCCGAGACGCGGGTAGCAAGCGTCGATGTTGAAGCGAGTCCGCCACCGGCGGCTGATACCGACACGCGCGAAGCGGGTCCGCCACCGCCGGTTGACATCGACACGCGCGAAGCGAGTTTCGTCGATCGCGTTGCCGAGGCGCGCCGGAATGCGCCGCCTCGCGAAGAGCCGGCACCTGCAGTGCCGCCTCCGATGCAAGCCGAACAAGCCGCGCCGGCCGTGAATGAGGTGTCCGTCCTCCAGGTCAGCCAACCCCCGAGTGCCGATGTGGCCGCGCTGCCCACATTCATCGAGGTGCTGACCAACGGCACGATCCAGATACCCGAACTGCGCATCGACATTCATGTTTATAGCGAGGTTCCGGAAGACCGCTTCGTGTTCATCAACATGTCCAAGCAACGGGAGCAATCGCAGCTCAGCGAGGGACCCGTCGTCGAGGAAATAACCCCTAACGGTGTCGTACTCAACTATCAGGGTACGCAATTCTTTTTGCCTCGTGATTGACGCGAGGCCGGTTTGACCAGCGGCGTCGAGAAGCACCTGGATGGTGATGCGTTTGCTGTTGCGCTGACCTCCGGTATTCACAAGGTCATCGGTGAGCAGGAAGACACGGGCACTAACCTGACCCTCTCGCTGAGCGCGGCGCTGGCCGTCGTGTCGCGATCGGGCGATAAACACCTCGGTACGATGCTGGCGGCTATCGCGGATGCTTTACTCGACGGGGCGCGCGGAAATTCGGGTGCGATTGTCGCGCAATTCTTTCAGGGCATGAGCGATTCGGCCGGGGAAATAACGCGTTTCACGACCTATACCTTCGGCAAGGCTGTGGCCGTGGGCAGCGAGTACGCCCACGATGCCCTGTCGAAACCGCGGGAAGGAACGATTCTCTCGGTAATCGCGGCTTTTGCCGACAGCTTTAGGCAGTCTACGGAGCGCGAAGCAAATTTCGGAGCCATCATGCGCCAGGCAGTGCAGCGCGTCTTCACGGCACTCGAGGATACTCCGAACCAGCTCGAGGTGTTGCGCAAGGCCGGCGTCGTCGACGCTGGCGCCAAGGGATTCGCGGAGCTCGTGGCAGGGATGTCCGAGTACCTGGACACCGGCAAGGTCGTCCCGGCGCCCGATCTTTCCCTGCTGCACGAGATAGAGCCAGCCGTCGATTTTGTCGAGCAAGACAACGTCTCGCGCTTTCGCTTTTGCACGGAGTGCCTCGTTACCGGCGAGGACATCGACAGGCGCAAACTGCGCGAGTCGCTTGCCGTGCTCGGCGATTCACTCGTACTCGCCGGCACCAAGCGCAAAGCGAAGATCCACATTCATGTCGATGACCCCGACGCAGTGTTTAAGGTCGCGCGACGATTCGGTCAGCTCGGCGCCGAGAAGGCCGACGACATGCACCGCCAGCAGCACAGTACGCACGAGCACAGGCGCGATTTCGCGGTCATCACCGATTCAGCCGCGGACATCGCCGACGCGGACATGGAACGGCTCGACATACACATGGTGCCCTGCCGAATACAGTTTGGTGATCGTGGCTACCTCGACAAGGTCAGCATCACGACCGATGAGTTCTATCATGAACTCGAGAGCAACCCGCATCACCCGACGACCTCGCAGCCCGCGCCCGGTGACTTTCGCCGCCAGTTCCAGTTTCTCGCCAGCCATTTCAGGAACGTCCTGTCGATAAGCCTCACTGGCGTCGTGAGCGGAACCTACGAGGCGGCCCGGTCCGCGGCGGAGCGCACCAGCGCGCCCGGGAATATTCTGGTACTCGACTCGCTCAATGCCTCGATGGGCCAGGGGCAGCTCGTCGTACTCGCCGCCGAGTGCGCCGACAGGAACCTGAGTTTCGAGGGCACGGTCGCCGCGATCAAGAGGCAGGTGCCATTAACGCGAACCTATGCGCTGCTCAACGAGCTGCGCTACGCGGTCAGGGGCGGGCGCCTGCCGGGCTGGGTGAGGACCGTCGCGTCCTTGTTGCACCTGACACCCATCATAGCGACCAAGCCCGACGGCCGAGTCGCGCTGAGCGGCTTCCTGTTCGGCAAGCGCAACCGAGTGAGTCGCTTTGCGAGTTTTGTTGCGAAGCGCGCGCCACGGGACCAGCCTGTGGATATTGCTATCGGTCACGCCGTTTGCGAGCAAGACGCGGAGCGGCTGGAGCGGAAGATCGAAGATCAGCTGCCGGCCATCAAGAGAAAGACGCGTACCGCAATCGGCACAGCTCTGGGCGTGCACGGAGGACCCGGCACACTCATCGTTTCAATGATGCCACACCTGTCAGCGGACGATATCGCCGGCGACCTCGATTAGCTCCTCGCCCTCGTTGCGTGCGTTGTTCACTCTGCGGTCGACGGGCCACGCCTGCAACGGCGGCGTACGATCGGCTATATCGTCGAGAAGATCATTGGAACCCGCGAGCCACTCACCCGCGGACCCGGGCTCCAGGACCACGGGCATCCTGTGATGCAGCGGCGCCATGAACTCATTGGCCGCCGTAGTAATCAATGTGGTGGTTTGCAGCGAGTCTCCGCTTTGCTTGTCTTTCCAATGCTCCCAGAGTCCCGCAAGCGCAAACGGTTCACCGCTCGCAAGTGATATGAAATGCGGCACCTTATGGTCTTCCTGCCGTTGCCATTCGTAGAACCCGTCGGCGAGCACGATGCATCGCCGATGCCGGTAGGCCGCGCGGTACGA
>CAMYOJ010000043.1 GCA_947259985.1 uncultured Woeseiaceae bacterium
TGATCGGCGAACGCACGATGATGTGATCGATCGACAGCTCTTCGAGGCGCTGTACCGTGGCTTCATCCAGCATCGTGCCGGCATCAAAGGCGACCTTGTCGCTGCCCGGGATCAGAACCGGCTCCGCGAGAACGCGCCCCAGTACCCGCTCGGCCAGCGGCTCGACAATATCGCCGCCTTCAACCAGCGGCGCCATCGATACGCCGTTGCGGGTTTCGCAATCGACCTCGGTGACGACCAGGTCCTGCGCGACGTCGACGAGTCGACGCGTCAGGTATCCCGAGTTAGCGGTCTTCAGCGCCGTATCGGCAAGGCCTTTGCGCGCGCCGTGCGTGGAGATGAAGTACTGCAACACGTCGAGGCCTTCGCGGAAGTTTGCCGTGATCGGCGTCTCGATGATCGAGCCATCCGGCTTGGCCATCAGGCCGCGCATTCCGGCCAGCTGTCGAATCTGCGCCGCAGAACCACGAGCGCCGGAGTCCGCCATCATGTAGATCGAATTGAACGACTCCTGCTCGACCTGCTTGCCGGCGGCATCGTTCACAAGCTCGGTACCGAGCTTGTCCATCATGGCCTTGGCAACCTGGTCGTTGGTGCGTGACCAGATGTCGACCACCTTGTTATAGCGCTCGCCGTCCGTCACGAGGCCGGATCCGTACTGGTCCTGAATTTCCTTCACCTCGTTTTCAGCGCGCGCCAGGATCTCATGCTTGTCCTCCGGCACGACCATGTCGTTAACGCCAATCGAGATACCTGCCATCGTTGCGAAGTGGAAACCCGTGTACATCAGGCGGTCAGCAAACACGACCGTCTTCTTGAGGCCGAGCCGGCGGTAACAGGCATTGATAACGTTGGAAATCGCTTTCTTGGACATAGCACGGTTGATGTGCCGGAACTCGAGCCCAACCGGCAGGATGCCTGACAGCAGCGCCCGCCCGACGGTCGTGTCGACGATCTTCGTCACCTCGACAATCTCGTCATCGTCGTTGCGCTCGTGCATCGTCACACGAACTCTGACCTGCGCCTGCAGATCCGCCGCGCCGGTCTCATAAGCACGCCTCGCCTCATCGAGGCTCGCAAGCACCATACCCTCGCCGTGCGCGTTGACCCGGGTTCGGGTCATGTAATAGAGACCGAGAACGACATCCTGCGACGGCACGATGATCGGCTCACCGTTGGCCGGTGACAGGATGTTGTTCGACGACATCATCAAGGCGCGTGCTTCGAGCTGCGCCTCGATCGACAACGGCACATGCACAGCCATCTGGTCACCATCGAAGTCGGCGTTGAATGCCGTACAGACGAGCGGATGGAGCTGAATGGCCTTGCCCTCGATAAGCACCGGCTCGAACGCCTGGATGCCGAGGCGGTGCAGCGTCGGCGCACGGTTGAGCATGACCGGATGTTCGCGGATAACTTCTTCGAGAATATCCCAGACCTCCGCGCCCTCGCGTTCAACGAGTCTTTTTGCCGCTTTGATGGTCGTCGCTTCTCCTCGTAACTGTAATTTGGAGAAAATGAACGGCTTGAAGAGCTCGAGCGCCATCTTCTTCGGCAGGCCGCACTGGTGCAGCTTGAGCGTCGGGCCGACCACGATCACCGAACGACCCGAGTAGTCGACGCGCTTACCCAGGAGGTTCTGGCGGAAGCGACCCTGCTTGCCCTTGATCATGTCGGCGAGCGACTTCAACGGACGCTTGTTGGTGCCCGTGATCGCGCGACCGCGACGACCGTTGTCGAGCAGCGCATCCACCGATTCCTGCAGCATGCGCTTTTCGTTGCGCACGATGATGTCTGGCGCGTTGAGCTCCAGCAGCCGGCGCAGGCGGTTGTTACGATTGATGACTCGACGGTACAGGTCGTTGAGATCCGAGGTCGCAAAGCGGCCACCATCGAGCGGCACCAGCGGACGCAGATCCGGCGGCAGTACCGGCAGCACCGTCAACACCATCCACTCGGGCTTGTTACCGGACTCGATAAACGACTCCAGCAGCTTGAGGCGCTTGGAAAGGCGCTTGATCTTGGTCTCGGAGCGCGTGGCGTCGATGTCTTCGCGTACCTTCAGCACTTCGCGCTGCAGGTCAATCGTCATGAGCATCTCGCGGACGGCCTCGGCGCCCATGCGCGCATCGAACTCGTCTCCGTACTGCTCCAGAGCCTCGAGGTACATCTCGTCGGTCATGAGCTGGCCACGCTCGAGCTCGGTCATGCCTGGCTCCACGACCACGAAGGCCTCGAAGTACAGCACGCGCTCGATCTCTCTGAGCGTCATGTCGAGCATCAGGCCGATACGGCTCGGCAGCGACTTCAGGAACCAGATGTGCGCGACCGGGCTTGCCAGCTCTATGTGCGCCATGCGCTCTCGGCGAACCTTGGTCTGCGTGACTTCAACGCCACACTTCTCACAGACGACACCGCGATGCTTGAGGCGCTTGTACTTGCCGCACAGGCACTCGTAGTCCTTGATCGGACCGAAGATCTTGGCGCAGAACAGGCCATCTCGCTCGGGCTTGAACGTCCGGTAGTTAATCGTCTCGGGTTTCTTGACCTCGCCGAACGACCACGAGCGCACCATGTCCGGAGAAGCAAGGCCGATGCGAATCGCATCGAAGTCGTCAACCGGGTGCTGATATTTAAAAAGCTTAAGCAGATCTTTCATTAGTCTGTCTCCAGCTCAATGTTGATGCCCAGAGATCGAATCTCCTTGACCAACACATTGAACGATTCCGGCATGCCGGGGCATGCCGGCATCCATGTAGTGCTCACCATCCACGATGTTCTTGTACATCTTGGTGCGCCCCTGGACGTCATCCGACTTGACCGTCAACATTTCCTGCAGGGTATAGGAAGCGCCATAGGCTTCGAGCGCCCAGACCTCCATCTCACCGAAGCGCTGACCACCGAACTGCGCCTTGCCACCCAGCGGCTGCTGTGTGACCAGGCTGTAGGGTCCGGTCGAGCGGGCGTGCATCTTGTCGTCAACCAGGTGGTTGAGCTTCAACATGTACATATAGCCGACTGTAACGTCACGATCGAACCTCTCGCCCGTGCGGCCGTCGTACAGCGTCGACTGTCCCGATTGATCCAGACCGGCCAACTCGAGCATGCCCTTGATCTCTTCCTCGGTCGCACCGTCAAATACGGGCGTCGCCGTGGGGACACCATCGGTCAGGTTGCCGGCCAGTTCCAACACCTCGGCATCGCTGAACGACTTGATGTCCTCCACCTTGCCGCCCGTCTTGTTGTACACGGAATCCAGGAACTGCCTCAGCTTGGTCATCGACTCCTGCGCCTTCAGCATTTCGTCGATCTTCTTGCCAACGCCCTTGGCCGCCCAGCCGAGATGCGTTTCGAGCACCTGGCCGACGTTCATGCGCGAGGGCACGCCCAGCGGGTTCAGGACGATATCGACAGGGTTGCCATCTTCGAGGTACGGCATGTCTTCGACAGGAACGATCGTCGAGATAACACCCTTGTTACCGTGGCGTCCGGCCATCTTGTCACCCGGCTGGATGCGGCGCTTGACGGCAAGGTAGACCTTGACCATCTTCAGCACGCCCGGCGCCAGGTCGTCGCCCGCCGTGATCTTGGTCTTCTTCTCTTCGTAACGACGATCGAACTCGTCACGCTGCGCTTTCAGGCGTTCGAAGGCCTTCTGCAGCTGCTCATTGGCATCGTCGTTCTTGAGTCGAATCTCGAACCACTGTTCGCGGGGCAGATCCTCAAGGTAAGCCTTTGTGATCTTGCTGCCCGACTTGAGCTTGTTCGGACCACCCTGTGCCATCTTGCCCGTGAGCATGCGCTCCACGCGCTCGTAGATATCCTCTTCGAGAATGCGCAGCGTGTCATCGAGGTCCTTGCGTACGGCCTCGAGCTCGGATTTCTCAATCGACAGGGCGCGCAGGTCCTTCTCGACCCCGTCGCGCGTGAACACGCGTACGTCGATGACCGTGCCATCCATGCCGGGCGGTACGCGCAGGCTCGTGTCCTTCACGTCGGACGCTTTCTCGCCGAAGATCGCACGCAGCAGTTTCTCTTCCGGCGTCAGCTGGGTCTCACCTTTCGGCGTTACCTTGCCGACGAGGATATCGCCAGCCTTGACTTCGGCACCGATGAACGCGATGCCCGACTCGTCGAGCTTCGCGAGCGCCGCGTCACCAACGTTGGGAATATCCGACGTAATGTCTTCGGGCCCGAGCTTGGTATCGCGAGCGACACACTGCAATTCCTCGATATGAATCGTAGTGAAGCGATCTTCCTTGACAACTCGCTCGGAAATCAGGATCGAGTCCTCGAAGTTGTAACCGTTCCACGGCATGAACGCGACCAGCAGGTTCTGGCCAAGTGCCAGCTCACCCATGTTGGTCGACGGTCCGTCGGCCAGCACGTCACCTGCGGCAATCGTGTCACCGCTCTTTACGAGCGGGCGCTGATTGATACAGGTGTTCTGGTTGGAACGCGTGTACTTCGTCAGGTTGTAGATGTCGACACCGGGCTCCGCAGCCGTGGTCTCGTCATCGTTGACGCGGACGACAATACGCGAGGCGTCCACTGAATCGACATAGCCACCGCGACGCGCGACGACCGTAACGCCCGAGTCGATCGCGACGGCCCGCTCGATGCCCGTACCAACCAGCGGGGCTTCCGCACGCAGCGTCGGGACTGCCTGGCGTTGCATGTTCGATCCCATCAGGGCGCGGTTGGCATCGTCGTGCTCGAGGAACGGAATCAGTGCGGCGGCGACCGATACGATCTGGCGCGGACTGACGTCCATGTAGTTGACGTCCCCGGGGCCGGCCAGCGTGAACTCGTTCTTGTGACGAACCGCCACGAGTTCTTCGACGAACTTGCCGTTGCTGTCGAGTTCCGAGTTTGCCTGAGCAATGATGAACTGGCTCTCTTCGATCGCCGACAGGTAGTCGATCTCGGCCGTAACCTTGCCCTTGATGACCTTGCGGTAGGGTGTCTCGAGAAAACCGTATTCGTTGGTGCGCGCGTAGACGGCCAGCGAGTTGATGAGTCCGATGTTCGGACCTTCAGGGGTCTCGATCGGGCACACACGACCGTAGTGCGTCGGATGCACGTCGCGAACCTCGAACCCGGCGCGCTCGCGCGTCAGGCCGCCGGGCCCGAGCGCCGATACGCGGCGTTTGTGGGTGACTTCCGACAGCGGGTTGTTCTGGTCCATGAACTGCGACAGCTGGCTCGAACCGAAGAACTCCTTGACGGCTGCAGCAACCGGCTTCGCATTGATCATCTCCTGCGGCATCAGGCCATCGGCTTCTGCCTGCGTCAGGCGCTCCTTGACGGCTCGCTCGACGCGTACGAGTCCGACGCGGAAGGCGTTTTCGGCCATCTCGCCGACGCTGCGAACCCGGCGGTTGCCGAGGTGGTCGATGTCGTCCACGGAACCATAGCCGTTGCGGATATCGATCAGCGTCTTCAACACGGCGAGGATGTCCTCGCGATCGAGCACGCCGTCGCCTTCCGACGTCTCGCGACCGACGCGACGATTGAACTTCATGCGACCGACAGCCGACAGGTCGTAACGGTCCGGGTTGAAGAACAGGTTCTGGAACAGGTTCTCGGCAGCCTCCTTGGTCGGCGGCTCACCCGGTCGCATCATGCGATAGATCTCGACAAGCGCTTCGAGACGCGTCGTCGACGGATCGATATTCAGCGTATTCGAGATGAACGGGCCGCGATCGAGATCGTTCACGTATAAGGTACGAATATGATCGACACCGGCCTCGATAAGCTGCGTCACGAGCTCATCGGTCAATTCCGTGTTTGCCGGCGCCAGCAATTCGCCGGTTTCAGTATCCACGATGTCGTGCGCGATGATCTTGCCCTCCAGGTATTCCGTGGGCACGACCAGCTTGTCGACAGTCGACTTCGACATGTCGCGAACATGCTTCGCCGTAATACGCTTGCCTTCCTCGACGATCAGCTTGCGGCCAAGCTTGATGTCGAAGGCAGCGGTCTCACCGCGCCAGCGATCGGGCACGAGGCCCATCTTGATATCTTTGTCGGAGAGGTAGAAATCGTTGTTCTCGAAGAACAGATCGAGCATTTCCTCGTTGTTCATCTCGAGCGCGCGCAGGATGATCGTGACCGGCAGCTTGCGGCGACGGTCGATTCGCGCAAATACGGAATCCTTCGGGTCAAACTCGAAGTCGAGCCAGGAACCACGATAGGGAATGACGCGTGCCGAGAACAGCAACTTGCCGGAGCTGTGTGTCTTGCCCTTGTCATGGTCGAAGAACACGCCCGGCGAGCGGTGCAGCTGCGAGACGATGACACGCTCGGTGCCATTGATCACGAACGTGCCGTGATCGGTCATCAGCGGCATTTCACCGAGATAGACTTCCTGCTCGCGAATGTCCTTGACGGGTTTCGGAGTACCGCTGGCTTCCTTGTCGTAAATGACCAGGCGCACGAGGACGCGAATCGGTGCTGCGTAGGTCAGGCCACGCATCTGGCATTCCTTGACATCGAATACGGGCTCGCCCAGGCGATAGCTCACGTATTCGAGCGCCGCGTTGCCCGAATAGCTCACAATCGGGAATACCGACTGGAACGCAGCGTGCAGACCGATGTCGTCACGGTCTTCGATTGTCTTTTCCGTTTGCAGGAACTTGTTGTACGAGTCGACCTGGATCGACAACAGGTACGGCACGTCCAGGATCGTCGGACGCTTGCCAAAGTTCTTGCGAATTCGCTTTTTCTCAGTGAATGAGTATGCCATTCGAGAAATCCTCGTTAGCCTTCATTAATTACAGACGCGAGCAAGCAGCCAGCCGCATAGCGACTGGCTGCCCACCCGACTTATGACCCATAAGCGGGGTCTTGCATCGAAGATGCAACAGCTCGTTCAAGCTGCTTATTTCAGCTCAACCGTGGCGCCGGCTTCTTCGAGCTGCTTCTTGACTTCCTCTGCCTCGTCCTTGGCTACGCCTTCCTTGATGGTCGACGGTACGCCTTCAACGGTGTCCTTGGCTTCCTTGAGGCCAAGACCGGTAATGGCGCGAACAGCCTTGATGACTGAAACCTTGTTGCCGCCGAAGCTCGACATTACAACGTCGAACTCGTCTTTCTCAGCAGCAGCTTCGCCTGCGTCACCGGCCGCGGGGCCAGCAGCAACAGCGACCGGAGCCGCAGCAGATACGCCCCACTCGTCTTCGAGCATCTTTACGAGCTCGACAACTTCCATGATGGGCTTTGCGCTCAATTCTTTGAGCAGGTCTTCGTTTGACAGTGCCATTTCAATATTCCTCTAAAAAATATTTCCCTGAGTCAGGGAATCTATAAGCTTCAAGCCGCTTCCTGCTCACCACGCGCAGACATCGTCCGTGCGAGCATTGCAGGAGGTTCGGCAAGCGTGCGTACCAGTTGGCTCATCGGTGCTACGAACACGCCGAGCAGCATTGCGCGCGCCTGATCAAGGGTTGGCAGATCGGCCAATTTACCCAGATCAGAGCCCGGCATTAACTGCCCGCCGGCTGATAGCGATACCGCCTGCAGAGCTTTGTGCTCCTTGGCGAAATCCTTGATAACCCTGGCAGCGGCACCTGGATCTTCTTTTGCAAACGCGAGCAGAATCGGCCCCTTGAGCGAATCTTCCATACACTCAAATTCGGTGCCTTTGACGGCGCGACGTGCCAGCGTGTTTTTCACCACACGCATGTAGACGCCGGCGTTGCGCGCTTCTTTGCGCAATGCCGTCATTTCTGCAACAGAAAGGCCCCTGTATTCAGCCGCAACGGCTGTTACAGAGTCTCCTGCAACCGCATTTACCTCTTTGACAAGGGCTTTCTTGTCTTCGAGTCTTAGTGCCATGTTGTCTCCTGGCTTACGGTTACACCAACGGGTGAAGCGAGCTTCACCCCCCAATCCGGGATATCCATCCCTCTGTCGGATGGGCAACCGTCGCCAGCGTTAATCTGACTCAGGTAACACCATCTACGTAGGCGAGTATTAAGATCAGTGCTCAGACTGATCGCCTGCGGTCTTCGACGATCGCCGCTTCCCTGCGACTGATGATCCGGCGCACGAAGGCGCCCTTACATGTTCTTTGTGTGGATCGGGAGTCCAGGACGCCCGCTCCACCAAAACGGTCTCAAACGAGCCGACTAGGCGTCGACTGATGACCGGTCTACTGACACACCTGGCCCCATCGTTGACGAGACGGTCAGTTTCTTGAAATAGGAACCTTTCGCCGCCGCGGGCTTGGCCTTCTTGAGGTCAGCCAGCAGTGCATCGAGATTCTGCTTGAGCGCATCCACCTCGAAATCGGCGCGTCCGATCGGGCAGTGGATGATGCCCGCCTTGTCGGTGCGATAGCGAACCTGTCCGGCCTTGGCGTTCTTGACGGCGGTCTCGACATCAGCCGTCACGGTGCCAACCTTCGGGTTCGGCATCAGGCCGCGCGGACCGAGGATCTGGCCGAGCTGCCCGACGACGCGCATCGCGTCGGGTGTGGCAATGACGACATCGAAATTCATTTCGCCCTTCTTGACGGATTCCGCAAGGTCCTCGAAACCGACAATGTCGGCGCCGGCCGCGGTCGCTTTCTCGGCGTTCTCGCCCTGCGCAAATACTGCGACGCGCACGGTCTTGCCTGTGCCGTTCGGTAATACCGTCGAACCGCGAACCACCTGGTCGGACTTGCGCGGGTCCACACCGAGGTTGACGGATATGTCAATACTCTCGGGGAACTTCGCCGTCGCGAGCTCTTTTACGAGCCCAAGCGCCTCAGCAACTTCGTAGGCCTTGGTCGAGTCAACTTTCTCGCGAGCCGCCTGCTTTCTCTTGCTGATACGGGCCATCAGTTCACTCCCTCTGTTTCAATACCCATGCTGCGAGCAGTACCGGCAACCGTGCGAACAGCGGCGTCCATGTCGGCCGCGGTCAGGTCGGGCATCTTGGTCGTGGCGATCTCTTCGAGTTGCGCACGATTGACCTTGCCAACCTTGTTCAAATTCGGCTCGCCGGAACCTTTCGGGATACCAGCGGCCTTACGCAACAGCACGGCAGCAGGCGGGGTCTTTGAAATGAACGTGAAACTGCGGTCGCTGTAGACCGTGATCACGACGGGAATGGGCAGGCCCGGCTCGGTACCCTGGGTCTGCGCGTTGAACGCCTTGCAGAACTCCATGATATTGACGCCATGCTGGCCCAGGGCCGGTCCGACAGGCGGCGACGGATTCGCCTGGCCCGCAGGTACCTGCAGCTTGATGTAGCTGGCAACTTTCTTAGCCATTGTATATACCTCTCGAGTTCAAACGCTCTTGCGAGCTCCTCGTAAGTGTTATTACGATTTTTCCACCTGACCGAAATCCAGTTCGACCGGCGTTGAACGACCCAGGATCTGTACAGCAACCTGGAGTCGGTTCTTTTCATAGTTGACCTGCTCCACGACTCCAGAGAAATCGTTGAACGGCCCGTCTGTTACGCGAACGACCTCACCGGGCTCGAACAGTACTTTCGGCCGCGGCTTGTCGACGCCTTCCTTGACGCGCTGCAGGATGTGATCGGCTTCCTTTTCGGTAATCGGCGCGGGCCGATCGCTCGAACCGCCAATAAACCCGAGCACCTTCGGTACTTCCTTGACGAGATGCCAGGTCTCGTCGTCCATATCCATTTGCACGAGGACATAGCCCGGGAAGAACTTGCGCTCACTGCGCCGCTTTTGACCTTCCCGCATCTCGACGACTTCCTCGGTCGGGACCAGGATCTCTCCGAACTTGTCCTGCAGACCCATACGCTCAATGCGCTCCTCGAGCGCCGCCTTGACGCGGTGCTCGAAGTTCGAATAGGCGTGCACGATGTACCAGCGTAAGGCCACTGCCGTTATTCCTCTTTAAACTCTTTCGCTCTGCGTCGGGACGATCAGCCGACCAGGGTCCGGGTCAGCCAGAGCAGCCCCGAATCCAGTGCCCAGAAGAACAACATCATGACGAGCGTGAACACGAATACGGCAATCGCCGTCTGCGTGGTTTCCTGCTTCGTCGGCCAGACAACCTTGCGAATCTCGACACGCGAGCCTTGTATGAAGTGCCAGAGCCGCTGACCCTGGGTGCTCGTCATGGCGATACCGATGCCTGCGGCGGTTCCCGCCAGCACCATGAGCACCCGAACCGCCTGCGCGATCTCGGCCTCATAGTAGTAATAGGCGTAAAGCCCGCCCACCAGCGCGGCCGCCGAAATCAGCAGCTTGATGATGTCGAGCGCTCCGCTCTGACTGGTTTCTGTTTGTGTTGCCATTCTTCTATCTGCCTGTCGCTGCAATTGCGCGCCTGGCGCGCTCCTGCAACATGGCAGGCCAGGAGGGAATCGAACCCCCAACCTGCGGTTTTGGAGACCGCCGCTCTGCCAATTGAGCTACTGGCCTGTCGTTTTACTCGAAAATTTTAGCGACGACGCCGGCACCCACGGTGCGGCCGCCCTCGCGGATTGCGAAGCGAAGACCGTCTTCCATGGCGATCGGCGCAATCAG
>CAMYOJ010000044.1:0-31525 GCA_947259985.1 uncultured Woeseiaceae bacterium
GCAGGCCAATTCGGGCTGTTGTTCAATCAAGCGTTCGATTTCAGCGGTAATTCGACGTTTGGCATTTACCTCACCCTCTGATCTGATTGCAGCCAGGAAAGCGAAAAACAGGGTGGGGTTCGAGAAGATCAGCCGCTCAGTCGCTGGGTTGTGAGTCTTGATCAAGTCCATTCTCTGCTGGCTACTTGCCTGAATCCGATGCTCGACCAGGGCAGCCCGGTCCCATTCTCCGAGAGCGTCGAGTGCAATTTTCTGTATTGCGAGGCCAATTTCCACACCAATTTCGGTCTTGCCATGATTCTCTGCCAGCTCTCCGTAGTGGAGGCATGCGTAGGCCCAGTCCACGTTTTGCGCCGACTGCTCCTCGCACATTGTCGTGAAATCGACGTATCTCGGGACCATCATGGCGGCGAAACCAAGGGCCATTCCTGCTCGATCAGGGAAAGAATCGTTACTGCCAGCTGCGGCCAATCCTCGTTCGATCAGCTCGATGGTTTCGGTCCAATATATGCGTGACTCGGCAGCGGTAGCGGCGAATTGCATGGCTTTGAGCGCGGCATCGGTTTCGCCCGCACTGTATCGATTCGCAGCAACACGGAGCCACGACTCGCTGTTTTGACCGTCAATGGCGATCAGCCTCTGGTCCCAACCCCGCGACCTGCAGTCCACGGAATCGCCGGACTCGTAACAAATTTGAACAGCACTCCAGACCAGGAACGAATCAGATGGATTACGAGAGATTGCGCGATCAATCAACTCGACGCGTAATGCCGGATCGTCCTCGAGTAATGCAGCCGCGTGTAGGTGGTCCGCCGAAGGCGAAATCGAGAGGCGTTCTGACAGATTCTGCCTCGCTTCTTTGTAAATGTCAGTCTGCAATCGAACTTGCTCAGGTGTCCACTCTTTGACAGTCTGCTCCGAATTAACTTCGGAGCAGAAGTCGGTCAATGCGGACCGCAAGTCCGCCACAGGCAGCCCGCTGTCGGGAGCAGGTGGCGATGTTGCAGGCTGAACGTGTGGTGCGATTGGAGAGTGGGGCGCGATTTCCGTATCGCTCTGTTCCTGAAAAGGTCCCAAGTAAGCGGCTGCCGCCAACAGTGCGGCAATCGCAGCGATCGAGGCGAAGGAACGATTTGCCATTGAGGTCACAGTATAGACAAAGGGCTCACTCGTCAGGCGAGCCTTTTTCTATAGTGGTGGAGGTGGCGGGAATTGTTCGCTGCCTTCGGCAGCGGAATCGAATTGACTCGGTCCATCCCTGGACCTCGCCCTGCGGGCGCCCTTTGGGCGTCCAAATCGGCTGTCCTGCCGATTTGTCGCTACGCGGTTCGATGCGACATTGATAAAGAAACGACAAAGCCGCCAGGACGGCGGCTCTATCGGTTGTTGGTGGAGGTGGCGAGAATCGAACTCGCGTCCGCAAGCCCTACGCCACGAGCTCTACATGCTTATTCCGTCTTTAATCTCGCTGCGGGCTACCCGACGGGCAGGGAAAACTCGCAGCCAGTTCGGTAAGGATTTAACGGTTTGAGCCCCGAACATGCTCGCGCCGCGGTCCTGTGTCGGTGACTCCTGCGATCCGGACGCACAGGCACGATCCGGGCAGAAGGCATTTGCTGGTTTTTAGGCAGCTAGTGCGTAGTTGTCGCGTCGAAGCCATGTCACCCCCGTGTACCGTCTAGTGTAGGGGCGAACGCGCCGAAAACAATACGAGCAGTGCACATTACCGAGACTCGCCCACAGTGCTATCAAAGAATATACATTAATAAAAAATTATAAGTATTTGATAAATAACTAATGCTTTAAGATGCGTTCTTTCTGGCGCTGCCAATCACGGTCTTTGTCCGAGCTTCGCTTGTCGTGTTGCTTCTTGCCTTTTGCGAGTCCCACATTGAGTTTTGCGCGGCCCTTGTGCCAGTGCAGGTCCAGCGGTATGAGCGCGTATCCCTTGCGCTCGACGGCCCCGGTCAGCCGATCCAGCTCATGGCGGTGCAGCAACAGTTTGCGTGAACGGGTTGGGTCGGCCTTGATGTGGCTGGACGTGGTCTTGAGCGGCGAAAAATGCGCGCCGACGAGCCACGCCTCACCGTTCCTCAGATGCACATAAGCCTCCGTCAGCTGCCCACGACCGTCGCGCAGGCTCTTGGCTTCCCATCCTTCGAGCGAAAGGCCGGCCTCGAACGTGTCCTCGATGAAGTAGTCGTGGCGTGCGCGCCGGTTTACCGCGATGACATTGCTATCGGTTTTTTTGCTTTTCTTTTTGCTCATCTATTCCTGGCCGAACATGCATTGCGGCGAGCGGATTATACGGCCAAGCGTTGTCAGACTCCCGGTTTTGTATAAGAATCGCGACTTCTGTTCCGATTTGAGAACAATAATGCTAAGCCATCAGGCAAGCGACCCTAAGCGAAAATCCCTGCACGGTCACTGGTCGTCACGAATGGCGTTCATCCTGGCTGTCACGGGATCCGCCGTCGGACTCGGCAATATCTGGAAATTTCCTTACATCGCCGGCCAGAATGGCGGCGGTGCCTTCGTGCTCGTATACCTGATATGCGTCGTCGTCATCGGCATGCCCGTGATGATGTCGGAAATCCTGATTGGCCGTCGCGGGCGGCGCAATCCCGTGGCTACGATGGCACTGCTGGGCCAGGAAGAGGGCGGGTCGACCCGCTGGCGCTGGGTTGGCGGCATGGGCGTAGTTGCCGGCATCCTGATCCTGAGCTATTACAGCGTTATCGCCGGATGGACGCTCGCGTACGTCGTCAAGAGTGCGACGGGCGTGTTCGCCGGTGCGAGTGCGGCTGCCGTTAGCGAGCAGTTCAATGGATTCACGGGTGACTGGCGCCTCGTCGCCCTTTGCCACACCTTGTTCATGTCGTTGTCGGTTTTCGTCGTTGCGCGCGGTGTCGAACGCGGGCTCGAGCAGGCCGTTCGTTTCATGGTGCCCGCGCTGCTGATATTGATGCTCGTGTTGCTGGGCTACTCGATCAACTCCGGGTACTTCGACGAGGGTGTCGCTTTCATGTTCACGCCCGACTTCGACAGGTTGACCTGGGGCAGCGTGCTCGCGGCGCTGGGGCAGGCGTTTTTCACGCTGAGCATAGGCATGGGTGCGATCATGGCTTACGGTGCTTATCTCCCCGAGGAGACCTCCATCACCGGGGCGTCGGCGGCTGTCGTTACCGCGGACACGTCGATTGCGATCCTGGCGGGCCTGGCCATATTCCCGCTGGTTTTCGCCAACGACCTCAATCCGGCTGATGGGCCGGGGCTTGTATTCGATACGCTGCCCCTGGCGTTCGGGCAAATGGCGGGTGGCACGTTTTTCTCCACGATCTTCTTTATTCTGCTTTCATTTGCGGCCTGGACCTCCGCCATTGGATTGATGGAACCGGCTGTCGCCTGGATCGTCGAGAGGTTCAACAAGACGCGCGCGCAGGCGACCATCGCGACTGGATTTCTGATCTGGTTTGTCGGCATGGGATCGGTCCTGTCGTTCAACGTGCTTTCCGACGTGCGTTTTCTCGCGGGCACGATATTCGACAACGTCGACTACCTGACGAGCAATATCATGCTGCCGCTCGGCGGTCTCCTGATCGTCATTTTCGCGGGGTGGGTCATGTGCCGCAATTCGACGGCCGACGAACTGCATGGCTCGGGCGGCTTGTTCAAGACATGGCGAATCCTTGCTCGATTCGTCGCGCCGATCGGCATCCTGATCGTTTTGATCAATGCCGTGAGGTAGCGCGGGTAACGCCACGCCTGGGTCGATGCGAAAAGTCAGTCGAAGTGCACTTGTTCCGTATACAGCGGCGCAGATGTACGGCCTCGTAAAAGATGTCGAGTCCTATCCCTCGTTTCTGCCATGGTGCAACGAGGCCGTCGTGCATATCCGGGATCCCGATTTTATAGAGGCTTCTCTGGAACTGCATCGAAGGGGCATCAGCAAGAGGTTCAGAACCCGCAACGTGCTCACGGAAGACGAGGCGCTCGGTATAGAGCTGGTCAATGGACCATTCCGTCACATGTCGGGCGGCTGGACGTTTCAACAACTGGGAGACCGCGGTTGCAAAGTGTCACTCGAACTCGAGTTTGAATTCGAAAGCCGTGCGACAGACCTGATTCTCGGCCACTTTTTCGAGAGGACTTGCAACGCCCTGGTGAATTCATTCACCGAGCGCGCGGCCAGCATGTTTGCAACGACCTGAGCAGATGGCGAACGAAATAAAAGTGGAAGTGGTATTTGCGACCCCAGAGCATCAGCCGCTCATTAGCCTGTTGCTGCCGCCCGGGTCCACCGTCGAAGACGCCATCGTGCAAAGCCGGATTTCCGAGCTATTTCCAAACGAAGACTTCTCCGGACTCGAGGTAGGCATATGGGGTCGAGTGGTCGCGCGCGACCGGGCACTGAGTGCGGGTGACAGAATCGAGATTTACCGTCCCCTGGCAATGGATCCACGCGAAGCGCGTCGTCGCCTCGCCGCCGCCGGACAGACGATGGCGAGTTCGGGCAAGCCCTAGAGGCTTGGGTCCAGCTCCTGTTCCTTGCGGATCTCGCTGACACGGTCGTTTTCGAAGAAGATCGACACCCAACGCTTGAAGCCAGCGTCCTTGCGGCCAATCTTCAGGAAGTAGATGTAGTCCCAGCGGTCCCTGTGAAACGGATCGTCGATCATGGGAGTGCCGAGCAGAAAACGAACCTGGTTGCGGGTCATGTCGACCTCAACCTGGTCGAGGTCCTCTTGCTCGATCAGGTTTCCCTGGGCGATAGTCTGCCGGTAGACGCAGCCTCCGGCTGCCGCCAGGGCAAGGCAGAGTACAAACAGGACGATCGATTTACGGATTAGCATAGAGCCGGACTGCCAACTGGGTCATAATAGGCGCGCATCATACCTTGAAAGAGTTTGTTCATGCAGCAACGACAGGAACTTCGCAAAGCGGGGGAGCTGTTACAGTCAGGCGAGGACATCGGCCTGGCGACGGTTTATCGCGTATTGACCCAGTTCGAGGCCGCTGGCCTGATCACCAGGCACAATTTCGAGGGTGGGCACTCCGTGTTCGAACTTGACGACGGCGACCATCACGACCACATGGTTTGTGTAGAAACCGGCGATGTTATCGAGTTCGTCAGCGAGGAGATTGAGCGGCTCCAGCACCACATTGCCGAAGAATACGGCTATGAATTGCTCGACCACAGCCTGGTGTTGTACGTCAAACAGAAGGACGATAACTCGGACGACGACTGAATCAGGCGCGTTTCTTCGGCGCCCCTGCGAGCATTTCTGCCGCATGTTCCAGGGTCTTCTTCGTGATCTCTACACCACCCAGCATGCGTGCGAGCTCGTCGATGCGTTCGCTCTTGTCGAGTAAGCGAACGCCTGTCCTCGTTGTCTTGCCGTCACTGACCTTGCTGATGCGAAAATGTTGATCTGCAAGGCTCGCAACCTGCGGGAGGTGCGTCACGCACAGCACCTGTCGCTGACTGCCCAGCTCGCGCAAGCGGCGGCCGACCATCTCTGCGACACCACCGCCAACACCACTGTCGACCTCGTCGAAAACCATGGTCGGTATGGCACTGGCATCACTGGCGATGACCTGGATTGCCAGGCTCATACGCGATAGTTCACCGCCTGACGCGATGCGCGCGAGTGGCTGTGGCGACTGACCCGGGTTGGCGCTGATCAGGAAATCGACATCGTCGATGCCCCAGGGTCGGACGGCTCCGCCGTCGAGCGTTTTGATGGCGACTTCGAAAACGCCGCCCGGCATACCAAGGCCATGCATTGCATCGGTAACCGCAGCTGCGAATTTTCTCGCGGTCTTTCTGCGCGCAGTCGAAAGAACCTGTGCCCGTTCCAGGAAGGCGGCACCGGCCGTATCGACCCGCTGCTCCAGTTCGCGCCCGCGTTCTTCGGCGTGGCTCAGTTCTTCGTGCTCGCGGCGCAATTTTTCCACCAGGCTCGGCAATTCTTCCGCGTTCACGCGATGCTTACGCGCAATCGTCTGGATAGAATCCAGTCTCTCCTCGACCCAGTCGCGGCGCGCCGGATCCATATCGAGTGAATCGCCATAGCGGCGCAGCGACTCTGCGGCTTCGCCAACCTGGATACCGGCGCTGGAGAGCATTTCGATGACTGGCTGCAGCGCGGCATCAAACTCTGCCAATGACTCAAGCGTTCTCAGCGAGTCGGCGAGGAGGCTGTTGGCGTTGCCGGCGTCATTTTCAAACAGGTTCATCAGCGCCGTGTTCGCACCTTCAGCGAGTCGGCCACTGTGCTGCAATTTCTGCCTCTCCGCGCTGAGCTCCGATACCTCGTCATCCGCCAGTCCGAGGCTCTCGAGCTCCTGCAGCTGAAAACTCAGGAGATCCAGACGCGACGCGCGGTCCGCTTCAGCGTCGGTCAGCGCCTCGAGTTCGCGCGACAGCGATTTCCATGCAGCGAAGCTCGACTCGACATTGGTGCGTTCCGCCAACAATCCACCGAAGTGATCGAGGAGATCGCGCTGCACGGATCGCCGGCCAAGCGACTGGTGGAAATGTTGCCCGTGAATATCGAGCAGCAATTCACCGATGCTCTTCAGCTGTGACAGCGGCACCGGGTTTCCGTTGACAAACGCCCGCGAGCGGCCGTCGGCATTGATGACGCGGCGCAACAGGCAGTCGTCATCCATGTCGAGTGCCTGCTCCTCGAGCCAGGCGCGCGCCTGGGGCAGGGCGGATACATCGAATTCCGCCGCGAATTCGGCGCGCTTGCCGCCCTCACGAACCAGCTGGGCGCTGCCACGTTCGCCGAGCACGAGCCCGAGCGCGTCGACGAGGATGGACTTGCCCGCGCCTGTTTCTCCAGTCAGGACCGTCATCCCGGGTGCGAACTCGATATCGATCTGGTCGACGATCGCGAAGTCTTGCACCTTGAGATTCATCAACATGCCGAATATTCCATGCGTCAGCCTTCGCGCCGGCGATTGTCACGCCCCCAAAACAACTTGGAGCGCAGTATGCCGTAAAAATCGAAACCGGGCGGATGCACCAGCGTAATGCGCTTGTCTGCCGCCGATATGAACAGCTTGTCGTCCGGCCTGATTTCCGCGACGGCATGGCCATCAACAGTGATCGACGCCTTCGTCTCGTCGCGTTCGAGGAGAGTGACCTCGATGGCATGCCCGGCAGGAATCACCAGCGGCCTGTCCGTCAAGGTGTGCGGGCAGACCGGCACCACGACGACTGCGTCGAGTTGCGGTGAGATGATGGGGCCGCCGCAGCTCAGCGAATAGGCGGTCGATCCCGTAGGCGTTGCAACGATCAGGCCGTCGCCGGAGTGCGTGTTGACATACTCGCCGTCGACGTGTGTCACGAAATCCACCATGCGGCCGGTCTCGCGCCGTTTCAGCACGACATCATTCAAAGCGTATGCTGTGCTTTCCTCGCCCGATTGAGCGATCAGGCGAGCCTCGAGCAGAAGGCGGGAATCACGCGAGTAGTTGCCGCTCAGGACCTCGTCGACGCTCGCGATCATCTCGTCAGGCGTGACGTCGGCAAGGAAGCCCAGCCGACCCCGGTTGATACCGAGTATTGCCGTCCCGGATTTTCGCGCCAGGCGGCTGGCGTACAACATAGTGCCGTCACCGCCGATCGCGATGACGAGATCGGCGCTGTCACAGAGATCGGTTTCAGCCATCCGCGTGACGGGAAGGTCGAGAGTCAGGGTTTCCGACGCGAGCACATTGATACCGGCTTTTGTCAAATGCCGGGCCAGTACCTGCATCGGTTCGGCAACGCGCGAATCCTCGTGTCGCCCGAGTATCGCGATATTCGGAAATTGCGTGCTCATACGGTGATTGTTGCAAACCCTTGACCGACCGCCAAGCCGTTGCTAGCGTGTTGGCGCACACACTATCATAGCGGGCAGTCCGGAGATTTCCCTAGTTTCTATTGAATGTCAGCAGAAGCGTCGAAACCGATTCCAAATGATCGCGGGCAGCACCTGCTACGCGTATTGATTCAGCGATATATCCGCGATGGCCAGCCCGTCGGCTCGCGCACGTTGTCGAAAGATTCCGGGTTGTCACTCAGTCCCGCAACGATACGCAACGTTCTGTCGGACCTCGAGGAGATGGGGCTCGTGTCCGCGCCGCATACCTCGGCCGGACGCATTCCGACGCCGCAGGGTTACCGCTTGTTCGTCGACACGCTGGTGCGATACCGGCAGCCTGGTGACGGCGACATCCAGAGAATCCGTCAGAAAATAAAAGGCGAGTCCGACGATACCGGCGCGCTCGTCACGACGGTTTCCAGCATGCTCTCGGAATTCACGAGCATGGCCGGGGTCGTTTCGGTGCCACGCGCGCCGAAGGTGACGCTGCGGCAGATTGAGTTCCTGCCTTTGTCTGAAAACCGCATCCTGGCCATTCTTGTCGTCAATGACCGCGAAGTGCAGAACCGGATCCTGCACACGGCCAGGGACTATAGTGCATCGGAGTTACAGCAAGCGCAGAACTTCATCAACGAGCACTATTCGGGTACCGACCTGCAAACGCTCAGGAAACGCCTGCTGAGGGATCTCGATGAGACGCGCGATTCGATGAACCAGGCCATGCACGACATTATTGCCGTGGCCCATTCGGCCATGGATACGGCCGCACACCCCGATGATGAGTACGTCGTTGCCGGCGAGACGAAACTGATGGATTTTGCGGAGCTCTCGGATGTCGACACTCTTCGTCGGCTGTTCGAAGCGTTTTCCCGCAAACGCCTGATCCTCGATTTGCTCGACCGGAGCATCAGCGCGGACGGCGTCAAGATCTTCATCGGGGAAGAATCGGGCTACAGCATTTTCGACGACTGCAGTGTTGTGACGGCGCCTTACCACGTCGACGACGATACGATTGGCGTGCTCGGAGTCATCGGGCCTACCCGCATGGCCTATGATCGTGTCGTACCGATTGTCGACGTAACGGCCAGGCTGCTCGAATCGGCACTGAGTCACGGCCACTAGCGTCAAATCAACAAAAAAATCGCCGTTCCACTTGATATTTTCCCGCCGGCCCCCAAACTGCGAACGTTATTTTTGGGAGCACAGCGATGAACGGACAGGCGGATCGCCCGGACAAGGAGCTAACCGAGGTCGTCGGAGACGAAGAAGCGACTGAGGCCAGCGAACGGCAGGAAGAGGCGGTTACGGATCTCGACGACCCGGAAGCGTCGCTCGCCGCGCTGGAAGCCAAGGCCAACGAGAACTGGGAGCGTTATCTCAGGGCCGCGGCCGAGGTCGAAAACGTGCGTAAGCGCGCGATGCGCGACGTCGAAAATGCCCACAAGTTTGCGCTTGAACGATTCGGCAAGGAACTGCTATCCGTGCGGGATTCGCTCGAAATGGGACTCTCGGCGGCCGACAATGCCAGCGTCGAGAGCTTGCTGGAGGGCAGCACAGCCACGCTGAAGCTGCTCGAAAAGACGATGCATCATTTTGGCATCGAGGTCGTTAATCCCGAGGGCGAGCCCTTTGACCCGGAGCTTCACGAGGCCATCAGCATGCAGCCCTCAGAGGACGTAGAACCGGGCTCGGTAGCGATTGTCGTGCAAAAGGGTTATTCGCTCAATGGACGCCTGTTACGGCCTGCCATGGTCGTCGTGGCCGAGGAAACGGCCGCCGAATAGGGCTTTTTCGGCAGAAATTGCGCCAATGCGCTTGAAACAAGGGCTCATGGCCCCACCTAACAGCCAGTTTTGACGATAAATACCGATTTTGGAGTAAGCAAACATGGGTAAAGTGATTGGTATCGACCTGGGTACCACTAACTCCTGCGTAGCAGTGATGGAGGGCGATACGCCCAAGGTCATCGAGAACAGCGAGGGCGATCGGACGACACCGTCGATCGTCGCGTTCACCAAAGACGAGCAGGTGCTGGTGGGCCAGTCGGCCAAGCGCCAGGCCGTCACCAACCCCGAGAATACGCTTTATGCGATCAAGCGCCTGATCGGACGTCGTTATGAAGATGACGTCGTGCAGCGTGATGTCGACATGGTGCCGTACACGATCGCCAAGGCCGATAATGGCGACGCCTGGGTAGAGGCCGGTGGCAAGAAGATGGCGCCGCCCGAGATCTCGGCTCGCGTTCTCATGAAGATGAAGAAGACGGCCGAGGATTATCTTGGTGAGACGGTCACGGAAGCTGTCGTGACGGTACCGGCTTACTTCAACGACTCGCAACGCCAGGCCACCAAGGACGCCGGCAAGATTGCCGGGCTCGACGTCAAGCGCATCATCAATGAGCCGACGGCGGCGGCGCTCGCTTATGGCATGGACAAGAAACGCGGTGACAAGAAGATCGCCGTGTTCGACCTCGGCGGCGGCACCTTCGACGTCTCGATCATCGAAATTGCCGAGGTGGACGGCGAGCACCAGTTCGAGGTGTTGTCGACGAATGGTGACACCTTCCTCGGCGGCGAAGACTTCGATATGCGGGTCATCGAGTACCTGACGTCCGAGTTCAAGCGAGAAAGCGGTGTCGATATTTCCGGCGATGCACGCGCCATGCAGCGCCTGAAGGAAGCTGCAGAGAAGGCCAAGATCGAACTCAGCTCGCAGCAGCAGACCGAGGTCAACCTGCCGTACATCACGGCCGATGCCAGCGGTCCGAAGCACCTCAGTATCGCGCTGACGCGCGCCAAGCTCGAGTCACTCGTCGAAGCGCTGATCGAGCGGACGATCGGGCCGTGCAAGATTGCACTCAACGACGCAGGTCTCAAGGTCAACGAAATCGATGACGTGATCCTGGTCGGTGGCCAGACGCGTATGCCGAAGGTCCAGGAAGAAGTGCAGAACTTCTTCGGAAAAGAGCCGCGTCGCGACGTCAACCCCGACGAAGCCGTGGCGCTGGGCGCGGCCATCCAGGGCGGTGTGCTCGCGGGCGACGTCAAAGACGTGCTACTGCTTGACGTTACGCCGTTGTCGCTCGGTATCGAGACCCTCGGTGGCGTCATGACCAAGCTCATCGACAAGAACACGACGATACCGGCCAACGCAGAGCAGGTCTTTTCGACGGCCGATGACAACCAGACGGCCGTGACGATTCATGTATTGCAGGGTGAGCGCGAGCGGGCTCTGGATAACAAGTCGCTGGGTCGTTTCGACCTGGCCGACATTCCGCCGGCGCCGCGCGGCTTGCCGCAGATCGAAGTGACATTCGACATCGATGCGAACGGTATCCTGAACGTGTCGGCCAAGGACAAGGCGACGGGCAAGAGCCAGAACATCGTGATCAAGGCATCGAGTGGCCTGTCCGACGACGAGATCGACACGATGGTCTCCGATGCCGAAAGCCACGCCGAAGAGGATCGCAAGTTCCGCGAACTCGTCGACGCCCGTAACCAGGCGGACGGCCTGATTCATGCGGCTGAGAAGACCCTCAGCGAGCTCGGCGAGAAGGCGACAGCCGAAGAGCGCATGGCCGTCGAGAATGCCGTGGCTGATCTCAAGAAGGCCGTTGACGGCGATGACAAAGAAGTCATCGAGACCAAGACGGCTGCCCTGGGCGAAGCATCAGGCAGTCTTGCACAGAAGCTCTATGCAGAGCAGGCTGCTGCGGAAGGTTCGGAAGATACAGCTGCGGCGGGCGACGACGACGTTGTCGACGCCGAGTTCGAGGAAGTGGACAAGGACGACAAGTCGAAGTCTGAGTAGACTGACAGGGAAGAGAAGCAGTACGGGCGCTCTCCGGGGCGCCCGAACTACAGGTGATCATGGCAAAGCGCGACTACTACGAAACTCTGGGGGTCTCGAAATCGGCGTCGTCCGATGAGATCAAGAAGGCGTATCGTCGCCTGGCCATGAAGCATCATCCTGATCGCAACAAGGGTGATGACAGCGCCGAAGCCAAGTTCAAGGAGGCGAAGGAAGCTTACGAGGTCCTCAAGGATGACGACAAGCGCGCCACCTACGACCGCTTCGGTCACGACGGCCTCAAGGGTGCCGCCGGCGGACCGGGCGGTTTCGGCGCAGAAGGCTTCAGCGATATCTTCGGCGATGTCTTCGGCGACATATTCGGTGGCGGCGGCCGCCGTGCGGGGGGCGGCCCGCAGGTATTCCGCGGCGCTGACCTTGGCTACGAGCTCAAACTCGATCTCGAAACAGCGGTCGCCGGTGACAACGTCACGATCGACGTGCCGACCCAGGTTACCTGCGAAACCTGCAAAGGCAGCGGTGCCCGAAAGGGCAGTGATCCGATCCAGTGTTCGACGTGTTCCGGCCTGGGCCAGGTGCGCATGCAACAGGGTTTCTTTTCTATCCAGCAAACGTGTCCCGCCTGTAAAGGCGCGGGAACGACGATTGCAGACCCTTGCGCCGATTGTCATGGTCGCGGGCGCGTTCGCAAGACCCGTACACTGTCGGTAAAGGTCCCCGCCGGAGTCGATGATGGCGATCGAATTCGCCTGTCGGGGGAAGGCGAGGCCGGCCGCAACGGCGGACCCGCTGGCGACCTGTATGTAGAAATCCGGGTACAGCCTCACAAAATTTTCGAACGCGAAGGCGCGAACCTCTCGTGCGAGGTGCCGGTCAGCATCGCCACGGCGACGCTGGGCGGCGAAGTCGAGTTGCCGACGCTGGACGGCAACGTGGCGCTCAAGATCCCGGCAGGTACCCAGTCAGGAAAGGTATTCCGGCTGCGAGGCAAGGGCGTAACGACGGTTCGTGATGTCAGGGTCGGTGACCTTTTCGCCCAGGTGGCCGTCGAGACTCCCGTCAACCTTACGGCGGAGCAGCGCGAGGCGCTCGAGAAGTTCGACTCTTTGCTGCAATCCGGCGGTGAGAAACACAGCCCGCGCGCAGGCGGCTGGCTCGACAGCGTGAAACGTTTTTTCGATCGGATCAGCTAGGAGTTCCGACATCGACTCGATCAACATAGCAATCGCCGGCGCCGGTCGAATGGGGCGGGCGATCGCTGCGAGTATCGAGCAGCAGGCGGATCTTGATATTGCGGGCATCTGGAGCCGAGACGGCAACCTGGACGAAATCGTGGCGCTTGCCGACGTTGTTATCGATTTCAGCCTTCCCGAGGGCACCGAGCAAGTGCTGGATGCCGTTGTCAGTTACAACAAACCCCTCGTCTGTGGCGTCAGCGGGCTGACTGATGCCCAGATGACCACGCTTGAGAATGCGGCACGTGTCGTTCCCGTGCTATACGACAGAAACATGAGCCTCGGTGTCGCTGTGCTGGAGCGGGTGCTGCGCGAGGCTGTTGTCGCACTGGGGCCCGGTTTCGACGTCGAGATTTCCGAAACCCACCATGTGCACAAGAAAGACGCGCCCTCCGGGACCGCGCTCAAGCTCGGCGAAGCCGTAGCCGAGGCCCGCGGGGACAGCGACACGTCGGCTATTCGTTACGAGGTCGAGCGCCGCGGGGAGGTGCCCGGCGATCATGAAATCACTCTGCGTTCACCGGCCGAGGTGCTTCGATTGGCGCACAGCGTAACGACGCGGCAGGTTTTTGCGGATGGCGCGCTGCGCGCGGCCCGCTGGCTCGTCAATCGGGAAGCGGGCCTTTACAGCATGGCCGACGTGCTGTTCGACTAATCGTCGAATTCAGGCATTTCGGGCGAAATAAACACGTCCTGAGTCTGGCGCACGGAGTTTGCCTTCAGTAAACTACGCCGGATCGCTGGGCGGTCAGCGAAGTATGCGAGCGGAAGGCCAAGTCCTTCCGCTTTTGTGCATCTGAATCAGGCGCAAAACACGACACTCCGTGATTCGGGTACGGCGCTGGTCCTCAGCAGGTCGGTATTTCGTTGTTCTATTGAGGGTCGTTCTTGAGCACGCCTGCGATACTTGCACTTCAGGACGGTACCGTATTCCACGGTACCTCGATCGGCGCCGATGGCCAGACAATTGGCGAAGTCGTATTCAACACCGCGATGACCGGATACCAGGAGATCCTGACCGATCCGTCATACTGTCGCCAGATCGTCACCCTGACTTATCCGCACATCGGCAATACCGGTACCAACAGTGATGATATGGAGTCCTCCAAAATCCATGCGTCGGGCCTGATCGTGCGGGACAGCACGCTGGTAACGAGCAGCTGGCGATCCGAGCGAAGCTTCAGTCATTTCCTGAAGCAGGGCGAAACTGTTGCGATCGCCGACATCGATACTCGCAAACTGACACGCATCATCCGTGAGAAAGGCGCCCAGTCCGGTTGCATCATGACGGGCGACCAGGACATCAAGACTGCCATCGAGCATGCTCGCAAATTCCCCGGCATCACCGGTATGGACCTGGCGAAATTCGTCACGACGGATAGCGCCTACCAGTGGTGCCATGGCACGACTTTCGGCCGAAAACCGCTGGTGCTTAGTCGTCGTATCGCGCCGTTTCACGTTGTTGCCTACGATTTCGGCGTCAAGCGCAACATCCTTCGTCTCCTGTCAGACCTCGACTGTCGCCTGACGGTGGTTCCGGCGACTACACCGGCCGAGGAAGTGCTCGACTTGTCGCCAAGCGGCATCTTCCTGTCGAACGGACCGGGTGACCCGGAGCCCTGTGATTACGCTATCGAAGCGATCAGGAAGTTTCTCGAAGAGGAGATCCCCGTATTCGGCATTTGTCTCGGTCACCAGCTGCTCGCGCTGGCAGCGGGAGCCAGGACAGAAAAAATGAAGTTCGGACATCACGGCGCCAATCACCCGGTGCAGGACCTGGCGACCGGGCAGGTGCTGATAACGAGCCAGAATCACGGTTTCGCGGTGGATGAGTCGACGCTGCCCGACAACGTCGAGGCCACGCATCGCTCGCTGTTCGATGGCACCCTGCAGGGCATTGCGCTCAAGGACAAGCCGGCGCTCAGCTTCCAGGGCCACCCTGAAGCCAGCCCGGGACCGCATGACCTTGTACCCTTGTTCGACCGTTTCATCGGGCACATGGAGGCCCGTAAACGTCGCGGTCTCAAAGCAATGCTCTCAAAATAAGTATTTTAAAACATAGTGTTATATAAAATAATTAATCTAATATATTAAGTTCTGCTACATGCCAAAACGCACTGACATCGACAGTATCCTGATCATTGGCGCCGGCCCCATCGTTATCGGCCAGGCCTGCGAGTTCGATTACTCGGGCGCCCAGGCCTGCAAGGCCCTGCGCGAAGAGGGCTACCGGGTCATTCTCGTGAACTCCAATCCCGCGACGATAATGACCGACCCCGAAATGGCGGATGCGATCTACATCGAACCCGTGCAATGGGAAGCTGTGCGCAGCATCATCGCCAGGGAACGGCCCGACGCGCTGCTGCCGACGATGGGTGGCCAGACGGCGCTCAACTGCGCGCTGGACCTGGTTCGGGAGGGCGTACTCGAGGAATACAATGTCGAGCTTATCGCCGCGTCGCGCGAGGCCATCGACATGGCCGAGGATCGGGACCTGTTCCGCAAAGCCATGACCGAAATCGGGCTCGAAAGTCCGCGAGCCGAAATTGCGCACTCGCTCGAGGAGGCGTTGGAAAAGCAGCAGGGCATCGGGTTCCCGACGATCATTCGACCGTCGTTCACGATGGGCGGCAGCGGCGGCGGCATAGCCTACAACCGCGAGGAATTTGAACGCATCGTCGCCCATGGTCTCGAGATGTCGCCGACGACCGAAGTGCTGCTCGAAGAGTCGGTGCTGGGCTGGAAAGAATTCGAGATGGAAGTCGTTCGCGATCGAAACGACAACTGCATCATCGTCTGCGCGATCGAGAACTTCGACCCGATGGGCGTACATACGGGCGACTCGATCACGGTGGCGCCGGCGCAGACGCTGACCGACAAGGAGTACCAGCGCCTGCGCGACGCGTCGATCGACGTGCTGCGCAAGATCGGCGTTGAAACGGGCGGCTCGAATGTGCAGTTTGCGGTCAGCCCCGAAGATGGTCGCGTCCTGATCATCGAGATGAATCCCCGCGTATCGCGTTCATCGGCGCTCGCCTCGAAAGCCACGGGCTTCCCGATTGCGAAGGTGGCGGCCAAGCTGGCCGTGGGCTACACGCTCGACGAGCTCAAGAACGAGATCACGGGCGGCGCGACGCCGGCGTCGTTCGAGCCGACCATCGACTATGTCGTTACCAAGATTCCGCGCTTCACGTTCGAGAAGTTCCCTGGAGCCAACGATCGGCTGACGACGCAAATGAAGTCGGTCGGCGAGGTCATGTCGATGGGCCGTAACTTCCAGGAATCGCTGCAAAAAGCATTGCGTGGGCTTGAAACGGGGATCACGGGTCTCAACGAGATCTGCGGTCCTATCGCGACCGACGAAGAACGCGACCGCCTGCGGCAAGAGCTTCGCATTCCCGGCGCCAATCGCCTGTTGTACGTTGCCGACGCCTTGCGCCACGGTTATTCCTACGACGACGTCGCCGAGGTGACGGGTATCGACCGCTGGTTCGTGGTCCAGATAGCCGACCTCGTCAACACCGAGGTCCGCATTCGCGAGGCCGGACTCGCCGGGCTCGACGAGCCATCGCTGCGCGCGATAAAACGCAAGGGTTTCTCGGACGCGCGCATCGCTGAACTGCTCGAGGTCGACGAGCACGCGATTCGCAACCGTCGCCTCGAACTCGATGTCCGGCCAATCTACAAGCGCGTCGATACCTGCGCCGCGGAGTTTGCGACCACGACTGCCTACCTGTATTCGAGCTACGACGAGGAGTGCGAGGCGGCGCCCACGGAGCGGCCCAAGATCATGATCCTGGGCGGCGGGCCCAATCGCATTGGCCAGGGCATTGAATTCGATTATTGCTGTGTGCACGCGGCGCTGGCGCTCAAGGAATCCGGCTACGAGACCATCATGGTCAACTGCAACCCGGAAACGGTTTCCACGGATTACGACACGTCGGATCGCCTGTACTTCGAGTCGCTGACCTTCGAGGACGTCATGGAGATCATCGACAAGGAGCAACCAAAGGGCGTCATCGTCCAGTACGGCGGCCAGACTCCGCTGAAGCTGGCCCGCGACCTGGGAGCAGCGGGTGCGCCCATCATCGGTACCACGCCGGATTCCATCGACCTCGCCGAGGATCGTGAACGTTTTCAGAAGCTGGTGGAGAAACTGGGTCTGAAACAGCCGCCCAACAGCACGGCGCGCAACAAGGAAGAAGCACTCGCGCTCGGTTCGGAAGTCGGCTATCCGCTGGTTGTGCGGCCGTCCTACGTGCTGGGCGGACGGGCGATGGAAATCGTACACAGCGACGAAGACCTGGCGGCCTACATGGACGCCGCCATCAACGTGTCGAACGACAGCCCCGTGCTGCTGGACCGTTTCCTCGACCTGGCTACCGAGGTCGATGTCGATTGCATCGCGGACGGCGAGCGGGTGCTCATCGGCGGAGTGATGGAACACATCGAGCAGGCAGGTGTGCATTCGGGAGACTCGGGTTGTTCTTTGCCGCCGTTCAGCCTGTCCGCCGAGATCCAGGAAGTGCTCGCCGAGCAAGTCGTCAAGCTCGCGAAGGGACTGAACGTCGTCGGGCTCATGAACACGCAGTTCGCGATCCAGGGCGACGTCGTCTACCTGCTCGAGGTAAATCCGCGAGCATCGCGCACGGCGCCGTTCGTCTCGAAGTCCATCGGCATCCCGCTGGCGAAAATCGGGGCCAAGGTCATGGTGGGCGAGTCGCTTGCCAAGCAAGGCTTTGTGAATCAGCGCGTGCCCGATTACTTTTCGGTCAAGGAGGCCGTGTTCCCCTTCATCAAGTTCCCGGGCAGCGATCCGATACTCGGCCCGGAAATGAAGTCCACGGGCGAAGTCATGGGCGTCGGCCGGACTTTCGGCGAGGCCTATGCCAAGGCGCAGCTGGCGTCGGGCGTCATTTTGCCGCGCCAGGGGGCCGCGCTGCTGAGCGTCCGAGAGAGGGACAAGGACGGGGCGGTCGAACTGGGCAAGATCCTCACGGATATGGGCTTCGATATTGTCGCGACGCACGGGACGGCAAAGAGCCTGGCCAAGGCTGGTGTATCATGCCGGCGGGCGAACAAGGTTCGTGAAGGTCGTCCGCACATCGTGGATATGATCAAGAACAACGAGATTGACCTGATCGTTAACACGACCGAGGGCAAGCAGGCGATCAACGAATCGGAGTCGATTCGCGCCGAAGCGGTTCGCAAGGGGGTCACGTATTACACGACCCTCGGAGCCGCCATTGCGACGTGTCGCGCGATCGAGTATCTCGACAATAGCGACGTCAATCGATTACAGGATTTGCACAACGAGGTGGTGGCATGAGCAAGGTGCCAATGACGGTACGCGGCCACGAGCTGCTGAAGGAAGAATTGCAGCGCTTGAAGAGCACGGACAGGCCGGCCGTTATCCAGGCGATCGCCGAGGCGCGGGCACATGGCGATCTCAAGGAAAATGCCGAGTACCATGCCGCCAAGGAGCAGCAGGGCTTTATCGAGGCCCGGATCAAGGATATCGAGGGCAAGCTGTCGCACGTCCAGGTCATTGATGTCACCGCCGTGGACGCACGCGGCAAGGTGATCTTTGGCTCAACGGTGGTTGTCCTCGATGAGAACAGCGACGAGCAGATCACCTACACGATCGTTGGCGAAGACGAGGCCGATATCAAGAACGGCATGATTTCGTATACATCACCGATCGCGCGTGCCCTGATCGGCAAGGACGAAGGTGCTGCAATCGAATTCCAGGCACCCGGTGGCCTTAAAACCTTCGATATCCTGGAAGTGCGCTACGAATAGGGCGCTATTTCGACGGAATTCGCAGCCGTTTTTCCGGCTTTTTCTCGGGATTGGCCCGATACACGAGCGCGACGTTGCCAATGCGTTGTACGAGCGTCGCGGAACTATCCTTGCATAACTTATCAATCATGGCATCGCGCGCTTCCCGGTCACCGACACGCACCCGCACCTTGATCAGCTCGTGGTGGTCGAGCGTCGATTCGTACTCGGCCAGCAATGCGTCGCTGAGTCCTGAATCGCCGACCATGATGAGTGGCTTTAGTGCATGGCCGCGGCCACGCAGGTACTTTTTCTGTGCTTCGCTGAGTGTCATGGCGGCGCAGTTTAGCAGCAAGCGGGTATCGGCGTGAGCAAGCCGCGTCGCTCGAGTGGCAGCTGGCGCGACCGCCAGGAACGGGATCCTTACGTGCAGCAGGCACGCCGGGACGGCTGGCGCTCGCGGGCCGTCTACAAGCTCGAACAGATCGACCAGAAGGAGCGGCTGTTGAGGCCGGATATGGTCATTGTCGACCTTGGTTCGGCCCCGGGTAGCTGGAGCCAGTACGTTACGCAGAAGCTCAAAGGGCGCGCCCGTATCGTGGCCGTCGACCTGCTGGAGATGGATGCCTTGCCCGACGTAGAGTTCATCCAGGGCGACTTCCAGGAAGACGCCATATTCGAGCAAATACTGGAAGCGGTTGGAGCGGAAGGCGCAGACCTTGTAATGAGCGATATGGCCCCCAATATCACGGGAACGCGGGTTGTAGACCAACCACGCTCGATGTACCTGGTCGAACTTGCACTCGACCTGGCGCGCCGGGTGCTAAAGCGCAAAGGTTCTTTCGTCTGCAAGCTGTTCCAGGGCGAGGGATTCGACCAATTCGTGGTCGATGTGCGGCGCTCTTTTGGCAAGGTCCGCGTTATGAAGCCCAGGGCGTCACGAGCTGGCAGCCGTGAGGTCTACTTGGTAGCGAGGAACTATCAATTGTAGTAGTGTCAAAACGACAGTGGCATTGCCCGAAATCAACGTCTTAGCGTCATTTCTGCGCGGAATCTAATGTGAATGATTTAACGAAAAACATACTGGTATTTATTGTCATCATCGTGGTGCTGCTGTCGGTGGTGCAGGGGCTCTCCGGCGTCAGCGGCGGACAGCCGCAAAAAAAGGACTATTCGGAGTTTCTCGCGCAGGTTCGCTCCGGGCAGGTGACCATTGCCGTTATTGACGGCGAGCAGATCCGCTTCGGGAAAACGGAGCCGCTGCAGTACTACACGGTATCGCCCGAAACCGACAACAACACGCTGATCGGGCTGCTCGACAAGAACGGTGTTCGATTCACGGCGGCGGAAAAGAAGCAGCAGAGCCTGATTGGCCAGCTGCTGATCAGCTCGTTCCCGATTCTGCTGCTGATCGGCGTCTGGATCTACTTTATGCGGCAGATGCAGGGCGGCGGAGGCGGCCGCGGCGCGATGTCGTTTGGCAAGAGCAAGGCTCGCCTGCTGGGCGAGGACCAGGTGGGCATCACGTTCGCGGATGTTGCGGGCGTCGAAGAGGCCAAGGCCGAAGTGTCTGAAGTGGTCGACTTTCTCAGGGATCCAAGCAAGTTTCAGCGCCTGGGTGGCAAGATTCCCAAAGGCGTGCTCATGGTGGGCCCGCCCGGCACCGGTAAGACGCTGCTCGCGAAGGCCATCGCGGGCGAAGCCAAGGTGCCTTTCTTTACGATTTCGGGTTCGGACTTCGTCGAAATGTTCGTGGGCGTCGGTGCTTCGCGCGTACGCGATATGTTCGACCAGGCCAAGAAGCAGGCGCCCTGCATCATCTTCATTGACGAACTCGATGCCGTGGGTCGCCACCGCGGCGCTGGACTCGGCGGCGGGCATGATGAGCGTGAGCAAACACTGAACCAGATGCTCGTCGAAATGGACGGCTTCGAAGGCAGTGAGGGCATCATCGTCATCGCTGCGACCAACCGTCCCGACGTGCTCGACCCGGCGCTTTTGCGTCCGGGCCGATTCGACCGCCAGGTCGTTGTGCCGCTGCCAGACGTTCGTGGCCGCGAACTCATCCTCAAGGTTCACATGCGCAAGGTGCCGCTGTCCGACGACGTCGTACCCAGCAAGATCGCGCGCGGCACGCCGGGATTCTCGGGTGCCGACCTGGCCAATCTCGTCAACGAGGCAGCCCTGTTCGCGGCACGCGCCAACAAGCGCGTCGTGAGCATGGATGAGTTCGAGAAAGCCAAGGACAAGATCATGATGGGCGCCGAGCGGCGCTCGATGGTCATGAGCGAGGAAGAGAAGCTCAATACTGCGTATCACGAAGCGGGTCACGCCATCGTCGGCTACCTCGTGCCCGAACACGATCCGGTCTACAAGGTGACGATCATTCCACGTGGACGCGCTCTTGGTGTGACGATGTACCTGCCCGAGGAGGACCGCTACAGCATGTCGCGGCAGCGGCTCGAGAGCAGTATTTCGAGCCTGTTTGGTGGCCGCATCGCCGAGGAGATGATCAACGGTGTCAAAGGCGTGACGACCGGGGCTTCCAACGATATCGAGCGTGCCACCGAGATCGCCCGCAACATGGTGACCAAGTGGGGTCTTTCGGACCGGCTCGGCCCGCTCACCTACAGTGAAGATGACGGCGAGGTGTTCCTCGGACGGTCGGTGACGCAGCACAAGCAGGTGTCTGACGACACGGCCCACGCGATCGACGAAGAGGTGCGGCGGATCATCGACAGCAACTACGAGCGCGCCACTACTTTGCTCAACAAGAACGAAGATAAACTGCATGCCATGGCGAAAGCCCTCGTCAAGTACGAGACCATTGGCGAGCAGCAGATCAAGGACATCATGGAAGGCCGTGAACCGCAGCCGCCCGAGGACTGGGACGACACGATTGATCCGACGACGCCCGACGACGGTTCCGCCACGGCCGAATCCGACTCGACCGGCACAATCGGTGGTCCGGCCAGCGAACACTAGAATCTCGCCGGATGTTGCGCCTTGGCCGACTCACTCTCCCCGACCCGGCGGTCATGGGGATTCTCAACGTAACGCCCGATTCATTCTCGGACGGCGGCCAGTTCGATAACCCGAGTATCGCCCTGCGGCAGGCCAGCACAATGGCCGAGGAGGGCGCGGCAATCATCGACATCGGCGGCGAGTCGACGCGTCCGGGCGCGGACAGCGTCAGCACGCAGCAGGAGCTCGATCGTGTGATCCCGATCATCGAGTCGGTACGCGAGGTCACGGATGTCCCCATTTCGATCGACACCAGCAAGCCGACCGTCATGCGCGAGGCCGTCGCGGCCGGCGCCGCGATGATCAATGATGTCTGCGCGTTGCAGGCCGAGGGCGCGTTGCAGGCCGCAGCGGATCTGGATGTCGCGGTCTGCCTGATGCACATGCAGGGGCAGCCGCGAACGATGCAGGAGGCACCCAGCTACGATGACGTCGCCGCCGAGGTGACGAATTTCCTCAAGGAACGTATTGTGAGCGCGACTGCCGCGGGCGTCGACGAGGAGCACATCGTCGTCGACCCGGGGTTCGGATTCGGCAAGACACACGATCACAATGTCGAGTTGCTGGCAAATCTGCGACAATTGCAGGATTGTGGCCGGCCGGTGCTCGTTGGCGTCTCTCGCAAGTCGACGCTGGGTGAGCTGACGCAACGCGAGGTCCATGAGCGGATGCCGGCAAGTGTCGCCGCGGCCGTGATCGCAGTGATGAAGGGTGCCCGGATTATTCGTGCGCATGACGTGCGGGCCACGGTTGACGGTTTGCAGGTCGTGCGGGCCGTCAGGGAAGCGAGTGCAGATCGATGAGTAGAGAATATTTTGGTACAGACGGGGTACGCGGGCGTGTCGGCGCCGACCCGATGACCGTCGATTTCGCCATGCGCCTGGCCAGTGCGGCGGCGCAGGTGCTGGTGCCGGCCGGGGGCACGGTCGTTATCGGCAAAGATACCCGCCTGTCCGGCTACCTGTTCGAATCGGCGCTGGAAGCCGGATTCGTTGCAGCGGGCGCCGACGTGCTGTTGCTGGGGCCCTTGCCGACACCCGGAATTGCGATCCTCACGCAGCAATTCGACGCCGATCTCGGTGTCGTAATCAGCGCGTCTCACAATCCCTACGTCGACAATGGCATCAAGTTTTTCGACCGTACGGGCTCGAAGCTGACCGACGAGATCGAACTCGCCATCGAGGAACAGCTAAAGAACAGCGCAATTACGCTGGAGTCGCAGTCGTTGGGCAAGGCCAAGCGCATCGACACGGCGCGTACGCGCTACCAGGACTATTGCACCGCTAGCATGCCGGACGAAATGAATCTCGAGGGACTGAAAATCGTCTTCGACGGCGCTAACGGCGCCGGTTACAAGGTGGGCCCGCGCGCGCTATCGGCGCTGGGCGCCGAGGTGATCCCGATCGGCTGTTCGCCGAACGGCAAGAACATCAACGACGGCTGCGGCTCGACGGCGCCCGAGTTGCTGCGCCTGACGGTCCCCGCCGTCAAGGCTGCCGCAGGTGTCGCGCTCGACGGCGATGGCGACCGGCTGGTCATGGTGGATGAGAACGGCACCTTGATCGACGGCGATCAGCTCCTTTATATCCTGGCCATGTCCCGCCTGCGCCAGGGCACGCTGCAGGGGCCTGTGGTCGGAACTGTAATGAGCAACCTCGGCCTGGAACACGCGCTCGAGGCGGAAAACATCGAATTCCGGCGCGCGAGCGTCGGCGACCGATATGTGCTCGAGGCGCTCAGGGACACGGGTGGCATCATCGGTGGCGAAACGTCCGGGCACATGCTGGTCCTCGACAAGACGCCCACCGGCGACGGCCTGATTTGCGCACTGCAGGTGCTTGCCGTTATGAAAGAGACGGGCAAACCCCTGTCGGAACTCGCTGCGGGTATGCCCAAATACCCGCAAACGCTGCTCAATGTGCGAACCGAGGAGCGTTTGGATCCGGCCAAGTCCGAGGCGATCCAGGACGCCGTGGCCGTCGCCGAGGGAGAACTCGCCGAGCGCGGCCGGGTCGTGCTGCGGGCCTCGGGCACGGAGCCCGTGATTCGCGTCATGGTCGAGGGTGAAGACGAGCAGCAGGTCGTGTCGGTCGCCAAGCGGCTCGCGGCGGTCGTTGCCGAGGCGGCGACCTGACTTTTACGCATTGATTTAACGGGATTGCCCCGGTATCCTTGCGCGCCTTTTAAACCTGCGGGAAGACTGAAAATGCGTGAATTCCTGATCGCCGGAAACTGGAAAATGAACGGTAGCAACGCCGCCAACCGCGAGTTGGTCTCCGGTATTGCCGCCGGCGTTCCGGCCGGCAGCGGATTCAGTCTGCTGGTCTGCCCGCCGTACCCGTACCTGGCTGCTGTTGGATCGGCGCTCGAAGGGAGTCCTGTCAAGCTCGGTGCACAGAATGTGTCGGAGCACGAATCGGGTGCTTTCACGGGTGAAGTGGCGCCGGCAATGCTCAAGGACATGGGTTGCGACTACGTGATCGTCGGGCACTCGGAGCGGCGAGCCATGTACGGCGAGTCCAGCTTCCAGGTGGCCGCGAAGTTCCAGGCGGCGCAGGCAGCGGGTCTCACGCCAATCGTGTGCGTCGGCGAGACGCTCGAGGAGCGCGAGGATGGCTCGACCGAGAGTGTCGTCGATTTCCAGCTGAATGCTGTCTTCGACGCGGCCGGCATCGGCGCATTCGCGTCGGCGGTGGTCGCCTATGAACCTGTCTGGGCCATCGGCACGGGCAAGACGGCGACGCCGGAGCAGGCGCAGGAGGTGCACAGGCACATCCGCGGGCGGCTGGCGGCACTCGACGCCGGTATCGCCGAAAACGTGCAAATACTGTACGGCGGCAGCATGAAAGGGGAAAATGCGGCGGGCCTGCTGGCAATGCCGGATATCGATGGTGGCCTCATCGGTGGTGCATCCCTGAAGGCCGATGATTTTCTGGCGATTGCCGCAGCGGCAGCGCAAGGTTGAGGATTTAATGGATACGATTCAAAAAACGGTTTTGATCGCGCATACGTTGATCGCATTGCTGATCATCGTCCTGGTGCTGTTGCAGCGTGGTAAGGGCGCCGATGCCGGTGCCGCCTTCGGTGCCGGGGCATCGGGTACGGTGTTTGGCGCGCGCGGTTCGAGCAGCTTCTTTTCGCGCGCGACGGCGGTCTGTGCGACCCTGTTCTTTGTCAGCAGCCTGACCCTGGCTTACCTGAGTAGCCAGGCAACGTCCGCGCCTTCAAGCCTGCTCGATGAGGCCCCTGTTGTAGAGACGGAAGCTGAGGAAGCGCCGGAGCTCAGCGAGGAAATGCCGGTATCGGATTTGCCGTCGCTCGAGCCGACCGAAGAATCGACCGATTTGCCTTCGCTCGAGGAGCCGGCAACGCCTGATCAGGAGTAAGTTACGGGACACGCTCTGGTGGTGGAATTGGTAGACACGCTGTCTTGAGGGGGCAGTGGCGCAAGCCGTGCGAGTTCGAGTCTCGCCCAGAGCACCAACCGTTACAAAATGCCCTGTATTCCGGGCTCCCTACACTGATACAATCGCGCGCTGAAACGGCCACTATAAGAACTGCCGGACGAGCGGGCGATAATGCTACAAGAATACCTTCCGATCCTGATCTTCCTGGGCATCTCCGCCGGCATTGGCGCCGTATTGCTGTTCCTGGGATTCCTGATCGGACGAGGCCAGAAAGACGCGGAAAAACTGTCGCCGTATGAGTGCGGCTTCGAGGCCTTCGATGACTCGCGCATGAAGTTCGATGTGCGTTATTACCTCGTCGCCATCCTGTTCATTATTTTCGATCTCGAGATCGCTTTCCTGTTTCCGTGGGCCGTGTCGCTCGATACCGTCGGCAAATTCGGTCTCATAGCGATGGCGCTGTTCCTGGCGATACTCGTCGTCGGCTTTATATATGAGTGGAAGAAGGGAGCGCTCGAGTGGGACTGACAGCGGCTCAGCCGGAGCATGACGCGGAGGCTGCCGGGGGCAGTCTGCAGGAGAAGGGTTTCGTCGTCACGCAAGTCGATACGGTGCTCAACTGGGCCCGAACGGGCTCGCTCTGGCCAATGACATTCGGACTTGCCTGCTGTGCGGTCGAAATGATGCAGGCAGGCGCCGCACGTTACGATCTCGATCGCTTCGGAATCATATTCCGGCCCAGCCCGCGACAGTCCGACTGCATGATCGTTGCAGGTACGCTGACCAACAAGATGGCGCCGCCACTGCGCAAGGTTTACGACCAGATGCCGGAACCGCGCTGGGTCGTGTCCATGGGCTCCTGCGCCAACGGCGGCGGCTACTACCATTATTCGTATTCGGTCGTCCGTGGCTGCGACCGAATCGTGCCCGTGGACGTATACGTTCCGGGTTGTCCGCCGACCGCGGAGGCCCTGATTTACGGCCTCATGCAGTTGCAAAACAAGATTCGCCGAACGAACACAATTGCCAGATAAGCCCTCGGATAAATAACAAGCATAACGATGAGCGAACGCTACGCGACATTAGCGAGCAGAATTGACGAGCGCTTTGGCGATCAGGTGCGCCAGGTGCCGTCGACCTGCGGCGAGCTCACCTACGAGACGGATAAGGACGACCTCATCGAGGTTGCGACGGCGCTGCGCAATGAAGCGGATTTTGGCTTCGAAATGCTCATGGATGTTTGCGGCGTCGATTATCTTACCTACGGCAGCGACGAGTGGACGACGAGCGAGGCGACCGGGTCGGGATTCAGTCGCGGTGTCGAACGCGAGCCCGTGATTCTCGATGAGGCGGATGAGTTCGATCCGCGACGATTCGCGATCGTTTATCACCTGCTGTCGCTGCAGCACAATTTTCGCATGCGCCTGCGCGTGTTCACGGGCACGAGTAACCCGCCCATCATCAGATCGGTCGTGGACATCTGGAACGGCGCGAACTGGTTCGAGCGCGAAGCTTTCGATATGTACGGCGTGTTGTTCGAGGGCCATCCCGACTTGCGGCGGATCCTGACCGACTACGGCTTTATAGGGCACCCATTCAGAAAGGACTTCCCTCTCATCGGCAACGTGGAGGTGAGTTACGACGCAGAAGAGGGTCGTGTCGTATACAAGCCCGTCAGTATCGAGCCACGGACGCTCGTGCCGCGAGTGATCCGCGACGACAACCGTTACTCGGCGGATCTCAAGGATAGCGCCGATGGCTGAGATTCAGAGTTACACGATGAATTTCGGCCCGCAGCATCCCGCCGCACACGGCGTGTTGCGGCTGGTGCTCGAGATCGAGGGTGAAGTGATCCAGAAGGCGGACCCGCATGTTGGCCTGCTGCATCGCGGCACCGAAAAGCTGGCCGAATCCAAGCCATTCAACCAGAGCATTGGTTACATGGATCGCCTCGACTACGTGTCGATGATGAGTAATGAACATGCTTACGTCATGGCGATCGAAAAACTCCTTGGCGTGCAGGTGCCCGAGCGTGCTCAATACATTCGTGTCATGTTCGATGAAATTACGCGCATCCTGAATCACCTGATGTGGCTGGGCGCACACGGACTCGATATCGGTGCCATGACGATGTTCCTGTATTGCTTCCGCGAGCGCGAAGACCTCATGGACTGTTACGAGGCCGTGTCCGGAACGCGTATGCACGCGACCTACTATCGTCCGGGTGGTGTGTATCGAGATCTGCCGGAGTCGATGCCGAAGTACCACGAGTCGAGATTCCGCTCGAAGAAAGAACTCGATCGCATGAACGCCAATCGCGAGGGCTCGTTGCTCGACTTCATCGAGTCGTTTACGGATCGTTTCCCGGCCTGCGTCGACGAGTATGAAACGCTCCTGACCGACAACCGAATCTGGAAGCAACGCACCGTGAACATCGGCGTCGTTACACCCGACAGGGCAATGCAGCTCGGCTTTTCCGGGCCGATGCTGCGCGGATCGGGCGTCGAGTGGGACCTCAGGAAGAAACAGCCCTACGAAGTCTACGATCGCATGGACTTCGACATTCCGGTTGGCGTCAATGGCGATTGCTACGATCGTTATCTCGTTCGCGTCGAAGAGATGCGCCAGTCCAATCGTATTATTCGTCAGTGCGTCGAATGGCTGCGCAACAACCCGGGCCCGGTCATCGCCGATGACCACAAAGTCACGCCGCCGACACGTGTCGAGATGAAAGACGACATGGAATCGCTGATTCATCACTTCAAGTTGTTCACCGAAGGCTATTGCGTGCCGGAAGGCGAGGCTTACGCGGCCGTCGAGCATCCCAAGGGCGAATTCGGTATCTACATCGTCTCGGACGGCGCCAACAAACCCTACCGCGTCAAGATTCGTGCGCCGGGTTTTGCGCACCTGTCGGCCATGTCGGAAATGGTGGAAGGACATATGCTGGCTGATGTCGTCGCCGTCATCGGGACACAGGACATCGTGTTTGGCGAGGTGGACCGATGAGTTACGAACTCTCTGCACACGTCAGGCAGGAGCTCGACGAATGGAAGACGCGTTTTCCGGCTGACCGCCAGCGCTCGGCCGTACTACGGGCGCTGCATCTCGTGCAGCACGAGAACCAGGGCTTTGTCACGGCGGAACACATGAATGCGGTCGCCGAGTACCTCGACCTGCCGACGATACAGGTCTACGAGGTTGGCACGTTTTACTCGATGTTCCAGACGAAGAAGTGCGGCCGCAACGAGGTGTCGATCTGCACCAATGTGTCCTGCATGCTGCGCGGCGCGGATGACATTGTCGAGCACGTCGAAAACAAGCTCGGTATCAGGCTGGGCGAGAGTACCGAGGACGGCAGGGTCTTCCTGAAAAAGGAAGAGGAGTGCATCGCGGCTTGTTGCGGCGCTCCGGCAATGCAGGTGAATCACAAGTACTACGAGAACCTGGACACTCGCATGATTGACGAAATCCTGGACGGGCTGGATTGATGGCTTACGAACAGAATCTCGTCAGCTTCAATACCTTCGGCTCCGAGGAGTCGTGGACGATGGCGACTTACGAGAAGCACGACGGTTACAAGGCCTGGCGCAAGATCATCGCGGGCGATATGACGCCCGATGAGATCATCGAAGAGGTCAAAGCGTCCGGCCTGCGTGGTCGGGGCGGTGCCGGCTTCCCGACGGGCCTCAAGTGGAGCTTCATGCCCAAGGGCTATGACGGTCAGAAGTACCTCGTGGTCAATTCGGACGAGTCCGAGCCTGGCACCTGCCATGATCGCGAGGTACTGCGTTACAACCCGCATTGCCTGGTCGAGGGCATGGCGATTGCCGCTTACGCCATGGGCGCCACGGTCGCCTATAACTACATGCGCGGCGAATTCATGGACGAGCCGTTCCCGCGCTTCGAGGCAGCCGTCAAAGAAGCCTACGAGGCGGGCTTGCTCGGCAAGAACATCCAGGGCAGTGGCATCGACATCGATATTCACGGCTTCATCGGTGCCGGAGCCTACATCTGCGGCGAAGAGACGGCGCTGCTCGAGTCCCTCGAAGGCAAGCAGGGGCGTCCGCGATTCAAACCGCCTTTCCCGGCCAACTTCGGGCTCTATGGCAAGCCGACGACGATTAACAATACGCAGAGTATTGCGAGCGTGCCGTCGATCATTCGCAATGGTGCCGCGTGGTTTGCGGCTCTGGGACCGGAGGGCTCGGGCGGTACCGCGCAGTTTTCGGTATCGGGCCACGTCGAGAAGCCGGGCAACTACGAGTTGCCGATGGGGATTCCGTTCAAGGTGCTGCTCGAGGACATCTGCGGCGGCATCTGGAAAGGACGCAAACTGAAAGCCGTCATCCCGGGTGGCTCGTCCTGCAAGGTCCTGCCCGCCGAGATCATCATGGACTGCACGATGGACTACAACTCGCTGCAGCAAGCCGGTTCGTCATTTGGCACGGGCGCCGTCATCGTCATGGATGACAGGACCTGCATGGTGACGGTATTGCGCCGCATTTCGCGTTTCTACATGGCGGAGTCCTGCGGGCAGTGCACGCCCTGCCGCGAGGGCACGGGCTGGCTCTATCGCATGCTGACGCGCATTCTCGATGGCAAGGGTGAAGAGGCCGATCTCGAGAAACTCGTTGACGTCGCCAACAAGATCGAGGGGCACACGATCTGCGCGCTCGGCGACGCCGCAGCCTGGCCCGTGCAGAGTTTCCTCAATCATTACCTGCACGAATTCGAGTACATGGTTCGCAACAACGGTCGCAGCATCGTTGATGATGAAACCGAGGCAGCCGCGTAAGGCCATGAGTGACGATATTGTAAATCTCGAGGTTGATGGCAAGCCCGTCGAGGGACGCAAGGGCCAGATGATCATCGAGGTCACCGACAGCGTCGGTGCCTACGTGCCGCGCTTCTGTTATCACGGCAAGCTGAGCGTCGCCGCCAACTGCCGCATGTGTCTCGTAGAGGTGGAGAAAGCGCCGAAACCGATTCCGGCCTGCGCGACGCCGATTGGCGAGGGCATGAAGGTTTTCACCAAGTCGCCGCTCGCGATCTCGGCGCAGAAAGCGACGATGGAATTCCTGTTAATAAATCACCCTCTGGACTGCCCAATCTGCGACCAGGGCGGCGAGTGCGAGCTGCAGGATATCGCGATCGGCTACGGGCGCGACGTGTCGCGGTACAACGACGGCAAACGCGTCGTCAAGGACAAGGACATCGGCCCGCTCGTGTCAACGGACATGACACGCTGTATACACTGCACGCGCTGCGTTCGCTTCGGCGATGAAATCACGGGCAAACCGCAACTCGGCACGACCGAACGCGGCGAGAACGTCGAGATCAGCACCTATGTCGAGCAAAGCGTCGATCACGAGCTGTCGGCCAACATCATCGACCTGTGCCCCGTGGGTGCGCTCAACAACAAGCCCTATCGTTACAGCGCTCGCGCCTGGGAAATGGTGCAACGGCCAACCGTGTCACCGCACGACTGCGTGGGCTCCAATCTTTACGCGCATGTGCTCAGAGGCACGGTCAAGCGCATCGTGCCGCGCGTCAACGAGAGCATCAACGAAACGTGGATTTCGGATCGCGATCGATTCAGTTACGAGGCGATTTACAGCAAGGACAGGCTGGCGAAGCCCCGCATAAAGCAGAGCGGCGAGTGGCGCGACATTGACTGGGAAGACGCGCTTGCGGCAGCGGCCGATGCGCTGCGCGAAGCGGATGCCGGCAAAGTCGGCATCGTCGCGACACCGGGCGTCACGGTCGAAGAAGGTCACCTGCTGGCGCAGCTCGCGGACCACCTCGATACGGCGAATATCGACCACCGCACTGCTCGCCGCGACCTTTTGGACCAGGACGACGATCCGATGTATCCGTCGCTGGGCTGTCGCATCGCCGATCTCGAGAACAAGGACGCGATACTGATTGCGGGCTCTAATATCCGTGCCGAAGCACCGATCATCGCGCACCGGGTGCGCAAGGCGGCTGTAGCGGGCGCGCAAGTCAGCTTCGCCAACAGCAGCGAGTACGAATATTTCTTTGACGTCGCGAACTACGTCTCGGGCCATTCTCTTGTCGACATGCTGGCCGGCATCGCCGTGGCGGCTGCCAAAGCGGGTAGCGTTCCCGACATCGTTGCGGACCTGTGCGACGGCGTCGAGGCCAGCGCGGCCGACGAACGCATCGTTGCATCGCTGAGGGATGCCGATGATGCGATCGTGCTGCTTGGAAACATCGCCGCAAGGGACGCGTCCTATACGGCAGTTCGCGCACTGGCGGCCTGCATTGCCGATTTGACGGGCGCGCAGTTCGGCGGCCTGAGCGATGGGCCGAATACAGCCGGCGCGCACCTTGCCGGCGTGCTGCCGCATCGCACCCAGGGCGGCGA
>CAMYOJ010000044.1:31597-39568 GCA_947259985.1 uncultured Woeseiaceae bacterium
CGCAGCTCGCGAAGCAGAAGTACGTTATTGCGCTGACGCCATTCGTTTCGGAGGCGCTACTCGAGAGCGCTGACCTGCTGCTGCCGACCGGTACGTTCGCCGAGACCTCGGGCACGTACGTCAATATCGAAGGTGAGTGGCAGAGTTTCGCAGGTGTCGCAACCCCGCTGGGTGAAGCACGGCCCACGTGGAAAGTCTTGCGGGTCCTGGGCAACCTCGTCGAAGCGCCGGGCTTCGAGTACGTTACGAGCGAAGAGATTCGCGACGAGTTTGTCGCGCAGCTTGGCGAGGTCAGAACGAGTAACGAATACGAAGGTACCAGCAAGATCGCGAAGCCGAACGGCGGAGCAGGGGCGGCCGAGATCGACGTGCCGCTTTACTCGGTGGACGCGCTCGTGCGGCGCGCGCGGGCGCTGCAGCTGACTGAGGAGGCCCAGAGAGCCGCCGCTGAGGGTGATGCCTGATGGCCAGGTTCATGCCCGACTGGCTCATCAATTTCGCAACCTGGTGCGCGGAGATATTCTATTCGTGGCCTGACACGGTCCAGTACCTGCTCGTCACGTTGCTGAAGATCGGCGTACTCACTCTGGGCGTCATCCTGTGCGTCGCGTATTCGACCTATTTCGAGCGCAAGGTCATCGGCAGCATGCAGGCGCGCGTCGGGCCCAATCGCGTCGGCTGGCATGGACTCCTGCAGCCATTTGCCGACGTCATCAAGCTGCTTGTCAAGGAAGTTATTGTCCCGTCGCAGTCGAGCAAATTCCTGTTCGTCATAGCGCCGTTGTTATCGCTGACGCCGGCGCTCGCGACCTGGGCCGTGATCCCGCTGAACGACTGGTACGTGATCGCTGACATCAATGCGGGCCTCTTGTATGTGCTGGCGCTGACCTCGGTTGGCGTATACGGCGTGATCCTGGCCGGCTGGGCCACCAACTCCAAATACGCACTTTTGGGCGCGATGCGGTCGGCCGCGCAGATCGTGGCTTACGAAATTGCGATGGGCTTTGCGCTGGTCGGCGTGCTCATGGCCGGTGGCAGCCTGAATCTCGGCGACATCGTCGAGGCGCAGTCCGGCGGCTTCAGTAACTGGTTCCTGCTGCCGCTGTTTCCGTTGTTCGTCGTTTACTGGATTGCGGGTGTCGCGGAGACCAATCGCGCGCCGTTCGACGTCGCCGAAGGTGAATCCGAGATTGTCGCCGGTTTCCATGTCGAGTACTCGGGCGTGGCATTCGCGGTGTTCTTCCTGGCTGAGTACGCCAACATGGTCCTGATCTCCACGCTGACCGCGATCTTCTTCCTGGGCGGCTGGGCTTCGCCATTCGAAGGATGGACGATTCTCAACGACTTTTCCTGGACGGCATGGCTGACGGTCGGCGGCTTGCACTGGCTGTTCATCAAGATGTGTTTCTTCATGTACACGTTCTTCTGGCTGCGTGCGACCTTCCCGCGTTATCGCTATGACCAGATCATGCGCCTGGGTTGGAAGGTGTTCATCCCCGTGACGATCGTCTGGATCGGCGTGGAGGGCGCGATGGCGTGGTTCGAGGTCGGCCCCTGGGCCGGTTTGAGCGGGTAGGGCGGACGATGAATCGAGCAATCAGCTACATCAAGACCTTCGCGCTCTGGGAGCTGCTGCGCGGACTGTCGGTCACGCTGCGCAATTTCTTCCGCCCGAGCGTTACGCTCGAGTACCCCGAGGAGAAGACGCCGCAGTCGCATCGCTTCCGCGGCCTGCATGCGTTGCGTCGTTACCCGAACGGGGAAGAACGCTGCATCGCCTGCAAGCTTTGCGAGGCCGTGTGTCCGGCGCTCGCGATTACGATCGAGTCAGATGTCAGCGACGACGGCACGCGCCGCACGACGCGCTACGACATCGACCTGTTCAAGTGCATCTATTGCGGCTTCTGCGAAGAGGCCTGCCCCGTGGATGCGATCGTCGAGACCCGCCTGCACGAATACCACATGGAAGCACCGGGCGAGAACATCATGACCAAAGACAAGCTGCTGGCCGTGGGCGACAGGTACGATGCCATGATTTCGGCCGACAAGGCAGCGGATGCCAAGTACAAGTAGAGCCAACGATGTTGTTTCACTCCATACTTTTCTACGTCTTCGCCGCGGTCATGTTCAGTGCCGCGCTCGGTGTTGTATTTTCGCGCAACCCCGTGCACTCGGTCATGCTGCTGGTGCTGACGTTTTTCCAGGCGGCCGTGCTCTGGCTGATGGCCGAGGCCGAGTTCCTGGCCATCGTTCTCGTGCTCGTCTATGTCGGCGCCGTGATGGTTCTGTTCCTCTTTGTCGTCATGATGCTCGACGTTGACGTCGAGGCCGCGAAACGTGGCGTGTCGCGCTATGCGCCGCTGGGCGTCGGGCTTGCACTCCTGATGGTGATCGAACTCATCCAGGTGATCTGGCTGCGCAGCCGCGAGGGCGATGTTGCGAGCGGTTTTGCCGCTACGCCCGAGGGCTACAGCAACACCGAAGCGCTGGGCGCCGTACTCTATACCGAGCACGTTTACGCGTTCGAGATCGCCGCCGTTATCCTGCTGCTGGCGATTGTCGCGGCCATTACGTTGACGATGCGCAAGCGCCCGGGCCTCAAAGTTCAGGATATATCGGCGCAGGTGGCTGTCCGCGCCAAGGACCGCGTTCGCGTCGTGAAGATGGACGCGGAGAAGAAGCAATGATCGGCCTGCATCATTACCTGGTCGTATCGGCGATGCTGTTCGTGCTCAGTATCGCGGGCATCATCCTGAATCGTCGCAACCTGATACTGCTGCTCATGTGCATCGAGCTCATGCTGCTGGCCGTGAATTTCAATTTCATCGCGTTCTCGCGCTATCTCGGCGACGAAACCGGGCAGGTGTTCGTCTTCTTCATTCTGACCGTGGCCGCGGCCGAGGCCGCGATCGGACTCGCGATTCTCGTCGTGCTGTTCCGCAACCGCCGCTCGATCGCCGTTAAAGAACTCAATACATTGAAGGGTTGATATGTACGAATATTACCTTGCCATTGTATTGATCCCACTCGCGGCGGCGATCGTCGCCGGGCTGGCGGGGCACAAGATCGGCCGCGCCGGCGCGCACTGGGTGACCATCCTTGCGGTCGGCATCTCGTTCGCGCTGTCGGTGGTCGTTCTCGGGAACATGTTCTGGGGCGGGGCCGAGACCGAGAACATCAGCGTCTACACCTGGGCAGTGACCGACGGATTGCGAATGGAAGTCGGTTTCCTCGTCGACCGGCTGACGGCACTCATGATGGTTGTTGTGACGTTCGTGTCGTTCATGGTGCACATTTACACGGTCGGCTACATGGCGGACGACCCGGGCTACCAGCGATTCTTCAGCTACATCTCGCTGTTCACGTTTTCGATGCTGATGCTCGTGATGTCGAACAACTTCCTGCAGCTGTTCTTTGGCTGGGAGGCTGTTGGCCTCGTCTCGTACCTGCTGATCGGCTTCTGGTTCAAGCGCGAGACCGCGATTTTCGCGAACCTGAAAGCGTTCATAGTCAACCGTGTTGGCGACTTTGGCTTCATCCTGGGTATAGCGGCCGTGGTGATGTTCGCGGGCTCGCTCGATTACGCGACTGTTTTCGGCCACGCACAGTTAGTGGCAGGGCAAAGCATCGAAGTGCTTCCGGGCACGCCCTGGAATGCGATGACCGTCACTTGCATCCTGTTGTTCATAGGCGCGATGGGCAAGTCGGCACAGGCGCCGCTGCACGTGTGGCTGCCCGATTCGATGGCAGGTCCCACACCGATTTCCGCGCTGATCCATGCGGCGACGATGGTTACTGCGGGCATCTTCATGGTCGCTCGCATGTCGCCGCTCTTCGAGCTCTCCGAAACGGCGCTGGCGGTGGTCATCGTCATCGGTGCCATCACCGCGTTCTTCACGGGACTACTCGGCATCGTGCAAAACGACATCAAACGTGTCGTCGCCTACTCGACGCTTTCACAGCTTGGTTACATGACCGTGGCCCTCGGAGCGTCGGCCTACAGCGCGGCCATCTTCCACCTGATGACGCACGCGTTCTTCAAGGCATTGCTGTTCCTCGCGGCCGGCTCCGTGATCATCGCCATGCACCACGAGCAGGATATCCGCAAGATGGGCGGCGTTCGCAAGTACATGCCAATCACGTACTGGACTGCCCTGATCGGCTCGCTGGCGCTGATCGGATTCCCGGGATCTTCCGGCTTCTTCTCCAAGGACCTGCTGATCGAAGCCGTGAAGGAATCTCACTGGCACGGGCAGGGCGCCGTCTACTGGATCGCTTACTTAAGCGTGCTGCTCGGCGTGTTCGTCACGGCGCTGTATTCCTTCCGCATGTTCTTCCTCGTGTTCCACGGCGAAGAGCGCATGAGCGCGGACGTCAAGTCGCATTTGCACGAGACGCCGGCCGTCGTTACCGTGCCCTTGATCCTGCTGGCGATCCCGTCCACGACGTGTTGGCGCGCATGGGCGAGGCCTGGCACGGCAGCCTCGGACTCCTGACGCATGCCGTTATGACGCCCGTGTTCTGGCTGGCAGCCGCCGGCGTTTTCACGGCCTGGTTCCTGTACCTGAAGCGCCCCGATATCCCGGACGCAATCCGGCAGAAGGCGTCGGGGCTCTACAACCTGCTCGATCGCAAGTACTACTTCGACGATCTCTACATCAATGGATTTGCCGCGTGGACCCGCTGGTTCGGCAAGTTCCTCTGGCAAAAGGGTGATGAACTGGTCATCGACGGCGTACTCGTCAATGGCACGGCCAGGTCGGTAGGACGGCTCGCGGGCGTGCTGCGCCAGATCCAGACCGGATACCTCTACACCTATGCGTTCGCAATGATAATTGGCCTGACCGTGCTACTCGGTTGGCTGATCTGGTTCAGGTAGGTCGACATGCTATCGAACTACCTGCTTTCCATCCTGATCTGGCTGCCGATATTCGGCGGTGCAGCGCTGCTGCTCATCGGGGATGGCGACGACACGAAGTCGAAACAGGCGGCGTTGATGCGCCGATCCGCATTGTTCGTTTCTCTGCTGACTTTTGTCATCAGCATCGGCCTGTACGCGGCTTTCGACAATGCCGAAACGGGCATGCAGTTCGTCGAGAGAGTGCCGTGGGTAGAGGCGCTTAACGTCTTCTATTACCTCGGCGTTGACGGAATCTCCGCGCCGCTGATCCTGCTGACCACGTTCATCACGCCGCTCGTCGTCATTTCCGGGTGGGACACGATCAAGGTACGGGCGGCGCAGTACTTTGCGGCGTTCCTGATTCTCGAAGGGCTCATGATCGGCGTGTTCTCGGCGCTCGATGGCATGCTGTTCTACGTGTTCTGGGAGGCCATGCTGATCCCGATGTTCCTGATCATCGGTGTCTGGGGTGGCGAGCGCCGCGTGTACGCGACATTGAAGTTCTTCCTGTACACGTTCCTGGGCTCGGTCCTGATGCTGGTTGCATTCATCTACCTGTACCTCGAGACGGGCGGCTGGGACTTGTTCGCGTTCATGAATCAGACGATTGGCATGACGGCGCAGAAGTTCATCTTTGTTGCTTTCCTGCTCGCGTTTGCCGTCAAGGTACCAATGTGGCCCGTACACACATGGCTGCCCGACGCGCATGTTGAAGCGCCGACCGGCGGTTCCGTTATCCTGGCGGCCATCATGCTGAAGATGGGCGGCTACGGTTTCGTGCGTCTGTCCCTGCCGATCGTGCCCGATGGCAGTGCGTATTTTTCCGGTTTGATGATTGCATTGTCTTTGATCGCCGTGGTTTACATCGGCTTCGTGGCGCTCATGCAAAAGGATATGAAGAAGCTCATTGCGTATTCATCGATCGCGCACATGGGTTTCGTGACGCTCGGTATGTTCCTGCTGTGGTGGATCACGGCCGAGACGGGCACCGGGCTCGGCATGACTGGCGCCATGGTGCAGATGATTTCGCACGGCCTGATTTCGGGCGCGATGTTCCTGTGCGTTGGTGTGCTTTACGACCGCGTTCACAGTCGCCAGATCGCGGACTACGGTGGTGTCGCCAACACGATGCCCGTGTTCGCGTCTTTCATGGTGCTGTTCGCCATGGCCAACGCGGGCTTGCCGGGCACATCGGGTTTCGTCGGCGAGTTCATGGTGATCATCGCGAGCTTCAAAGCCAATTTCTGGTTTGCGTTCCTGGCCGCATCGACACTCGTGCTGGGCGCCGCGTACACGCTGTGGATGATCAAACGTGTCGTTTACGGGGAAGTTGCGAATGACAACGTGGCGGCATTGCAGGACCTGAACACAAGGGAGTTCATCGTGCTCGCGATACTCGCGCTAAGCGTGTTGCTCGTCGGGCTTTGGCCGGCACCGCTCGTTGACATGATGAACGTGACGATTGAACAACTGGTCGACCAGATCGGGCATTCCAAGCTCTAGCAGGCATTACGATGAATTATACGGACCTGATTGCTGCCGCCCCTGAAATGACCCTGCTGGGTCTGATCTGTGTCGTGCTCGTTGCCGACCTGTTCATCGATGACGAGCATCGCATCGTCACGTTCTGGTTCAGCATCATTTCGCTGGTGATCACGGCCGCAGTGATTCACGCAACTGCGCCGGAAGCACGTACCGTGATCTTCGACGGCAGTTATGTCAGCGATCAGCTGTCGCAGGTACTCAAGCTCGGTGCCGTACTGTTCGTGGCCGCGGCATTTTTCTACGCCCGCGACTACCTGCGCGCCAACGATCTGCACAAGGGCGAGTACTACCTGCTGGGACTGTTCGGGCTGCTCGGCATGATGATCATGATCTCGGCGAACAGCCTGCTGACGATGTATCTCGGTCTCGAGACACTGGCATTGTCGATGTATGCGCTGGTCGCAATCGATCGCAACAACGTCACCGCGGCCGAGTCGGCGATGAAGTACTTCGTGCTTGGTGCCATCGCATCGGGCTGCCTGTTGTACGGCATCTCCTGGGTCTATGGCGTGACCGGCTCGTTGCAATTCGACGAGATCGCAGCAGTCCTGAGCGCGGATCCGTCGCTGAATAACCTGCCGCTCTGGTTCGGACTCACGTTCCTGATCGTCGGGATTGCCTTCAAGTTCGGCGCCGTGCCTTTCCATATGTGGCTGCCGGACGTCTACCAGGGCGCACGTTCGCCGATTACCTTGTACCTCGCCACGGCGCCGAAGCTCGCAGCCCTGGCGTTGATCCTGCGTGTCCTCGTCGACGGACTGGGTGGCCTGCACGAGACCTGGTCGTCGATGATCATGGTCGTGGCCGTGCTGTCGCTGCTCGTTGGCAACATCGTCGCGATCGCGCAGACCAACATCAAACGCATGCTGGGTTACTCGACGATCGGCCATGTCGGCTTCATCCTGCTGGCCGTCTTTTGCGGAACAGGGGACGGCTATGCGGCCGCACTGTTCTACACCCTGACCTACGTGCTTTCGGCCGCAGGCGCGTTCGGCGTGATTATTGTCATGAGCCGCCGCGGGTACGAGGCGGAGCTGCTTACCGATTTCAACGGTCTCAACGAGCGCAGCCCCTGGTTTGCACTCATGATGATGTTCCTGATGTTCAGCATGGCCGGGGTACCGCCGTTCGTGGGCTTCTTCGCCAAGTTGAACGTCATCAGCGCCGTGCTGGACCAGGGCTTCCCCGAACTGGCGGTCCTGATGGTACTTGCTTCCGTGGTAGGCGCTTACTACTACCTGAAAGTCATCTGGTACATGTATTTCGAGCCCGCCGAGGACAAAGCGGTGCTGCAGGCCAGCACGGATACGCGCCTATTGCTGAGCGTGAATTCGGTAGCCGTACTGGCTTTGGGCATCGTGCCGGGCTGGCTCATGGCCCTTTGCATCCAGGTGCTCGGATAGGGTTGTAAACACCCCGACATGTGAGTAATATCCCGTTCCTGCCGATGCGGGGTGGAGCAGTCTGGCAGCTCGTCGGGCTCATAACCCGAAGGTCGCAGGTTCAAATCCTGCCCCCGCTACCAA
>CAMYOJ010000045.1 GCA_947259985.1 uncultured Woeseiaceae bacterium
GCGCGATCGCGATCAGCACCGTGGCGATCATGATTTCGACATAGGTCAGGCCGCGCTGGCCCCGGGCAAGCGGAGCGACGTTCATTGCACAGTCACCCGTCCGGTCATGGGGGCGAGGTCGACAACGCGTTGCCGGCCTTCGTAGCTCAACTCGACTTTGGCTTCCGCCAACAGGTAGGTCGTTGACGTGCTCGCGACAAACCATTTCGGCACGCCGGTTCCGTCGAAGATCAGGCTGCGCCGACGCCCGAGGCCGGAAAAATTGAACACATCGTCGGCGTTGCTGATCGTGACGCCCTCGGTGCCGCGGGCGGTATTGACGTTGAAGTCGTAGGGCTGCTTGTCGAACGGATTGGTCAGCGTGTAGAGCGCGCTGATCGGGGAGTTGGTCATGTCGTATCGCTGGACAGTGACCTTCTGAGTGTCTTGGCTGATCGTGAGCCCGTGCTCCGCCCCGGTTCGAATTGCCTCACTTCGGGCAAACCGCAGCGCGGCGGCGACCGCTTCTGCGGCGCGGTCCAGCTTAAGGTCATCATTGCGATCGAACGAGGGCGCGGCGACCGAAGCGATCAACGCGAGGAGCGCGATGACGATTAGCAATTCCAGCAGGCTGTAGCCGCGCTGTGCCGTCACCGCGGTCTGTAATGGGGACATTCTGCTTTTTTCCGCTCCCATTTGCTCAAATAGCCAATTTGGCGCAGGAAAAAGCAGAATGTCCCCATTATCAGGGAACTATTCGTCGCCGATAAACTCGCCGGTAACCGAATCGAAGCGCCAGCCCTCTGTGCCGCCGGTCGCCAGCCCGAGAACGCCGGTCGTCACAACGGTGACGGTGTTGTTCGCGGGATCGCCGAGCGGATTGTTCGGCAGGTCGTCCTTCAGGTACGGCCCGTATTTGAACTGGTTCGGATCGGTGCCCGTGCAGGCGTCGCCCGACGAGTTCGTGTAGTTACGCAGCTGGGCAAGGAATGCGGGTTCACCAATTGCGGCGGCTACCGGAACGCCGTTGACGCAGGCAGCGCCGGATGCGGCTACTGCGCCCGGGTAGGCGTTGTGCTGCTGACGGTACAAATCGATCGCCGAACGAATATTGGCTATGTTCGTGTCGTAGGCTGCCTGATTCGCATCATCGGTCGCGGCCGAGAACTGCGGCACGATGATTGCTGCAAGTATCGCCAGGATAATGACGACAATGAGCAATTCGACCAACGTGAAACCATCCTGGTTTCGAGAACTTCTTAGCGAAATCATAGACTTATCTCCTGTGCGCTAATCTTTTGTCCGCTACTGGAGTCTTTGTCGGCCTGATTCGCCGTTTCTTTAGCGACTGCGCCACATTTTCCTGAATATTTTCAGGGTCAGGAAACGGCCCGCGACAGCTTGAAAATCGGCAGTATCAGCGAGCTCACGAGCACGCCGACGACGACGCCCATGATCAGCAGCATGATCGGCTCGGCGAGCTTGGATACGGCGTCGAGTCTCTTGGTCAACTGGGTTTCGTAGTACACGCAGATGCGGCCCATCACCTTGCCGAGATTGCCGGTCTGTTCTCCCGTCGCGATCATGTGCTTGGCGAGATCGGGCAGGAACGGTGAATCGGCGAGGCCCGCTGCGACGCCCGAACCTGACTGCACTGACTCCTCGACCTTGGCAATCTGGTTGCGGAACAGCGTATTGCGAACGACGTCTCGGCAAGCGTCAAGGCTCTCCATGACCGACACCCCGTTATTGAGCGACAGGCTCATGACCTGCAGCGACTGCACGAGGTAGATCTGCGTGAATATGTCACGGACTCCGGGCGTATGGAGCTTGAGGTAATCGACACGGGCCGAACCCGATTCGCTCGTCAGCCATTGGCGAAAAGCAATGAAGAATGCCGCAACGCCTGCTACGAGGAATATCCAGTACTGTCGCATGATGTCGCTGACGCTCATGAGTACCTTGGTCGATGCCGGAAGCTGGTCGTAGATCGACTGGAACATGGTGCCGAACTTCGGGAACACGACGACGAGCACGAAAACGACGACGGCGAACGAGAATGCGATCAGGAACATCGGGTAGGTCGCTGCAGATACGAGTGTGCTGCGCAGCTGCTCGCGCTTCTCGTCCATGTGCAACAACTGCTCGAGGACTTCGTGCATGAAGCCACCCGACTCACTCGCCGATATCAGGTTGACGTAAGTCGAGGAGAATACTTCCGGATGCTCGGAGAGCGCTGCGCCGAAGGAGCGACCCTCGCTGATGTCCTGCGCGACCTTCTCGACAATCGCGCGCATCTCGGCGTTCTCTGTCTGCTTGACGATCGTCGTCAGCGCGCCGAACAGGCTTTCGCCCGTTTCGAGCAGCAATGCGAGTTGCTCCGTGAAAAACATGCGATCGGAGGCGCCCGCGCGCTTGCCGCCAACGGGCAGGCTAAGACTCAGGCCGGCCGGCTTCTTGTCCTTGCTGGTCGACTCTTCGAGTTCTTCAATGTCGAATTGAATGGCCACGACTCGATTCCTAGATGCTCGTCACTCGCGATACTTCCTCGATCGTCGTGTTTCTATCGAGGACACGGCCCAGGCCGTCCCTGAAAAGATTGTGGAAGTCGCGCTTCTCGAGATAGTCGCTGAGTTCGTCGCGGCTCGGGCTGGATATGATGAGTTTTTGCAGATCCACGTCGGTTTTCAGGATCTCGTGGATGCCCATGCGACCCTTGTGCCCCGAGTCGTAGCACTCCTCGCAGCCCTTGCCCTTGGCGAGTTTGACGTCGCCTTGTTCTTCCCAGCCGTACTGCTTGATAACTTCGGGGGGCGCCAGGAACTCGTACTTGCAGTTCGGGCAAATCGTGCGCACGAGCCGCTGACCGACAACGCCGAGCAGGGCCGAGGACAGCAGATAAGGTTCCACGCCCATGTCGATCAGTCGTGTAACGGCGCCGACCGCGTCATTGGTATGCAGGGTCGAGAGAACGAGGTGGCCCGTCAGCGCCGCCTGCACGGCGATCTCGGCGGTTTCGCGTTCGCGGATCTCGCCGACCATGACGATGTCCGGGTCCTGCCTGAGCACGTGCTTGAGGATCTTCGCAAATGTCAGGCCGATGCCGTCGCGAACTTCATTCTGGTTAATGATGTCGAGCTGGTACTCGACCGGGTCCTCGATCGTGACGATGTTCTTCTCGATGCTCTTGAGGTAGTTCAGTGCCGCATAAAGGCTCGTCGTCTTACCGCTGCCCGTCGGCCCTGTAACGAGAATCAGGCCGTGGTTGGAATCCAGCAGGTTCTTAAACACCCCAAGGTTGTGGCTCGCCATGTTGAGCTTGTTGACGTCGAGGATAGCCTGGTTCTTGTCGAGGATTCGAAGGACGACTTTCTCGCCATACAGGCCCGGCAGCGAGCTGAAACGCAGGTCGACCGAGCGTCCCTGCGTGTGCACCTGGATGCGACCGTCCTGCGGCATGCGGCGCTCGGCAATGTCGAGGTTTGCCATGACCTTGAGGCGTGACACGAGCGCCGGATGCAGTTCGACGCGCGGCGCCGTGAACTCGTAGAGCAGGCCGTCAATGCGGAAACGGATGCGCGAGTGCGTGCGGAAAGGCTCGAGGTGTATGTCGGACGCACCGTCATGAACGGCTCTCTGGATGATGGAATTGACGAGATTGACGACGGGGCTACCAGCCGCAACTTCGTCGATCGTGGAGTAGTCGTCGAGCTGCAGGTTCTCTATGACCTCGAAGTCCTCATCGACGTCGCCGACCATGTCGAACTGCATGTCGGCGATGCCCATCGACTCGCTCAAAAGCTTCTGGATATCCTCCTTTTTCGCGAGTACCGGCCGAACCTCGCATTGCAGGCGCTCGGATACCTCTTCGAACGTCGGCATGTCCTGCGGCTTCGGCGTGGCGAGATACAAAGCACTGCGGACGCGGAACAAGGGCATGACGCAGAGGCGCCGGGCGATGCTGATGTCGAGCTTCGAAGAGACAGCCGGATCAAACAAGCCGGGGCGAAGGCGTACGAATGGCACGCCGAGCTGCTCGCTGAGAGCCCGCATTACATCGTTTTCCTCGACCCAGCCCTTGTCGATAATGATGCGACCCATGCGCTTGCCCAGGCGGTCCTGCAGCTTCAGCGCCTCGTCGATTTTTTCTTGAGTGATCAGGTCGCGCGCGATGAGGATATCGCCCAGCCGGGAACCCGGGCCGAAGCTGACGTCGCCGGATTTCTTTTTCTCCTTGCGGCCGTCGCTGTCGAGAAAAGCGATGTAGTCCGAGATGCCGGTGATCTCGGCTATCTCGCCGATGATGTTGTTGTGGCCGGTGATCTTCACCCAGCCACCGAAGTGCATGAGCCGGTCCTGCAAGTCCATCAGGGAAGACAACGCAAGACTGTCAATGGTCTGAACAGACGCGAAGTCGACAATGATCTTGAACTCACCGCTATCGACGCAATCATCGACAACCAGCATGAAGTCGGCCAGCGCGTCGTTGCCTACCAGTGAGAATTTCGGCGTTACGTGAGTGGCAACGCCGATACGGACTCGGGCAACCGCACCGGGCACGTTTTCCGCGGGGGTGCTCATGCCGACTCGGCCCGGGCCCTATCCTCGAGGCAATCGAGAATCTCCTCGACGGGGGCCGGCTTACCGATGTGGAATCCCTGCACGTAGTCCACGCCAATCCCTGCCAGTACCTCGCGGGTCTCATCGTCGCCGACGAACTCGGCTACCATCATCAGTTGCATTTTCTTGCCGATCTGGCACATCGCGTCGACCATCGTCTGCGATACCGTGTCGCTTGTGACCTCGCGGACAAAGCTGCCATCGATCTTGAGGTAGTCGACGGGCAGTACCTTGAGGTAGCCGAAGGAACTCAGGCCTGCGCCGAAGTCGTCAAGAGCAAAGCGGCAACCGAATTTCCTGAGCGAGGTCATGAATCTTACGGCATCGTCGATATTGGCGATCGCCGCCGTCTCCGTGACCTCGAAGCAGATGTTCTGAGGAGGCACGCCAGCATCGCGTATTTCGTCGACGATGAAAGCCTGGAAACCCGGGTTGGCGAAGGACTGGCCCGAGAGATTGATACAAAACACCGGATCGATATCGGCAAAAGATTTCCAGCAACTTCCCAGTGCCTTCAGCGAATGATGTACGACCCATCGGTCCACCATTGGCATAAGCTGGTAGCGCTCGGCGGCGGGCAGGAACTCGATAGGCGGCAGGATCTCGCCGTCACGGTCTCTCATGCGGATCAGGATTTCGAAATGCGGTGGGTTCGTTCTTTCCTCGATGGGCAGAACGGGCTGGCAATACAGCACGAAGTGGTCGTCACGGAGGGCTTCCTGGACCCGTCCTATCCACTCGATTTCCTCGCTGCGCCGCACCAGCGTCGTGTTGTCCTGCTCGAATACCTCGATCCTGTCTCTGCCGGCGTCTTTCGCCGATTTACAGGCGATCTCGGCCGCCGCCATGACTCCAACGATGCCCTCGGTATCCTTGTTGACCTGCGCAAGACCGATGCAGGTCGATACGTCCAGGGTTTGGTGCGCGGACACAACGGTCAATTTTGCGATTTTGGTCCTGATCTTCTCGGCAACAGAGTAACCCTGTCGAGCGTCGCAATTGGGTAACAATACCGCGAACTCGCCACCGCCGATGCGCGACACGATATCGGTGTCGCGAAGCGCTTCACGAAGGCATCGCGCGACGCGTCGGATGAGCACATCGCCTTCCTGGTAGCCCATCAGGTCGTTGACCACGTGTAATCGGTCGATGTTGATATGCAGCAGCATGTGCTCGAGGTTCTTGCTCTGGGTTGCGGCCAGCGAAGCGACGAGTGACGACTCGAAGCCGCTGCGGTTCATGAGGCCGGTCAGTGAGTCGTGGTGCGTATGGATGATGCGCGATGCCTTTTTCGCCATGACCTCGAGCAGGTTGCGATCACCGTTTGAGAAGACGTGCATGTCATGGCGCGCGACAACGGCGAGAATGCCTATCGCTGTGCCGTGATCATCGATTACGGGATAGGCCAGCAGGTTCTCGCTCCGGCTGCCGAACAGGCGCGCACGGTCCTCATCTGACTCGTCGTTAAGTACGATGCTCTGTACCTGGGATTCGATACGGTCGTAGATCCTTGTTGTGAGGAGTTCGAGCAGTTCGTCGACGTTGGGCGGCGACTCGGTGCTGTTGACGGTGTGCAGCGCAACGCCGCGGTCGCGGCAAATCAGCGCCGCGAGTCCGACATCGAGGTAATCGGCGCAGTTGTGAACCAGGCGGACGAGCGCCTCCTGGCCTTCCTCGAAGTATTCGACCTGGTCCTTGGTCGAGTAAACGAGATTGAGTTCCTCGTAGCGTTCACCGAGTTCGGCCGCGAGCTGGTTGCATTCGGATTGAAGCTCTAATTCTTCCTGCAGGAAAATCCTGGCGTCCGAAAATGCGCGGCGCAGGGGTTCGGGTGCGGCCGACATGCTGATACTGGGTTGAGTATCGTACGCGGCCATCAGCCAGGCGATAGCCCCGTATTCCCTGGACGAAACCGCAACACGAAACTGCACGCGACTCTCGGTCAACTGGCGCTTCTCGATGCCTGCACCGAACTCGGACCATGCGACGACCGGGTTATCGTCAGTCTCTTCTTGATCCCTGCTGGGCGACCAGCTCCAGAATAGCTCTCCGTGGCGATCGCGAATCTCGAGCCTCGCAACGCCCGGAAATACGCGCGGCAACAGCCGTTCGTACTTTTGCATCGACAGAGACTTGAGCAGGTTCACGCGGCCCCCAGACTCGGTTCATCCAGGCTCTTGCCGATATGGGACAGCAAGCGCCGCACGCTGACTGGCTTCTCCATGAATGTCAGGTTGTCGATGTTGCGGGTCCAGTCGCGATGCTCCATCTCGGTCCTCGACGTCAGAACGACGATCGGGAACGCACGCTCGGGGAACTGCTCCTTAATCGCCTCGCAGAGCTCCCTGCCACCCATGCGGGGCATGTCGATATCGGTCACGAGAAAATCGGGCTCCCCGGCGCAGAGTTTCACGAGGCACTCGGATCCATTCGACGCCGTGTCGACATCGTAGCCGGCTTCCTCGATACCGAGTTTGAGCACCCGGAGGACGGGCGCGTGGTCATCGACGATAAGTATCTTCTTCATGCCTAGATCGCCTGCCGGACGGTCGTCGCCTCGGTCCATAGATTAATAATGAATTCAGCGCCTTCCTCGCGCTCGCGGTTCAGGAGTAACGTGCCGTGATGCAGCTCGACGATCTGTTTCGCAAGTGCGAGACCCAGCCCGTGCCCGCCGATCGACTGGACGCGCTCATCGGTAGAGCGATAGAACTTCTCGAAAATCCTGGCTTCCTCTTCGTCGCTGACGCCGATGCCCGTGTCGGCAACCCGGATCTGCACGGCGTCCTCGGTGTCCTCGACGGTGACGGTGACCGTGCCGTTGTCCTTGTTGTACTTGACGGCATTGCTCATGAGGTTGGTTATCGCCACGCGAATCAGGTCCTTGTCGACAAACACGGGGTTCATCTCCCTCGGGACGTTTAGCTCGAAGCTGCAGTTCTTGTCGGACGCCATGGCCCTGGCTTCCTCGAAGGCTGCCGTGACTACGTCCTGCAATTTGACGAGGCTGCGGTCAGGAGAAATGCTGCCGCTCTCGATCTGGGTCATGTTCAGGAGCCCGGTAATCA
>CAMYOJ010000046.1 GCA_947259985.1 uncultured Woeseiaceae bacterium
CTCAGAAACTCGCGGAACGGCCGCTCGCCGATGAAGCAAATGCCCGTGCTGTCCTTCTTGTCATGGATGCCGAGACCCGAGTCCTTAGCGATGCGGCGAACCTCGGCTTTTTGCAGATCGCCCAGAGGAAAAACGGTCTCGGCAAATGCCTCGGCGCTCACGGCATGCAGGAAGTAACTCTGGTCCTTGTTCGTGTCGGCCGCCTTGAACAAGGCGCCATGACCATCAACGATGCCGGTGCGGGCGTAATGGCCCGTCGCGAGCAAGTCACCGCCGAGGCGTTTCGCATAGTCGCGAAACACGCCGAACTTGATCTCGCGATTACATAGCACGTCGGGATTGGGCGTGCGGCCCTTGCGGTATTCGTCGAGGAAATATTGGAACACCTGGTCGCGGTACTGCCTGGCGAAATTCGCATGGTGCAAAGGAATATCGAGTTGTTCGCAGACACTGCGTGCATCCTGCAGGTCCTCGGCGGCCGTGCAGTAGCCGTCGTCGTCTTCCCAGTTGGTCATGTGCAGGGCATGCACGTCGGCGCCGGCCTGCTTCAGCAGGACGGCCGCCACAGCCGAGTCCACACCCCCGGACAGCCCGAGGATGACGCGTTCGCCGGCAACTTGTTCGAGGGAGGGCGCCATAGGCGGCGGATTCTAGCGCTTTTCCGATGTGGTGTAAGCGTCCTTGTCAACCATTAATCAGATTATTCGTTATTACTCATGAACACTTCCCACAAGGAGCGAATTCATGAGAATCCAAACGACAATCAGCATCCTCACGGCTGCCGCGCTTGCGCTGACCTCGATGAGTGCTGTCGCACAAGGCCGCCACGGGCAGGGCGCGGCGCAACCTCAGGACCGTGCACAGGTTGAACGTGGCCAGAAGGACTTTGACCGCGACCGCATGCGTGACCGCGACCGGACGACGAGCCCTTCACGCGACCGTGATCGCGACCAGGACCGCACGCATGCGCCTGACAACGCGACGTTCGGCGAAAATGGCAAAGCCAAGTACGGCGAAAACGGTGACGGCATCTACGGCGGAGATTTGATGAGCGTCGAGGAACGCAACCAGTACCGTGAACAACTGCGCCTGACCGAGTCCGACCCGCAGGCACAAACCAGGCTCAAGGCGCAGCACCAGGAAGAAATGCAGCAGCGCGCCAAAGCCCAGGGTGTGCAGCTCGACGATCCTGACGATTCGGAATAGTCATGTTTCCGCGCACACTGATAGCGCTGGCATTTGCCCTTGCAAGTGCCGGCGCAGCCGCGCAGAGCATGACGTGGTCAACGGGCCTCGAATATTCGAGCGGCGATTATGGTGGCACCGAGGACATCGAGGACCTTTACGTACCTGTCACCGGCCGCCTTAACCTCGATCGCGTTTCGCTCGAACTGACGGTGCCGTACCTGAGCGTTCGTGCACCGGCAGGCACGACAGTGACAGACCCGGGTGGCGAGCCGATACCCGGTACTGGAGAGACGGTGACCGAAAGCGGGATTGGTGACGTCATCGCCGGTATGACGATCTACGACGTGGTCTACCTGGACAACCTCGACTTCGCGCTTGACCTGGCGGGCAAGGTCAAATTCGGCACGGCCGACGAAGACAAGGGACTTGGCACTGGTGAAAACGACTACACGTTGCGAACCGATCTTTACAAGTTCGCGGGTCGGTTCACGTTGGTAGGATCTGTCGGTTACAAGTTTCGCGGCGAACCGGCTGGCGCCGATCTCGACGATGTGTGGCTTGGGTCGATTGGCGGTATTTATGCGCCTCGCGATCGTTTTCGTTTCGGCATGTTCTACGACTACCGAGAGTCGGCGCTGACAGACAGCGACGCGCTTTCTGAAGTGTCGGCGTTCGCAGTGCGACAGTTAACCGACAGGTTCACCGTGCAGTTCTATGCATTCACGGGCTTTAGTGACAGCAGCCCCGACTGGGGTGCGGGCATTCTGCTGCAGATAATCTGAGTCAGACCAGGTCGGCAGTCGCAAGTACGCGATCGACGTTGTGCTGTAATGGCAGCATGCCGGTCAGGAGCGCGTCAGACTGGCGCTTGCCGGATAGGTAGTCGCGGATGCAACGCAATACGGCTGGCGACCGCAGCTTCGGCTGGCGCTGTTCGAGTTCCTCGAGCGTCATCCATTGCCTTCCCAGGATGCCGTCGTCGAGTTTTCGGTTCTCATCGCAGTGGAGAAACGTGGCCGCATAGACGATGCGCAGGAACTGTTGCCGTGTCTGGGGATGGATCCAGAGATAGACACCGACAAGATCTGCGCAGGCGATGTCGCAGCCCGTCTCTTCGAGCGCTTCGCGAATGACGGCCTCTTCGGGCGATTCGCCCGCTTCGATGTGTCCGCCGGGCTGGCTCAGTACGCGCCGGCCCGATGCATGTTCTTCGACGAGCAGGAAACGTCCCTCGTGCTCGACAACAGCCGCAACTGTCAAATCGGTTGGATGCATCGTTGCTTTTCTATATGCCGAGTTGGCGGAATTCTATTTCTACTTCGCTGGCGAGCCAGATTTCGTCGAACATCTTGCCGTAGAGCTTGGCGACTGCCGGCTCGTGCGTGTCGGCGATGCCTTCCCAACGACTTGCCTGCAGACGATACACGAGTGCAGTTTCGTCCGCGATGCAGAATGCTTCGGCATGCGTCCGCAGGTCCTCGCGCACATGCCGGAATTCAATATAGGTATTCAGGCGACGCCCGAGATGCACGAAGTTATTCCCGTTCTTGATGGCGCGCATTGGGTCGGCAATTAGCACGCGAATTCTCGCGTACGTCTGTGAAAGAACGAGACGCTTGATGATCTCGAGGAACTCGGGATTGTCGTAGATGCCGGGCTCGAGGTCATGGGTGAAGATCGATACCTTTCGGGTGGCCTCACTGACTACTTCGATCGCCGCCTGCTGCATCTCCTCGCGAGTGGAGATAACCCAGCGCTTGCTACTTTGCTTTGCCTGTTCCATAGGCGAACCATATTACCGTTCGGGTGGCTCGTGGCTTGCCAACTGCGTCACGTTTTGGCTTTTGATTCCCAGTTGCGAGTCATTCCCATCCCTCGCCAATCAAGCGTTTCAGGGTTGTTGCGAAAATAATCCCGCGTCCTCATATTTCACATATGGTCAGGTGATCTCAGGTATCTCAAATGCGCCTTTCGAGGCCAGCCAGGAGACCAGGTCGGGGCTGAGAGCGACGAGTCTCGTACTGTCCAGGCTTCGCCGGGCGCAAAGCTCGGCAACCGCGGCGCGCTCTTTTTCGGTCACCTTGCGATGCTTGCCATTCACATAGACGTGGTCGTCGTCATAGGCGACTCGTGCCATGCCGTGCAATTCGAGCTTTTGTGACGGTTTCTCGAGTAACTGTTTGACGGCGCCCTCGTCGGGCGGTTCGGGCCGCAGCCACTCCTTTACTTCAGTTACGGTACGACCCAGTTCGGTCGTCTGTTCACCGGCGCGATCGAGGGCCGCCTTCGAGATATAGCCGGGAATGACTTCCGACAGCTCGAGGTCGGGGTCGCCGTAGTACTGCGGTGCGCGCATGCCGATTGAGTACGTCATGCAGGCACGCTGTGCTGTTCCCCAGTGCGCGATACCCGGCGGCAGGTACAGGACGTCTCCTTCGACACAGATTTTTTGCTCTCCGGAGAATTCCTCGACGAGCAGGAGATCGCTGCTCGCGGCCTCATCTGCCGCAATTGGTGCCGAGGTATAGGTCCATTCACGAATACCGATTCCCTGGCACAGGAACACGTCGTAGTTGTCGCGATGCGGACCGACGCCGCCGCCCGGTGCGGCGAAACTCACCATGAGGTCATCGATGCGCCAGTCGGGTATGAACGGAACGTGGTCAAACAGCTTGCGCAGCGCGGGCAGGTGTTTCTCGATGTCGTGGACCAGCAGCGTCCAGTCTCGTAGCGGAAGTGCGCCCAGGTATTCGTCGTCAAAGGGCCCCGTCTCGACGCGGTATTGCTTACGATCGCCGCGGCGGTCGGTGAACACGATTCGCGACTCGACGTCCTCGAGCGTTGCGAGCCAGGCGAGTTCGTTGCGCGTTACCGACGGACGGACATTATCCAGGGCCCGCGGCATGTAAAGCGGTTTCTTTTGCCAGTGATACGCCAGGAACTTCTCGGCGCTCAGGTTTCCGGGCAGCTTGAGCAATGGCGCCAGGCTCAGATATCTTTTGCCTGCTGTGCGGCCAGGCCTGTGTAGGTCTCCGGCGTCAGCTCCAGCAGACGCGATTTTTCGTCGTCCGGGATCTCGAGCGTCTTGATGAACGCTCGCAGGATGTCTTTTGTGACGGCCTGGCCGCGCGTCAACGCCTTGAGCTTCTCGTACGGCTCAGGGATCCCGTAGCGACGCATGACGGTCTGTACAGCCTCGGCGAGTACTTCCCAGGCGTCGGCCACGTCGCTGCGAATCGCTTCCTCGTTGACCTGCAACTTATCGACGCCCTTCTGCAGCGACTGCAATGCGATCACGAGATAGCCTGTCGCGACACCGAAATTTCGTTGCACGGTCGAATCCGTGAGGTCACGTTGCCAGCGTGAAATCGGCAGCTTCTCTGCAAAGTGGCTCAGCATCGCGTTGGCCACGCCCAGGTTACCCTCGGCATTTTCGAAATCGATGGGGTTGACCTTGTGCGGCATCGTCGACGAACCCACTTCATTCTTCGCGACCTTCTGCCTGAAGTAGCCGAGCGAGATGTAGCCCCAGACGTCGCGAGCGAAGTCGATGAGGATCGTGTTGTACCGCAGCAATGCGTGTGAGTATTCCGCCGTCCAGTCATGCGGTTCGATTTGTGTCGTGTAGGGGTTAGGGAGCACGCCCAGGGACTCAACAAACCGGTGGCTTATCGCGGGCCAGTCGGCGTCGGGATAAGTGACCGCGTGAGCGTTGTAGTTGCCTACCGCGCCGTTGAACTTGCCGAGGATCTCAACGGCCGCGAGCTGCTTTTCGGCGCGCTGCAAGCGGGCGACGACATTGGCCAGTTCCTTGCCGAGGGTTGTCGGGCTGGCAGTTTGTCCATGAGTGCGCGACAGCATCGCCACAGCGGCGTATTTGTGCGCCATCGTCTTTAGCCGGTTTCTGAGCTCGCGCATCTGCGGCAACAGCACTTCACTTCGCGCGGCTCTGAGCATCAGGGCGTACGACAGGTTGTTGATGTCCTCGGAAGTGCAGCTGAAGTGCAGGAAATCCTTGAGCGAATCTGTCTCGGGTCCATCCCCGAGCTTCTCGCGAATGAAGTATTCGACGGCCTTGACGTCGTGGTTGGTCGTGGCCTCGATGGTCTTGACGCGCTCGGCGTCATCCAGCCCGAATTCGTCGACAATGTCGTTGAGCACGTCCTTCATGACCGACGACAGGGGGCCGATCTCGGTAATGCCGGGTTCGTCGGCAAGGCACTGCAACCAGCGTACCTCCACGAGCACGCGGAATCGGATCAGGCCGAATTCGCTGAAGATATCGCGCAACCCGGCGACCTTGTCGGAATAGCGGCCATCGGCCGGGGAGAGGGCTCTCAGCGTAGAGACTTTCATGTTCGAAGAACCAGAGTAGACAAGCGCTCACAAAGCGCGAATCATACACGTTTTCGAGGCCGCGGCGCGTCTGGCGCCGGCGTAATCTGGAGCCGTTAATGAAGGATAAGGACTTTCGCGTTGAGCATGACAGCATGGGGGAACTCGACGTTCCCGTCGACGCGCTCTGGGGCGCGCAGACGCAGCGCGCCGTCAACAACTTCCGGATTTCGGGCCTGCGAATGCCGCGCCGGTTCATCGAGGCGCTGGGACTCATCAAATGGGCGGCGGCGGGCGCCAATGCCGAGCTGGGTCTCTTGAAAAGCGAACTCGCCATAGCCATCCAGAAGGCGGCAATGGCCGTTGCACAAGGCGAATACGACGAGCACTTTCCGATCGACGTGTTTCAGACAGGCTCGGGCACCAGCTCGAACATGAACGCGAACGAGGTCATAGCACACGTCGCGTCCGAGGCCACGGGCAGGGAGATCCATCCGAACGATCACGTCAACATGAGTCAGAGCAGTAACGATGTTATTCCAACGGGTGTGCATGTCAGCACCTCGCTCGCCATACAGCACCAGCTGCTGCCAGCGTTGCGGCATTTGTCGCAGACCCTCGAGGAAAAGGCGGAAGAGGTCGGCCATGTAGTGAAGACTGGCCGAACCCACCTCATGGACGCGATGCCCGTAACGTTCCGACAGGAACTCGACGGCTGGCGCTCGCAAATCGATCATTCGCTCGAGCGTGTGGGCGACACGATGAAGCGCCTGGCAGAGCTCGGGCAGGGCGGAACCGCCGTAGGCACGGGCATAAACGCGCATCCCAGGTTTGGCAACAAGGTTGCCGTATTGCTGGGCGAGCAAACGGGTGTTGAATTCACAGCCGCGGCCAATCCGTTCGAATCCCTGAGTTCCCAGGATGCGGCAGTGGAAACCTCGGGGCAGCTGCGTGTGCTGGCCGTCAGTCTCACCAAGATGGCGAACGACCTGCGCTGGATGAATTCGGGGCCGCTCGCGGGTATCGGTGAAATCGCATTGCCGGCGCTGCAGCCAGGCTCGAGCATCATGCCGGGCAAAGTGAACCCGGTCATTCCCGAGGCCGTGGCCATGGTTTGTGCCCAGGTGATCGGAAATGACGCGACGATCGCCATGGCAGGGCAGTCGGGTAACTTCCAGCTCAACGTCATGCTGCCGGTTGTGGCCTACAACCTGTTGCAGAGCGTCGAAATCCTGGCTGCTGCGGTGACGAGTCTCGCGGATAACGCCATCAAAGGTTTCGTGGTAAACGAGAAAAACGTCGAGGCCGCACTCGAGCGCAACCCGATTCTCGTTACGGCGCTAAACCCGATTATCGGCTACGAACTCGGTGCCGCTATCGCGAAGAAGGCCTACGCCGAAGGACGCGCGGTCAAGGAAGTCGCACTCGAGTTGACCGACCTGACCCGGGAAGAACTGGACCGGCTGCTGGATCCGGCTGAATTGACCGAGGGTGGTATCAAGTATTAAGGGCCGCAGTACAAGGTTGACGCCGGCATTCCTGCGCGAGCGTCTTGCGTCCACGCGACTGCCCCGTGACCCGCTCGAGGTTACGATGCCGCCCGGCAGCGAGCGCTGGCCCGCCAGCATGCAGGAGCGACTAAGGCGCGGCCTCAAGCCCGCAGGGGTGTTGATTCCCGTCATCGAGACCCGAACCGAACTCTCGGTATTGCTCACCCAGCGTGCCGCCGATTTGAAGCACCATCCGGGGCAAGTGTCCTTTCCGGGCGGTCGCATGGAGGAACACGACGAGGATGTGCGCGTCACGGCGTTGCGTGAAACGCACGAGGAGGTTGGCATCGATCCGCACGCCGTTGCCGTGATTGGATACCTCGAGTCGATGCCCACGATTACAGGTTATGCCGTGACCCCGGTCATCGGGCTCGTCGAGGGGCCGGCACAGTTGTCAATCGATACCACGGAGGTCGAGTACGCGTTCGAAGTGCCGCTCGAGTTCCTGCTCGACGCACGCAACGATCGGCCCGTCGAGCGCGAGTTGGAGGGCCGGATAGTGACCATGATGGAGGTCCATTACGAGGGTAAACGAATCTGGGGAGCAACCGCGATGATGCTACATGCCCTAAGAAAAAGACTTTTAAAACAATAGTTAATGAATAATATAGAGAAATTACTTGAAGTAATGCGCCAATTGCGGGACCCGGAGACGGGCTGTCCCTGGGACGTGCAGCAGGACTTTTCGACGATTGCCCCTTACACGATCGAGGAAGCCTACGAAGTCGCCGACGCGATCGCGCGCGACGATATCGGGCATCTGCGTGACGAACTCGGTGACCTGTTGTTCCAGGTAGTGTTTCACGCGCGCATGGCCGAGGAGGCCGGCGAGTTTGATTTCGACGATGTAGCGGGTGTGATTGCCGAGAAAATGATACGCCGCCACCCTCATGTATTTGGCGATGAGAAGCAGCGCGCCGCGGGCAAGGTGGACGGCAGCTGGGAAGCGATCAAGGAGCTGGAACGCAGTGATGGCGACGATGCAAGTGCGCTGGCGGGCGTTGCCCGGGCACTGCCGGCACTGAAACGGGCGCAGAAACTGGGCAAAAGGGCCTCGCGCGTTGGCTTCGACTGGCCCGACCGGCACGGTGTGCGTATTAAAATCCACGAGGAACTCGACGAACTCGAGGAAGCCGTCGGTACCCGGGATTCCGGCAATATCGAGGAAGAATTCGGCGATTTGCTGTTCGCCGTCGTCAACCTGGCTCGCCACCTCGATATCGACCCGGAAAAAGCGCTCAGCGGGGCCAACACCAAGTTCGAGCGGCGGTTTCGGGACATGGAGCGCGAAATCACTGAAAGTGGCAAAGAAATCAATCACTTGTCACTAGACATAATGGAGCGCCATTGGCGTCGGGCGAAGAAAAACGTGGGCTGAATGACGTTCAGCCACAGTTCATTGCTGCACCCGTAACCTTGTCCACAGGCTGGCAAATACCGGCCGATCTGGACAAGGAGCAGGACTATGAACGCACGAATCACAGCAAGGATCACCGCAGCATTGCTGCTTGCTGCTTCCGTGTCGGCCTATGCCGATCACGACTATCGTGTCGCCCGTAACGGCGGCGCTGTGTATGACTATGCGAAGGTCATTTCGTCACAACCGATAATCGACTACGTGACGGTCAAGAAGCCCGTTCGTGAGTGCTGGGAGGAAACGCAGTACTACACGATCGATCACGGGGCACGGCATGCCCGTGGTGGCGCGCTCGTAGGCGCTATCATCGGCGGCGCTGTTGGCCATCAGTTCGGCGACGGCAGCGGTAAAGACGCCGCAACCGCCGTTGGCACGATTCTCGGCGCCGCCATTGGCAGCGAGAAGGCGCGGCAGCGTTACGGCGTTGAAACCGTGAGCCGGCCGGTCCGCCGTTGCGAAACGACGTTCCAGTCGCATCGCGAGGAACGCATTGATGGTTACCGCGTGACCTACCGCTACAACGGCCAGAAATACATGACCGAGATGCCTCATGATCCGGGTCGCAGAATACGCGTACGGGTCGACATCCGGCCGGCCGGTTAAGCCTGGGTACTGATGTGACGCGCTTCATTGCAATCAGCCTGCGGTCGTACCAAACTTGGCGAATGCGTATGACCCTGACATTGGTATTGCTCACCGCGCTGGCGCTGTTGCCACTGCGCTCGGAGGCGTTCGACCTCGAACGGGCCCTCAAGGAGCAGCACGTGCAGTACCAGGGCGAGCCGGACTTTCGCGTGGCGCAGGGCAATTGCACGACGCTGTCGCAGGCTATCGAGCAGGTACGCCGCCGCACCGGTGGCCGCGTCGTCAGCGCGGACACCAAGGTACAGGGCGGACGCGAAGTGCATCACATCAAGGTCCTGACCCCGGACGGCAAGGTCAGGACGCATAAAGTCAACGGATGCCGCCGCTAAGGTGCCGACATGCGATTGCTGGTAATTGAAGATGATGCAACCCTGCGCGAGTCACTGACACGCAAACTGGGCGAGTCCGGATTCGCCGTCGAGCAGGCGGCGGATGGCAAGGAAGGCCTGTATTTCGCTGAAGAATATCCGATCGATCTCGCGATCATCGACCTGGGACTGCCTGAATTGTCGGGCCTCGACATCATTCGCGAGGTGCGCAAACAGGGCAAGACCTACCCGATCCTGATCCTGACGGCGCGCGATCGCTGGGAGGACAAGGTCGATGGCCTGAGCGCCGGCGCCGACGACTACGTCGTCAAACCCTTCCATTTCGAGGAAGTCAGCGCTCGCGTCAACGCGCTATTGCGTCGCAGCGGCGGCTGGGCCTCGTCCGAACTCACGGCGGGCCCCGTGATGCTCGATATGTCGCGACAGGAACTCAAGGTCAACGACGAGACGATCGACCTCACGAGTTTCGAGTACAAGATCATCGAATACCTGATGGTGCGCGCGGGCCAGGTGATTTCCAAGGCCGAGCTGACCGACCGGCTATACGACCAGGACTTCGAGCGTGACAGCAACGTCATCGAGGTGTTCATCGGCCGTTTGCGCAAGAAAATGGACCCCGACAACTCCATCAAGCCTATCGAAACGCTACGGGGGCGCGGTTATCGCTTCGCGCTGGAGCGTAATCAGTCAGGCTAGACCCCATGCGCTCGCTTAGCAGCCGACTGCTGGTCTCCGTCAGTGTGTTGCTGCTGCTGTTTTTCGGCGCGACCATCGCAGTACTCGACACGGCCTTTACCGAGGCGGGCGAGCAGGCGCGTCGCGATATTCTCGACGGTCACCTCGTAGCCCTCCTTGCGGCCGCAGAGCCCGACGACAAGGGCGACCTGGTCATGCCGGACCGCCTTCGCGAACCGCGCTTCGAACGCATCGGCTCGGGTCTTTATGCCGAATTGCGCGATGTCGATGGGGGCGTGCTGTGGCGCTCGCGCTCGGCGCTCGGGCTCGAGGTGCCCGGTGGCGTCGTACCGGAACTCGGCAACCACCTGTTCGCGCGCGAATCACTCGAAGACGAAACTCCATTGCTGACGCTGAGCCTGGCGGTCGAATGGGAACTCGACGATGGTGAGACGAAACCTTACGTGTTCAAGGTGGCGGAGAGTCTCGACTCGTTCAACGCGCAGGTCTCGGGCTTCAGGCGCCAGCTGTTCGGCTGGTTCGCCGCGGTTGCATTGACGATGCTGCTGGCCTTTTCGATGCTGTTACGTGGCCTGCTGAAGCCGCTGCGCCTGATCGAAACCGAGATTACCGAGATCGAGGAGGGCAATCGTGTCTCCCTGTCGGGGGATTTTCCGACCGAACTCACGGGCGTGGCGCGCAACATGAACCTGCTGATCGACAGCGAGCGGGCCCGTTCGGATCGCTATCGCTACACGCTCGACAATCTCGCGCACAGCCTGAAGACGCCGCTCGCCGCGATGCGCGCGCTGCTCAACGACCGGCAAACGCAGGAATTCGGCGATCGTTTCAACGAGCAGATCGATCGCATGGACGAGATTGTGCGCTACCAGCTCAGGAAACCGGCCGCGTCGGTCGCCGACAATCTCGTACTTCAATCCGTAGCGGTCGAGAAAGAGGTCAAGCGCCTCGTCGACGGCCTGCGCAAGGTGTATCACGACAAACACCCGGACTTCGACGTTCGTGTCGAGAAAGGCATGCAGTTCCGTGGTGACACGGGTGATTTTCTCGAGCTCGCCGGCAACCTGCTCGACAATGCCTGCAAGTGGTGCGAGCGCAGGGTGCGAATCTCGATCGTGCCATCGGTCGGCGCGCGGGCCATAGCGAGCGGCTTGGTGCTGACCGTATCCGACGACGGGCCTGGCATCCCTCAGGATGCCGCCGATGCCCTGCTCGAGCGCGGCATGCGCCTGGACGAAGCGACGCCCGGCCACGGTATCGGGCTGGCTGTCGTGAAAGACATCGCCCGCTCGTATGGCGGGCGATTGAAGATCAGGCGATCCGAAGACCTGGGCGGCGCCGAGTTCATGGTCTCTATACCGCCCATCGCGACGTCGAGATAAAGCGCATCAGCTGTTAGTCCGATTGGTTAGTCGGGCCCATCCGGTTCATGCGGTCGATACGGATTGTTCATTCCGGGGTACCGGCGTAACCCTGTCCCATGGGGTTTTTGTCAGAGCTCAAGCGCCGCAACGTGTTCCGAATGGCGGTGCTGTACGTGGTGGCTTCCTGGTTGATCATGCAGGTGGCAGAGGTGGTTATCGGCCTCGCTAATCTGCCGGACTGGGTCGGGCCATCCATCCTCGGGTTGCTGGCCCTCGGATTCCCGATCGCGCTGATATTTTCCTGGTTCTACGAGATTACGCCGGAGGGAATCAGTCTCGAGCAAGAAGTCGATCGCGCCCATTCGATAACGCACGTGACCGGTCGACGGCTCGATTTCCTGGTTATCTCGCTGTTGTGCGCCGCCGTCATCATGTTTTCCATCGACAAATGGTGGATTGGCGAGCCGCCGGAAAAATCAATCGCCGTACTGCCGTTCGTCAATATGAGCGGTGAAGCGGCGCAGGAGTATTTCAGCGACGGGATATCCGAGGAATTGTTGCACCGCCTGGCGCAGGTTTCAGAACTGCATGTCGCGGCGCGAACGTCATCCTTTCATTTCAAGAATAAGAACATCGCGGTCGCGGACATCGCTTCCAAGCTCGGCGTGCGATCGGTGCTGGAAGGCAGCGTGAGACAGGCGGGTAATAACATCCGCGTCACGGCTCAGCTCATCAATGCGAGTGACGGGTTCCACATCTGGTCGAAGACCTTTGATCGTGAATTTGACGATATCTTCGCCATCCAGGACGAGATCGCGACAGAGGTTGTCGATGCGTTGAAAGTGACGTTGCTGGGAACCGAACAAGCGCGCCTCAATCGGCATCCCACCGACGACCTGGCCGCATATGACGCGTACTTGCTGGGCCGTCAGAAGATGGCTCGTCGGACGAGTGCCGCGATACAGGAAGCGGTAGAGCACTTTGTCGAAGCGATCAGTATCGACGGTGATTACGGACTGGCCCATGTCGGTCTGGCGGATGCGTATGTCCTGCTCGGCCGCTACGGCGCGTTGAGTGAAGAGGAGGTACTCGTGAAAGCTGCACCAGCCGTCGAGCGTGCCCTGCAACTGGACGATCAACTCGGCGAGGCACACGCGAGCCTGGGCAGGCTGCGGATATTACAGGGTGATTTCGATGCTGCCGAGCAGTCTTTCAAGAAAGCGCTGGGGTTGAACCCCAGTTACGCGCCCGCCTACGTCGGCTATGGGCTGCTGATGCGATGGGGTTTCAGCAACAAGGAAGCGGCACTCGAATATCACCAGACGGCGCTGGAGCTCGACCCGTTGTCGACACCCATCAACATGACAGTGATCGAGGATTATCACGAGCTGGGCCGTTTCGAGGACGCGCTTGCCGGCTGCAAGCGGATCATCGAGATAGACCCGGACTTTCCGCGTGCTTACACAATCATGGCGGACCTGTACTGGGAGGTATTCGCACAGCTCGACGAGGGCGTCCGCTGGTTGCACAAGGCGAACGAGCTGGATCCGGGAAATCCCGACCATGCGCGCTGGCTGGGCATGATCTACCTCGATCTTGGCGACACGATAGCCGGCGAGTACTGGATGAGAGAGGTCAAGCGGCTTGCGCCTTCGCAGTATGACTCGCAGTGGTCGGAGGTCTACCTGGCCCTGTACACGATGGAATCGGAGGAAATAGTCGACCTGGCAGAGGAACTCCTCGAAGTATCACCCGACAACTGGCTGGCCCTGCGCTTGCTGCGCAATGCGGACGCCGCGGCGGGCCGCGGCACTGTCGCTCTCGAGCGTTACCGTGCCGTGAGGCCCGAGTTTTTCGATCGAGAGGACCCTGACGTCAACGCCACTAATTGGGGCTGGGCCATTGAGATCGCGAACATCCTGGCAAAGACCGGCAAACGCGAGCTTGCCGACACGCTGCTGAATAAAGCCCTTGTACTCATTGAGTACAGGCCACGGTTGGGCTACGACGGTTTCGGTATCAGCGATGCCGAGATCTACGCGCTAATGGGCGACAAGGAGCGAGCACTGGACGCTTTTGCCACGGCGGTCGAGGCGGGATGGCGTATCGGCTGGTGGGTCAGGACGGAATTGAACGACAACCTCGCGATACTGCACGACGATCCGCGCTACCAGGCCATCGTAGCCGGCATCCAGTCACAAATGGCCGAGCAACTGGCCAGTGTCAGGGCGATGGAGGCCCAGGGTGAACTGGTCTCCATTCCGCGATCGGCCGACTAGTTTCAGGCCCGTTCGCTCACTTTCTTCGCAATTTTCGCCAACGGTTCCACGAATTCGAGTGGCAGCGGGAATACGATCGTATTGCTTCTTTCGTTCGAAATTTCCTTGAGTGTCTGCAGATAACGAAGCTGCAGTGCCTGCGCCTCCTGCCCGAGTGTGTTGGCGGCTTCGGCAAGCATCGTGGCGGCCTGTTTCTCGGCCTCGGCGTTGATGATCTTGGCGCGGCGTGCACGCTCGGCCTCGGCCTGCTGCGCGATCGCGCGGATCATGCTCTCGTCGAGATCGACGTGTTTGATCTCGACGTTGGCCACCTTGATGCCCCAGTTGTCGGTGCGCGCATCGAGGATGTTCTGAATATCCTCATTGAGTTTGTCGCGCTCCGCGAGCATGTCGTCCAGTTCGTGCTGGCCGAGGACGGAGCGCAAGGTAGTCTGCGACAGCTGGCTCGTAGCCTCGAACACGTTGGCGACGCGGATGATGGCCTTCTCGGGATCGATGATGCGGAAGTAGATGACCGCGTTCACCTTCACGGATACGTTGTCCCTGGAGATGACGTCCTGCGTCGGTACGTCGAGCACGATGACGCGCAGGTCGACCTTGGTCATTTTCTGCAGGAAAGGGATCAGGATGATGAGCCCGGGACCTTTGACTCTCTGGAAGCGACCGAGGAAGAACACGACACCACGCTCGTACTCTTTGAGAATCTTGATCATGTTGGACAGCAGTACGATGACCGCTGCGATGATGATGCCTAGGGTTGCAAATTCCATCAGAGACTCCTCTGTCTCAGGTTTGTAGCTGGGCACCGCCGGCCGACTGTTCGGCCGCGGGCTCGACGTCGATCACGACACCGTCTACGGATAAAACGACGACTTCCTGGTCCTTGCTGATCGGCACGGCCGATTGCGCATGCCAGGCTTCGCCCTCGAGCCAGACCTTGCCTTCGCCCGAGAAATCGTCCATCGCCGTGCCGATGGTGCCGATGATCGACTCATTGCCTGTGACGGCACCGCGGCGGCGAAGTTTCAGGATGAAGCTGACCAGCCAGATGATCAGCACGGCGAAAGTCAGTGCCAGGCCTGTGACGAACACGAGAGAGATACCAAAGCCGGGCACGCCCGTATCGAACATCATAATAGTGCCAAAAATGAACGCAGCAATGCCGCCGATACCCAGCGCGCCGAAACTCGGCGCATAGGCCTCGGCAATCATCAATGCGATACCCATGAATATCAGTGCCAGGCCCGCGTAATTGACGGGCAATACCTGCAGCGCGTAGGCGGCCAGCAGCAGGCAAATCGCGCCGACGACGCCGGGCACGATTGCGCCGGGATTGTAGCCTTCGTACATGAGGCCGTAGATGCCGATGAGTCCCAGCAGCAGCACGATCTCCGGGTTCGAAATTACGCCGAGCAGCTTGATGCGCCAATTGGGCTCGTAAACGTCGATCGTGGCGTTGGCAGTAGCCAGTGCGACGGTCTCACCGAATACCTCGACCTCGTGACCGTCGAGTTGCTCGAGCAGTCGCGTGCGGTCCTCGGCGATGAATTCGATGACGTTCTGCTCGAGGGCTTCAGTGGCGGTCAGGGTTGCCGCCTCGGTAACGGCTTTCTCCGCCCAGTCGGCATTGCGGCCGTGGCGCTCGGCGAGCCCGCGAATGTACGAGACCGAGTCGTTGAGGATCTTGCGCTCCATGGCCGTACCGTTGGGCGCAGCCGGTTCCTCGGGTTCTTCTTCGGCGTCATCTGTGGGTGGCGGCGTCGCGTCCCCGCCGCCGATCGAAACGGGCGTTGCGGCGCCAATAACCGTGGTCGGGGTCATGGCCGCAATATGGCTGGCGAGCAATATGTAGGTCCCGGCGCTGTCCGCACGCGCACCGGCGGGCGTGACGTAGGTCGCCACGGGTATCGACGAACCGAGTATGGCCTGGACGATGTCGCGCATTGGCTTGACGAGCCCGCCGGGCGTATCGATGTTGATGATGATCAGGTCTGCGCCTGTCTCTTCGGCGTACTCGATACCGCTGATAACGTAATCGGCGGTTGCGACACCGATGCCGCCCTCGACCTCGAGTTCAACGATGTTGGCGGCGTGCGCCGAGATTGCAGGGAGACTGATCGACACGATTAGCGTGCCGAGTGCCGTTACCCTGCGCCAGAATCGATCCATGGTTCTCATGAATCAATAATACCAGCCCGGCACGCTCTCCGGTGGCGGAAAAGTGTTTTGATTTGTATCTCGTGCTGGCATGCTAGCCGCCAGCATGTTCATAAAATTCATCACGACGGGCGGCACGATCGATAAGATCTACTTCGACGACCTTAGCCAGTTCGAGGTCGGGGAGTCGCAGGTGCAGCACATTCTCGCCGAGGGGCTGGCCGACTTCGATTTCGAGGTCGTGGCGCTGATGCACAAGGACAGCCTCGAGGTGACCGACGAAGACCGTCGCAGATTGCATGAATTCATCGAAAAGGACGACGCAATGCGCTACGTCATCACGCACGGCACCGACACGATGGCGGAAACCGCCGAACTACTGAAGGATCTCGAGGGCAGGACGATCGTCCTGACGGGCGCATTGACGCCGGCGCGGTTTCGGCAGACGGATGCCGTGTTCAATGTCGGCATGGCGGTGGCGGCCGCCCAGGTCGCGCCCCCTGGCGTCTATATCGCGATGAGCGGGCAGGTGTTCGAGGCGGGCGCGGTCCGCAAGAACCGCGCCGAGAATCGCTTCGAGCTTATAGATCGAAATTGATGCCCTGGGCCAGCGGCAGGTCCTTGCCCCAGTTGATCGTATTCGTCTGCCGGCGCATGTAAGCCTTCCAGGAGTCGCTGCCGGCCTCGCGACCGCCGCCGGTCTCCTTCTCGCCGCCGAAGGCGCCACCGATCTCGGCGCCCGACGTGCCGATATTGACGTTGGCGATGCCGCAGTCCGAGCCGGCGTGTGACAGGAAGTACTCGGCGTTCTGCACGTTATCCGTGAAGATCGAGGACGACAGGCCCTGCACCACGCCGTTCTGCAGCGCGATCGCTTCATCAATCGTGTCGAACGGGATCAGGTACAGGATCGGGCCGAAGGTCTCGTGTTGCACGATCTCCCAGTCGTTCTCGACGACGGCAATCGCGGGCGTGATGAAATTGCCCGGTCCGTCGATGCGCTCACCGCCGCAGAGGATTTCGCCACCGGCTTCGCGGACGGATTCGCAGGCGGCTTCCACCGTCCTGACGGCCGCGTCGTTGATCAGCGGGCCCATCAGCGTGTCGGGATCGAGCGGATCGCCGATCCGGACCTGGCCATAAGCCTTGACCAGCGCGTCCTTGACCTCGTCGAAGCGCGAGCGATGCGCGATAACGCGACGTGTGGACGTACAACGTTGCCCGGCTGTACCGACCGCACCGAAGACGATCGACGGAATGGCCAGGTCGAGATTGGCGTATTCATCCACGATGATCGCGTTGTTGCCACCGAGCTCGAGCAGGCACTTGCCCAGGCGATTCGCAAGCCGCTCGCCAACGCCGCGGCCGACCCACGTGGAGCCCGTGAATGAAACGAGGTTGACGCGCTTGTCGTCGACGAATGTCTCCGCGAGTTCATGGGAACCCGGGCTACCGTTGATCAGGAAGAACACGGGCGGCAGGTCCATTCCTTCGAGCGCCTCGTTGATGATTTTATGTACGGCGACGCCACACAGGGCCGTGCTATGTGACGGCTTCCAGATGTTGACGTTGCCGCAGATCGCGGCGATGCAGGCGTTCCAGGCATAGACGGCCACCGGGAAATTGAATGCCGAAATCGTGCCGACGAGACCGAGCGGGTGCCATTGCTCGTACATGCGATGCTGCGGGCGTTCCGAATGCATCGTGCGGCCGTACAACATGCGTGACTGGCCAACCGCGAAGTCGGCGATGTCGATCATCTCCTGAACTTCGCCGTCGCCCTCAGCCTTGATCTTGCCGTTCTCCAAGGCCACGAGGCTGCCAAGCGCGTCCTTGTGCTTGCGCAGTGCATTGGCAATATTGCGAACGGCCTCACCACGAACCGGGGCGGGCACGGTGCGCCACACACGGAACGATTCCTGTGCCTTGGCGATAACGTCTTCATACTGCTCCATGGTCGTGGCGCGAACGCTTGCGATGAGCTCGTCGGTCGACGGGTTGAAGGATTCGATGAGATGGGCGGATTCATCGGCGACGGATTCGGCGCCGAGCCAGGTGCCGTCATTGACGGGCTTGAGACCGAGCTGGTCGAGTATCGATTGCATGATATTCACTGTGCGTGACGTGGGGATGGCGCGCATTGTGCCAATGTAATGAGGGCCTGACCACCCCCGGCTAAACTGCTGATTACGAAAGAAACTTTTGTGCATGGCGATGCGTCGTGGCATAGTCCGCGAAATCTGAGCAGATCCATACCGAAAACCGAGTGGCATCCCGCCAGCTGGCAGAGCTTCGAGGCGTCGCAGCAGGCGTCTTACCCGGACAAAGCAGCGCTGGACCGCGTCATTGCGGATCTGAGCCGCTTGCCGCCGATTACCAACTCCTGGGAGGTCGACGCGCTGAAGGAGTACGTTGCCCAGGCGCAGCGCGGTGAGGCGTTCATCCTGCAGGGTGGCGACTGCGCCGAGACCTTCGACGAGTGCACGTCCGAGAACATCGTCGACAAGCTCAAGATCCTGCTGCAGATGAGCCTTGTCATGATTTACGGGCTCAAGAAGCCCGTAATCCGGGTTGGCCGCATGGCGGGTCAGTATGCGAAGCCGCGTTCGGCCGATACCGAGACGCGCGATGGCAAGACCCTGCCGAGTTTTCGTGGCGACCTCGTCAACCGCAGCGGGTTTACGCCCGACGACCGGATTCCCGATCCGCAGATGATCCTGCGCGGTTATGAGCGTGCAGCGTTGACGCTCAACTTCGTGCGCTCGCTGATCGACGGCGGGTTTTCGGACCTTCACCACCCGGAATACTGGGATCTCGGCTGGGTAGGGCATTCGTCCGCGGCCTCCGAATACCACGCCATCGTCTCGTCGATATCGGATTCACTCGATTTCCTCGAGACCGTGTCGGGGCGCCAGTTTCATCGTACGCAGCGGGCCGAGATCTACGCGGCACACGAAGGGCTGCACCTGCATTACGAGCAGGCGCAGACCCGGTTTCTCGATCGCCGCGAGCGCTGGTACAACCTGACGACGCATTTTCCGTGGATTGGCATGCGCACGGCGCAGATAGGTGGCGCCCATATCGAGTACTTCCGGGGCATCGCCAACCCGATCGGGGTCAAGGTCGGGCAGGGCATGACGCGTGAGTGGGTCCAGGAACTCGTGCGGGTCCTGAATCCCAACAATGAGCCCGGACGTTTAACACTGATTCATCGCTTTGGCGCCAAAGCGATAGAAGAACACCTGCCGGGCCTGATTTCGGCGGTTCGTGAGACGGGCTCACCAGTGCTCTGGGTCTGCGACCCGATGCACGGCAATACCGAGAGCACGGCGGATGGCACCAAGACCCGGCGTTTCGACAAGATCATTTCGGAGCTGGAGTCGGCGTTCAAAGTGCACGAATCGATGGGCAGCTACCTGGGCGGCGTGCACCTGGAACTCACGGGCGAAAACGTCACCGAATGCACCGGCGGTGCCCGCGGCCTGACGGATGGGGACCTGGCGAGGGCCTACAAGTCGACCGTGGACCCGCGCCTCAACTACGAGCAGGCCATGGAAGTGGCCATGCGCATCGCCGGCCTGAAGCGCTAAAAGGGGACAGTGACCTTAATTCCGCGGAATTAAGGTCGGCAAATTAAAGGGACAGTTTACTTAATTGTTAATTAAGTAAACTGTCCCTTTAATTTTCGGGATTCGCCGGGCTGCAGGCCCTCGAGGCTCCACGGTCCGATCGAGGCTCGAATCAACCGAAGCGTCGGCAGGCCGACGGCCGCCGTCATGCGGCGCACCTGGCGATTTCGCCCTTCGGTAAGCACTATTTCAACCCAGCTGTCCGGAATACTGGCGCGGTATCGTATCGGCGGGTCACGCTCCCAGAGCCCGGCGGGTTCTTCAATCCGTCGTGCCGACACGGCTTTCGCCTTGCCGTCCTTGAGCTCCACGCCGCGAACAAGTCTTTGTAGCTGCTGCTCGGTTGGCGCTCCCTCGACCTGCACCCAGTAGGTCTTGGCGGTTTTCGAGCGTGGCTGGGTGATGCGCGCCTGCAGCTTACCGTCGTCGGTCAATAACAGCAGGCCCTCGCTGTCGTAGTCGAGGCGCCCGGCCGGGTAGACGTCGGGTACGTCAATAAAGTCGGCAAGAGTTGCGCGACCGTCGTTGTCCCGGAACTGGCACAGCACATGGTACGGCTTGTTGAAGAGAATCAATGGCATGGATGGCCTACATTGCCCAATCTGGCTCGATCTGTACAATGCACGCCCACTGAATCCGGCCGAGAATTCCATGAAATACGAACACATCGAGGTACCCGCCGACGGCGCGGCCATCAAGGCCAATCCTGATAATTCACTGGTCGTGCCCGATAACCCGATTATCCCGTACATCGTGGGCGACGGTATCGGCGCAGACGTCACACCGGTCATGCTGAACGTCGCCGAGGCCGCGGTAGAACTCGCCTATGGCGATGATCGGCATCTGCGGTGGATGCGCGTGCATGCCGGTCAGCGCGCCGCCGAGATCTACGGCGAGGAGCAATACCTGCCCGACGAAACGCTGCACGCCCTCAAGAAGTTCGTGGTTTCGATCAAGGGACCGCTGGCGACGCCGACGGGTGGGGGTATTCGCTCGCTCAACGTCGCGATTCGGCAGGTGATGGACCTGTATGCCTGCGTGCGCCCGATCCGCTACTTCCCGGGCGTTGAAACGCCGATGAAGGACTCGGATCTCGTCGACATGACGATCTTCCGCGAGAACACCGAGGATATCTATGCCGGTATCGAGTACCCGACAGGCTCCCAGGAAGTGCAGAAGCTCATCCACTTCCTGCAGAAGGAACTCGGCGTTACCGAGATTCGCTTCCCGGCGAGTTCGGGTATTGGCATCAAGCCCGTGTCGCGCGAGGGTTCGGAGCGTCTCGTGCGGAAAGCGATCCAGTACTGTATCGAACGCGACCAGGGCTCCGTGACGCTCGTCCACAAGGGCAACATCATGAAGTACACGGAGGGCGCGTTTTGCCACTGGGGTTACGGTGTGGCGAAAGCCGAATTCGGGGCGACCGAAAAAGATGGCGGCCCCTGGCTCGCATTCAACAATCCGGTGACGGGTCGCGAGATCATCATCAAGGACGTCATCGCGGATAACTTCCTGCAGCAGATCCTGCTTCGGCCTGAGGACTTCGACATCATCGCGACGCTGAACCTCAATGGTGACTACATCTCCGACGCGCTGGCCGCGCAGGTGGGCGGCATCGGCATCGCGCCGGGCGGCAACATCGGCGACGGCGTTGGTGTATTCGAGGCGACGCACGGCACGGCGCCGGGCTTTGCGGGCAAGAATCGCGTGAATCCGGGCTCATTGATTCTCTCGTCGGAGATGATGCTGCGTTACATGGGCTGGAGCGAAGCGGCGGACCTGGTCATCAAAGGCGTGGCCGGCGCGATCCATGCCGGTGAGCTGACGTTCGACCTCGCGCGTCTGCGCGCCGCCATTCGTGCGCCCAAGCGCAAGGCGAAAACACACGACAAGAAAGAGGTCCAGGAACAGCTCGAACAACTCATCCCGGGCGCAAGACTCGTCGGCACGCGTGGCTTCGGCAGGGCGGTGATCCGCCACATGAGCGATTGACCGCGATCTTCGACTCAAGTTGCCGCGCCTGCCCGCGCTTGTCCGGGTTCCTGGACGAGGTGCAGGAGAAGTACCCGGACTACCACTGCCGCCCGGTCGCGCCGTTTGGCGCGTCGGATGCACGTTTCCTTATCGTGGGCCTCGCGCCCGGCATGCACGGGGCGAACCGCACGGGTCGCCCGTTCACGGGCGATCACGCCGGCATCCTGCTGTACCAGATGCTGCACAAGTACGGATTCGGATCCCGTGACCATTCGGCGGCCGCCGACGACGGACTCGAACTGATCGACTGTCGCATCACGAACGCGGTCAAATGCCTGCCGCCCGACAACAAGCCCGTCGGCGCCGAAATCAACACCTGCAATACGTTCCTGGCCCGTGAGCTCGAAGGCGTGCCGCAGCGCTCGGTAGTCATGGCGCTTGGCGGTATCGCGCATCGTGCGATCGTCAAGGCGCGCGGGCTGCGCCAGGCTGATTACAAGTTCGGCCATGCGGCGCTGCACGACCTCGGCGAGTTCCAGGTCCTCGACTCCTATCACTGCAGCCGCTACAACACGAACACGGGCCGGCTGACCGAGGCCATGTTCGACGACATATTTGCGACGGCGCGGGCGTTGCTGGATAAATAGTGTCGTGAGCGACCAAGCACCATTCGAGGTCGATACCTTTCTCAAGAGCCTGACGCATCGCCCGGGCGTCTACCGCATGCTGGATGCGAAGCATCGCGTCATCTACGTCGGCAAGGCGCGCGACCTGAAGAAGCGGGTGTCCAGCTACTTCACGCGCGCGCAGCAGGCGCCGAAGACGGCGGCAATGATGGCGCAGGTAGATCGCGTCGAGGTGACGGTCGCGAATACCGAGGCCGAGGCGCTGATCCTCGAGTACAGCCTGATCAAGCGCCACAAACCACGCTTCAACGTGCTGCTGCGTGACGACAAGAGCTACCCCTATATATATGCATCCACGGAGCACCAGTTTCCGCGCCTGAAATTCCATCGTGGCGCGCGCAAGGGCAAGGGGCGCTACTTCGGGCCTTACCCGAGCACGCGGGCCGTGCGGCAGACCATCAACGAGCTGCAAAAGCTGTTCATGATCCGAAACTGCGAGGATAGTTTCTTCTCGAATAGAACACGGCCCTGCCTGCAGTACCAGATCAAGCGCTGCACGGCGCCATGCACGGGCCTGATCTCGTCGGAGCAATACCGCGCGGACATCGATGCCGCAATCCAGTTTCTCGGGGGCAAGAACAAGAGTGTCGTGAATACCTTCGTGAAGCGCATGGAACAGGCGTCCGCCGAGCAGCACTACGAGCAGGCGGCACGTTTTCGCGACCAGATTTCGAAGCTCAAGGAGGTGCAGGCGAAGCAACTCGTCAAGCGCAGTGACCGCAAGGACCTCGATATCCTGGGCTTTGCTTCGAACGGCGCGATGCATTGTGTGACGGTGCTGTTCATCCGTAATGGCTCGGTCATCGGTAGCCGCGACCACTTTCCGCGCCTGCCCGGGGAGACCGACAGGCAGAAAATTCTCAACGCCTTTGTCGCCCAGTATTACCTGGGCCGTGAGGCGCCGCCCGAGATCATCATCGAGTGCGACATCGAGGACGCTGACCTGCTACAGCCCGAACTGAGCAGCCGAGCTTCGCACCGGGTCGAGATCCGCTCACGGGTGCGTGGCGACCGCGCCCGCTGGCTGCAGATGGCGAGAACCAACGCCGAGCAGGGCCTGAATCTAAAGGCAGCGAGCAATGCAACGATCAAACGGCAGTTCGCTGCGCTCGGCGAGGCGTTGAAGCTCGACGAAGTGCCGCAGAGGCTCGAGTGTTTCGACGTTAGCCACACGGCCGGAGAGGCGACCGTGGCTTCGTGCGTGGTGTTCAATACAGCAGGGCCGCTGAAGAGCGATTATCGGCGTTTCAACCTGAGCCCGGAAGCCGCGGGCGACGATTACGGTGCCATGGCCGAGGCACTGCGGCGCCGTTACGAACGCGTGAAGAAAGGTGAGGTGCCGATGCCCGATGTGCTGTTCGTCGACGGCGGCAAGGGGCAATTGGCCGAAGCTATGAAAGTGCTCGACGAACTGGAGCTCGACTGGCTGACTGTCGTAGCCGTCGCCAAGGGAAGGGCGCGGCGCCCCGGCGCAGAACGCCTGTTTCGGCCTGGGAGCGAAAAGGCCGAATCTTTGCCGGCGGACTCGCCCGCCTTGCTTCTGATTCAGCAGATCAGGGACGAGGCGCACCGATTCGCGATCACGGGCCATCGCCATCGGCGCGCCAAATCACGAAAAACCTCGAGACTGGAACAGATTCCCGGACTCGGCCCGAAAAAACGCCGCGAGCTATTGCGGCAGTTCGGCGGACTGCAGGGTGTCGTTGCCGCGGGCATGGACGATCTGGCCCAGGTACGCGGTATTGGCCGCAGCCTGGCCGAAACGATATACAATGACCTGCATCTGGATAACGAATAAAAACAGAGCCATTTGTGAAACTCAATCTCGCCATCTTATTGACGCTATTTCGTATCGCGGCTATTCCTGCTGTGGTGATCTGTTTTTACAGCACCATTCCCAACGCGCGCCCGATCGCGGCAATCATTTTCGGCATTGCGGCGGTCACGGATTTCATTGACGGCTGGGTAGCGCGCAGATTCAACCAGACGTCACGATTTGGTGAATTCCTGGATCCCGTCGCCGACAAACTCATGGTGGCCATCGTGCTCGTGATGCTCGTGCAGGCCCAGTCGGGCTGGTTTGAGGACGTGATCGCGATGATCATTATCGGCCGCGAAATCACGGTATCGGCGCTCAGAGAATGGATGGCGACCATCGGCGAGCGCGCCAACGTCAAGGTCGGGATGGCAGGCAAGATCAAAACCACATTCCAGATGTTCGGCATCGCGTTCATGGTTTACAAGGTGCCGATGTTCGGCGTCGACATGTATACAGCCGGCTTCGCGCTGCTGGTCGTCGCGGCAGGGCTTACGATCTGGTCGATGTTCATCTATCTGAAGGCCGCGTGGCCCTCGATCATTAGTGACCAGGAGGCCAGCGGGGCGGACTAATCGCCGATACGGCCAAAATACGCCTTGACAGCGCCCGGCAAGCCGCTAAAATCTCGCCCCTTCGTGCGAATTGCGGTGCGTGCAGCACCCGCCGAGCGGTCTTGCTCTGCGACAATTCTGGCGTAAAATGTACGAAATAGCGGGTGTAGCTCAGCGGTAGAGCATCACGTTGCCAACGTGAGGGTCGTGAGTTCAATCCTCATCACCCGCTCCAAATTACAGAAGGCCGCTCAACGAGCGGCCTTTGTTTTTGGAGAATCGATACCAGCCAGCTTCGCCAGCGCATCGACCTCCGACTCGAAGTAGCCCGGCGCATAAGCCTCGTAGACACGCTCACCGTCCTTTTCAGTAAACGTCAGCATGCCGTGATCGGCGTTCGGAAAAAC
>CAMYOJ010000047.1 GCA_947259985.1 uncultured Woeseiaceae bacterium
GCGCCTCCCGGAGACTTTCTCGAACTCGTCGACGTCATGCGCAGGGACATCGCGGCCCCATGAGCGGCGCATGGATCAGGGCGGACTGGGCCGCGCCCCCCAACGTCATTGCCGGCACGACACCCAGATCGAGGGAGTTCGACTCACTGGGAATACCTGGCGAACCCTGCTGGCTCAACCAGGTGCACGGCGCTGCTGTCGTCGACGCGGCGCAGGCGGGTGACAGGCCCGACGCCGATGCAAGCCTGACTACGGACGCGCGCCATATCTGTGTCGTGCGCACAGCCGATTGCCTGCCCGTGCTGATCTGCTCCAGCGATGGTCGCGAAGTCGCTGCTGCGCACGCCGGCTGGCGCGGCCTCGCCGCCGGCGTCCTTGAAGCAACGGTCGCCCGCATGGCCCATGACGCGGGCGATCTGATGGTCTGGCTGGGACCCGCGATCTCGCAGCCCGCATTCGAGGTCGGCGGCGAGGTTCGGGCTGCCTTCGTCGACCAGGATGCCGCCGCGAACACTTGTTTCGTGCCGAACGAGCGCGGGCGCTGGCAGGCGGATCTCTACGGGCTGGCGCGGCGCAGGCTCGAGGCCATTGGCGTTCGTTCCGTCTCGGGCGGCGGATTCTGCACATTTCGCGAAAAAGAGCGTTTTTTTTCCTATCGGCGCAATCCCGATTGTGGCCGCATGGTCTCATTCATCGCGCTGGAACCCCTTGAAAAGGCAGGGCCTGACGCAATTTAAGGGGCTAACGACGATTTTGCGGGCAAACCGGCCCAGAGGTTTTTCATGCGTTTGGACAAACTGACCAGCAAATTCCAGATGGCACTGGCGGATGCGCAGTCACTTGCGGTCGGCCAGGACCACCAGTTCATCGAGCCTGCGCACCTCATGGTCGCGCTCCTCGACCAGCAGGGCGGCAGCGTTCGTGGGCTGCTGTCGAAATCCGGAGTGAATGCCAACCTGCTGCGCTCGCAGCTCGGTGACGCGATCGATCGCCTGCCCAAGGTGGAAGGCGCGGGCGGCGAAGTGCATATCGGTACCGATCTGACGAAGCTGATGAATCTCACGGACAAGCTCGCCCAGCAGCGCGAGGACCAGTACATCTCGAGCGAACTGTTCGTCCTCGCGGCCATGGACGACAAGTCGCCGCTCAAGAGCGTGATGGAGCAGGCGGGCGCCGTGCGCGGGGCGATCGAGAAATCGATCGACGATCTGCGCGGTGGGCAGAACGTAAATGATCCGAACGCCGAGGACACTCGCCAGGCTCTCGAGAAATTTACGATCGACCTGACCGAGCGTGCCGAGCAGGGCAAGCTCGACCCGATCATCGGCCGCGACGACGAGATCCGACGCACGATCCAGATCCTGCAACGCCGCACGAAGAACAACCCCGTGCTGATCGGCGAGCCCGGCGTCGGCAAGACCGCGATTATAGAGGGCCTCGCGCAGCGCATCGTCAACAACGAAGTGCCCGAAGGGCTGCGCGGCAAGCGCATCCTGTCGCTGGACATGGGCGCGCTGATTGCCGGCGCGAAGTTCCGCGGCGAATTCGAGGAGCGCCTGAAAGCCGTGCTGAGCGACCTCGCCAAGCAGGAAGGGCAGATCATCCTTTTTATCGATGAGTTGCACACGATGGTCGGTGCAGGCAAGGCCGAAGGCTCGATGGATGCAGGCAACATGCTCAAGCCTGCCCTGGCACGCGGCGAACTTCACTGCGTGGGCGCAACGACACTGGACGAGTACCGCAAGCACCTGGAGAAGGACGCCGCGCTCGAGCGACGCTTCCAGAAGGTACTGATCGAAGAACCGACGGTCGAGGACACGATCGCGATCCTGCGCGGCCTCAAGGAACGCTACGAAGTACATCACGGCGTCGAGATTACGGATCCAGCCATTGTGGCGGCCGCGACATTGTCGCATCGCTACATCAGCGACCGGCAGCTGCCCGACAAGGCCATTGACCTCGTGGACGAAGCCGCGTCACGTATTCGCATCGAGATCGACTCGAAGCCCGAGGCGATGGACAAGCTCGAGCGCCGCATCATCCAGCTCAAGATCGAGCGCGAGGCGCTCAAGAAAGAATCGGACGACGCGTCGCTCAAACGCCTCGAAGACCTCGAGGAGCGTCTCGGGGAACTCGAAAGGGAATTCGCGGACCTCGAAGAGGTCTGGAAAGCCGAAAAGGCCGCGATGCAGGGCACCGCACACATCAAGGAAGCGCTCGAACGCGCCAGGCTCGAATTCGAGACGGCGAGTCGTGCCAACGATCTCGCGCGCATGTCCGAGCTACAGTACGGTCGCATTCCCGAACTCGAGAAGCAGCTGGAGCAGGCCGTGCGGGCGGAGTCGGCCGAAACCACGCTGCTGCGAAATAACGTGACCGACGAGGAAGTTGCCGAGATTGTTTCCAAGTGGACGGGCATACCGGTCAGCAAGATGCTCGAGGGCGAGAAGGAAAAACTGCTGCAGATGGAATCGGTCGTGCAGCAACGCGTCGTCGGCCAGGACGAGGCGCTGACCGTCGTGGCGAATGCAATTCGCCGTTCGCGCGCGGGACTGTCGGACCCGAGGCGCCCGATCGGCTCTTTCCTGTTCCTTGGGCCTACGGGCGTCGGCAAGACCGAACTGACCAAGGCACTGGCGAATTTCCTGTTTGACACCGATGACGCAATGGTGCGCCTCGACATGTCCGAGTTCATGGAGAAGCACTCGGTGGCGCGACTCATCGGCGCACCGCCCGGATACGTAGGCTACGAAGAGGGCGGCTACCTGACCGAAGCGATTCGCCGCCGGCCGTATTCCGTGATACTGCTCGACGAGATCGAGAAAGCGCATCCCGACGTATTCAACGTGCTGTTGCAGGTGCTCGACGATGGCCGCCTGACGGACGGCCAGGGGCGCACCGTGGACTTTCGCAACTCGGTCGTCGTCATGACGTCGAATCTCGGCTCACAGCTGATCCAGGAGATGGCCGGCGAGGAGAACTACGAGTCGATGAAGGCGTCGATCATGGAGGTGGTCGGCAGCCACTTCCGGCCGGAATTCGTCAATCGAATCGACGATATCGTTGTATTCCACCCGCTGGGTCGCGAGCACATTCGCAAGATAGTCGATATCCAGCTGGGTTACCTGCACGACAGGCTGGCCGAGCGTGACATTCGCATCCGCTTGTCGGACGAGGCACGAGACAAGCTGGCGAACGCCGGTTTCGATCCGGTTTACGGCGCGCGGCCGCTCAAGCGCGCCATCCAGCAGCAGGTCGAGAACCCGCTGGCACAGGAGATCCTGAAAGGCAGGTTCAAGCCCGGTGACGTGATCGAGGTGGGTGTCACCGAAGACCAGCTGGAGTTTCAGAACGCCGCGTGACCGTCGGATTCGCGCGGCAAGACACCATTAAAGGGACAGTTTACTTATTTAATTGAGTAAACTGTCCCCGAAGTTTTACGGAGTTGAGTGACACATGCCGATCTACGAATACGCCTGCAGCCAATGCGGACATTCATTCGACGAGCTGCAAAAAATCAGTGAAGCGGCGCTGGTTCATTGCCCGAAGTGCGATGAGCCGGCGTTGAGAAAAATGGTGTCTGCGCCGAAATTTCGCCTGAAGGGACAGGGCTGGTACGAGACTGATTTCAAGACCGGCAACAAACGCAACCTGCACGGCGACTCGGATTCCAAGCCGAAGGACGACAAGAAGAGCGACAAGAAGCCCGCGGACAAGTCGTCCGGCAGCAAGGCGAGTACGGCTTGAGACCGGTCGTGAAGCAAATTCGCCGTTACCTTGTCGCGGGACTGCTGGTCTGGATCCCGCTCGGCGTGACGATCCTGCTCATCAGTTTCGCCGTGCGGCAGATGGACAAGACGCTTGCCGTGATCCCGAGCCAGTACCAGCCAGGCGTCCTGTTGCAGCACCTGTTCGGCACCGAGCAGCCCGTACATGTGCCCGGGTTCGGTGTCATCCTGATCCTGGTCGTCGTGCTGCTGACCGGTGTGCTGGTCGCGAACTTCGTCGGTCGTATTTTCGTCGGCGGCTGGGAGTCGCTGATGGAGCGCATTCCCATCGTGCGCTCGATCTACTCGGCGGCAAAGAACTTCGCCGAGATCGTATTCTCGGACTCCAGCGATTCCTTCAAGCAGGTACTTTTGATCGAGTATCCGCGTAAGGGCCTCTACAGTCTTGCGTTCCAGACGTCCTCGGAACTGGGCGAGGTGCAGGGCCGCACCGGGGGAGACGTCGTTTGCTGTTTCGTACCAACGACGCCAAACCCCACCTCCGGTTTCGTCATCATGGTGCCACGCAAGGATGTAACGGTGCTCGACATGGAAGTGGACGAGGCCCTCAAGATGGTCATCTCGCTCGGTGTCGTCGTCCCCAAGTGGCGCAACGACAAGACGGGCGAGTTACCCTTCGATCAGCCTGACGCGAACCGCTAGGGGCAGCCGCTCCTACAGCTTGCTTACGAGCCTTCCAAGCCGTACCATTCCGCCTCCTTTTTCAGGGCTTTTCCCGGATTTTTTGCGATGCGTAGCCATTATTGTGGAGAGATCAACGAGTCTCTCGTGGGCCAGGAAATCGAGGTCTGCGGCTGGGTGCACCGGCGGCGCGACCACGGCGGTGTGATCTTTATTGATCTTCGCGATCGCGAGGGTCTCTTGCAGGTCGTATTCGATCCCGATCGCCCGGAAATCTTCGCCGAGGCGGAGCGTATCCGTTCCGAGTATGTACTCAAGGTCAAAGGCCTGGTTCGCCCGCGCCCGGAAGGCACCGTCAACCCGAACATGCGGACCGGGCAGGTCGAGGTGCTCGCCCACGAGCTCGAAACGCTGAACAAGTCCGAGACGCCGCCGTTCCACCACGACGAGCAGGCTAACGAAGACATTCGCCTCAAGTACCGATACCTGGACCTGCGTCGCGAGAACATGCTCGGCAACCTGATGCTGCGCCACAAGGTTACCAAGGCGATGCGCGACTTCCTCGATGGTCATGGTTTCGTCGACGTCGAGACGCCGATGCTGACGCGCGCGACACCCGAAGGCGCTCGCGACTACATCGTGCCGAGCCGTACCAACCCGGGCCGCTTCTTTGCGCTGCCGCAGTCGCCGCAAATCTTCAAACAGTTGCTCATGATGTCGGGGCTCGATCGCTACTACCAGATCGTGCGCTGCTTCCGCGACGAAGACCTGCGCGCCGATCGCCAGCCCGAGTTCACGCAGCTCGATGTCGAGATGAGTTTTGTCGACGAGTCGGACGTGACCGGCACGATGGAAGAACTCGTGCGTTTCGTGTTCAAGGCGACGCTCGACGTCGACTTGCCGAAGCCGTTCCCGCGCATGAGTTACGCCGAGGCGATGCAGCGTTTCGGCTCCGACAAACCCGATCTCAGGATCGGCCTCGAACTCGTCGAAGTCGCGGACCTCATGGATTCGGTCGACTTCAAGGTGTTCGCAGGACCGGCGGCCGACCCCGAAGGCCGCGTCGCGGCGCTGTGTGTCCCGGGTGGTGCCGAGATGAGTCGCAAGATCATCGATGACTACACCAAGTACGTGAGCCGCTACGGCGCGCGTGGGCTTGCCTACATCAAGGTCAATGATGTCGACGCAGGCCGCGAAGGACTGCAGTCGCCAATCCTCAAGTTCCTGCCTGACGAGGCTGTAACCGGCATCCTCGAGCGCACGAATGCAAAGACGGGCGACCTGATTTTCTTCGGCGCCGACAAGGCACGTATCGTTAACGACGCGCTGGGCGCACTGCGTATCAAGGTCGGAGAAGACCGCGGCCTCGTCGAAGAAGGCTGGGCGCCGCTTTGGGTCATCGATTTCCCGATGTTCGAGAAAGACCCACAGTCGAAGCGCTGGACGTCCCTGCATCATCCGTTTACGTCGCCGGCCAGCGATGATCCTGAAGCCCTGCGAGCGAATCCGGGCGAAGCGCTGTCACGTGCTTACGACATCACGCTCAATGGTTCGGAAATCGGCGGTGGTTCGATTCGAATTCACGACCAGGAAATGCAGGCAGCCGTGTTCGAGTTGCTCGACATCAGCGATGAGGAGGCCGAAGAGAAATTCGGCTTCCTGTTGACGGCGCTGCAATACGGCTGCCCGCCGCACGGCGGCATCGCGCTCGGTCTCGATCGCATCGTCATGCTCATGGCCGGGGCGGAAAGCATTCGTGACGTCATCGCGTTTCCGAAAACGCAGACAGCGAGTTGCCTCCTGACAAACGCGCCGGGCGAAGTGTCGGCCGAGCAGCTCAAGGAAACGGGCATTCGCCTGAGAGCTCCGCGCACTGAGTAAGCCGATCGACACGGTCGTCTGCGTCCACGGCTACCTGTCGCATGGCACGGCGATGTACCTGATCAAGCGTCGGCTCGAAAAGGAGTACGGATTCCGCGCGCACCTCTTCAGCTACCGGTCGGTGCACGGCACGCTCGACACTAACGCCGACGCACTCGCCGATTTCATTGCCGAACTCGATGTCGAGGGTGTGCATGTCATCGGTCATAGTCTTGGCGGCGTGCTGGCCTTGCGCTGGCTCGCCAATAGTCCGCAGGCCATACCGGGTCGCGTCGTCTGCATGGGTTCGCCATTGACCGGATCGCGCGCCGCGACGTTCCTGAGCGAACAGGAGTGGGCCGAGGAAATCGTGGGTCGCTCACTGCCGAGCGGCGTCATTCACGCCGCGGCCAATCAGTGGGCAAGCCACGTCTGCGAAGAGCGCGAAATCGGCGTCATCGCCGGCAACGTGCCGTACGGGCTGGGCCGGTTCTTCGCCCGCTTTGACGAAGACAACGACGGCACCGTCGCTGTGTCCGAGACGCGCCTCGACGGTGCGCGGGATCATTTGGTGATGGCTGTCAGCCACAAGGGTCTGCTGGTCTCGCCCGACGTCGTCGATCAGGCTGCGGCTTTCCTGAAGCGCGGCGAATTCCTTCGCGAAAGCTTATAGGTCCTTCAGCTTGTAAAGCGCTTCGAGCGCTTCGCGCGGCGACATTGAATCGGGCTCCATCGCATCGACTGCGGCGCGCACCGGGTCGTCTTCGGCCGGCTCGACGGTACTGAAGTCCAGCTGCGCCTGTGGATTGTGTGCGTGTGCCGCCTGCTGCGATTCAAGCGTCTTGAGGTAGCCCTTCGCGCGGCGGATGACGTCTTTGGGAACGCCCGCGAGGGATGCCACCTGCAGTCCGTAGCTCTGGTTCGCGGGGCCGGGCTTCACCGAGTGCAGGAACACGAGTTCACCCTTGTGCTCGGTGGCATCGAGATGCACGTTATCGCATCCCCCGAGCTCCTGGGCGAGCGCCGTCAGCTCGAAATAATGCGTTGCAAACAGCGTAAAAGCCTTCGTTTGCTCGCCCATATGGTGCGCCGCGGCCCAGGCAAGCGACAGGCCGTCGAAGGTGCTCGTGCCGCGACCGATTTCGTCCATGAGGACAAGGCTGTGTTCGCTTGCGTTGTTGAGGATCGTTGCGGTCTCGGTCATCTCGACCATGAACGTCGAGCGACCGCCGGCAAGATCATCAGAGGCGCCGATGCGTGTGAAGATACGATCGATCGGGCCGACACGCAGCCTGTCGGCAGGCACGAAACTGCCTATGTGCGCGAGGATGATGATGAGCGCCGCCTGCCGCATATAGGTCGATTTTCCTCCCATGTTGGGGCCCGTGATGACCAGCAGCCGCGTTCCGTCATCGAGCGACAGGTCGTTGGCAATAAATGGCGTCTCGATGACCTGTTCCACGACAAGATGCCTGCCGCCTTCAATCTCGATGCACGGCGCGGCACTGAGTTCGGGCTGCGCCAGCCCGAGCGCTTCCGCGCGTTCGGCAAAGCAGGTCAGGACGTCGAGTTCGGCGAGTCCCGATGCGCTTAATTGCAATTCGCCGAGCACCTCGTGCAGAAGGTCGAGCAGTTTCTCGTACAGCAGCTTCTCGCGGCTCAGCGCTCGCTCGCGTGCACCGAGCACCTTGTCCTCGAATTCCTTGAGTTCCGGCGTGATGTAGCGTTCGGCGGCCTTCAGCGTCTGTCGCCGCACGTATTCGACGGGCGCCTTGTCAGCCTGAGCCTTGCTGATCTCGATGTAGTAGCCGTGTACGCGGTTGTAGCCGAGTTTCAGCGTAGCGATGCCGGTACGTTCACGCTCGCGAAGCTCGAGATCGACCAGGTACTGGTCGGCGTTCTCGGCAATTGCGCGCAGATCGTCGAGTTCTTCGTCATAGCCTGCGGCGATGACGCCGCCGTCGCGTATGAGCATCGGTGGCGCGTCAATGATGGCCTTGTCCAGCAGGCGGTGTTGCGCCTTGTGTTCGCCGATTTGCACGGCGAGGTCCGCGAGCAGCGGCGACTCGACGGCTCCGAGCTGGCGACGCAATTCAGGCAGCCTCGACAGCGCCTCGGCGAGTTGCCGGAGATCGCGCGGCCGTGCCGATCGCAAGGCAACGCGCGACAGGATGCGTTCGACATCGCCAACACCGCGCAGCGTCGTTTGCAGGGCCTCGACAGCGCCTCCCGTGATCATCGCGTCGACGGCCTGGTAGCGGCCCTTGAGTACGGCATTGTCGCGCAACGGCCGCTGGATCCAGCGCCGGAGCAAGCGGCTGCCCATGGTCGTCTGGCAGCGGTCCATGACGCCGGCGAGTGTGTACTGGTCGTGTCCGCTGAGGGATTCTTCCAATTCGAGATTGCGGCGCGTGGGGCCGTCCATAATGACGGCGTCTTCCCTGAGCTCTGCGCGGATCGACAGCAGGTGTGGCAACGCAGCTTTCTGGGTGTCGGTGACGTATTGCAGCAGCGCGCCGGCGGCGGCAATGCCTCGGGGGAATGCCTCGCAGCCGAAGCCCGACAGGTCGCGCGTGCCGAACTGCGCGCACAGCAGTCGCTTCGCGCTGTCCAGTTCGAAATGCCACGGCGGGCGCCGCGTGACCCGAATGCCTTCGTTGAAGGTGCTTTCAAAGGGCTGGTCTTCGTCGAATATGATCTCCGCCGGTCGCAGTCGCTCGATTTCTCCGAGAAGGCCGTCGAGATCGGGTGCTTCGGTCAGGCGAAAGCGGCCGGCGGACAGGTCCAGCCAGGCAATGCCGATACGGTCGCCACTCGAAAACACCGCGGCGACGACGTTGTCGCGCTCAGCCGATAACAGGGCTTCGTCCGTCAAGGTGCCGGGCGTGACGACTCGGGTGACCTTTCGTTCGACGGGGCCTTTACTGGTAGCCGGGTCGCCGACCTGCTCGCAGATCGCGACCGATTCGCCTTTGCGAACCAGCTTGGCGAGGTAGCCTTCGACGGCGTGATACGGAACGCCCGCCATTGGGATTGCATTACCAGCCGACTTGCCGCGCGACGTCAGCGTGATGTCCAGGAGTTTCGCTGCGCGCTTTGCGTCGTCGTAGAACAACTCGTAGAAGTCGCCCATCCGGTAGAACACGAGCATGTCGGGATACTCGGACTTGACGCCCAGGTACTGGCGCATCATCGGCGTGTGGACAGGAGTGACTTCGGCTTTCATCGTTCTTGTCGGAAAATTAAGGGGACGAATTAAGGGGACAGGAATTAAGGGGACAGTTTACTTAATTGCGTGAGCAATTAAGTAAACTGTCCCCTTAATTATAATTAAGTAAACTGTCCCCTTAATTGTCTTATTATCAGACCGTGAAAATACTGCATGTTGAAACCGGGCGCCATTTTTTGGGCGGCCCGCAGCAAGTGATCTACCTGATCAAGGCGTTACGCGAACGCGGCCACGATAACGTCCTCGTCTGTCCGCCCGGATCGGGCATCGACGGCGTTGCGCGCCAGGCCGGTATCTGGGTGCAGAACCTGTTTTGTGCCGGCGACCTCGACCTGCCGTTTGCCTACCGCCTGTCACAGTTTCTCAAAGAACACACGCCCGATATCGTGCACTGCCACAGCCGCCGCGGTGCCGACCTGCTGGGCGGACTGGCGGCAACAGTGGCCGACGTGCCCGCCGTCGTCTCGCGCCGGGTCGACAACACCGAGATGCGCCTGGTCGCGGCAATACGTTATCGCTCCTTCAAAAAGGTCATCGCGATTTCGGATGCCATTGCCGACGTATTGCGAGACCGGGGCGTCGAAGAAGAGCGGCTCGAGATCATCAAGAGCGCTGTGGATGTCGAGGCGTTTTCGGCGGCGGCAGATTGCGATGCTTTCCGGCAGGAGTTCGGCCTCGCGGAGGGTGACTTCGCTATCGCGGCGGCCGGGCAGCTCATTCCGCGCAAAGGCCACCAGTACCTGTTACAGGCCGTGGCCGACCTCAAGGACCGCTATGCACAGCTCAAGCTGGTTATTTTTGGTGAGGGCTATCTCGGCAACCAGTTGCGTGCGCAGGCTTCATCACTCGGTCTCGGCGACGTCGTGCAATTCGCAGGGTTTCGTGACGACCTGGATTCGTTCGTATCCTGCTTCGATCTGTTTGTGCATCCGGCCCTGGCCGAGGGGCTGGGCGTTGCCGCTCTCAAGGCGTCTGCCGCTTCGGTACCTGTCGTTGGCTTTGCGGCTGGCGGGCTCGACGAAGCCGTCGAGCATGAAGAGACAGGCCTGCTGGTCGAGCCCGAGGATGCCGACGCGCTTGCCGATGCTATCGAGCGCTTTATCGAGGATCCCGAGCTGAGCAGGCAGTTCGGCGAGGCGGGCAGGCGCAAGATGCAAAGCGAGTTCACGATCGATACGATGGCGGACAAGCACGTGGCCTTGTACGAGTCGGTATTGAATGGCTGATCACGAATCGATATTGCAACTGTCCGAAGCACTCGTCAGCGAGCTCGCTGCGTCGGGTAAAACGGTATCCACGGCAGAGTCCTGCACGGGTGGCTGGGTCGCCAAAGCGATCACCGACGTCGACGGCAGCTCGACGGTGTTCGCCTATGGCCTCGTCAGCTACTCGAACGGCGCGAAGGAATCGTTGCTCGGCGTGCAGCCGAAAACGCTGTACGAAAATGGTGCCGTCAGCGAAGCTGTCGTCAGGGAAATGGCGGAAGGCGCTTTGCATCTGAGCGGTGCGGATATTGCGGTCGCGGTCAGCGGTATCGCCGGGCCAACCGGCGGTAGCGAGGACAAACCCGTGGGCACTGTCTGGTTTGCCTGGGCCGTCCGGGACGGAGCCGACGCGAATACCGACACCAGTTGCGAGCATTTTACGGGTGATCGCGAACTCGTGCGGGAGAGTACCGTGGCGCACGCGATTCAGGGCGTCCGCGAGCGCATCGTCTGATGGAAACAAAGCGACTGTTTTTCGCCCTTTGGCCGGATCACCGCCAGCGCGATCGCTTGCGTGATGTCATCACGCCCGTCGCCAAGACGGTCGAGGGGCGCATTGTCGATCGGCGCAACTGGCACGTCACGCTGGTATTCATCGGCACCTTCCCGGCCAATCGTGTGCCGTACCTGTTGGAAAAGGCGGGCGAGATCGAGGTGCAGCCGTTCCGTCTCAACTTCGACCGGCTCGAGTTCTGGCCGCGGCCGAAGGTGGCGAGCCTCGTCGCGTCGACCGTGCCGCCTGAATTGCAGGAGCTCGTCGACTCGCTCAATGCAATCATTGCCGACCTGGGAATAAGGCCCGAAGACCGCAACTACCGGCCGCATATCACGGTCGTCCGACATGCCAGGACCTTCCAGACCGAGCGGCTCGCGCAACGGGCGATGACCGAGTGGTCCGGTTTCGAACTCGTCGAGTCGGTTTCGGGTCCGCACGGCGTGACCTACCACCCGCTGAAACAATAGCTTCCGGCGGTTTCCTGCAGAATCTTGCCAAATCGCCCAAAATTTACTTCCGCTGAAGGCTCCCATTGGCGCGGCTTTCATGGAATAATACTGTGTATATCAACAGTAATCTGAGATCTGGCTCGGAAGGGCCACAAACAGGCCTCGCCAGGCCACAAACCGGCCCCGCCGGGCCAAAAAGGACCCAAATAATGGATGACAATCGCAAGAAAGCACTCGCGCAGGCCCTGGGGCAAATCGAAAAGCAGTTCGGCAAGGGCTCGGTCATGCGCATGGGGGACGGCTCGGCCGCCAGGGATATGGAGGCGATCTCGACAGGCTCCATCGGCCTCGACGTTGCGCTCGGCATCGGCGGACTGCCCAAGGGCCGCGTTGTCGAGATTTACGGACCGGAGTCATCGGGCAAGACCACGCTCACGCTGCAGGTCGTTGCCGAAGCACAGAAGCTGGGCGGCACGGCGGCATTCGTCGACGCCGAGCACGCGCTTGATCCTTCTTATGCCGAGAAGCTGGGCGTCAACGTTGACGAGCTGCTGGTCTCGCAGCCGGACACGGGTGAGCAGGCGCTCGAAATCACGGACATGCTGGTACGTTCGGGCGCTATCGACATCGTCGTCATCGACTCGGTTGCGGCACTCACGCCGAAGGCCGAGATCGAAGGAGAGATGGGCGATTCGCACATGGGCCTGCAGGCACGCCTGATGTCGCAGGCACTCCGCAAGCTCACGGGAAACATCAAGCGCTCCAACTGCATGGTGATCTTCATCAACCAGATTCGCATGAAGATCGGTGTCATGTTCGGCAGCCCCGAGACGACAACGGGCGGTAATGCGCTGAAGTTTTATTCTTCTGTACGACTCGACATCCGTCGCATCGGCGCGATCAAGAAGGGCGACGAGGTCATTGGCAACCAGACCCGGGTCAAGGTCGTCAAGAACAAGGTCTCGCCGCCGTTCAAGCAGGCCGAGTTCGAGATCCTCTATGGTCATGGCATTTCGCGTCACGGCGAAATTATCGACCTTGGCGTGCAGCACGGCATCGTCGACAAAGCGGGTTCCTGGTACAGCTACGGTGACGATCGCATCGGCCAGGGCAAGGAAAACGTCCGTGAATTCCTCAAGCAACATCCCGAGATGGCAGAGGAAATCGAGGGCAAGATTCGCGCCATGCTCTTGCCGAAGACGGCCAAAACAAAAGATGCGGCGGCAGATGATGCCGAGGCCGTGGCCAAAGAGGCGTAACGCTGCAACCTGTCCACGAAGAAATCAGCGATCTTCTCTCTGACACGGGAGAAGATCGCTTTTCGTCTCCGCTCGAAGCGCGTAAGAAAGCCATGGACTTCCTGGCGCGCCGTGAATACGGTCGGGGTGAGCTCGTCAAGAAGCTCGCTGACAAAGGTTTCGACCGCGATATTGCCGAGCAGTGTGTTGCGACACTCGCGGCAGAAGGGCTGCAAAGCGATGCGCGTTTCGCCGAGAGTTTCGTGCAGTCGCGCATCAACCAGGGAAAGGGGCCGGTACGCATCCGGCTCGATCTCGGCCAGCGCGGCATTGGCGATGCTGCAATAGAGATTTCACTCGAGGATTCCGGCGCCGACTGGTATGCACTCGCCCGCGAAACCCGCATCAAGAAATTCGGTGCGGCCCGGCCGGGGGAGTTCAAGGAAAAGGCACGACAAATGCGCTTCCTTCAGTACCGGGGCTTCGAGCAGGACCACATCCAGGCAGCCGTCGGCGCTGACGGCGAATAAGTCTTAATACCCGGGCGCAAACCCCGTAAACTACCGGCTTTCCATCTTCGGCTTTAATTCTCCGGTAGCACCCCGATATCCCTTCGATGAAGACCATGACGAGCAACGAGCTGCGCCAGGCTTTCCTGGACTATTTCCGTGATCACGGCCACGAGGTTGTCGCGAGTTCGCCACTCGTCCCGGGCAACGACCCGACCCTGCTGTTCACGAACGCGGGCATGGTGCAGTTCAAGGACGTCTTCACTGGTGAGGAAAAGCGCAGCTACTCCACGGCAGTGAGCTCGCAGCGCTGCGTGCGCGCGGGCGGCAAGCACAATGACCTGGAAAACGTCGGTTACACGGCGCGTCACCACACGTTTTTCGAAATGCTCGGCAATTTCAGCTTCGGCGATTACTTCAAGCGAGAAGCCATCCAGTACGCCTGGGAGTTCCTGACCGAGACACTGGGGCTGCCCGAGGAACGTCTCTGGGTCACGGTGTTCAACGACGACGACGAAGCGGCGGACATCTGGCTCAAGGAGATGAAGGTCGATCCCGAGCGCTTCTCGCGCATGGGTGAAAAGGACAATTTCTGGGCGATGGGCGATACGGGCCCCTGCGGTCCCTGTAGTGAGATCTTCTTCGACCACGGCCCGGATGTTGCCGGCGGACCGCCAGGCTCACCCGACGAAGACGGCGATCGCTACGTCGAAGTCTGGAATCTCGTATTTATGCAGTTCGATCGCTCGGCGGATGGCGAGATGAAGCCATTGCCGAAGCCCTCGGTCGATACGGGCATGGGCCTCGAGCGCATCGCAGCCGTCATGCAGCAGGTGCATAGCAACTACGACATCGACCTGTTCAAGCACATCATGCAGGCCGCGGCCGACGAGCTGGGCGTCAAAAACGACGGTTCGAGTTCGTTAAATGTCATCGCCGATCACATTCGCGCGTGCGCATTCCTGATTGTCGACGGCGTGCTTCCCGGCAACGAGGGCAGGGGATACGTGCTGCGCCGCATCATCCGCCGCGCGATCCGTCACGGCAAGAAACTCGGCACGGACCACGCATTTTTCCACAAGCTCGTGGCGCCACTCGTGGAGGAGATGGGCGAGGCCTATCCCGAACTCGCCAAGGCCCAGGCGCATGTCGAGAAGGTGCTGGCCAAAGAGGAAGCACGCTTCGCGGAGACGCTCGACCAGGGCATGGAAATCCTCGAGTCGGCGATTGCGGACCTCGAAGGCAACGAGCTGCCCGGAGATATTGTCTTCAAGCTCTACGATACCTACGGCTTCCCGGTCGACCTGACGGCCGATATCGCACGCGAGCGCAACCTTGCGATCGACGAAAAGGGTTTCGAGGCTGCAATGGAGCAGCAGCGTGACCGTGCTCGCTCTGCCAGCAAGTTCGGCGCCACCGGCGGCGACGCGCTGAAGACCGATGCCGAGACAGAGTTCCTCGGCTACGACGGTACCGAGGCAGCCAGCAGGATCGTCGCGTTATTCAAGGAAGGCGAGGTTGTCGGTACGCTGGGACAGGGCGACGACGGAGCCGTGGTTCTGTCGGCGACGCCGTTTTACGCTGAGAGCGGCGGCCAGATCGGCGATACAGGAATACTGGTCGAAGACGGCAAGCTGTTCCGCGTTGATGACACACGGAAAAGCGGTAAGGCCAACGTGCATTTCGGCACTGTCGAGCAGGGCGAACTCGAAGTGGGTGACAAACTGGAAGCTGTTGTCGACGCCGATCGTCGCCAGGCGGTACGTCTCAATCATTCAGCAACTCACCTGATGCATGCAGCCCTCAGGCAGGTGCTCGGCGAGCACGTTACGCAGAAGGGTTCGCTCGTCGCGCCCGACAAACTGCGTTTCGACTTCTCGCACTATGAACCCGTAACGGGCGAGCAGCTGCAGGAAATCGAGGACATCGTGAACGGAGAGATTCGGAGCAATGTCGCGGCGGACACCGATCTCATGAGCTACGACGACGCCATCGAGTCCGGTGCCATGGCGCTGTTCGGCGAAAAATACGGCGATAAGGTGCGTGTACTTCGGTTTGGCGACTTCTCGGTCGAGCTCTGCGGCGGCACCCATGTCGAGCGCACGGGCGACATCGGCGTATTCAAGATTACACATGAAGGCGGCGTGGCCTCAGGCGTGCGGCGCATCGAAGCCGTGACCGGCAAAGGTGCGATGGAGTGGATTGATGCCAACCAGCGTACGCTCAACGAACTCGCTGGCGTGCTCAAGAGCCCGCCCGACCAGGCCGCCGCAAAGATAGAGCAGCTCCTGAAAGCCAACAAGGAGCTGGAGAAGAAACTGGCGACGGCGAGGCACGCACTTTTCACGGGAGAGTCGTCCGAGCAGGATGACTACGTCCGGGAGATCTCCGGTATCAAGGTGCTGGCCACCAAGGTCGTCGACGTCGATGCCAAGGTCCTGCGCGAGGCGGTCGATCGCGCCAAGGACAAGCTGCAAGACGCCGTTGTCGTACTGGGTTCGGTCCACGACGGCAAGGTTCGACTCGCGGCCGGCGTTACGAAGAACAACACCGACAGGATTCGCGCCGGTGATCTCGTCAAGTTCGTCGCCGAGCAGGTCGGCGGCAAAGGCGGCGGACGACCCGACTTCGCGCAAGCGGGAGGCACCGACCCCTCGAAACTCGATGCGGCACTCGAATCGGTTCACACGTGGGTCGCCGAACGACTGGATTAGAACGGACCATAACGGTCAATGTTACGAGTTGCTAACAAGGTAGCAATACACTCGGCAGGCAAATAATAAGGTCTGGTTGCATGGGTTACTTTGAACTCGCCGTCGGGCTGCTTTTCTTGCTGGCACTGCTCGATCTGAGTGTGGGCGTCAGTAACGACGCCGTCAATTTTCTCAATTCCGCAATCGGCAGTCGTGTAACGAGCCGGCGCGTGATCCTGATCATCGCGGGGCTCGGTGTTTTGGCCGGCTCCCTGTTTTCGTCGGGCATCATGGAAGTGGCGCGCAAGGGCATCTTCAACCCGGAGCTGTTCGTCTTCGCCGACGTCATGGTGATCTTCCTCGCGGTCATGCTGGCCGACGTCCTGTTGCTCGACTTGTTCAATACATTCGCACTGCCGACCTCGACGACGGTGTCGATCGTTTTCGAGTTGTTGGGCGCCTCTGTAGCCGTCGCTTTTATTCTCGTCATGGGCAACCCGGATGCGGGCAACGTGCTCGACTACGTGAACGTTCAAAGAGCGCTGATCATCATCAGTGGGATCGGTATCTCGATAGTAGTGGCGTTCCTGGTGGGTACGCTGGTGCAGTTCTTCTCGCGCATGCTGTTCACGTTTGAACAACGCAGGCATACCGATGCGATACGGATTGCCTGGAGCGCAATCGCGTTTACAGCGATTAGCTATTTCCTGATTATCAAGGGCCTCAAGGGCGCCAGCTTCGTTACTGACGAGATGTACTCATACATCTATGACAACACGCCGTGGGTGACTCTGGCATCGCTCGTGGTATGGACGGTGCTGATGTGGATTCTGAATCGCCTGCGCGTGGACCTGCTGGCAACGGTCGTGCTCGGCGGGACGTTTTCGCTTGCACTTGCTTTTGCGAGCAACGACCTCGTGAACTTCATCGGCGTCCCGCTCGCGGGCCTGTCCTCGTGGCAGGCCTGGTCCGGCAGTGGCCTGGCGCCGGACGCGATGACGATGGAGGCGCTGACCGCGCCCGTGCAGGGCAATACGCTGATATTGCTTGGCGCGGGCGCCGTCATGGTCATCACGTTGTGGTTTTCATCAAAGGCGCGCTCAGTGACGAAGACCGAAGTCGACCTCGGGCGCCAGGATGATGGTGCTGAACGCTTCCGCCCGGGTCCGGTATCACGAGGCATCGTGCGGACCTTCCTGACAACGGCCGAGACGACCGCCCAGACGGTTCCGAAACAGTGGCGCACGGAAATTGCGACGCGCTTTGCGCGTGAGAAAGCGCAGAGTTTCGATCTCGACCAGCCTGCATTCGACACCTTGCGTGCCTCGGTCAATCTGACGGTCGCGAGCATCCTGATCGTGTTCGCTACCTCGCTCAAGCTGCCGCTGTCGACGACGTTCGTGAGTTTCATGGTGGCTATGGGTACATCGCTTGCGGATCGCGCCTGGGGCCGGGATTCGGCCGTATACAGAATCGCCGGCGTGTTCAGCGTTGTTGGTGGCTGGTTCGCGACCGCTATCGCCGCTTTCCTGATGGCCGCGACTTTCGCGACACTGATCAAATTGTTCGGGATCTATGCGATCGTTTCGCTGGTTGCGGCCGCCGCGTTCGCGCTGTTCCATTCGCATCGCTACCACAAGCAGCGTTCGCAAATGGAGCAGATGATTCTCGTATCGAGCCCGGATCGTATGGACAGGGATGCGCTGACGCTACGACAGCATTTCTCGGACTCGTTGCAGCACAATGCGGAGGTGCTGGATAAGGTCCTGACTGTATTGATCAAGCGCAAGCGAAAAATGGCGAAGAAGCTGCGTAACGCGCTAAAAGCCGATATCGATGCGACGCGAGACACAGAAAGCGAGTTTGTGCGCCGGCTCAATCGCGTTAAGCCCAAGATCGAGCCCTGGCTCATGAACCAACTCGATGTGCTGGCCTGTGAGCGCGACTTGCTGCAATCTGCGACGACGCTTGCCGAACTCGCGGGCGAACATGTGCTCAACGAGCACAGTGAGCCGACGGCGCCAGTTGCGGAGAGCCTGATGAAGCTCCGCGGTCTGTTCCGCAATAGCTTCGCGGACCTTGCCGGAACGCCGGTCGAGCCCGACAAGCGATTGAGTAATACGCCGATTCCGGATATCGACAGCGAACTGAATAATCTCACGGCGCTGGTTCTCCAGGACCTGTATTCCGGGGAGCGGTCGACACGCAATACGTCGCTGATGCTCGGCATAGTGCTCGAAATGCGCGATCTGCAGCGGGAACTCCAGCGTGCGTCGGCCTGGTAGCCTGTGCGCGCCAGCGGGGGCAAAACGCAAAAATAGTGAGTGTCTGTTACAGGGGCGTCAAAAGGCCCGGTTCGTGGCTTAGTTTTTCCAACTGTCCCATTATCGGGCCCATATGGGCATCGAAAGCCAAAATCGGCTAGTATTACAACGGTTTAACGAGTACGACGCGTAATAAGAACGGGGCAGGAGCCCCGACAGGCAGGAGTAGGAAGTCATGCTGATTCTCACGCGACGCGCTGGCGAGACGGTCATGATCGGGAGCGATATCACGATCACCGTCTTAGGGGTCAAGGGAAACCAGGTCCGTATAGGGATCAACGCACCTAAAGACGTCGCAGTGCACCGGGAAGAGATTTACGAGCGAATTCAGAGCGAACAGGCTGCCGAGAGTGCCGCCGAAAAAGACAAGCCGGAGACGGCCGAATAGCCTTGGATACCGCTTTACCTCGAGTAACCCTATGAGTATCATTGCCGCCGCGCGGAGGCCCGCAGCGTGGCGGGAACGAACGCATCGGAGAGATGGCTGAGTGGTCGAAAGCGCTCCCCTGCTAAGGGAGTAAGGGTTGATAGCCCTTCGAGGGTTCGAATCCCTCTCTCTCCGCCATTTCCCTAGTTCGGCATCTTCACGAGCAGCCGGCTTCGTACAAAGTCGATCACGAAATCACGCCGATTGAAGAAGTCCGCACCGATTATCGCGATGGGCCGGTCATCGAGTTGCAGGATTTCCAGTGCGTGAATGTCTGCCACCAGGAATTTCGTGTTCGCCCAACGGAGGCGGGCCGTCTTGACGACTCCGACCTCGAGCTCCGCATGTACGATCGTGGCTTCGACGGCTCCGACAAGCTCCTTGTCTGTGTGCCGCTTTCTGAGCCGCTCGCCAATGAATCGCAGCGCGCGAGTGTTCATCATGTTGGCGCCGGCACCGAGGTCCAACAAAGCGGGCAGCCTGCGGCCCGCGATCTCGATATCGATAGCAAACAGCCTGCTCGGGCCCGCACTCGTCTTCAGCCGCCGCAATGGGATGGACGACCAGCCCCGGTATGACCTCTCGGCGACGACCGGAGGCGGATAGAGGCGTATCACGCGTTCCTGTGCGGAGTAGCCGACGGCGTAGCGGCTCAGGAAATCGATACCCAGAATGCCATCCAGGCCGGTGGTTGCTTTTGTCCTGCCGGGCATGACCACGGTTTTGGCACCGACCCAGGCTTCGCTCCCAACCGCGAGCGTGTCGACAATTGCTGTCGGGTACCGGCCCGACCCCACCATGCCGTGTACCAGAATCGAACCGCCTGTATCGGGCGGTAGGCCGGCTCGCTCCACGGTCTCTTTGAGCAGTACCGAAATACTGGCGCCCGTATCCACAGCAAAGTCGAAAGGCCCCGTCTCATTGATATTCGCAGCGACAATGATCCGTCCGGTGCTGCTGATGTGATAGGGGACGATGGCCAGCGCGCCATCCTCTTCCAGCACTGCGGCGCAGCCCGAGAAAAAGATAAGAAGCGCAGGCAGGAGGCATCTTGCGAACGATCTGAAGGGCGAGCCCATGCCGTTATTATGCGCCCAAAACAGCTTTACCTGAGGGGCCGGGATCACTAAGGTGTGCGGCCCTTGGGGGACGAGCGTTCCCAGGCAAGACATAGCGCCCGTAGCTTAGCTGGTTAGCGGCTTCGGTTGCTTCAGCACCATAGCTGAAACACGCCAGGCCCGTCTTTTCTTGCGTAACAGACACCTGGTGCAGGTTCGGGGAAACCCGGTCATTCATCACACATTTTATGTTCAATTTGTGGTTCTATCTGCAAAACCGATGAAACGGAGGGGCGAAGTGCCTGAAACTCAAGAGAATATGAGCAATTCGGGCGTTAGCCTGGCCGCGCCACGATCGTTGTATTTCGCGATTTTCGCGATATCCGGCTTCTCCGGTCTGATCTACGAGTCGATCTGGTCGCATTACCTCAAGCTGTTCCTTGGACATGCCGCTTACGCGCAATCGCTCGTGTTGATCATCTTCATGGGCGGCATGGCGTTGGGCTCCTGGCTGGCGAGCCGTTATTCGCCGGACAAGCGTTCCCCGCTCCTCATCTACGCCGCCGTCGAATTAATCGTTGGCCTGGTCGCATTGCTGTTCCATGACCTCTTCACGACGATGATCGGCACGTTCTACTCGACCGTTCTGCCGTCGACAGGGGCTCCGGCGCTGGGCGCTTTGCTCAAGTGGCTGGCGGCGAGCCTGCTGATCATGCCTCAGTCGGTGCTCTTGGGTATGACGTTCCCGCTGATGAGCGCCGGCATCATCCGGCGTTTCCCGAATACGCCCGGCGGCAGCATCGCCATGCTGTATTTCACAAACAGTATCGGCGCGTCGATCGGGGTGCTGGCCAGCGGCTTCTGGCTGATCAAGCTGGTCGGGCTGCCGGGGACGATCTTCATTGCGGGAGTCATTAATATTGCGCTCGCAGCCATCGTGTTCCTGCTGGTGCGTTTCGACCCGGTATCGGCGATGCCCTCATTAAAGCGCGAGCCACAAGCCGATGCCACGTCTTCACTGAAACGCCTGTTCCTGATCGCGGCATTCATCACGGGTGCCGCGTCATTTATCTACGAGATAAGCTGGATACGCATGCTGAGCCTGGTTCTCGGCGCGACCACGCATTCGTTCGAGCTGATGCTGAGTGCCTTCATCATGGGGCTCGCTTTTGGTGGCCTTTGGATCAAGCGTCGCATCGACAAGATCGACATGCCGGTGCGATTCTCGGGCTACGTCCAGCTCATCATGGGCGCGTTGGCGCTCATTACTATTCCCGTCTTCGCGGCGTCATTCGGCTGGATGGAGTGGTTGCTGGCGGCCCTCAATACCAACGACGCCGGCTATGCCGGTTTCAACATCGCCAGCCACGCCATTGCACTGGCCGTCATGTTGCCTACGACTTTCATGGCCGGCATGACGCTCCCGCTGTTTACCTATGTCCTGATCAGGAAAGGTCATGGTGAGGCCAGCATCGGCCAGGTCTATGCGGCAAATACGGTGGGCGCAATCGTTGGCGTTCTGATCGCCGTGCATATCGGCCTGCCGATTCTCGGCCTCAAAGGGCTGATCATGTTCGGCGCGCTGCTGGATATTGGCCTGGGTCTGGTGCTGCTCTCTCGGGAGGCCGACGAGCGTCAGCGCACGCGGCATCTGGGCGTCGGGGCAACGGTTGCCGCCAGCGCGTTCGTCCTGACAATCGCAGTTGCGAACATTGACAGGAATCTGCTGATTTCCGGTGTCTACCGAACCGGCACGACAGAGACCGCAGCCAGGAGCCGCATCCTGTTCTATCAGGATGGAAAGACGGCAAGTGTGTCGCTGTATGCGACTCCTGATGGGTTGGTGACGTTGGCTACCAACGGCAAACCGGACGCATCTATCCAGACGGATCCAGATCGGCAGTACAGCCTGGACGAGATAACGATGGTAATCGCCGGCACCCTGCCGCTGGCCTATATGCCGGAAGCACAGAAAATCGCCAACATCGGTATGGGGTCAGGCCTGACCACGCATGCACTTCTGGCGAACGATCAGATTCAACAGATCGATACGATCGAGATCGAGTCGGCCATGGTGATAGGTGCCAGAGGCTATGGTGAGTTCGTGCAACGTGCCTTCAACGACCCTCGGAGCAGAATTCACATTGAAGATGCGAAGACCTTCTTTTCTTTGCACAACAGCACCTACGACATCATCGTTGCCGAACCTTCGAACCCCTGGGTAAGTGGCGTTGCGAGCCTGTTCTCGACCGAATTCTACGGAACCATTAAGAATCATCTCGAGGACGATGGCCTGTTCGTGCAATGGATCCAGCTCTACGAGTTTAGCGACCATCTCGTGGAATCGATCCTTAACGCGCTGACGGAGAATTTTTCGGACTACGTCGTCTATACAACGGACGGTTCGAACATCTTGTTGATCGCAATCAATGAAGGGAAGCTGCCAACGCCCGACTGGGGTGTACTGTTTGAATCCGGGATGGCTGAGGACCTCGCCAATCTCGATATCAATAACGAAAGCGATATGATCGTACGCAAGTTGTTCGATCGTGACGCTCTGTTGCCGTACCTGCAAGCGTCGCAGGCGCCGGCCAACTCGGACTATTTTCCCTACGTCGACCTCAATGCTGCGCGAGCGCGCTACGTCAAGTCGCAGGCACTGCTGTTCAGCGCCTGGGCTGCGGCACCACTTCCCATGATTGAGATGTTGGCGGGTGATCGCCTGCGCTACGATGAATTGACCACTTACCCATTCTGGGATCGTGTAAAGAGCTCTCAGAATGCCGACTGGATGTATCGGCGTCTCGTTGAGAATGCGAAGGTCGAAGAACTCGCTTCGAGTGGGCGATTCATGCCGAACGAATTAGCGTTGCTGACGGATCTGGTTGCCAGTTCCATCGATGGCTGCGAGTCTGGTGAGCGCCAACAGCGCTGGCTCTTCGCCGTGCACAAGCTCATGGCAAGTTCGTTGCCGAGCATCGACGAACGGCGAGGCCTGGAGCTGGTGAATACGATCGCCGGGTCGAGCTGCGCGGCTGGTGCAAGTCCAACGGTAGGGCAGTGGATGGAACTCTACGGAGCCATCGCTCGACGGGATGCACGTTCCATGTCCGAGACGGCGACGAGACTGCTAGCGGACGATTCCGTTGTAGATTCGGCGCAGTTGGACTACCTGCTGGGTGGAGCGTTGCTCGGCGATATCGCGGGCAACAGAACCACGAGTGCCAGAAACACCTGGGAGTCCTGGATTCAACTGCGGCCGGACGATCTGCCGCTACCGCGTTATCTGGAGTTCCTGGGTCGCATTGCGAGCGCTGCCGAAACGGTAATGCCCCCCGACCCGGTGGCCCACGAGGCCGGATAAGCTGCCAACGCTGGGCGCGGTGGGGGGTGGCTATCTGAGCCACGGCTCTTTATAATCTCGCCCCCGGCTTGCAGGCGGCACCGTTACAGGTTTCGCCAAGGCGAGGAAAAGCCCGGTGAACTATCGCCGACGGCAAGCCGCAACAGACAAAGCGCCCGTAGCTCAGCTGGATAGAGTACTCGGCTACGAACCGAGCGGTCGGGAGTTCGAATCTCTCCGGGCGCGCCAAAAAAGACAAAGGGTCCCTTTACGGGGCCCTTTTTCTTTTTCAGCTCCGGATAACATTCGAACTCCAGAGTTCGATCCGAGGAGCGCGTAGCGCGACGACAGGCCGACCGCAGGGAGGCCCATCTCTCCGGGCGCGCCAAAAAAGTAAAAAGGGTCAGTTACTTACGAGTGACTGTCCCTTTATTGTTTGCGAATCACTGTCCCACTGTCCCATTCGGCGTAGCCGTGTTCCGGACACTTGGTTTACACAACTAGTCGTGCAGCGCCCGCTTTACGGCCTCGGGTTCTTTCTCCATTACACGTAGCAGCGTGTGCGACGCGCCGTCCGGATCTCGTTCGCCTTGTTCCCACTTTTGGAGGGTACGAACAGAGATCATCAGGAAGTCGGCGAACTGCTGCTGCGTCATGCCAAATTTCTCGCGAATACCCTTAACGTCAGCGGGTTCGAACTCGTAACGCTTCAGCTTCTCCGGCTTGTCTCGAAACTCTTTCAGACCGGCG
>CAMYOJ010000048.1 GCA_947259985.1 uncultured Woeseiaceae bacterium
AAGATCTCCTGCCCAGGGAGGAGCTGGCCGCCGCGATTGCCGACCTCTATGAAGATCTCGATGAAATGTTCGTGGCTGAAGGCGAATCGGCCGTCCGTCACAGGGCGCTGCTGCGCAACGTTCGTGCCATGGACGCACGCATGCGCATGGCGAATGGTGAGACATTCCCGTTCTCCGAGGAAGCAAGGCTCATCTACGATGCGGTATTGCCTGAGTACGACTTCGAAGACTTCGACGCCGCGCTCGATGAAATCGACGCCCTGATCCCGGGTGACGGCGACGTCGCGGATCGCGTCGACGCATTCATGGAAAGTCTTGCGATTCCCGAAGATAAAGTCGATGCGGTACTGGGGCTCGCCATCGACGAGTGCCGGCGGCGCACAGTCGAGCACATCGCGCTGCCGGACTCAGAAGGATTTGTTCTCGAGTACGTTAACGGTGTGAACTGGTCCGGCTACAACTGGTACCAGGGCGACAATACGAGCCTCATGCAAATCAATACCGACTTTTCGCTGAAGATCGATCGTGCAATCGATCTCGGTTGTCATGAAGGTTACCCCGGCCACCATGTCTGGAACGTCCTTGTCGAGAACAGGGTGTTGGGCGACAGGGGCTGGATCGAGTTTTCGATATACCCGTTGTTCAGTCCGTATGCGCTCATCGGCGAAGGGAGCGCCAATTACGGTATCGATCTCGCGTTCCCCGACGATGAGAAAATTGCCTACGAGCGAGATGTGCTGTTTCCGAGCGCCGGCCTGGATCCCGAACAGGCGACGACGCTCAATCAATTGAACGAGCTCAAAAGGAAACTGGCTCACTCGCAGGTCGCCACGGCGCAGCGCTATCTCGATGGCAAAATCACGCGTGAAGAAGCCATCGAGCAACGGCGCCGATTCGGGCTCTCATCACGTGAGCGTGCCGAACAAAGCGTCAGGTTCATCGAGCAGTATCGGTCTTACGTGCTCAACTACAGCCTGGGGCAGGATATCGTTCGCGACTATATCGAAGGACAGGGCCAGGACTCGGACTCGCGATGGGGCGCTTTCGAGCGCATGCTGACCGAGCTCGTGACCGCTTCAGATATGACCGCCGACTGAGCTGGCGCGCTACTCGAGCGCCTGGTAAACCAGCGCGGTGAAGCGCTCGCGCATATCCGACTTTGTCGGGCGTGCCTGCGACATGTACACGGCCACGAGGTTTTCAGCGGGGTCTACCCAGTAGGTCGTGTTCAAGGCCCCATCCCATGCGTAGGTGCCGACAGACCCAATCTCGTCATGCTTTCCGATATCCGAAACGACGCGAAAGCCGAACCCGAGGTCCGGTGTCCCATCACCGTCTCTGTCGACGCGTGGCGCACGCATGAGCTCAACAGATTTCCTGCCGAGAATACGCGCGCCATCGAGCTCGCCGTCGTTGAGCAGCATTTGCAGGAACCGGGCATAGTCGTGCGCCGTCGACGACAAACCTGCGCCCCCCGAGAAATAACGTCGTGCGCCCGTGGCCGGGTAAAGGGGATCGTCGAGCTTGATATCAGCCTCGTCGCCCTGTGAAACGACCAGGCCTTCGTCCACCGCAGCGTAGAGGGTAACGAGGCGATCCGCCTTGTCTTCGGGCAGATAGAAATACGTATCATGCATGCCGAGCGGCTCGAAGATCTCCTCGGCGAAATACTCATTGAGTGGCTTGCCGCTGACGACTTCGACCAGGTAGCCGAGGAGGTCGGTGTTAAGGCCATAGGCAAACTGTTCGCCGGGTTCGAACAACAGCGGCTGGCTTGCGAGCCGACATAAGTTTTTTGCACCTGGCTCGGAATGAACGGGTAGCCCAGTCCAGCCGTGTGAGTAAGCAGATGAATGATCCGAATCGGGTTCCTTGCCGGCACCGTCGTCACGACATTGCCATCATCGTCGACGGCGCTCAACACGCGCATGCTCGCAAATTCCGGCAGGTACTTCGCGATCGGATCGTTGAGCCTGAAATAGCCGCGCTCATAAAGAGTCATCGCCGCTACCGTGGTGACGGCCTTGGTCATGGACGCGATGCGAAAAATGCTGTCATTCCGCATCGGAGTCTCGGACTCGAGGTCCGAGTAGCCGAAACTCTTGTGATAAACGATTTTCCCGTCTTTCATGACCAGGACGACGGCGCCCGGGATCTTGCCAATCGAAATTTCCGCATTGATCGCATTGTCGATTCGCTGCAGGCGGCCGTCGAGGAATCCCGGCGGGCCCGGTTCGTGGGCCAGGGCCAGATGTGCAAACAAGAGGTTGACTGCTACCAGGAAATTCAAGCTTGTCTTCATAGGAGCTCTTTCATCAATGCTATCGCCCGCCCATGGTAGCCGCTGCCGAACAGGTTGAGGTGATTCAGCACATGGTAGAGCTGATACAAGTGCAGCCTCGCGCGGTGACCGGGCTCCAGCGGCCAGCTTGCTTCATAGGCCTCGTAAAATACGCGCCCGAAACCGCCGAACAGCCGAGTCATCGCCAGGTCGGTTTCCCTGTCTCCATAGTACACGGCGGGATCGAATATAACGGGCGACCCATCGCAGCACGCCCAGTTGCCGCCCCACAAGTCACCGTGCAACAGTGACGCAAGCGGCTCGTAGCCGTCGAAAAACACCGGCAGTCGCTTCCGAAGACGGGACCCGAGTTCCTGAAGCTCGCCACCAAAACCCTTCTTGGCTGCGAGGTCAAGCTGGTAGCCGAGACGATGCTCGCGGAAGAAATCCACCCAGTCGTTCGTCCATGGGTTGTGCTGTGGCGTCAGCCCAATCGTGTTATCACGATGCCAACCGAAGTTCTCCCTGGTAACCCGGTGCATTGCCGCCAGTTGCTCGCCCAGCAGCCGTTCGCTCGCAGCAGAAGCCCTTTCGAATTCGAGCCACTCGAGCGCTATGAACGCAGTGTCTCCATCGATGTCTGCGGCAAGTACGGCGGGAACCCGTACCGCGTTGGCGGCAGCCAGCTCCGAGAGACCCTCGGCTTCCGCGAAGAACATCTCGGCCGATGACGCCGGCCCGGTCTTGAGAAACACGGCGCCGGATTCGCTCTCGACCCGCCATGCAGCGCTGATATCGCCGCCGCTGACTGGCCGCGGTTCGCTCTCGTCGCCGATAGCGACGCCCGCGTCGCGAAGATGTTGCAGGATGGACGCCCAGCTCGGCACGTCAATGGCGGTAGATATCGGACACTCGCTCGGCCTGCCGGCGTAACGCGGTACCTATTCCGGCTTCGTCGAACAGCGCGTTGATCTCGCCAAGCTTCGGCGCGGATGGTTGCATCGCCGCTTCAGCGTCGTCGATCGGCGCATCGCAGGCGATGCCTGTGAGCTGCCGCGCCAACATGGCGTCATCGCGATGCGTTTCGAGCCTTGTGCCGAGCGTCTTGGCGCCACGCACGTTGACCTCATGGACGCGGTCGAGGTTGTCGTAGATCTTCTCGAGGCTGCCGAAGTGCTGTAGCAGGACGGTCGCCGTCTTCTTGCCGACACCCGGAACACCTTTGATGTTGTCGACCGCGTCGCCCGCCAGTGCGAGAAAGTCGGCAATTTGCTCGGGCCAGACGCCGAATGAGCCGGGTATCTGCTCGTAACGCAACTTACCCTTGCCGGCAAAGTCCCAGAACACATCTTCTTGGGTCAGGAGCTGCGTCAGGTCCTTGTCGCGGCTGACAATCGTTGAGGGCCGCCCCTGCTTACGGCCATGCTCGACAAGCGTGCCGATAAGATCGTCGGCTTCATATCGAGGACTCGCACACTCCATCACGCCCAGTCCGCGCACAAAGCGGCGGCATTGCCCGAATTGTCGCTTGAGATCTTCGGGCGCCGGGTCGCGATTCGCCTTGTACTCGGGGTAGATCTCGGTACGAAACGATTTCGACAGGCTTTCATCAAACAGCACGGCAACGTACTCGGGCGTCACTCGCTCCATAAAGTCGCCCAGGAAACGGCAGAAACCGTACAGTGCATTTATCGGGTTGCCGTTGTCGTCAACCATGTCGTCGGGCATCGAGTAGTAGGCCCGAAACACGTAGACGCTTGCGTCGATCAGGTACTGCATCAGTCGTGATAGTGAACTTCGACGATTTCCGCGCCATTCGCGAGATGACCGCTCAGCCGCGCATGCAAAGGGCTCGACCGCGGAATATGCGCCAGCAGGTATTGCATCTGGTCCGTAAGTACTCGACGGCCCTTGAGATAAATGTACTCGGCGTAGTTCGGTGTGAACGGAACCGCTATGAGCTGCATCGCAGCCTGCTCTGGCGTTCGGCCACCCTTGTAGTTGTTGCAACGGCGACAGGCCGTCGCGACGTTGGTCCAGGAATCAGTACCACCGCGCGACACGGGCGTAATGTGGTCGCGCGTCAGATCGCGCGTCATGTAACGCATGCCACAGTACAGGCACAGGTTCGCATCGCGCTTGAACAGCGTGCGATTGTTGAGCGGCGGAACATACTTGTCGCGATTGCGTGAAAGTCCCTGGCTCGTGCCGTGGGTCGCAATGATCGAGTTGACGTCGATGCGGCTGCGGCGGCCGTCGATCGAGCTGTAGCCGCCGAACACCGAGTACAGGCGCGTGCCGCAGTCATAGGCAACCTGGTCCGCGTGGTAGAGACGCACCGCTTCGCGGTAGTCGATCCACTCGAGCGGCATTCCGGCAACGTCGGTTCTGAGAACCTGCTGCGTTATGTCGGATGCTAGTCCAGCGAGCATGCGCCGATTATGACGAAACTATGTTACGTCGCCAAGTAAGCAGTGCTCGTAAATAGCTATAAGTCCTTCAAAACCTCGTCGAGAGTGGCCTTGGCGTCGCCGAACAGCATGCGCGTGTTGTCGAGGAAAAACAGCGGATTCTGTACACCCGCATAGCCCGTGGCCATGCTGCGCTTGAGAACGATCGAAACCCTGCCTTTCCAGCATTCGAGCACGGGCATCCCGGCAATCGGGCTGTCCGGGTCGGTCAAGGCTGACGGATTGACGATGTCGTTGGCACCGATGACAACCGACACGTCGACGTCAGGGAAGTCCTCGTTGACCTCGTCCATCTCGAAAACGATGTCATACGGCACCTTGGCCTCGGCGAGCAGCACGTTCATGTGGCCTGGCATGCGACCCGCGACCGGGTGGATGCCGAAGCGCACGTTCACACCTTTTTCGCGCAGCGTGCGCGTAATCTCGAACACCGTGTGCTGTGCCTGGGCGACGGCCATACCGTAGCCCGGGATGATCATGACCTCCTTGGCATTGCTCAGGAGCTCGGCTGTCTCCAGCGGCTCGATCGGGGCAACCTCGCCCTGGTCCTCGCCACCGCTTTTGGCCGCGGCGCCACCGCCCGTACCGAAACCGCCCGCGATAACCGCCAGGAAATTCCGATTCATGGCGCGGCACATGATGTAACTGAGGATTGCGCCGCTCGAGCCGACCAGCGCGCCCGTGACGATCAGCAGATCGTTATTGAGCATGAAGCCCGTCGCCGATGCCGCCCATCCCGAGTAGCTGTTGAGCATGGAAACAACGACCGGCATGTCGGCACCGCCAATGGCCATGACCATGTGAATACCGAACAGCAATGCGATGACCGTCATGATGATGAGCGGGTTCAGTCCGCCACCGGCAGCAGACTCCTGCACAAACGCATAGCCGTAATAGATGGCGCCTATCAGGAGCAACAGGTTCAGCCAGTGGCGTGCGGGCAGTAGCATCGGGTTGCCGGTGATGCGCCCCGACAGCTTGCCAAATGCGATCACGGAGCCGGAAAAGGTCACGGCACCGATCAGTACACCGATGTAGGTTTCGATATCGTGAATGGTCAGCTCAACACCTGCGAAGTGCGCTTCCGGGTCCATGAAGTTCGCGAAGCCGACCGCGACGGCCGCGGCACCGACGAGGCTGTGCAGGATTGCGACGAGCTCGGGCATCTGCGTCATCTGCACGCGCCTGGCCGCCAGGAGACCGATGCTGCCGCCTATCAACAGCGCAACGATGAGCAGGTCGTAATTCTGCGATACCTTGCCGAATATCGTCGCGATCAGCGCAATCGTCATGCCAGCGATGCCGTACCAGTTGCCACGACGAGCGGTTTCCTGGTTGGAGAGGCCGCCGAGCGCGAGGATGAACAGAATCGTCGCGATGATGTAGGAGACCGTAACGACGCCTTGTGGCAGTGTGAATAATCCTTGAGTAGTCATGCTGGTCTCACTTCCTGAACATTTCGAGCATGCGGCGCGTTACCGCGAAACCACCTGAGATATTGATCGCCGTGACGCCGACCGTGACCGCTGCTATCCACATGATCACCTTGTCGGGCGAACTGAGCTGCAGCAGGGCGCCGATGACGATGATGCTCGATATCGCGTTGGTCACACTCATCAACGGCGTATGCAGCGCCGGCGTCACGTTCCAGATCACCATGTAACCCACGAAACAGGCCAGCACGAAAACCGTGAAGTGCGCCATGAACGAGGGCGGGGCAACGGCGCCAAGACTCAGCAGCGCAATGCCCGCGATCACCATGCCGATAACCGGGCCCATGACCGATGGCTTCCTGGGTTCCCTGGGTACGGGCGCGGGTGCAGGTTCCGGCTTTGCGGGCGCCGCCGAAAGCTTCGGCGCGGGTGGTGGCCAGGTCTTCTCGCCTTCCTTGCACACGGTCGTACCGCGAATCACCTCGTCCTCGAAGTCGACGACGATGTTGCCGTCTTTTTCGGGCGTCAGGTCCGTGAGCAGGTGCCGCAGGTTGGTCGCATAGAGCTGGCTCGACTGTGCCGCCAGGCGGCTGGGCAGATCCGTGTAGCCGATGATGGACACGCCTTGCTTGACGGCGACGGTGCCGGGTTCGGTGAGCTCGCAGTTGCCACCCTGCTCCGCGGCGAGGTCGACGATGACGCTGCCGTCTTTCATCGACTCGACCATCTCGGCGGTAATCAGGCGCGGCGCGGGTTTGCCCGGAATCAGCGCCGTCGTAATGATGATGTCGACGTCTTTTGCCTGTTCTGCAAACAACGCCATCTCGGCCTCGATGAATTCTTTGCTCATGACCTTGGCGTAGCCGCCTTCGCCCGAACCATCTTCGTCGTCTTTGAAATCGAGCATCAGGAACTCTGCGTCCATGCTCTCGACCTGCTCTTTAACTTCGGGACGGGTATCGAAAGAACGCACGATCGCGCCCATGCTCTTGGCGGCGCCAATCGCGGCCAGGCCTGCGACGCCGGCGCCGATCACGAGGACCTTGGCGGGCGGCACCTTGCCAGCTGCCGTAATCTGCCCCGTGAAGAATCGGCCGAAGTGCTGCGAAGCTTCGACGACAGCACGATAGCCTGCGATGTTGGCCATCGAACTCAACGCGTCCATCTTCTGCGCACGTGAAATACGCGGCACGCTGTCCATCGCCATCACAGTGGCGCCACTGGCGGTCAGCTTGTCGAGCAAATCGGGGTTCTGTCCCGGCCAGAGGAAGCTGATTAGCGTCTTCCCGGACCTGAGGCGTCCGGCCTCGCCGTCCTCGGGCGCCCGAACCTTCATGATAATGTCCGACTGCTCCCAGAGATCGGCCGTCTGCGTCACGATCTCGCACCCGGCCTCTTCATAGGCCTTGTCGGAGAAGTTGGCCCTCGTGCCTGCGCCAGACTCGACCGCGACACTGAATCCAAGTTTGATCAGCTGGGCTGCGACATCGGGCGTCGTCGCAACGCGTTGCTCATCTGCATGAAGTTCTCTCGGGACACCGATTTTCATACGTACGCCTCCATTTGGACTGCGGCAGTGTACAGAACGGCATCTAAAGGCACAAAGAGTAAAGGCCCCTATTCAGGGGCCTTTTCTTGTAGGGATTTTCCGCAATCCTTATTTACCTTTATTGCGTGGTCTCGGGCGGTCCTGAAGGCGATCTCTCAAGCGCTGGCGCTGCTCGGGCGTCATGCGTCTGTAACGATCCCTGAGCTGTTGGCGGCGATCGCGATTCATGCCTCGATACTTGCGGTAGTTCTCGCGGATGCGCTGTTGCTCATCGGGCGGCAGATCACGGAAGAGCTGTGCCCGCTCACGAATCTGCTGGCGCCTCTCGTCGGACAGCTCGCGCCAGGAGGCGAATCGATCGCGCGACTGGGCCCGCTCCTCGGCAGACATGCCGGCCCAGCGTTCGGCGCCTCTCGACAAGCGCACCTGGCGGTCGGCGGGGAGGGTATCCCAATTGTCTGCGAGCTGGCCGAGCACCTGGCGCTGCCCGTCGCTCAGCTCGTCCCAGCTAATACCGTCGTCCTGTGCCAGAGCCGCACTACCGACAAGCAGCACCAGCATTGCAAGCATCGATCTAACTCTCATCTTCATTCTCCGTCGACTCTTCACCTTCGGCTGCGGGGTCGCTCCGCTCTTCGTTGTCCGCCGTCATCGTTTCTTCGAGGATCTGCCAATCTTCGTCCGTCTCCTCCCACATGCCGAGGTATTCGAGAAACTCCATCTCGGGAAACTCTTCCTGTTCGGCCGCGGCAACGCCGCCACAAATCAGCAGGCCGCAGACCATCATGCTGAAGCCGTGATCAGCCAACATCGCCCTCCAGGTCCACAGTATCGATCCAGCTGTAGAACTCGAGTTCTTCGAGCATCTCGATGCTGTCTTCGCCGAGCAGGATTTCCATATCAGTTACGGCTGTCGGCAGTTCATTGACTGGCGCCGGGCTCTGCATGACGACGACGGCGATTGCCACCGCAGCCGCAACGCTGGTCGCGGGTACCCACCGCGACCATTGCCGCATCGGCCTGTCGAGCTCAGACAGTGCCGCATGGCGGCCCTGGTTCAACTTCGACAATGTCGCCGAGTCGAGCCTGTCGACCGAAGCATCGAACGCGTCTTTGGCCTTCCGGCCGAATTCCTCGTCTGACTGTTTCATGATTTACCTTCCATCGGCCCGGAATTGTCGGGTCGGTGCTCTTCAAGTCGTTCCCGCAAGGCATGAACCGCGCGGGAATAATGTGTCTTCACGCTGCCCTGACTGCAGCCCATCGCGACGGCCGTGCCGGCAACGTCCAGCCCCTCGAACGTCCGCAGCATGAAGGCCTCTCGCTGCCGTGCGGGCAGGTCCCGGACCGCCGTTTCGAGACTGTCCATGGCCTCGCTGTTGGCAAGCTCCTCGTCCGGCGTGCGACCTGTCGGATCGGGTGCCGCCGCAATCGGGTCATAGTCATTATCGTCCGCGGGCTTCTTCCGAAACCAGACCATGACGCGGTTTCTTACCTTTTGCCGCCTTTGCCAGTCGCGCACTCCATTCTGCAGTATCCGGTAGAACAGCGGGGTCCATTCCTCTTTACTGCGTCCCGAATAATTGCGCACCAGCTTGATCATCGCGTCCTGCACAAGATCCAGCGCCTCGTCGCGATCACGCACGGCGATCTCGGCAATACGCAGGGCACGCCGCTCCACTTCAGCCAGAAACCGGTTCAGTTGCTGTTCTTTTTGCAGTGCTCGTGTCCCCGTTCTTGGTGTGCCGGTGCACGATACCGCAAAAACCGCGGTGTCGACGTCCATATCTCTTGACTCCACGACAAGGTCATCTAACTTGTCTTTCCTGTTTAACGGGCCAGCGGGTGCCGCGGTTGACACGCCTGGGCGCCTCCTTCCTACATTATGTCAAGTCAATGAGCAGCACTGTCCTCAAAATTGCCGTGAACGTGCCATTGTCACGTGAATTCGACTATTTACCGCCCAAAAGGGGCGCGCCGCCGGCCACGGGTTGCCGCGTTCGGGTGCCTTTCGGCCGGCGTCACGAGATCGGCCTCGTGCTCGGCCATGCGGCCGATTCGTCGCTTCCGGCCGCGAAGATCCGGCGCGTCGATGAGGTCATCGACACGTCACCCGTCGTCGCCGCTGCCGAACTCCGGCTGATTCGTTTCACGAGCGACTATTACCATCACCCGATCGGTGAAGTCGTCTCGGCCGCCATGCCCGCGCTGCTGCGACAGGGCAAGGCGCTGCACCCGACCGTCGAAATGCTTGTGATTACCGACCTTGGCGAGGCGACCGATATCGAAACGCTCGCTACACGAGCACCGAGGCAGGGAGAATTGCTCGAGTATCTGCTCGATGCGGGTGGCAACGGCGTCGATGCCGAGCGCCTGGGTGAAGAACTGCCCAACTGGCGGCGCGCCGCGAAGCCGCTTTTCGACAAGGGTCTCATCGCGCGCATCGAGACGCGGGCTGCCGATTTCGACGAGACGCTCGGCTGCGATGCACAGACGGGACCGGCGCTCAACGACGACCAGCGCGACGCACTTGCAACCCTGCGCTGCAGTGACTCTTTCGGCGCCTACCTGATTGATGGCGTAACGGGAAGCGGCAAGACCGAGCTTTACCTTACGCGCATGCAGGACGTCATTAACCGCGGCCAGCAGGTGCTGGTACTCGCACCCGAAATCGGACTTACGCCGCAGCTCGTCTCCCGCCTCAGGCAAAGACTCGGTATCCAGCCGGCGCTGCTGCACTCCGGGCGGACGGACGTCGAGCGGCTTACCGCATGGCGCGCCGCGAGATCGGGGGCCGCACGCCTCGTGGTCGGCACACGCTCGGCAATCTTCACGCCGTTGAAGAACCCCGGGCTGATCATTGTCGACGAAGAACACGACCATTCTTTCAAGCAGCAGGAGGGATTGCGGTACTCGGCCCGGGATCTCGCCATCGTACGAGCCAAGCAACTCGATATTCCGGTCATCCTCGGGTCGGCAACGCCGACGCTGGAAATGTTGCAGCACTGTCGTGGCGGCAACTACCGTCACATTCGCTTGCCCGTGCGCGCAGGCGGCGCCCGGCCACCGTCGGTGAGACTCGTCGATACGATGCGGTCGCCGGCCAGGGACGGCATCAGCGAAACGCTGGCCACCGCAATCACGAGCCACCTGGACGCGGGCGGGCAGGCGCTCGTGTTCCTGAACCGACGCGGGTTCGCACCAACCCTGATCTGCGCTGCCTGTGGTCACATTGCCGAATGCGGCCGTTGTGACTCTCGTCTCACGGTGCATGCCCGCAGCCGCGAGTTGCGCTGCCATCATTGCGGCGCCGTGCGGCCACTCGAAACTCGCTGTGGCGAATGCGGAGAAACCGTCAAGCCGCTTGGAGAGGGAACCCAGAGACTCGAAGAAGCATTGCGTACGCGCTTCCCCGAAAAGTCGGTCACGCGCATAGACAGCGACAGCATGCAGCAAAAGGGCGCCATGATCGAGGCGCTCGACCGGGCCACCCACGGCCACGCCGACATACTCGTCGGCACGCAGATGCTGTCGAAAGGCCACCACTTTCCGAAGCTCACGCTCGTCGGTATCGTCAACGCGGACCAGGGCCTGTTCGGCACCGACTTTCGCAGCGCCGAACGCATGGCGCAATCGATCGTGCAGGTGGCCGGCAGGGCCGGTCGCGAAAGCCGTCCGGGCGAGGTACTGATCCAGACCGCATTTCCGGATCATCCGTTCTGGTCCACGTTAATCGACGGTGGCTACGAAAAAGTCTCGGCGGAGGCGCTTGCAGAGCGCGAGCTTACGCGCTGGCCGCCGTTCACGCGGCTGGCTCTGATTCGCGCGGCCGCGCACCGGCACAATGATGCACTCGGTTTTCTCGAGCTGGCAAAGAACAGGGCGATGCGCAAAGCCGACGACAGTCTGCGAATCCTCGGACCCGTCGACGCGCCAATGGCCCGCAAGGCGGGTCGTTACCGCACGCAACTACTGCTGCAGAGCAGTGATCGCCAGGCGCTACACAGCCTGCTCAGGGAGCTGCGCCCGGCGCTCGAAGAGGAACCCGCGGCGCGCAAGGTGCGCTGGTCCATCGACGTCGATCCGATCGAGCTTTTCTGACGCGAGCCCCCATCCCCGGGAATAAGCAGGTAGAATTGCCGCCTCGAAAAACTGGCCCCGCCATGAAACACATCGTCGCAGACATTCTGAACCAGGCTCTCGCCGGCCTCTCCGAGCTTACCGAAGCAGCGGCAGACCTTTCGGTCGCCGCAACTGTGGAGCGTACCCGTGATCCCGCGCACGGCGACTTCGCCAGCAATATCGCGATGCGTTTGGCGAAACCCGCGCGCAAGAGCCCACGAGATATTGCGGCCAGTATCATTGAGGCTTTGTCGGACAGCGACCAGGTTGAAAAAGTCGACATTGCAGGCCCCGGCTTCATCAATTTTCACCTGAGCCCATCAGCCTTTCACGCCGAAATGGAATCGATCCTGAGTGAAGGCGAACGCTATGGCCGTCAGTCGCCCCAGGAATCCCCAAAGATCCTGCTCGAGTTCCCATCGGCCAACCCCACCGGCCCGCTGCATGTCGGTCACGGCCGCCTCGCAGCCTATGGTGCGACCGTCGGTAACCTGCTCGAAGCTGTCGGCTACCCGGTGTATCGCGAGTACTACGTCAACGACGCCGGACGCCAGATGGATATCCTGGGCGTGAGCGTCTGGCTGCGTCTCATTGGGATGGATGGCATCGAGGTTCCGTTCCCGAAAGGCGCTTATCGCGGCGACTACATCCGCGAGATCGCGGCATCGATCAACACAGACGGGGTCGACACGGTGACGGCCGACGACGTGCTGTCCGATCTGCCCGCCGACGAACCCGAGGGTGACAAGGAAGCCTACGTCGAAGCGCTGATCGATCGGGCGAGGACCCTGCTGGGAGACGGCGGCTTCAATCACATCCGTCAGCAGTCGCTCGATTCGATTCGCGGTGACATCGAGGATGACCTCGCGGAATTCGGCGTTACCTTCGACCGTTGGTACTCGGAGCAGGACCTTACCGGCGGCGACGCGATCGACAAGGCGCTGGCCGTCCTCGAGGAGCGCGGCATGCTCTACAAGAAGGACGGCGCAACCTGGTTTCGCGCGACCGATTTCGGCGATGAGAAAGACCGTGTTGTCGTGCGCGAAAACGGCGTAAGGACCTATTTCGCGTCGGACATCGCGTATCACTTTGAAAAACGCGAACGCGGCTTCGACCAACTGATCGATATCCTGGGCGCCGACCACCACGGTTATGCTCCCCGCCTGAAAGCAGGACTCGAGGCCATGGGCTACAAGGGCAACGACCTCGAGGTGAAACTCGTGCAGTTCGTCACGCTGTACCGCGGCGGCGAGAAGATGCAGATGTCGACACGCTCGGGCGAGTTCGACACCTTGCGCCAGCTGCGTGCCGAGATCGGCAATGATGCGGCGCGTTTCTATTACGTGTCACGCTCAAACGACCAGCACCTTGATTTCGATCTCGACGTCGCAAAGTCTCAATCCAACGACAACCCGGTTTACTACATCCAGTATGCGCACGCGCGCGTCGCCAGCGTTTTCCGGCAGCTGGCCGAAAAGGCGCTGCAATGGGACCAGGCCGGCGGCAGGGACCATCTCGGTCTGCTCGTGGAACCCCAGGAGAGGGCCCTTATGACAGGCCTGAGCCGTTATCCCGAGGTCGTGGAACTCGCAGCGAACAACCGCGCGCCGCAACACCTCGTTCATTATCTTCGCGACCTGGCAAACGACTTTCATACCTATTACAACGCGCATGCCTTCATTGTTGACGATGCGGCGCTGCGCGATGCGCGGCTCTACCTGATCTCGGCAACGAGGACCGTCATCGCGAATGGTCTCGCAATTCTTGGCGTGTCGGCGCCGGAGCAAATGTAATGGCGAGGCGCAAGACCCAGCGCAAGAGCCGCGCCAGGAAATCCGAGTATCCACCCATCGTCTGGATGCTGTTTGGACTCGGTGTCGGGCTCTCCGTAGCCTTCGCCGTTTACATGAACGATCGGCAGCCCACGGTCACTCCGGTTGCCGAAACACCGCAACCTGCGAGCCTGCAGAACGCCCTTGATGATAACGACGAAGCGACGGTCGTGGAGGAGGAGCCCGTTGAAAAGAAAGACAAGCGCTTCACGTTCTACGACATCCTGCCCAATGTCGAGATACTGACCGACGAGGCGGCGCCGGAGGTCGAGGCCGACCTGGAGCCACAGGCCATCGAGGAACCGGGCGTGTACGTGCTGCAAGCGGGTTCCTTTTCAACGCACAAGGACGCCGACCGCCGTCGTGCTGAACTTGCGCTGCAGGGCATCGAATCGCACATCCAGAGGGTCAAGCTGAACGACCGCAATTATCATCGTGTGTACATCGGGCCTACCGACGACCTGGATGAGCTCAACTTGCTGCGCAGCCGCCTGCGCGCTGCCAAGATTGACGTGTTCCGCATTCGCCTCAGTGACTAGGCTGCGCCAATACCTGTCGATTGCCTTGCTGCTGCCGCTCGGCGCCTGTGTTACTCCGCCTCCCGAGCCAGGGCCGCCGCCCGAAGCCGTTGAACCAGTCCCCGTTTCCGAACCCGTAGCCGAGCCCGCACCTGAACCCGACAGGTCCGGTTTGCGGCTGAGCATAGCGGCCGTTGGCGACATGATGATCGGCACTGACTACCCGCAGAACCACCTGCCCGACGATGACGGCATCGGCTTTCTCGCCGACGTTGCGCCGGTGTTGTCGGCGGCGGACATCACCTTCGGTAATCTCGAGGGTGTGCTGGTCGATGGCGGCGAACCCGGCAAGAAGTGCAGCAACCCGGCCGCCTGCTACCTGTTCCGCTCGCCCACGCGCTACGCCTACCATTACCGCGCCGCCGGCTTCGATGTCCTTAGCCTCGCGAACAATCACGCGCGCGACTTCGGCGAGGAAGGGCGCACGAGCAGCATGCAGGCCATTGCCTCCGCGGGCATGCACCACTCCGGGCGCGTGGATGATTTTGCGAGCACCGGGGTCAACGGCATTCGCATCGCCGTACTCGCTTACGCGGTGACCAGGAATTCCAACATGATGCTCGACTACGAACTAGCGTTCGCGACGGTGGCACGCTTCGCGGAGACGCACGATGTCGTCGTCGTATCGTTTCACGGGGGCGCCGAGGGCGCCGACGTTACGCACATACCATTCGCCGAAGAGGAGTACTACGGCGAGCCCCGTGGCGATGTCGTCTGGTTTGCGCGCGGCGTCGTCGACGCCGGCGCCGACCTCGTCATCGGTCACGGCCCTCACGTTGTACGTGGCATGGAGTTGTACAAGGATCGACTGATCGCGTACAGCCTCGGCAACTTTGCGACCTATTACGGCATCAGTGTCGCGGGCATCAAGGGTATCGCGCCGATCCTGACGACAACTGTGGACGGAGAGGGAAGATTCGTCCATGCCGACATCGTCTCGACAGTACAGTTGCGGCCCGCCGGGCCGAGCATCGATCCGCGCGGCCGAGCGTTGAAGCTGATGCGTGGGCTGAGTATCGAGGATTTCGGTGAGCCCGGGCTCACGTTTCGCGACGACGGCAAGGTGTTACCCGCACCCCGGTCACCCGTCACGCCGCACGTTCTTCAGACAGACGACGACTGACCACCTTCTGGCACACGCGATCGCTCGACATGTTCGTTGGCGGGTTACCCGCGGCGATCACGGAGATGTCCCAGTCGCTCGGACAATCTTCGATAACTCGCTTGGTGTGACATCTCCATGCTCACCGCCTACAGTCCATGTCACGGGCTGTAGGCGAGCGCACAAGATGTTCGTTGGCGAGACATAAAGCGAGCGTAGCGAGACAGTCCGCCAACGAACATGTTGGGCGCTTGCTTGCGTCAGTGGGAGACTAGTCGTCGGTGCCCACGGATTTGAAGTCAACACCGAGCGACCGCAACTTCCGGTAGAGATGCGTCCGCTCCATGCCCACGCGCTTCGCGAGTTGCCCGACCTTGCCGTGACAGAGCACCAGCTGTTGCTGCAGGTAAGCCCGCTCGAATTGCTCGCGAGCCTCGCGCAGCGGTAGCGCAAGGAGGTCCTGCTTCACCAGCGGCTCGTCGACCGGCGTCGCCGCCGTGATCTCGGCTTCGACTTCTTCGAGCCGAATGTCCTCGCTAATACCAGACAACAACAGGCGGCGCACCAGGTTCTTGAGCTCGCGAACGTTGTCGGGCCACGGGTAGTTGCGCAGGCGATTTTGCGCGGCAACGCTGAAACGACGGAACGTCAAACTCTCGGAATCGACGAGCTTGTCCACGTAGTAAGCGAGCAGTTCCGGGATATCCTCGGCGTATTCGCGCAGCGGTGGGATACGCAATGCCAGCTCACTCAGATGCGCAACGAGATCCCGGCGTAACTCGCCTGATTCGATCCGGGCTTCGTAGTCTGCCGCCACCGTCGCAACTATTCGCGCGTCGACCTTGACGGCCGACGTTCCGCCGATCCGCGTGAAGTGACCATCCTCGAGCACGCCGACAAGCAACCTCTGCGCAGCCTGGTTGAGATCCGAGAGTTCATCGATAACAAGCGTGCCCCCAGACGCACGTTCAAACGCGCCAGCGATCACCTCACCATCGTGTTCGCTGCCCAGCAGTTGTTCCTCGAAATTCGCTTCGGTGACTGATGCAGACGTCAGGCTCGTCAGGGGCTCGTCGGCGCGCTTGCTGAGCGCATGCATATAACGAGCGAAGGCGCCGCGACCCGTGCCGGACTCGCCACTCATCAATACCGAGCCATCGTGTCGCGCATATTGCTGAACCCTTTCGCGCAATCCCTTCATTAGCCGGCTGCGGCCGACGGGCGCCAGCAACGAAGGCAGCAATCGGCGCGCAGTCCTGGCCTGGGTCCCGGCCGACTCGAGCGCCGCCTCTACGGTCCGCAGCAGCTTCGCCAGCGAAAGTGGCTTTTCGACGAAGTCGAACGCGCCCAGCCGCGTTGCTTCGACCGCAGTATCGACCGTGCCGTGCCCCGACATGATCACCACCGGGCAACTGAGATCGTCCTCCTCGGACCACTCGCGCAACAGCGTGATGCCGTCGGTATCGGGCATCCAGATATCGAGCAGAACCAGATCGAACTTGCGCTCCTCGCGAGCCTGCCGGGCTTCGACCGCATTGGCCGCCACCGTCACACCGTAGCTCTCGTCCGACAATATGTCCTTGATCAAAGCGCGAATATCGGCCTGATCATCAACCACCAGTACATGAGGATTACTCATGCGCGTTCTCTCCTTTGTTCGGCGCGTCCGGGTGCTTTGGCGATAATCTGCCCACGCGCTGCTTCATTGACGGGCAATCGTATGCTGATGATGGCCCCGCCTTCGTTGCTATTGCGGGCCCGGATCGAGCCCACATGTTCTTCGACGAGTTTCTTCACAATGGCGAGCCCGAGGCCCGTGCCCTTGGGCTTCGTCGTTACGTAAGGGTCGAAGATCTGGCTGACCGAGCCCATGTGAAAACCCGGGCCATTGTCTTCGACCTTGATCTGGATCATCTCAACCTCGTCAATCTCCGCGGCGCTGACGTGAATATCGATGCGGCCGTCGCTGCTGCTTTCGAGTGCTTCGACGGCATTGCGAATCAGGTTGTGCAGAATCTGCCGGATGCGGCCCATATCGGCCTCGATGAGCGGCATCGTGGGATCCGAAGCCAATACGATCTCCACGCCGCTTTCCTGCGCGCGGTACAGATCGACGATTTCGTGCACGAGCTTGTCAAGATCGAAGAGGCTCATATCCATGTCAGGCGCTCGCGCATAGTCGCTGAACGCGTTGACCATCTCTTTCATCGCTTCCACCTGCTGCACGATGGTATGCGTCGCGCGATCGAGCACCTGCGCCTCCTCCTCGGGCATGGCGTGCAGATACTTGCGCCGCATGCGCTCGGCGGAAAGCTGGATGGGCGTAAGCGGATTCTTGATCTCGTGCGCCAGGCGACGGGCCACCTCGCCCCACGCCGCGTCGCGCTGCGCCTGCAACAACGCGGTAATGTCATCGAAAACGATCACGAAACCCGCGGCCTTGTCTTCGTCGCTCGGTAGTGTCGTACACGCACAGGTCAGGACACGTCGGCCAACCTCACCGCTCAGCACAATCTGCTCACGCCATTCGGTTTCACCCGCGTCGAGATGCACGCAGGCGACGTCAACGAACTGCGCGAGTAACGGGTTTGATGTTGCAATCACCTTGAGGCTGTCGCCGTGGCGTTGCCCGAGATCGACGCCCAGGATCGCACTGGACGCCTGGTTGGCATTGCGAATCGTCAGGTCCGATTCAAGTGCCAGTACGCCGGTGGAAAGCCGCGCCAGGATGACCTCGAGGTTGGCGCGTTCGGCCTCGACGAGCGCCTGGTTCAGGGAAGCCTCGCGCCTTGCCGTCGCAAGCCGCTGGGTCATGTCGTTGAACGAGCTGATCAGGAAACCGATCTCGTCCCGGGTGGGCGTCGGCAATCGCGTGTCGAAGTCTCCCATGGCTACGGCTCGTGTACCGGCGACAAGATCCTGGATCGGCGCAACCAGGCGCCGCGACAGAACGAATGCGCCATAGATAGCCGCCAGAAGGCTCAGGAGCAGGACGAAAGCCAGCGTCAGCGAGAGAAGCGCCTTGAGATCCTCGCGGAAAAACACGAGTTGCTGATATTCCTGGTATGACCGCTCGACGCTGTTGATCATGCGCCCGAGCCTTTCAGTCACGCGGTAGTGCGCCTGAACGACGCGCGCCTGCTGCGTGCGGCCGCCGCGATAGGTGAACACCACCGCCGTGCGCACCTCTACGTGACCGTCGCCGAGTGACTCGAGACTGACGAACGGCCGCCGCTGCTGCATTTGTAGTACCACTTCCTCGGTCAGCGGTTTGGGCAGGCTCGCTGTGGAGCTGTCGTTACTCGTCGCCAGTACCGTGTTGTTGTCGCCATAGATTGTCATCTCGCTGGCACCGCTCTCGCGGCGCAACATACTGAGCTCGAAGACAATCTGTCGATCGTTAACCTGCGACAGCCGTTGGGCCACTTGCTGTGTCGCGTAGAGATTCTGGCGCTTTTGCATTTCGAGCGCCGCGCGACTCAGCGTCAGCGCATTATCGAGGCCTTCTTCGACCTGCACGTTGAACCAGCTATCGATGCCGCGGTTGATGAATTGCATCGAGAAATAGAACACGACGAGCAACGGCAGAACTGCCAGTCCAACGAACATGCCCACCATGCGCGCCTTGAGTTTTGCACCCGGCACATTGTTCCGGTAATCGCGCGCGAGGCGCGCGAGATTGCCAATGAGAAAAGCGAGTAGCAGGATGCCGCCAGCAATGTTGATCGCAAGAATCACATCCTGCAGCCGGTCGAAATCGTCGGACTTCTGTACGGTCTGGGTAAGCAGGAACAGCGCGACGACAGCAAGACCGACGCCGGAGGCGGCAAAGATCACATAAAAGGCTCGTTTTATCTTTCGAGCAACCATTCAAACCATTCGCTTTGTAACTGCCACTCGCCGCGCCAGAAAAACAGCAGCCGTAAGGTCGCCGGGTATTGCTGTGTATTGAGCATCGCTCGCAGGCGCATCCGGTAGGGCTTCTCGGGCACGAGCAACGCGTCATCGATGACGGGCAGCCCCTGCACCCGGCCCAGGCTGTTCAGGGCGGAGTAAAGTGTCGCGAAGGAATTCTGATCACCGCTGTTGAGATTTCTGACGATGTAGCGCTGGCTGACCGGGCTGTATTCGAGCTCGTAACGAATCGCGAGTTCGGCCCCAACGTCGTCGGGCAGCCAGCGGCGCACTCGTATGACCTGCACTTGCATCTCGATCGTCAGCGTTACGCTGCTATCGAGCGCCGCCAGCGCTTCACTTGAGAGCACCAGCTGCAGACGAGCGTCGAGCGTGTGCACGCCGTCTTCTATCTGTGTCGATGCCGAGCGGACCTCGAAGTAGCCTTCACGCTCAACGTCGTCCTGGGCAAGCCCCGTGCCCAGGATGAGCACCGCCAGGCACGCAAGCACGACGTGCGCTCTGGTGATCCGGCGGGATGATCGTGCTGGCTTGGTCATGGGTTCTATCAGGAGACCTTCTTTTCGAGGCATGCGTAGTAAAAACCGTCCAACCGGGCCACGCCTGGCAGAACCTGGTACCCGCACGCCTTCCTCTGCATTAGATCGCGGATGTTGTTATTTGGCAACACGTCATCCTCAATCGCATCGCCCCGGTCTCCGAGAAAAGCACCTGTCACCTCGTCGTTCTCCGCCGCCAGCGTCGAGCAGGTCACGTATAACAGGCGACCGCCCGGTTTCAGCAAGGCCCAGAGTGAATCGAGCATCTTCCGCTGCAACCTGGCCAGGCTCTTGATATCACTGGCACGCCGCAGCAACTTGATGTCGGGATGGCGCCGGATAACGCCCGTTGCCGAACACGGCGCATCCAGCAGGATGCCGTCGAAAGCCACACCGTCCCACCACTCCTCTGGTTTCGATGCATCGCCGAGCCTAATGGTTGCATTGCAACTGAGTCGTTCGAGGTTCTGGCGCACGCCTTCGATACGCGCCGCGTCGCTGTCGAGCGCCGTTACCGCGACTTTGTCACCGCCAATTTCGAGCAGATGTCCCGTCTTGCCGCCGGGCGCCGCGCAGGCGTCGAGGATCGAACCCTGTGATCTTGCGAGTAGCCAGCGCGCGGCAATCTGGGCGGCGGCATCCTGTACTGACACATTTCCCTTATCGAAGCCCGGCAGATCGTCGACCGCGCAGGGACTGGACAGGCACAGCGCGTCGGGTAGCGCTTCGAGCTGCTCCGCCTCGATGCCCAGAGCAGCGAGCTCCGACCTGTAATCGCCGGCGGCCTTTCTGCTCGAGTTCACGCGCAGCCACATGGGCGCCCGCTCGTTGTTCGCCGTGAGAATCGACTCCCAGTCTTGCGGCCAGTCGCTCCTGATCTGTTCGATGAGCCATGTCGGATGATTCCAGCGAGCCTGGTCGTCACGCGGCTCGGCCGATGCAAGACCTTCACGCTTGAAGCGCCGCAGACACGCGTTAACGAGCCCTGCGAGTTTGGGGCGACGCAGCTGGCGCGCCGCCTCCACGGTTTGCGAGACAGCCGCGTGGTCGGGAACGCGTGTTAGTTCGAGCTGGAAAAGCCCGATGGCAAGCAACGCATTGATGACGCTGTCGCGCCGTTTTAGCGGCCTGTCGAGGAGTCGGAGTATCCAGTCCTGCAGCTGCCAATGATGTCGCAGAACGCCATAGCACAACATGCGCAGCATCGGACGCTCGTCAGCCGGCACCCTGGGCTCGTTCGCGACGATAGCGGCATCGAGCGACTGGCCGCCAGTAACGACGGCATCGATTACCTCCGCGGCGACAGCCCTGGTCCTGACCCCCGAGTTCGCCACGACTCCGCCTATCCCAGCGTACGGCCGCTGAGATCAAGCTGATCAGCAAACTCGCGCGCCGACACACGACGCTTGCCAGGGAGCTGCAGCTCCTCGAGAGACAGGCCGCCGCTGCCGCAGGCAATGACGATACCTTCACGACCATACTCGACGACCTTACCCGGCGTTGCGTCAACATTGTCAACGCTGCGCGCACGCCAGCATTTCGTTCTCTTGTCGTCGATATGAAACCAGGCTCCCGGAACCGGATTGTAAGCACGGACACGACGTTCGAGCTTGCTCGCGTCCATTGTCCAGTCGAGTTCCGCGTCCTGCTTCTGAATCTTGCCCGCGTAACTTGCGTCCGACTCGTCCTGCGGCACGGCCTCGACACGACCGCCGAGAATGTCGGCGAGACGCGCGACGAGCAGATCGCCACCGAGCGCGGCAAGCCGGTCGTGCAATTCTCCGGCTGTCTCGTCGGCGCCAATGGTGAGCGTTTGCACCTCGTACACCGGGCCACAGTCCAGCCCTGCCGACATCTGCATCAGGCTGACCCCGGTGGTCTCGTCGCCTGCGAGTATCGCAGCCTGTATAGGCGCGGCGCCGCGCCAGCGCGGCAGTACCGATGCATGCACATTGAGGCATCCGTAGCGCGGAATATCGAGGACGTCTTGTGGAAGTATCAGGCCGTATGCCGCCACGATCATGACGTCGGGCTGCAGTGAGGTGAGCTCGGCGACGATTGCGTCATCGCGCAGCGTAACAGGCTGCAGCACAGGGATGCCGAGTTCCGCTGCGTACTGCTTGACCGGGCTCGCGGTCAGGCGCTTGCCGCGCCCGGCCGGGCGGTCCGGCTGCGTCAGAGCGGCAACGGGAACGACACCGGCGTCGACGAGGGCCTTCAGTGAAGCAAGCGAGAACTCCGGCGTTCCGGCGAATATCACCCTGAGGTCGCTCATGTGATTGGTCTCGCCGAGGATTCCGTCAGAGGGCTACCGCAGCGGACTGCTGGCGGCGCCCTTTCTCCAGCTTTTTGCGAATTCGCTGACGCTTTGCCTCGGACAGGTAGTCGACGAACAGCTTGCCGTCAAGGTGATCCATTTCGTGTTGGATACAGATGGCGAGCAGGCCCTCGGCTTCCATTTCCTTCTGCTCCCCGTTGCGATCGAGGAATCGCACGCGGATGTGTTCGGCACGCTCGACCTCTTCGAAGTATCCGGGCACCGACAGGCAGCCCTCATCGCTGATGACGACACCGTCCTTCTCGAGGATCTCCGGATTGATGAGTGCATGCGGCTCCGACTTGTCGGGTGTGACGTCGGTTACGAGCAGGCGCTTGTGAACGTCGACCTGCGTGGCGGCGAGCCCTATACCCGGCGCCGCATACATCGTCTCGAACATATCACCGATCAGTGCCCGCAGCTTATCGTCGACAAGCTCGACGGCTGTTGCTTTGGTCCTGAGCCTGGGGTCAGGAAATTCGAGAATGTTCAGTAATGCCATAAGACGCCTTATCTATGGGCTCGCGCGCAAAATCAAGCCTTTGAAACATAATAAAACCGGCGATATTTCGCGTGAGTTTCTACGAAAACGACCTAAATGTTTGACTTTATTGAATAAGATGACAGACAATGCCGCCTGAAAAACACCCTTCCGGACCGCGTTTGGGCCCGGAAATGTGACGTAATTAGCAGCCTCGGCCCGATCGGAACGACATAGTATAGCAACGCCTTTAAAGCTTGAGGCCCCGAACCCTTTTGTATGGAGCACCCGCGAATTATGTCTCTCAGCAAGATTAGCCCGAATTACAGCCTCCGGCTGACGCTTGTCACGCTGGCCGCCACCCTGGCCGGATGCTCCCTGAATCCATTTGCCAGTGATGACTCATCTGGCGCTTCGACTTCGTCAGTGTCGTCCGGCAGCACCTCAACGCCTGTGCAGCCAGCTCGCGGCGCATCATCATCCGTCCAGGCAAGCAGTGGACCGACGCTGACACGAATCAATGAACCGGTTCCGCTGGCCGAAGGTCACCCCAACGAGTACGTAGTGCAGGTCGGTGACACGCTCTGGGATATCGCAGCGACGTTCCTCAAGGACCCATGGTTCTGGCCCGAGATCTGGTACGTCAATCCCGACATCGTTAATCCGCATCTCATTTATCCGGGTGACGTTCTCGGCCTCGTCTACATTGACGGCCAGCCGCGTATTACCAACGTACGTGCAGCCACCTATCGCATGTCGCCCGAAGCGCGCGTAACGCCACTGACTGAATCGGTCGCCAGCGTTCCGTATGAAGCCGTAGCCGCGTTCCTGAGTTCGGGCGTCGTCCTCGAGAAGAAGCAAGCCGAAAACCTCCCCTACTTCCTCGCTCCGCGCGGCGACCACCTCATGGCGGCGGCGGGCAACGAAATCTATGTTCGCGGCCTGAGCGATGACATGCCGGGCACGCGCTTCAATGTCGTACACGTCGGCAAAGAGCTGCGGGACCCGGACGATGACCACTTGATCGGCTACCACGGTATTCTGGTCGGTGACGGCAGTTTGCGTCGCGGCGGCGACCCCGCAACGGTTGCGCTCACCGACACCCACCGCGAAGTCCTCGAAGGTGACAAGCTCATTCCCGAGTCGGTGGACGTGCCGCTCAACTTTTTTCCGCGCGCGCCGAGCAGTCAAATCGACGGGCGGATAATTTCGGTAGTGGGCGGCGTTACACAGATCGGCCAGTACCAGGTCGTCGTCATGAACCGTGGCACGAGCAACGGCCTCGCAATCGGCGACGTACTGACAGTGTTCAAGGCCGGCGAAACAATCAAGGACCGCTTCGCCGGCGGCAAGGTCACGCTTCCCGATGAGGAAGCGGGCACGGTCATGGTCTTCAAGACCTTCGACCGCATCAGTTACGGACTCGTCATGGAGGCTACAACAGCGATTCACGTCCTCGATGCCGTGCGAAACCCGTCCTGACCGGCACCAGCAATGCGAACGGAACGGCGCCCTGGGGGCGCCGTTTTTTTTTGCGCGCCAATCGCCATCATCAAGGCAAATTATCGCTGCGGGTCAGATAGGGCTTAGCGTTATCATTAAGCGATGGACCCTTCGATCCGCGCCCGCCTGACCCTTGCGCACGCCTTCGTGCGCGTGCCCGAACTCGAGAGGCTGCTGCTGCAGTTCGGAGATGTCGAGACGGTGGCCGAACAGAAACCCGGCGCCCTCGCCGCGGCCGGCCTGGCCGAGGAAAAATGCGCCGCGATTGCCTCTCCTGACGCCGAACGGCTTGCCGCTTGCGCGGAATGGCTGCAGCAGGACAGCCATCACGTCGTCGCCCACGGTGACGACGACTACCCCGAGATGCTTGAGCAGATCCCGGGGGCACCCTTGCTTCTGTACGTCAACGGCGACGTCGATTTTCTGCACCTTCCGTCGCTGGCCGTGATCGGCAGCCGCAATCCGACGCAAGGCGGGTCGCGCAATGCCCTGGAGTTCTCGCGACATCTCGCGCAACGGGGGTTCGTTATCGTCAGCGGTCTCGCGCAGGGCATCGATGCGGCCGCGCATCGCGGCGCGCTCGATGCGGGCGGCAAGACCGTTGCGTTTCTCGGCCATGGCATTGACCGCGTCTACCCGGCCGCGAACCGTGACCTTGCTCATGCCATTGCTGCGAGCGGCGCGCTTGTGAGCGAGTATCCGCTGGGCTCACCACCGGAGCGCTGGCATTTCCCCGAGCGCAACCGCCTCATCAGCGGACTCTGCCTGGGCACGCTCGTTGTTGAAGCGGCACGTCGCAGCGGCTCCCTGATCACGGCCCGGCTGGCCGCCGAACAGGGTCGCGAGGTATTTGCGCTTCCGGGATCGATCCACAATCCGCTGGCGCGCGGTTGCCATGCGCTGATCCGCCAGGGTGCGAAGCTCGTCGAGACTGCTGGCGATATCCTGGCTGAGCTCGCGCCGCTGGCCGGGCATATGGAGCAGAGCGCGGAAAGGGCGGTGCCCGAGGATGCGCTCAGGCCAGTCGCCGACGATGACTATGCCGAGCTGCGCCGGGTACTGAGCCACGACCCGACGACCATCAATGAACTTGAAAGCCAATCCGGTTTGACGATTGACCAGCTTTCCTCCATGCTTCTGATCCTGGAGCTCCATGGAGAAGTGGAGTCATTGTCCGGTGGACGATACGCCTTATCAGGGTGAGCATTTAGTCAAAAGAAAGAGAACGTTCTCGATGTACTCATGTATCTTTTTGAAACGTACGTCGACACTGAAGAAGACCCGGAACCTGATCAGAATGAGTTGCGTCTCGAGCTGTCTCGAGCCGGGTTCGGCGACATCGAAATAGAGCGCGCGTTGACCTGGCTCGACGCGCTGACCGACCAGCAGCAGAGCCTCGATTACGGCGGGCAAACGGCGCACGGCACTCGCATCTACAACGAGTTCGAGCACGAGCGGCTCGATGCCTCGTGTCGCGGCTACATCACATACCTCGAGCAGATCGGCATTCTGTCACCACCGCAGCGCGAGCTGCTCGTGGACCGCCTGCTGGCGCTCGAAACGCACGATATCGACGTCGAACAGATCAAGTGGGTCGTGCTCATGGTGCTGTTCAGTCAGCCGGGCCAGGAGCTTGCTTACGCCCGAATGGAAGACCTGGTTTTCGAGGAGAATGCCGGTTCCGTACATTAGTCCGGGAACGTAATTTCCTTGACACGCTTCGATCAAGCATGTAATTCAACCGCGGCACAGTCCGCGGTTTTGTTTTCTTAGGACCCTGAATCAGAAGATGTCAAAGAATCTCGTCATTGTTGAGTCGCCAGCGAAAGCGAAGACCATCAGCAAGTACCTGGGCAAGGATTTCGATGTCATGGCCTCCTATGGTCATGTTCGCGACCTCGTTCCCAAGGAGGGAGCGGTCGACCCGGACAAGCAGTTCGAAATGAAGTACCAGGTCATCGAGCGCAATGAGAAGCACGTCAAGGCGATCATTCGCGCGCTCAAGAAGGCCGATGCTCTGTACCTCGCGACTGACCCCGACCGCGAAGGCGAGGCGATTTCGTGGCATCTGATCGAGCTCCTCAAGGAGCGTAAGGCGCTCGATTCCAAGGAAGTTCACCGGGTCGTTTTCCACGAAATCACCAAGCAAGCAGTCCAGGATGCCGTCGACAATCCGCGCGAACTGTCCGGCGATCTCGTCGGCGCACAGCAGGCGCGCCGCGCGCTGGATTACCTTGTCGGCTTCAACCTGTCACCGCTGTTGTGGAAGAAGGTACAGCGTGGCTTGTCTGCCGGCCGCGTACAGAGCCCCGCATTGCGCATGATCGCCGAGCGTGAGCTCGAAATCGAGGCATTCAAGGCGCGCGAATACTGGTCAATCGAGGCGGACATCAGCAAGAACGAGCAGCCGTTCGTCTCGCGCCTCGTCAGTTACAAGGGCGAGAAAGTCGAGCAGTTCAGTTTCGAGAACGAGGCGGCTGCCCGTGACGTCGAGAAGACCCTGCTGGATGCCGCCAGCGGCGAACTTACGGTCCAGAGCGTCACGAAACGACAGCGCCGGCGTAATCCAGCGGCGCCATTTACGACTTCGACGCTGCAACAGGAAGCGTCGCGCAAGCTCGGCTTCAATACGCAACGCACGATGCGCGTCGCACAAAAGCTCTATGAAGGCATCGAGCTGCCCGGCGAAGGCAACGTCGGACTGATTTCCTACATGCGGACGGACTCAGTGACCCTGGCCGAGGTCGCCGTCGGGGAGATTCGTGATGTCATTACGGAGCGCTACGGGGCCGAGAACGTTCCGACAGAGCCGCGCGAATTCAAGAACAAATCCAAAAATGCCCAGGAAGCGCATGAGGCGATACGCCCAACCTCCGTCGCCTACGTCCCCGAAGACATCAAGGGCTCGCTCGACAGCGATCAGTACAAGCTCTATTCGCTGATCTGGAAGCGCACGATGGCTTGCCAGATGGTGCCCGCGGTTTTCGACACGGTTGCCATCGAAATGGCCGTCGGCGCCGACGAGCTTGGGCACCGCATGCGCGCCAACGGATCGGTACTTGTGGAGCCGGGCTTCATGGCCGTGTACCAGGAAGGTAAGGACGACACGAAAGACGACGACGGTGACCGCCTGCTTCCCGAGATCGACGAAGGCGACACGATCAAGCTCGACGAGCTGCGACCCGAGCAACACTTCACGGAGCCACCACCGCGCTTCACCGAGGCAAGTCTCGTCAAGACGCTCGAAGAATACGGCATCGGCCGACCATCGACCTATGCCAGCATTATTGCGACGCTCAAGAATCGCGAGTACGTCGAAATGGACGGCAAGCGCTTCCTGCCGACCGATATTGGGCGCATCGTCAACGGCTTCCTGACCGAGCATTTTACGCAGTACGTCGATTACGACTTCACGGCGAAGCTCGAAGACGACCTCGACGAGGTGTCCCTGGGCCACAAGGAATGGGTGCCGCTGCTCGATAATTTCTGGCGGCCGTTTCACGAACTTTGCGAAGAGAAGGAGGAGTCGGTCACGCGTGAACAGGTTGCGCAGGCCAGGGAGCTCGGCACCGACCCGAAGAGCGGCAAACCCGTCACGGTGCGCATGGGCCGCTACGGACCGTTCGTGCAGATTGGCACCAAGGACGACGAGGAAAAGCCCAAGTTTGCCGGCTTGCGGCCCGGGCAGAAGATGAACGAGATCGACCTCGAGACGGCGATGGAACTTTTCAAGCTGCCGCGCAAACTCGGCGAGACGCCCGACGGCCTGTCCGTCTCGGCGAGCGTCGGGCGCTTCGGCCCTTACGTTCGCTACGGCGACAAGTATGTATCGATCAAGGATGACGATCCGTACACGATTGAACTGCCGCGCGCACTCGAGCTGATCGAGCAAAAGAAGATCGACGACGCCAACCGTATCATCCTGGACTTCGAGGAACAGGGTATCCAGGTTCTCAACGGCCGCTACGGTCCGTACATCACAGATAAGAAAAAGAATGCCCGTGTGCCCAAGGACCGGGAGCCGAAGTCGCTGACGCTTGCGGAGTGCGAGGAACTGCTCGCAGCCGCACCGGAACGTGGCCGCCGTGGCAAGAAGAAAGTTGCCAAGAAAGCGCCCGCCAAGAAAGCAGCTAAGAAAAAAACAACCAAGAAAAAAACGGCCAAGAAAAAGACTGCCAAGAAGAAGACGACGAAGACCGCAAAGAAAAAGAGCGCCTGAGAGTCGGCCATGATGTTCATTGCGCGCGCGGCAGACGTTCTCCTCGAGGGCGGCGTCATCGCGTATCCGACCGAGGGCGTGTTCGGCCTCGGTTGCCTTCCCGATGACGCCGGTGCCGTCCTGCGCATTCTACGCATCAAGCGGCGCGACCCCGCGATGGGACTGATCCTGATCGCATCGGACCGGCAGCAACTCGAGGGCTGGATCTCCCTGCCCGACGACGTCGCGATACCCGCACCCGATCCCTCGCGGCCTGTAACCTGGATCGTTCCGCCAGGGCCGCTGGCCGGCCCTCTCATCCGCGGCAAACATGCGGGTCTCGCCGTAAGACTGACGAGCAATCCGATCGCCGCGGCGATTTGCGATGCCGTCGATTCGCCCATCGTCTCTACGAGCGCCAACGTCAGCGGCAAACCGACAGCCCGCAATCGCTACGTGCTACGTCGCCAGTTCGCTGGCCGTGTAGACTTCATCGTGCCCGGCGATTGTGGCCCCGCGTCGGGCCCCTCGGAAATTCGTGACATCCTGACCGGAAACGTGCTGCGACCAGGCTGAAAATGAGCAATATTGACCAGGTAAAGGCTTATCTCATCGCGCTGCAAAACCGCATTTGTGTCGAGCTCGAGCAGCTCGACGGCAAGGCGGAATTCCTGCGCGATGCCTGGGAGCGGCCCGACGGCGGCGGCGGCGAAAGCCGGGTGCTCGCGGGCGGCGGCATTTTCGAACAGGCCGGCGTCAACTTCTCGCACGTATATGGCGACAAGATGCCGCCTTCGGCGACCAGGAACCGGCCAGAGCTGGCCGGCAAGCGTTTCCAGGCAGTCGGCATGTCTCTCGTGCTGCATCCCCATAATCCTTATGTGCCAACGACGCACGCCAATTTTCGATTCTTCTCGGCCGGAGAGAACAAACCTGTCTGGTGGTTTGGCGGCGGCTTCGACCTGACGCCTTACTACCCGTTTCACGAAGACGTCGTACACTGGCACCAGATGGCGCGTGCTGCGTGCGAACCGTTCGGAGATGGTCTGTATCCGCGCTACAAGCAATGGTGCGACGAGTATTTTTACCTCAAACATCGCAACGAGACGCGCGGCGTGGGCGGCCTGTTTTTCGACGACGTCAATGAGCAGGGGTTCGAAAAGAGCTTCGCATTCGTGCAATCCGTCGGCGACGCTTTCCTGCGGGCGTACAAGCCCATCGTCGAGAAGCGGGTCGGCCATCCTTTTGGAGAACGACAACGAGATTTCCAGCGTTACCGCCGCGGCCGCTACGTCGAATTCAACCTGATCTACGATCGCGGCACCCTGTTCGGCCTGCAATCGGGCGGGCGCACCGAGTCCATCCTGATGTCGCTGCCGCCCGAAGTCCGCTGGGCCTATAACTGGCGCCCCGAACCCGGGTCCCCGGAGGAGAAGCTGTACACAGACTACCTGGGACCTCGGGACTGGCTCGGCGAGGGGTCGGGCTAGCGAAATCCACGGCAGGCCTGGCATTCTCTTTTGTTCGGCTTCTTGGTAACGTCGTTCTTTCAAAGCGATCGCCCTGGCGAGGGATCATGTCCTGGATAGAAGAAGTCGACGTCAGTGAAGCTGAAGGCAAGCTGGCCGAGATGTATGCCGCCCTGATTAAGCAACGGGGCAAGGTCTCCAATATTCTGAAAGTCCATAGCCTCAATCCGGAGGCAATGGGCAATCACCTCGATCTCTACATGACCCTCATGTTCGGCAAGTCGGGCCTCAGCCGTGGAGAGCGCGAGGCGATTGCGGTTGTCGTCTCCGCGAACAACGACTGCGAATATTGTGTCAATCACCACGCCGAGGCCTTGCGGCGTCATATCAAGGACGAAGATACCCTCAACATGCTGATGACAGCCGATGGACTCGAGACACTCGAACCGCGGCTCAGCAATATCGTGCGTCATGCCGAGAAACTGACGAACGCCCCCGTCGCAATGACAGAAAGCGATCTTGGCGAGTTGCGCGCAGAGGGGCTGTCCGACGAAGACATTCTCGACCTGACGCTCATCGTCGCCTACTTCAACTTCGTCAACCGCATCGCGCTGGGCCTGGGCGTCACGT
>CAMYOJ010000049.1 GCA_947259985.1 uncultured Woeseiaceae bacterium
CTGAAGTCGCTCGCCGACATGATCAAGGGCAAGCAGGGCCGCTTCCGCCAGAATCTGCTCGGCAAGCGTGTCGACTATTCGGGTCGTTCGGTGATCGTTGTTGGTCCGACGCTCAAACTGCACCAGTGTGGTCTGCCGAAGAAGATGGCGCTCGAGCTCTTCAAGCCGTTTATCTTCTCGAAGCTGCAACTGCGCGGCGAAGCAACGACCATCAAGGCCGCCAAGCGCCTCGTTGAGCGCGAGGGCGCCGAGGTCTGGGACATTCTCGAGGAAGTCATTCGTGAACACCCGGTCATGCTGAACCGTGCGCCGACACTGCACAGGCTCGGCATCCAGGCGTTCGAGCCGGTGCTCATCGAGGGCAAGGCCATTCAGCTGCATCCGCTTGTTTGTACGGCGTTCAATGCCGACTTCGACGGTGACCAGATGGCCGTGCACGTGCCCTTGTCGATCGAGGCGCAGCTCGAAGCGCGCGCCTTGATGATGTCGTCGAACAACATCCTGTCACCCGCCAACGGTGACCCGATTATCGTGCCGTCACAGGACGTCGTCCTGGGTCTTTATTACATGACGCGCACGCGGGTCAATGCCAAGGGCGAGGGCATGATACTTGCGAGCCTCGACGAAGCGCGTCGTGCGTATGAGACCGGTGCCGCCGAGTTACAGGCACAGGTCAAGGTACGCGTCGCCTTGCACGAGCGCGGCGAAGACGGCGAAGTTCGGGAGGTCACGAAGATCGTCGACACGACGGTTGGACGTGCGCTGCTCTCGGGCATCCTGCCGAAGGGTCTCGAGTTCACACACATCAACCGTGCGATGTCGAAGAAGGCGATCTCGAACGTTATTAACGCCTGCTATCGCCAACTCGGCCTGAAGCGCACGGTCGTATTCGCCGACCAGTTGATGTACACGGGCTTCCGCCTTGCAACGATGGCTGGTATTTCGATCGGCGTTAACGACATGGTCGTGCCCGAGAACAAGCAAGAGATCCTCGCGGTCGCGGAGACCGAGGTTAAGGAGATTCAGGATCAGTACGGCTCGGGTCTCGTTACCGATGGCGAGCGCTACAATAAGGTCGTCGATATCTGGTCGCGCACCAATGATCAGGTCGCGAAAGCGATGATGGACAAGCTCGGCACCGAATCCGTAAAGGATGCGAAGGGCAAAATTGTCGAGCAGGAGTCTTTCAACTCGATCTACATGATGGCCGACTCCGGCGCTCGTGGCTCCGCCGCGCAGATTCGCCAGCTTGCTGGCATGCGTGGCCTGATGGCCAAACCGGACGGCTCGATCATTGAGACACCGATTACGGCTAACTTCCGTGAGGGCCTCGACGTACTGCAGTACTTCATCTCGACCCACGGTGCTCGAAAGGGTCTGGCCGATACCGCGCTCAAGACCGCGAACTCGGGTTACCTGACTCGTCGTCTCGTTGACGTTGCGCAAGATCTCGTGGTCACCGAGGTCGACTGCGAAACCCGCAACGGTGTCGCAATGGCTCCGCTCGTTGAAGGCGGCGATATCGTCGAACCGCTGACCGAGCGTGTGCTGGGCCGCGTACTGGCCGAGCCCGTCATGATGCCGGGCAGCGACAGCGACAAGGTCGCTTTCGACGCCGGCACGATGCTCAATGAAGCCACGGTACAGCGTCTCGAAGACCTGTCGATCGATCACGTCATGGTGCGGTCGCCGATTACCTGTGAGGTGCGCTACGGTGTTTGCTCACAGTGCTACGGTCGAGACCTTGCGCGCGGTCATCGGATCAACATCGGCGAAGCCGTCGGTGTAATCGCGGCGCAGTCGATCGGTGAGCCGGGCACGCAGCTCACGATGCGTACCTTCCATATCGGCGGTGCGGCATCACGTTCCGCGGCGATCAACAACATCGAGATCAAATCGAACGGTATCGCCAGGCTCGTCAACATCAAGACGGTTGCTCACCACAAGGGTTACCTCGTCGCAGTTTCACGCTCGGGTGAGATTTCAATCGTCAACGAGTTGGGTCGCGAGCGGGAACGCTACAAAGTTCCTTACGGTGCGACGATCACGATTCAGGACGGCGCAGAGGTCAAGCAAGGCCAGGTCGTCGCGAACTGGGATCCGCACACGCACCCGGTAGTCACCGAGGTCGAGGGTAAGATCAAGTTCGAGGACTTCATCGATGGCGTGACCGTCGCCGAGCAGGTCGACGAATTCACCGGCCTGACCAGCATCGTCGTGCTCGATCCCAAGAGCCGTGGCGGTTCTGGCAAGGACCTGCGCCCCGTTGCCAAGCTCGTGGATGAAGACGGCAACGATGTCTGTTTCGCCAACACCGAGATCCCGGCTGTTTACGCCTTGCCGGTAGGCGCCATCATCTCGATGGGCGACGGTGCGAAGGTTTCTGTTGGTGACGTCATCGCTCGTATCCCACAAGAGTCTTCGAAGACTCGTGACATTACGGGTGGTTTGCCACGTGTCGCCGACTTGTTCGAGGCACGCAAGCCCAAGGATCCGGCAATCATGGCGGAGCACACCGGCACGGTCAGCTTCGGCAAGGAAACCAAAGGTAAGCGTCGCCTCGTCATTACCGACGAGTCGGGCGAGAGCTATGAGGAGCTGATTCCGAAGTGGCGTCACCTGAATGTGTTCGAGGGTGAGCAGGTCGTACGCGGCGAAACCATCGCTGACGGCGAGCCGAATCCTCACGATATCCTGCGACTGCAGGGCGTCCCGAGCCTGGCTGATTACCTCGTGCGCGAAATCCAGGACGTGTACCGTCTGCAGGGCGTGAAAATCAATGATAAGCACATCGAGGTGATCATTCGCCAGATGCTCAGGAAGATCATTGTTGCGTCGGCGGGTGACAGCAATTACCTTCGCGGCGAGCAGATCGACAAGGCTCGTTTCCTCGAAGTGGCCGAGCAGCTCGAGGCACAGGGTAAGGACCCGTTAACGGCCGAGCCCGTGCTGCTGGGTATCACCAAGGCATCGTTGGCCACCGAGTCGTTCATCTCAGCGGCATCGTTCCAGGAGACAACGCGCGTGCTCACCGAGGCAGCCGTTCGCGGTCTGCGCGACGAGCTTCGCGGTCTCAAGGAGAACGTTATCGTTGGCCGCCTGATCCCCGCAGGAACGGGATTCGCGCACCACGCCGAGCGCCGGCGCACCCGCGAGCAGGACCTCGCGGACCAGCTCAAGGAGCTCGAAGAGTCGCAGCAGCGTGCCGAGCAGGCGGCGGCCGAAGAAGCCGAAGCCGAGGAGGAGGCCACCGAGGTGTCTGCTGACGTTGTTGCGGCGACCGAATCGGACGCGCCTGCCGAGGGTGGCGAAGAAACAACGACGGTCTAAGCAAAACAAGGACTTAGCAGTCGCGGCGGGTCGTGATGGATGCTTGCTTGACACTGGCATCCGCGCGTCACTAAAATGCCCGCCCTTAACCCCAGGGCCTGCCGCAAGGCGGGCCCTGATTATTGCGACCGGCTGCCGTTAGGCGAGCCTGGTTTTCCCCGGTCACTGGGCCCGAGAGGTCTGGCGGTCGGGTGCGCGCGTTTTTTTGTGGCGCAGAACAGACTTTTATTAACACAGACTAAAGAGTGAAGGCCCATGGCCACAGTGAATCAGTTAGTACGTAAGCCGCGCGCTACCAAGCGTGCGAAAAGCACGGTACCGGCGCTTGACGCCAGCCCGCAGAAACGCGGGGTGTGTACGCGTGTTTATACGACAACGCCGAAAAAGCCGAACTCGGCTATGCGCAAGGTCGCTCGTGTGCGCCTGACGAATGGTTTCGAGGTAACGAGCTACATCGGCGGCGAAGGCCACAACCTGCAGGAGCATAGCGTTGTGCTGATTCGCGGCGGCCGTGTAAAAGACCTGCCGGGTGTTCGCTACCACACGGTCCGCGGCACGCTCGACTGTGCCGGCGTATCCGATCGTCGGCAGGGACGCTCCAAGTACGGCACGAAGCGTCCGAAGTCGTAATCGATAAAGATGCGGCCATGGCCGCGATTCAAATCAGAGATTAAGCAAAAATGTCCAGAAGAACACAGGCACCGAAACGCACGATTCTGCCCGACCCGAAGTACGGTAGCGATCTGCTCGCGAAGTTCATGAACATGATCATGAATGACGGCAAGAAGTCCGTCGCGGAACGCATTATTTATGGCGCGCTGGATCGCATCTCCGATCGCGAAACGCAGACCGGCGAAAAGGCACTGGAGCTGCTCGAGACGGCGCTCGAAAACGTCAAGCCCGTCGTCGAGGTAAAGTCGCGACGCGTCGGTGGTGCGACCTACCAGGTACCGGTTGAGGTTCGCCCGGCTCGTCGTCAGACGCTGGCCATGCGCTGGATCATCGATGCTGCGCGCAAGCGCAGCGAGAAATCGATGGCGCATCGTCTCGCTCACGAGCTGCTCGATGCGGCCGAGAATCGCGGAACCGCAGTTAAGAAAAAAGAAGATACGCATCGTATGGCGGAAGCCAACAAGGCGTTCTCACACTACCGCTGGTAAGCCGGCAACAGCCGAGTATTCCAGGATCTTGTCGTGGCCCGTACAACCCCCATCGAGCGTTACCGCAATATTGGCATCATGGCCCATATTGATGCGGGCAAGACGACCACGACGGAGCGCGTGCTCTTCTATACCGGCGTCTCGCACAAGATAGGCGAGGTCCACGACGGCGCAGCTGTCATGGACTGGATGGAACAGGAGCAGGAGCGCGGCATCACGATTACGTCCGCCGCCACGACCTGTTTCTGGAGCGGCATGGACCAGCAATTCGACGAGCACCGCGTGAACATCATTGATACGCCGGGGCACGTTGACTTCACGATCGAGGTCGAACGCAGCCTGCGCGTGCTCGACGGCGCCGTTACAGTGCTGTGTTCGGTGGGTGGCGTCGAGCCTCAGACCGAGACGGTCTGGCGCCAGGGCAACAAGTACAGCGTGCCGCGCATGATCTTCGTCAACAAGATGGATCGCGCCGGCGCAGACTTCCTGCGCGTCGTGCAACAAGTGCGTGAGCGCCTGGCCGCGAACCCGGTCGTAATCCAGCTGCCGATCGGTGCCGAGGAAAAGTTCGCGGGCGTCATCGACCTGATCCGCATGAGAGCAGTCTACTGGGACGAGGGCAACATGGGCACGACCTATGAAGCTCGTGACATCCCTGATGAATTGCGGGCTGAAGCCGAAGCCTGGCGCGAGAAGATGGTCGAGGCAGCAGCCGAAGGTGACGAGGAGCTACTGGACAAGTTCCTCGAGGACGGTGAGCTTTCGGAAGAACAGATCCGCACCGGATTACGCAAACGCACCCTGGCCGGTGACGTCGTTGTCACCATGTGCGGCTCGGCCTTCAAGAACAAGGGCGTGCAGGCGATGCTCGATGCAGTTATCGACTTCATGCCTTCGCCCGCAGACGTGCCGGCGATAACGGGCCATAACTTTAATGATGCGGAAGAGGAGAGGCCGCCGGCGGACGATGCGCCATTCGCGGCTCTCGCGTTCAAGATTGCCACCGACCCGTTCGTCGGCAACCTGACGTTTTTCCGCGTCTATTCCGGCGTGCTGAATTCGGGCGACACGATTTACAATCCAGTCAAGAGCAGGAAGGAGCGCATCGGCCGCATCCTTCAAATGCACTCCAACGATCGTAAGGAAATCAAGGAAGTTCGGGCCGGCGACATTGCCGCCGCCGTTGGGCTCAAGGATGTCACCACGGGCGATACCCTGTGTGACATCAAGAACCAGATTACGCTGGAGCGCATGGAGTTTCCGGAGCCCGTCATTTCCGTGGCCGTGGAGCCCCGGACCAAGGCGGATCAGGACAAGATGGGCCTGGCGCTGCAGAAGCTCGCCAAGGAAGATCCGTCCTTCCGCGTCCATACTGATGAGGAATCGAACCAGACAATCATCTCGGGCATGGGCGAGCTGCACCTCGACATCATCGTCGATCGCATGAAGCGCGAGTTCAAAGTCGAGGCCAATGTGGGCAAGCCGCAGGTCGCTTACCGTGAGACGATCCGCAAGACCATCGAGCAGGAAAGCAAGTTCGTTCGCCAGTCGGGCGGTCGCGGCCAGTACGGCCATGTCTACCTGCGCATCGAACCGCTGGAGGCCGGCGCCGGCTATGAGTTCGGCAATGAGATCGTCGGTGGTTCTGTGCCCAAGGAATACATACCGGCCGTCGATCGCGGCGTCCGGGAACAGATGGAGAATGGCGTGGTGGCCGGGTATCCCGTCGTGGACTGCAAGGTCACGTTGTATGACGGCTCCTATCACGACGTCGATTCGAGCGAGATGGCGTTCAAGATCGCCGGTAGCATGGGTTTCCGAGAAGGTGCGCTGAAGGCGGACCCGGTACTGCTCGAGCCGATCATGAAGGTCGAGGTTGTGACACCCGAGGATTACATGGGAGACGTGATGGGCGATCTGAATCGTCGTCGCGGTCTGCCGCAAGGCATGGACGATTCGCCCGCGGGCAA
>CAMYOJ010000050.1 GCA_947259985.1 uncultured Woeseiaceae bacterium
TGATAACAAAGGACCCGACGTGTCTCGAGTAATGTTGATTTTCGGTGTCGCGCTGCTTGCGCTCATGGCCGGCGCATTGTTTTTCCGTGCGGGCATCCACGCCCCGGCGCCACCGGCGGCCGCGCCCACTGCTGGAACGGCCGCACCCGCGGAAGCGCCACAGGCGCTGGAAGTAGTCAGCTACCCGGAGTTCGAGTTGCCGGACCTGGACGGCACGAACCGCGCATTCTCTGAATGGCAGGGCCGGAATCGGCTGATCAACTTCTGGGCGACATGGTGCGCACCGTGTCGCCGCGAGATCCCGATGTTGAAGGACTTCCAGGAGCAACAGGCCGGCAACGGTTTCCAGGTCATCGGCATTGCCGTCGATTTCCCCGAGGAGGTTGCGGCCTATGCGGAGAAAGCCGAGTTCAACTACCCGGTGCTGATCGGGCAGCAGGAAGCGATGGCCGTTGCCGAATCATCGGGCATCGAGTTCATCGGTATGCCGTTCACGATGTTCGTCGCGTCGGACGGCGAATACGTCGGCGCGTATATCGGCGAGCTGCACCAGGAGCACCTGGACAGCCTGGTTGACATAATGACACGGCTCGACCGCAGCGAAATCAGCAAGGACGAGGCCCGCGCGGAACTTGAGTTGCTGTAAAAAATTTCACTAAAGTCGGAAAAAAGGGGTAGAATTGCCGCCATCTTCGGCAATCTCGCTGCGAACCCCTTTCGATGTCCGCTTTTTTGCTCATCAATGGTCCCAATCTGAACCTGCTCGGTTCACGCGAACCCGAAGTCTACGGCGCCACGCGCCTCGAAGACATCGAGGCACGCGCGGTTGAGGTCGCCCGCGAGCTGGGCCACGACCTGGAGTGTTTTCAGAGTAACGCCGAGCACGAACTCATCGATCGCGTGCAAGAAGCCGCGGCCAACAAGGTCGAATTCATCATCCTGAACCCGGGCGCATTCACGCACACGAGCATCGCGCTGCGCGACGCGCTGCTCGCGGTTCAGATTCCGTTTATCGAGATTCACCTGAGCAATACGTTCGCGCGGGAGGAGTTTCGTCAAAACAGCTACTTCAGCGATATCGCTGAGAGCTGTCTGTTTGGATTTGGGGCATATGGCTACGAGCTGGCGCTGCAGGCCGCCAGTCATTACGTGGCCGGGGAATAAGAAATGGATATTAGAAAAGTAAAAAAACTCATCGAATTGCTGGATGAATCCGGTATCGCAGAAATCGAGATCACCGAGGGGGAGGAGTCGGTGAGAATCAGCCGCTACGCGCCAGGCGCACCGGCCGCTCCCGTAACGACACACTTTGCCGCGCCGGCACCCGCTGCTGCGGCGCCTGCGACGGCACCGGCGGCCGCACCCAGCGTGGCTGCGCCGGCAGAACCCGAGGAAGACGGGTTCGCGGTGAACTCGCCGATGGTCGGCACTTATTACTCGTCGTCGTCGCCAGGCGCAGCGCCATATGTGCAGGTAGGCGATCGCGTCAACGAAGGCGATACGCTCTGCATCATTGAAGCGATGAAGATGATGAACCAGATCGAAGCCGACGTTGCGGGCGTCGTCAAGTCAATACGCATCCAGAACGGTGAACCCGTTGAATTCGGCCAGACGTTGTTCGTAATCGATCAACGCCAGGGCGACTGAGCCGGTCTCGCCGACATGCTGGACAAAATTGTAATTGCCAACCGCGGCGAAATCGCATTGCGCATCCTGCGCGCCTGCCGCGAGATGGGCATCAAGACGGTCGCCGTGCACTCCACGGCGGACAATAATCTCAAGCACGTGCTGCTCGCCGACGAGACGGTCTGCATCGGCCCACCGGGATCGACCGAAAGCTACCTCAACATGCCGGCCATCATCAGTGCCGCAGAGGTCACGGACGCAACAGGCGTCCATCCCGGATACGGGTTCTTGTCGGAGAATGCCGACTTTGCGGAGCGCGTAGAGTCGAGCGGCTTCACGTTCATCGGCCCGAAAGCAGAGTCGATCCGCCTGATGGGAGACAAAGTCTCGGCCATCCGCGCGATGAAAGCGGCCGGGGTGCCGTGCGTGCCCGGTTCCGACGGCCCGCTTGGCGACGACCCCGACGAGAACATGCGGCTCGCGCGTGATATCGGCTACCCGATCATTATCAAGGCGTCGGGTGGCGGCGGCGGGCGCGGCATGCGTGTCGTGCACGCCGAGGCCTCGCTGACGGCTGCCATCACTGTGACCAAGGCCGAAGCACGCGCCGCGTTCGGTAATGACGTCGTCTACATGGAGAAATTCCTCGAAAAGCCGCGACACGTGGAGTTCCAGGTGCTCGCGGATACGCACGGTAACGCCATACACCTCGCTGAGCGTGACTGCTCGATGCAGCGCCGCCACCAGAAGGTCATCGAGGAAGCACCGGCTCCCGGCATCACCGAGGAGCAACGCCAGCGAATCGGCGAGCGTTGCGTCAATGCCTGCAAGGAAATCGGGTATCGCAGCGCGGGCACGTTCGAGTTCCTGTATGAGAACGACGAGTTCTACTTCATCGAAATGAACACGCGCTTGCAGGTCGAGCATCCCGTTACCGAGATGATCACAGGCGTGGACATTGTGCGCGAGCAGCTGCGTATCGCCAATGGTGAAGCTCTCGGATTCACCCAGGATGATATACACGTCCAGGGGCACGCTATCGAATGCCGCATCAATGCAGAGGACCCAAAGAACTTCATGCCATCGCCGGGCCTTGTCACGCTTTGGCATTCACCCGGCGGTCCCGGGATTCGCGTCGAGAGTCATATCTACAGCGGTTACAAGGTGCCGCCTTACTACGATTCGATGATCGGCAAGATCATCGCTCACGGGGCCGATCGCGATTCGGCTTTTGCGCGCATGAAAAGTGCCCTGAGCGAAACCGTCATAGAAGGCATCAAGACCAATGTGCCGCTGCACCAGGAAATCTTCCAGCATGCGGCTTTCCAGGCGGGCGGAACGGACATCCATTATCTCGAGAAACGGCTCGGGCTGGTTTGACCGGAGCGCACAAGGAGTGGATTGGCAGCAGTTTGTCATGAACCTCGATTCGCTGGACCCTGCGGCAGTCGAAGAGATTCTCATGCGCCACGGCGCCTGCTCGGTGACGCTAAGTGATGCAGCCGACACGCCGGTACTGGAACCTGGACCCGGGGAAACGCCGCTCTGGTTGGAGACGAAAATCACCGGCCTGTTTGAAGGCGATGTCGATTTCACGAAACTCGAAGCAGCGTTGACCCGGGAACTTGGCGCGTTGCCGCCCCACCGCATCGAGTCGCTCGCCGACCGCGCCTGGGAGCGAGAGTGGCTCAGGGATTTCGGCCCGATGCGCTTCGGCCAACGCCTCTGGATCGCGCCCGGCGATAGCGCCGTCGACCAGGACGATGCCGTGATCATTCGCCTCGACCCTGGCCTCGCTTTTGGCACGGGCACGCACGCGACCACGGCGCTGTGCCTCGAATGGCTGGATGGTCTGCCGCTCGAGGGAATGACCATGCTCGACTATGGCTGCGGATCCGGTGTGCTGGCGATCGCGGCGCTCAAACTGGGCTGCCGCGCGGCGACCGCCATGGACATCGATCCACAGGCGCTCATTGCCACGACCGAGAACGCGAGCAACAACGGTGTCGCTGAAAAACTGACCGTAGCGGCCACCGCGGACGACATTGAAGGCAAATTCGATGTCGTTATCGCCAATATCCTTGCAGGACCACTTGCCGAGTTTGCCGAATCCATCACATCAACGCTTGGAAGCCACGGTATGCTTGCATTGTCGGGCGTATTATGTGAACAAGCGCACGACGTGATGAAAACGTATGAGCCCTGGATCGAATTCGAAGATGCGGTTTACAGGGAGCAGGACGGCCAGACTTGGTCGCGATTGACGGGTACGAGGAGATAGGGCCAGGCAATGTACACGCAATGCCCTGATTGCAGCACATCATTTCGCGTAACGGCGGAGGTCTTGAAACAGGCCGCCGGCAAGGTCCGCTGTGGCGGCTGTGGCAACGCGTTTAACGCGCTCGACTACCTGTCTGAACAAAAACCGGTGGCAAGGACGAGTGAACAGCCCGAGCCGTCACCGCCCAAGATCGAGCCCGAATTGATCCCGGAGCCGACCGAACAAGACGGCAGCCTGCCCAAATCCATCTCGGCGGAGCAAAGTGCGGCTCTCCTGAAGACGCTCGATGAGCTTGCCGGCTCCAATATCCGGATCGAGGACACGGGTGTCGAATGGCGAGTCCTCGACGACGACGAAGATGAATCCGAGTTCGCAAACGTCGTCGACACGCGCGAATCGGCGCTCGATGAAATCCTCGAAGATTCGCCAACGCCGGTCGACCAGTTCCTGACCGCGACGCCCAACGATGTCGACGCAGCCGAGGTTTTCGAGGAATCAGCAAACGGTCCCGGGCGCACGCCTGTTGACGAACTGCGTTTCGACGACAATACACCGTTGCCCGACGACTTCGATCTCGACGATGAGTCTTCCTACCTTCCCGAACCAGCGGAAGAACCCGAAGCGGTCGAGGAACCGGAGCCGATCGCGGCGAACGAGGAGCCACAAGCCGACCTCGACCTTAGCGAGCCCGATGAATGGGAGGACATCCTCGACGAGTTCGAGGACATGCGGGGAGATCCCGCGCCAGCGCCGCTCGAAGCCGAACTTGCCGCTCTCGAAATCGATAATGACGAGGCCGAACTCCAGGCCGAGCCCGGGGAAGACGAGCCGCAGGCCGAGCCCGAGGAACCGGTAACTGACGACGATCCAGGGTCAATGAGCGTCGATCAGGAACTGCTCGACATGGATACGCAGTTTGCGTTGCAGGCCGAGGCAATGGGCATCGATCTCACGGGTACGCGCAAGGACCTGTCCCTCGATGAGGAAGCGCCGCCTGAAGCCGAGGTCGAAGAAGAGCTTGAGGCGGTAGCCGAAGAGGAAATCCCCGACGAGGCCTCGCTCGAATTCGGCGCAGTCGAGGAAGAGCTCGCGGAACTCGAAGATGAATCCGATGTGTTCGATTCGAGCTTTTTCGCCGCCGCAGACGAAGTCGCCGCCGAGATCGAGGAAGAAGCGCTCGAGCTTGTCGAAGTGGCCGACGACGAAGAGGACGAGGCGCTCGAGCTTGTCGAAGTGGCCGAAGAAGAAGAGGACGAGGCGCTGCAGGCGGAGGATGCAGCCGGCGGCGAAGAGGAACTGATTGAACTCGCCGCAGACATCGAGCTCGAGGAAAACATCGACCTCGGAGCACAGCCGGACCTGAAGGAAGAACTGGAACTCTCAGCGGATCCCTATCCCGAAGACGAACTCGACCTCGAGGAGCCTGCGGCAGGCGAGGACAGCGAAGAAAGTAGTCCGTCGAGCGAGCAGGTCGTTTTACCGATGAGCGAAGAAGAACAGACGATCAACATGATGATCGACCAGGATCTCATGAGCCTCGCCATAGAGGACGAAGAGGGCTTCGCGTCGACCATCAACATTCCCGGGAAGAGCGATAGGAAGAAAGACAAGAAGCGCAAGAAGGACAAAAAAGGCAAGAAGAAGGACAAGCAGGCGAAGGCCGACATAAAGGACGCGTTCGAGGATACCGGGTCGGGCTTCGAGACCATCATCATGGAAGGTGAGCACATTCTCACCGCCGACGAGAAAAGCAAGCTCGAAGAGCATGCTGCAGAGGCGGCGCAGCTGGTCGCGGCATCGAAAGCGGAAGAAGCCGCTACAGTGTCCGCGGCCCGTAGCAAGCGGCTGCGAATGATCGGCGGCGCTGCGGCGCTGACGCTGATACTGATCGTGCAGGTGTTGCACCAGTCACGCGAAGCGCTCGCTACCTACCCCCTGTTCAACGACATCGTTGGCCCGGTCTATCGCGTAATTGGCAAACCGTTGGCGCCCGCCTGGGACATTACGGGTTGGCGCATCGAAGCAACCAAGGGCAGCATCGAGGAGAACGACGAGACCCTCGTCGTGTATTCGCGCATCGGCAACAAATCCGACAAGCCGCTGCCCTACCCGATCATCAATATTTCGTTGACGGACCGGTTCGAGGAAACGCTGGGCAGCCGGCAACTGGACCCGGCCGAGTACCTGCCCGACGATCTCGACCCGAGCAAGCTCGTGCAGCCCGGCACGAATTTCAACGCGGTTATCTCGATCCAGTCGCCGTCAGCCGATGCGTCGGGATACGAGCTCGACGTTTGTTACAGGGTCTCTGCCGGGCAGCTGCGCTGCGCCATCGCCGACTTCAAGTAATCCGGCCGCTTTGACGCGGTAAAATCAGCCAATGCACATGCAGCCGCTAAAGATCGGCCCCTACACGCTGTCGAGCCCGTTTGTGCTCGCACCGATGGCGGGCGTCACCGATGCACCATTTCGGCGCATCTGATGACAACCTCGGAGATGACCACGGCTGACACCAGCCTGTGGCAAACCCCGAAGTCCCGTCATCGCCTCGACCTCGACCTCGATGCCGAACCCGTCGCTGTGCAGATCGCCGGCTCCGATCCTCTGCAGCTCGCGACGGCTGCGAAGGCCTGCGTCGATCGCGGGGCACAAATCATCGACATCAACATGGGCTGCCCTGCCAAGAAGGTGCTGAAAAGACTGGCCGGTTCGGCGTTGCTCAGGGACGAGAAACTCGTGGCGTCCATACTCGAGAGTGTCGTCAACGCCGTCGGCGTCCCGGTCACGCTCAAGTATCGTACGGGCTGGGATCCCGAGCATCGTAACGCAGTCGAAATAGCCCAGATAGCCGAAGACGTGGGTGTGCAGGCGCTCGCCATTCACGGTCGAACTCGCGCATGTCGCTACAAAGGTGAGGCCGAATACAAGACGATTCGCGACGTGAAATCGGCCGTAACAATCCCTGTCATTGCGAACGGTGACATAACAACTTTGGAGAAGTCGCTTGAAGTTTTGCGCGTAACTAATGCAGATGGCTTGATGATCGGCCGAGGTGCTCAGGGACGCCCGTGGATCTTCCAGGATCTTGCAACACTGATCGATTCGAACGCGAAAAAATGGCCGGTAGAAAAAAATAAATTGCGTGCTATTATGCTCGACCACCTGAACAATCTGCACCGGTTTTATGGGGAAACAACCGGCGTTCGAGTGGCTCGCAAGCATCTGACCTGGTACTGCAACAGCCTGGAAAATTCTGACGAATTTCGTCACCAGGTCGTTCGTGTTGGCAGTGCCGCAGAGCAAATCAGATTGACGGAAGAATTCTTCAGGAATTGAGCAACGTGGCCCAGAAAAAGAACAAGAAGAATAAAGAACTTAAGTCCAGGAAAAGCAAGAAACCGCTCTGCAAGCACACTGAAGAAGCACTCGACCAGTATTTTTCGACCCTGAACGGCGATCGCCCCGGCGATCTCTATGATCTCGTCATTGGCGAGGTGGAACGGCCGTTGTTCAAGGCGGTTTTAGATTACACGGACGGCAACCAGAGCCAGGCCGCTGGCATACTGGGCATCAACCGCGGCACGTTGCGCAAGAAACTCAGGACTTATTTGCTTATTCGGTAGGAGCCGTCCCGGCATCCCCTTTCTTAACCAGGTGCTCCCATGCTAAACGTACGACGTGCGCTCGTCAGTGTCTCTGACAAGCGTGGACTCATTCCATTTGTGACCGGCCTGACCGAACTCGGCGTCGAAGTGCTGTCGACGGGCGGTACCTGCCGCCAGCTGCGCGAAGCAGGCCTTGAAATCATCGAGGTCTCGGAAAAAACCGGCTTCCCGGAGATCATGGACGGTCGCGTCAAGACCCTGCACCCCGTGATCCACGGCGGGCTGCTGGGCCGTCGCGGTACCGATGAAGCGGTGATGGAGGAGCACGGCATCGAACCGATCGACCTGCTCGTCGTCAACCTCTACCCGTTCGAGCAGACCATCGCCAGGGCGGATGCCACGATCGACGACGCCATCGAGAACATCGATATCGGTGGACCCGCTATGATCCGTGCCGCGTCGAAGAATCACGACGGCGTTGCCGTGGTCGTGAGTCCCGATGATTACGAGGGCGTGCTCGAGAGCCTCAGGAGCGACGCGCTGTCGCTGCAGGAGCGCCGCCGCCTCGCCGCCAAGGCCTACGCCCACACCGCGAGCTACGACACGGCGATAACGAAGTACTTGTCGCAGTCGCTCGGCGACGATGTGCTCGGCGAACGCTTCCTGTACTCGGGCAGTCTCTCCGAGAAGCTGCGCTACGGTGAGAATCCGCACCAGGACGCGGCGTTCTATGTCGACCAGCAGACGCCAGCCGGATCGCTGGCCTCGGCGAAGCAGTTGCAGGGCAAGGCACTGTCTTACAACAACATCGCCGACAGCGATGCGGCGCTCGAGTGCGTGAAGCAGTTCGCCGAGCCTGCCTGCGTCATCGTCAAGCATGCCAACCCCTGCGGTGTTGCAGTTGCGGGCGACATCCTCGAGGCCTATGACAAGGCTTTCAAGACCGATCCGACGTCGGCGTTCGGCGGTATTATCGCGTTCAACCGACCGCTCGATGCGAAGACGGCCGGCACCATCATCGATCGTCAATTCGTCGAAGTCGTAGTGGCCCCGGCGATCGACGCCGAGGCAGCCGACATTATTTCCGCGAAGAAGAACGTTCGAGTGCTCGAGACCGGCCCGTTCCCCGCAGAAAGCGCCGCCGGGTTCGAGTTCAAGAAGGTCGGCGGCGGGCTGCTCGTACAGAACAGCGACATGGGCGTCATCACTGCGGACGATCTGAAGGTCGTCACCGACATCGCGCCCACGCCCGAGCAGATCAAGGACATGCTGTTCGCCTGGACCGTGGTCAAGTACGTCAAGTCCAACGCCATCATTTTCTGCAAGGACAATATGACAATCGGTGTTGGCGCCGGTCAGATGAGCCGCGTTTACTCGACGAAGATCGCGGCGATCAAGGCGGCCGACGAAGGTCTCGAAGTAAAGGGTTCGGTCATGGCGTCCGACGCGTTCTTCCCGTTCCGCGACGGCATCGATGCGGCGGCGGAGTATGGCATCTCGGCGATCATCCAGCCGGGCGGCTCGATGCGTGACGACGAGGTCATCCAGGCCGCGAACGAGCACGGGCTGGCCATGGTCTTTACAGGCATGCGACACTTTCGCCACTGATGAAGATACTTATAGTCGGCAATGGTGGACGCGAACATGCGCTGGCGTGGAAGTGCGCACAGTCGGATCAGGTCGCCGAAGTGCTGGTCGCACCCGGCAATGCCGGCACGGCGCGCGAAGCAAAGGTTCGCAACGTCGCCGTGTCATCGGACGACATCGAAGCACTGGCTCGACTCGCACAGGACGAGAATACCGACCTGACGATCGTAGGTCCGGAGGCACCGCTCGTCGCTGGAATCGTTGATCGTTTCACGGAACTCGGCCTGCCCTGCTTCGGCCCAACGGCCGCGGCCGCCCAGCTCGAGGGATCGAAAGCCTTCACCAAGGACTTCCTCGCGCGCCATGACATTCCGACGGCCGCGTACCGTAATTTTTCTGATCTCGAACCGGCACTGGCCTACATTCGCGAACAAGGCGCGCCCATCGTCATCAAAGCCGATGGCCTCGCGGCCGGTAAGGGCGTCATTGTCGCGATGACGCTCGAGGAAGCCGAGCAGGCGGCAACCGACATGCTGGCAGGCGGCAGCTTCGGTGAAGCCGGTGCGAGAATCGTTGTCGAGGAATTTCTCGACGGCGAAGAAGCCAGCTTCATTGTCATAACGGACGGCGAACACGTACTGCCGCTCGCGACTTCGCAGGATCACAAAGCACGCGACGAAGGCGATACAGGCCCGAACACGGGTGGCATGGGCGCCTACTCGCCCGCGCCCGTTGTGACGCCCGAGATCGAGCGGCGCATCATGGACGAGGTGATTCGTCCGACGCTCGCCGGCATGAAGGCCGACGGCAACGAGTACCTCGGATTCCTGTACGCCGGCCTGATGATCATGGACGACGGCACGCCCAGGGTCATTGAATTCAACTGCCGCATGGGCGATCCGGAAACACAGCCCGTGCTGATGCGCCTCAAGTCCGACCTCGTCGAAGTCTGCAACGCGACGCTGAATGGCTCGCTCGCCGGTATCGATGCGGAATGGGACCAGCGCGCCGCGCTCGGTGTCGTAATGGCAGCGGGTGGCTACCCGGCCGGATACGAGAAGGGCCATGTCATTATCGGTCTCGAAGACGCTGACAGTGATACGCAGAAGGTTTTCCATGCCGGCACCACGATGGACGGCGACAACGTCGCCACGAGCGGCGGTCGCGTGCTATGCGTCGTGGGACTCGGCGATACCGTTGCCAAAGCCGCGCATGAGGCCTACGAAGCTGTCGGCCAGATCACCTGGCAAGACGTCTACTACCGACGAGACATTGGCCACCGCGCGATCGCCCGAGAAACGGCCTGAGTCATGCTGACGACGGCCGAGGCGACCGCCGCGATCCTGGCAGCGATGCCCGAGTCTACAGTAGTCCCCATGCCGATCGATGACGCGGCCGGATCTGTGCTCCGCCAGGCCGTGCTCGCCGAAAGAGACCAGCCACCATTTGACCGCGTCATGATGGACGGTATCGCCGTACGCCATGCAGATATCGCAGACGGAATCAGCGAATTTCCGATCCAGGCCATGCAGGCGGCGGGTGACGCCGCGCTGTCGCTCGATGCGGACCGCTGCATAGAGATCATGACGGGCGCGTCGCTGCCCGAAAACGCCGATTGCATCATCCCGGTTGAGAGAATTTCAGTGGAGGACAATGTCGCCACGGTCGAGGCCGGCTACACAGCCGAGCATCGGCAGTTCGTTCATCCTCGCGCGTCCGACCACGCACAAGGTGCGGAACTGTTATCGCCGGGCAAGCGCATCACTCCGATGGACATTGCGGTCATTGCCTCCGCCGGGCTGACAGAAGTGGAAGTCAGCAAAGCTCCGATCATTCGCGTCATCTCTACGGGCAATGAACTGGTGGCAGCGGGCGAGCCCGTGGCGCCACACCAGATACGCCTGTCGAACGGCCCCGCGATCCTGGCCCTGCTGGGACAACATGGCTACACCGACTGCGCGCAAGATCATATCGTCGACGAGCGCGACGAATTACGTGCGCGAATCGCGGCACACCTCGACGAGGCCGACGTACTGATCCTGAGCGGTGGCGTGTCCATGGGCAAAGCCGACTACGTGCCCGAATGTGGTTCGGCATAGGCCCGAACAAGCAGGCGGTCTTCGCGTTGCCGGGCAACCCCGTTTCGGCACTCGTTTGCTGCCGGCAGTACGTCATCCCGGCCCTGGAAAAAGCGTCATCGGCGATGGCCCGGCCTCCCGAGTTCGCCTCCCTCTCCGCCGACATTACGTTCAAACCGGACCTGACCTGCTTCCAGCCTGTGCGCCTCATCTCCAATGCCGCCGGGTTGGTATTGGCGATGCCCGTAAAGACAAATACCTCGGGCGATTTCACGGCACTCTCGGGCACCGACGGCTACGTCGAGCTGGCAAGGGAGCAGAGCCACTTCGCGGCGGGGACTGCCGTCTTCCTGTATCGCTGGTAGATACGCTAGACTCCCTGCCATGGTTTCGGCAGATACAGCACTTCAACGCCTTCGGGAAGGCAACGATCGCTTCGTGCAGGGGAAGACCGGCCACGTCGAAGCCGTTGAACGTATTCATCGCGGCGAGTCGGTCGACAGCCAGAGTCCTTTCGCCATCGTCCTTGCCTGCTCCGACTCGCGCGTACCGATCGAGCTGATCTTCGACCAGGGTATCGGCGACCTGTTCGTCATTCGCGTTGCGGGCAATATAGTCGCTCCATCGCAGATCGGCAGCGTCGAATTCGCCGCGCAGCAGTTCGGCACGAAGCTTGTACTCGTTCTCGGTCACACCAAGTGCGGCGCCGTGATCGCGACCCTCAATGAACTTGCGAAGCGCGAGTCACACCGCTCGCCAAACCTGCGCGCCATCGTCGATCGCGTGCGACCGGCAGTTGAGCCGGTGATCGTGCACCACGAAATGAGTGAAGGCGACGAGGTGCTTCGCGACGCAGTGCAAGCGAATATCAGGGCGTCGGTCGATCGACTGTCGCATGGCTCACGTATACTCGAAAAACTGATTGGTGACGGCGAGCTCGTTGTGGTCGGCGCCGAGTACTCCATCGAAACAGGCGCTGTGGAGTTTTTTGACCGGTCATGAGCACGGTAACGGGCGGTTGCTTTTGCGGCCAGGTTCGCGTCGAGGTCGAAGGCCCGGAGACATTCGCCTGCTTCTGCCACTGCGAAAGCTGCCAACGTGCGGCAGGTGCGCCGGTCGTCGCCTGGGCCACCTATGCGCGTAACTCGTTCAAAGTGACCAGCGGCGAAATCCATTGGCACCACTCTTCGCCGGGCGTTACGCGCGGTATTTGCCGGCACTGCGGCACCTCATTGACCTACGAGAGGACCCGCCCGGGTTTGATGGACACCTTTCAATGTCCGCATAATGCGGAAGGAGGTGTTCCATGCCAAAGAAGAAGTATCGACGATACAGCCCGGAATTCAAGCGACATGCCTTGAAGCGTGCCAGCGAAGATGGGGTTACGGACAGGGAGGTCTGTAAGGATCTTGGGATCAGCGAGCGGCAACTGAGACGTTGGCGTGATCAGTATCGACTGCTGGGTGACCAGGCGTTTCCGGGCGAGGGCAAGAAGCGCGACGAGGAGATCGCTGATCTCAAGCGCAGGCTCGCAAAGGCAGAACAGGAAAGGGATTTTTTAAAAGATGCGGCGGTTTTCTTTGCCAAGGAGTCGAAGTGAGATACATCTGTATCGATCGACGCCGCCAGGTATCGCGCAGTGGTTACTACGCCTGGCGGGTCCGGCCTGAGAGCCGTCGAGCCAGGACGGACCGTGAGCTGACCGAGCTGATACGGCAGATCCACACCGACAGCGACGGTGTTTACGGGGCCGCCAAGATTACGGCGGAGCTGAACGAGCAAGGCTACCCCTGTGGCCGCCACAAAGTGGCGCGGCTGATGCGTTTAGCCGGTCTCAAGGGATGTCCCAAGACCACGTTTAAGGTCACAACGCAGCGTGACCCCAAGCACCCCGTTGCGGACAACCTGCTCGAACAAGACTTCACGGCAGAGGGCCCGAATGAGCGCTGGGCATCCGATATCACGTACATCAAGACACGCCAGGGCTGGTTGTATCTTGCCGTGGTGCTGGATCTCTACTCGCGTCGTGTCGTGGGCTGGTCGATGAGCCGCTGGATCAGCCGGCACCTGGTTCTCGATGCGCTGACCATGGCGGTGCAGCAACGCTTGCCCGATGACGGACTCATCCACCACTCGGACCGCGGCAGCCAGTATACGAGCGATGACTTCCGCGACGAGCTCGAGATGCAAAAAATCCAGTGCAGCATGAGTGGCCGAGGCAACTGCTATGACAATGCTGTCGTCGAAAGCTTCTTCGGCTTACTAAAACGCGAGCGCGTAAATCGGAACTACTACCTGACACGCGACGATGCCAAGCAGGATATCTTCGACTACATCGAGTGCTTCTACAATCGAAAACGACGGCACGGTTATCTTGGTAATATAAGTCCGGCCGTGTTCGAAGAGCGTGCCAAATTACTGCAACAGGTGGTCCATTAAACCGGGGCAGAACCAGAGAACGAAAAGCGGCCGGGTGACATCGACCTGACGCTCAATTGCCTCGACGACCCGACGACGCCCGTACTCAAGGCCCACATCTGGACCGAGGACGCGCAGCCATGGATGAAGTTCGACGATGGCTTACCGGTCTACGAGAAGAACGCCGGCTAGCAGCGACGTGAGTGGCAGCTCCTGACCGATTGTTGCCGCCCAGGGCGACTGTCCGCTTTTCCCAATACGAGCCGCTTGAATGTCTTCTTTTGGGAAACCGCAGCCAAAAGCATATGTAATCGGGCGGGTTCTTAGGAACCCAGTTCCCAGTAAGATGTTAACGCACATCATCGAGGGAGAGAGCCATGACTTACTATGCTGGAATCGACATATCACTGCGCTCGGTGAACATCTGTGTTGTAGATGATGACGGTCAGCTCGTTGCTGAGACCAAGCTGTCATCGGATGTTCAAGAGATCATCGCGTACCTGGACGAGCTTGAGCAGGACATCGACGTTGTCGGTCTCGAAGCTGGCACGCTTGCGCAGTACCTGACCTACGGTCTGCAATCAGCAGGCTTCGACGTGGTCTGTATGGAAGCACGGCAGGTCAAAGCAGCACTCTCTGCGATGCGCAACAAGACCGACAAGCACGATGCCCGCGGCATCGCCCAGTTGCTGCGCAGCGGCTGGTATAGCCAGGTGCACGTCAAGAGTATGGAGAGCCACCACATCCGTATGCTGCTCACCAGTCGCAGAGCGGTCCTCGACAAGTGCATCGATCTTGAGAACGAGATCCGCGGTCTGTTCAAGATCTTCGGCATCAAGTTGCCGCCGAAGCTCGGGCACGGAGCGTTCGACAGGACAGTGCGTGCCGTCATCGAAGCCGATGAGAAGCTGTCTCACGCCCTGCTGCCATTGCTCGACGCCAGGCTGGTGCTCTACAAGACGTTCCGGGAACTCGATAATCGCACCAGACACCTTGCTCAAGGTGACGGGATCTGCCAGCTGTTCATGACCGCACCCGGTGTCGGCTTTATCACTGCGTTGACCTACAAGGCCGGCGTCGACGATCCCACCCGATTCAAGCGGTCCCGAACGGTCGCGGCGCACTTCGGCATAACACCCAGGCGATTGCAGTCAGGTGAGATGGATATCGAAGGCCGTATCTCGAAGTCCGGTGACGCTGAGGTCCGATGCGCCTTGTACACCGCCGCCAACGCGATGCTGACACGCAGCAGTCGTTGGTCACCACTCAAGGCCTGGGGAATGAAGTTGGCAAAGACCCGGGGCCACAAGAAGGCGGTCGTTGCCGTCGCCAGAAAACTTGCCGTCATCCTTCACCGAATGTGGATCGACGAAACTCAGTTCCAATGGGGCATGGAGGCAGTCAGGTCATGAAATAACGACTCGCTCCACCCCAGAAGAAGCGTCCTGACGTGGACGTGGTCTGGATGAGGCCGCAAACGTCCGCTGTGCCCTGGAGCACGCCCAAAAGCCTGGCCCTCCACTCCGTCCGACCTATGCCTGCAGCGGCTGGCTGCCACCAGTACCGACTGCGTAGAGAAGCGTGACCCACGCCAGAACGCGACCAAACAATACTACAAACCTTGGGAGCTTGACTTCAATGCCCGATTAGAGAAGCGGACGCTCTACGAAGACTACGCCTTTCCGCAGAATATGACGCCAGATAACAGCCTCAGTGTACGAGCAGCTTGCTAGGGCCGGTCCAGTATCATCTGCTCCAGCTCGACGTCATCAGGGATCATTGTTAGCTCAATTCGTGTCGAGTGCATTTGTTTGAGCTTCCAGCCTGCCTCAGTCTCAATTGCCAATACGCTTTCCAGCCAGGCGCGACTGGATTCTTTGCCTTTATCAGCGATTACCGCCTTGTTCCAGTAGTTGATCAACGCGATCCCATCAAAGCGTTCCACCGAGATCACGCCAAAATAATTTGTTCGCTCTCTGTCGGATGGTTTGACAAGGCTTAACAGGAACTCCCTGTCCCAAACCTCGCCCACCTCGAGCAGTAGAAAGTCCTGAGTCGTGGCGCTCCTGATCATTTCGTGATCTGCGAACGCGAGACCCGAGAATATCCGCACTACTGGCTCGAACTCTGGCGAGTAATCCGCCGCGGCT
>CAMYOJ010000051.1 GCA_947259985.1 uncultured Woeseiaceae bacterium
TACAATCTGCCGATGTTTTGCTCGGCATCTACGATGCGCCCGAGCAAATACTGCAGGCGATCATTATTGCACTCGTTGTCGCCCTGCCGTTCACGCTGATTTTCTCGTGGTTCTTCGATATCACGAGCGACGGTATCAAGCGAACGGCGGATCTACCCCCCGAAGGCGTCGTTGATAAGCAGTTCGACCGGCGCATGAACGCAGTAATTATCGCGGTTCTAATGGCCGCATTGATACTATCTGTCTACGGCAATATTCGTGATGTCGACGAGCCACGAGAGTCGGTTTCCATCCTGATTGCCGACTTCGAAAACCAGACCGGCAATGAACTGTTCAGCGGGGTGCTCGAAGACTTCCTACTCGTGGGATTGGAGGTCGCACCGTTTGTCAGCACCTATCCCAGGAAGGCAGCAACGGACCTGGCCGCAAACCTGCCAGGTGTAGACCCTGAAGCCCCGGCGCTGAACGCAGAAGCCGCGGCGCTGATTGCACTACGTGAGGGCATCGATATCGTTGTAACTGGCTCTGCCAGTCGAACCGAAGACGGCCTGACTGTTTCCGTCGGCACGGTCAGTGCCGGCGAGCAGCAGGAAATATTCACAGTGACGGAGACTGTTAAATCGGATGCTGACGTACTTACGGCGATAGTCGATATATCCGAGGAAGTCAGGAAGAAGCTCGGCAAAGCGGATCGCGCCATCGGTGCGGGCGATGGCGAGTCTTTTGCGGTTACGAACCTCGAGGCTGCGGCTGAATACCTGAAAGCGCAGAACCTGCAGCTCGACCGCAAGCTCGAAGAAGCTGTTGGTCATTACGAACAAGCTCTCGTGTTCGATCCCGATTTTGCACGCGCATACGCGGGCCTCGCGCTTACGCAGCAGTACCTGGGCAATTCAGACGCCGCGACGGCAAACTGGCAGGAAGCACTGTCGCGACTCGACAGGCTGACCGAACGCGGTCGACTGAGGACGCTCGGCAACTATTTCATGATCAACCAGGGCAACTACGAGAAAGCGCTCGAGACGTACGAAACGCTCGTCGAAAAGTACCCGGCTGACAATGTTGCGCAGAACAACCTGGCTGTTACGGCGTTTTATGCCATGGACTTCGAGCGTGCCCTCGAGGTCGGCCGGGAGGTTGCAAAACGCCATCCGGGGCACAGCGGCTACGGCGCGAACCTGGCGCTCTATGCAATGGATGCGAGTCGCTGCGACGAAGCGGCGGACGTAGCGAATACGGTAATTGCCAACGACCCGAGTAGTGCCTATTCGTTCCTCGTGCTCGCGCTGGCTTTCGTTACTGACGGGGCCCTCACCGAGACCGAGCAGGCTTACCAGCATATGACGAACCTGGATCAGTTCGCGAGATCTGTCGCGGCGGAGGGCCTCGCCGACCTCGCCATTTATCGCGGTGACTACAGAGCCGCCCTGGAGATACTCGACAACGCGATCGAAGAAGAGCTGGCGCTCGCTGCGACCCACACGGTAGCTTTGAAACGAGTCATGAAAGTCGAGGTACTACTGCGAATGAACGAAACCGATGAAGCCAGGGTCTTGCTCGACTCCCTGGTGCCAACCGCTCCCGACGATCCCGCCATCCTGGTTCCGGCCGCAATATCACTGATAGAGCTCGGCGACACCGAGGCTGCCGTATCGATCGCGGATAAAATGTCGGGGAGCCTCTCTGGACCCCATCGAGCCTATGCGCTGGGCATCAAGGCGAGCGTTGCTGCCGCGAATGAGGACATTGAAGCCGCGGTCGAGTTCGCGAATTCGGCCGTCGCCACGGTCGACCTGTGGCTGGTCCGATTCATTCGCGCCAGAGTCTTGTTACAGACGGGCATGGCCAGCGAGGCAGCGGCGGATCTACAAAACTGCCAACAACGTGTTGGCGAGGGCATAGCGGTCTTCCTGAACGACCGGCCTTCTTTTCGCCTGACTCGCGAGCTGGAAACGACGCTAGGCTCGGTAGCCGCGCCTTGAACGCGTATTCAGGTAGCGGGCCCCTTATTTTACGTCATCGTAGCCAAACTTCTGGCCGCTTACACTGGCCTCATACATCAGCCCGCCCTTCGCGACTGTGAATATAGCCATGCCCTTGTGGTATTCGCCGACCGTGGACGCATCATGCTCGCCGCCGCTCGCACCCGCAGCCTTTCCGGTGGTCGTCGCAGCAGCCGATGCGCCTGCCGTCAGTGCAACGGCCTGGGCCTGGGCACCGAATTCGAAATTTCCGCTGGAGAATTCCTCAAAGGCACGCTTGTCCTTGAAAAAGATGATCTGGCTGAACGCCTGACCACCCAGCTGTAAGCCGACCGATAGCTGGGTCATCTTGGTGTCCCCAACGTGGGCACCGCCGACATAAACGCGACCCTTACCGTGGGCACCACCGATGCCGATGCCGGCCTTGCCAATTTTGGGAAACACCGCATAGCCATAACTGTTCTCGAAGAAATCGCCAACAACTGCGCCTTCGAAAACCTCGATGGTATCCGAGTATTTGTCTGCCCATGCCGTACCAAATGCAATGGTGCATAGCACCAATACAACGGTCTGCAATGAAGTTCGATTACTCATTCATTTCCCCTTGGATTTTGTCAGTGTCAGACGACAAGCGTAGCGTCGATTGGCCATCTTATCATTCAGACAACGATCATTGTTCTATCCAAAGTCCGATAGAGACCCCGGTCGAACCAGGAAACAGGACAATGACCCTGCCTTGGAAGGTCTGCACACACCTCATACTGTAATATCCGCTGTGTATTCGGGGTCGCCAAATGAAACGCAAGATCACTCGTCGGGACTTTCTGAACGGCACGCAGGGTCATCGCGCTGTAAGGGAGGCCCTGTCGGGAGGATGAACTCTTTCCGATTGGGCTACTAACGCATTAACCCAACTTCGTCGTCGTATCCGGTCATCTCCCAGCGAGCCAGGGAAATCGGGATGCTGTCTATGGCATTGAGCTGATCGAAAAACCGCCGGAGCCGAAAATCCTGACCTCGTTGCTCGGCCAGCCGCGCGTAGTCTGCCAGCGTGCGCTCGAGCAGGTACTCTCGGTCTTCATCCAGCCGCGCGGTGTGAAGTTCATGTGCACCCGGCCGGCCTCTTCCATGGTCATTTCATTCGCATGCGCGTACAAGGAGCCGAGCCCGCGTGCTGCACGTTGCGCAAGCAGAATCCAGACGAGCTCGCGTGAGCGCGGGCTGTCGTCGTACAGGCCTGCATGCATGAACATCTCTTCAACGCCGGTCGCCGTTCCTTCGTTGCGACTGTCGAAAATGTTGTAGAGCAACGCGCCCTGGCGAACCGGGCTCTCGTGCGGCTCACGATCCATGCGTGCCAGCTCGAACCAGTGCCAGAAGTGCGTGAACAATGGCGCCGGGTCGTAATGGGCCGTGATCCAGAAGAAGTGACGCTGCTCCTCGGGAACGAACGATCCCTTGTGCTCTTGAAGCACCGGCTCCATGTAATCGGCGATCGTGACGATGTCTTTCTCTTTCAGAAAACGCATGATGCGAGCGATCGCCTTGTCGGCCATTGCGTCATACTCTTCCGGCGTGCTCGCCGCGACCATCGGCGGCAGGTCGCGGTTGCGTTGTTCCTCGAGTTTCAGTGACGACCAGGCGCGGGCAAGTTCACGTTTCAGCAGGCGCTCCTCATCCTCCCAGCTCATCGGCACAAGGTGCACGTTTTGCTGGTACCAGGTGTAGTTGTCCTTGCCGATACCCGACGGACCCGTCTTCGATTTTGCTTCGGCCTCGAGCCAGGCGATGAGCTCGTCGGTAGCTGTTTTTGACGCCTCGACAATGCCCTGTAGTTCATCACTCGCCGAGTCGCCGAGTTTCCCCTCGACTTCGGCCAGAACGGCACGCTGCCCGCGGATGTCCCGGATTCCGGTCACCCAGAGGTCGCGCGCGTTCCCGGTAAGGTTGCCTCGCGCCTGCTTCATGAGCGGTGGAATAACCGCCAGCTCGGACGTCAGCCGCTGTTGTTCGGAAGCACTGAGTGGAAACTCGTAGGTCCAGAGTTCGACGAGCGCATGATGCGTCGGCCCCTCGTGCGCAGGCACATCGCTGCGATAGGTCCAGATCGTATTGTAGAAAGCCGGGTCGCGGGTCCACGGCTGCAGCACGCGTTCATTAAAATCATAGCCGTTCATCTCGGCGCGCACGAGGTGCCAGTCAACCTGTTGCGGGATCGGCCAGTCCTCGATGTCGAACGCATCCAGGCGCTCTCGCAGCTGCAGGAAGTCGTCGCGGCGAGCGGCAAATTGCTTCGCCGTGTAATCGGGTGCGCCATCAAGCAGCGGTGGTGATTCGAACTCTCTCCAATCGGCAAACAACACGAGCAGATCGTCGTAGCTTGTAGCCATATCCACGCTCTCAGTTGCGGCGGCGAATCCGACCGGGACGGACATCAGGATAATGGCTACGGTGACGCGTGCAAATCTCATGAGTGGTCCAACCGGGCGACGGGGGTGTGGGCTCGAAATCGTAGCAAAGCCCGGCCGGTGTGCGCATCCGCCATATCGTGTATCTTCGTGCGACTGCAAAACCGCCGGTGCCCGGAAACATTGGCCAGGATTGGTGAAAGAATGAGAAGAATGACCGCATGCCTGCTAGTTTCGATATTCCTGATGACTGCCTGCGCTGAAAAGACACCCGACCACCCGGTCGCCGAGAAGCGTCCCGTCGAGCTCGAACGCCACGGCCACGTTCGCACCGATGACTATTTCTGGCTCAACGAGCGCGACAATCCCGAGGTCATCGCTTACCTCGAGGCGGAAAACGCCCACACGGACCATGTCCTCGAACCGACCGTCGGCCTGCGGCAGCGACTGGTCGACGAGATGGCGGCGCGCATCAATGAGGACGAAACCTCGGCGCCGTATCGCGACGGTGACTACTATTACTACTATCGTTACGAGGCCGGCAAAGATTACCCGATCTACTGCCGGCGCAAGGGCTCGCTCGACGCGGACGAGGAGATCCTGCTCGACGTGAATGCGATCGCCGGCGACGAGGAGTATTTCTCGGTGCGCGGCGTGGAGGTCAGCCCGGACCATCGCATCCTCGCTTACGGCGTCGACACGCGCGGCCGCCGCTTTTATGACCTCAAGTTCATCGATCTCGAATCAGGCGAGCATCTCGATGACGCGATCGACGATGTCACTCCGTACTACGTATGGGCGAATGACAGCAAGACGATCGTCTATGTCCGACAGGACCCGGATACCTTGCGCTGGTTCCAGGTGTACACGCACGAGCTGGGCAACGCGGAAGATGCGCTCATCTACGAGGAACAGGATGAAACCTTCAGCGTGTACGCTTACAAGTCGCTGTCGGACCAGTTTATCTACGTGCAGAGCGGCAGCACGCTTTCTACCGAAGTCCTCTACGTGCCGGCGGACGACCCGAGCGCCGAATTGACCGTGTTCCTGCCGCGAGAAGCCGAGCACGAGTACTTTGTTTCCGACGGCAAGGACCGCTTCTATGTCATGAGCAACGACGGCGCCCAGAACTTCCAGCTGCTCGAGGCTCCGCTCGATGACACATCCAAAGCAGCCTGGCAGCTTGTCGTACCGCATCGTGACGATGTATTGATCGAGGGCTTCACTGTGTTCGCCGAACACGTCGTAGTCACGGAAAAAAGAAACGGCATTGAGCGCGCTGAGGTTCTCAAGCGCAGCGACGGCAGTATCCACGAAATTGCATTTGACGAAGCGACCTTCCAACTTTCATCAGGAGACAACGTCGATTACGACAGCAGCGTGTTCCGCTACGACTACGAATCGATGACGCGGCCCGCCTCCGTCTACGACTACGACATGAATTCGCAGGACACCGAACTTGTCTGGCAGAAGGAAATTCAGGGTGATTTCGATCCGGACAATTACTATTCCGAACGCCTGTTCGCGGAAGTTCGTGACGGCACGCAGGTTCCGGTATCACTCGTTTATCGCAAGGGTATCGAGCTTGATGGCAGTAACCCGTTACTGCAATACGGCTACGGATCCTATGGCTACAGCATCGAACCCGATTTCGACCGCGAACTGCTTAGCCTGCTCGACCGCGGCTTCATCTTCGCGATCGCCCATATCCGCGGCGGCTCAGAGATGGGCCGGCAGTGGTATTACGACGGCCGCCAGCTCAAGAAGATAAACACCTTTACCGATTTCATCGACGTATCGAAATTCCTGATTGCCGAGGGCTACACCTCGCCCGAGCATCTGTATGCGCGTGGCGGCAGTGCCGGCGGGCTACTCATGGGCGCCGTTATCAACATGGCGCCTGAACTCTATAACGGCGTGACGACGCGCGTGCCGTTCGTCGACGTGGTGACCACGATGCTCGACGACAGCATTCCCCTGACGACCAGCGAATACGACGAATGGGGCAATCCGAACGAGAAGGAAGACTACGACTACATGTTGTCGTACTCGCCCTACGACCAGGTGTCAGCCCAGGAATACCCGCACATGCTGGTCACGACCGGCCTGCACGACTCGCAGGTACAGTACTGGGAGCCGGCGAAATGGGTCGCGAAGCTGCGCGAGCTGAAGACCGACGACAATATCCTCGCGCTGGAGACCGACATGCAGGCCGGGCACAGCGGCAAGACCGGGCGCTACCAGAGTCTCGAAGACGATGCTTTGTACTACGCGTTCTTCCTGTACCTCGAGGGAATCTCGGAGTAGTTCGGCGACCGTCCTGTCGCGACAAAGCAGCTAATCCGCCGCGGCGACGAGTTCCTGCTCTGAAAGGGCCGGCTCGATGGCCTTGACTTCGACGCTGATCATGGACTTGGCCTCCGCCGCGCTCATGATTGGCTGACCCTGCGAATTGGCCGCGATATCGGTGGTGCCGCATCCTGCCAGTGCCGACAGGGCGGCCAGGACCACGATTATGTTCACATTGTTGATGTTCATTCTGGACCTCCCTGGTCCGTTTACCTTCCTGATGCTTTAGATAACGTCTCTGTACCTTTGTGGTTGACGACCCCTCGGTATATGACAACATCCAATCGTCGCTTTCTGCTATAAAATCAGGCCATTGTGTAAAGGGGGGCGACTGCGACCAATCATGTTTGATGCGGCAGAACTGGGGCAACGCGTTAGCAAACGCGAATTCAAGGAACGGGAGCTGGAGCTGCGCACGAAGCTCCTGACCCTGCAATACAGGACGCAGGAGCTGGCTCGCTTTCCCGTGCTTATTGACTTTGCAGGCGTCGAAGGCGCCGGCAAGACGACCACCATAAACATGCTCAACATGTGGATGGATCCGCGCTGGATCCGCACCACGGGGTACCAGGAGCCCACGCAGGTCGAGATGGCGCGGCCGCGATTCTGGCGCTACTGGCGGGATATGCCCCCGAAAGGCCGGGTTGGCCTGTACCTCAGCGGCCGCTATTCGCGCCCGTTGATCGGGCGCGTTTACGACCATATCGACGAACACGAATTCGACAAGCGGCTTTCGGAAATCATCCGCTTTGAGAACGCGCTGGTCGACGACGGCGCGCTGGTGCTGAAATTCTGGATGCATCTCGGCGCGGCGCAGCAGGAGAAGCGGCTCAGGAAGCTCGAGGCGGACCCACTGCGCAGCTACCAGGTAAACGAGGAAGACTGGCGGAACCATGAAAACTACGAGAACTTCATCGCAGCCGCCGAGGATCTCATTACGCGGACGAATCGAGTCGGCGCTGCCTGGCATATCGTCGAGGGCGGCAATGAGAACTACCGACACCTCCGCGTCGGCGAGATCATTGCGGGTGAACTGGGCCGCCACCTCGACGCGCAGGAACAGGAGGCTGCGAACGAACGGCCACCGGCCCGCGTCGCCAGTCCGGACACGCCGCAGGTTGTGACGGTATTCGATGCGCTGGACCTGACGCTCGCCTTGCCAAAAAGCGAATACAAGGAAAAGCTGGCCACATACCAGGCCCAACTTGGCGAACTCGGGCGCAAGGCGCAGGAGAATGGCATCTCGACGGTACTCGTTTTCGAAGGCCCGGACGCCAGCGGCAAGGGCGGCGCAATTCGTCGCACGGTCTGGAGTCTCGACGCACGCAGTTTCACCGTGCACCAGTTCGCGGCGCCAACGGAAGAAGAGCGGGCGCATCATTACCTGTGGCGCTTCTGGAAGAGACTTCCGCGTGCCGGTCAGGTGGCCGTCTTCGATCGCAGCTGGTACGGACGCGTGCTCGTTGAACGTGCCGAGGGTTTTGCAACAGCGACGGAGTGGCGGCGCGCGTACAACGAGATCAACGACTTTGAGCACCAGATCGTCGACCACGGCACCCTGCTGCTGAAATTCTGGCTGCATATCGACGAGGATGAGCAGCTCGTGCGCTTCCAGAAGCGAGAGAAGTCTCCCTACAAACACTGGAAACTGACTGACGAGGACTGGCGTAACCGCGAATTGTGGGAGGCCTACGAGCAATACGGACAGGACATCGTCCAGTATACGAGCACGAAGAAAGCGCCGTGGATACTCGTTGAAGCCAATAACAAGGGATACGCCCGCCTCAAGGTGCTGAAGACCCTCATCGACCACCTGTCGGCCCGGCTGGACGATAACGGCATCGAATGATCAGGAGGCTCTTCGTACAGGTCATCGAATCGATTTCGGTCAGTGACACGAGCGCAGGAGTCGATCGTGACGCCGCGCTGCGCCTGGCAACGGCAGTGCTCATGATCGACGTAGCACGCGCCGATCACCTCTTCGATGAAAGCGAGTTCGAGCGCGTACTACGGCTCGTCGAGCAGCACTTCCAGCTTTCGCCCGAAGAAGCAGCCGAGCTCGTAATTCTGGCGAGCGACAAGGCAGACGACCTCGTCTCGGTGCACGAATTTACCGAACTGCTGCACGAGCACCTCGATGAAAACGAGAAAGCACGCATCGTCGGGATGCTCTGGGATGTCGCCTATGCCGACGGGCAGCTCGACAAGTACGAGGACTCGTTGGTCCTGAAGATCAGTGATTTACTGTATGTGAGCCGTCCGAGAGTCATGCGGCTCAAACACGATGCGAAGCACCGCTAGAGTCAGGCGGCCGGTTCCGGCTCCTGGTCCGGTTCCTCCAGGCCAGCCAACGGCTGTTCGGGGTCCTTCCATCCCGAGCGCATGTGCAGATCGCGCTGCGGGAACGGGATTTCGATGTTGTACTCCCTGAACTTGTCTTCGAGCGCCCAGAGATAAGCTGCCCGGGTCCGCGTCGGGCGCCTCGCGCCTTGCCGGTTTACCCAGACGAGCAGCAGGAAATTCAGGCTACTGTCACCGTATTCCACGAGCCAGACATCGGGCTCGCGGCCGCGCAAGTTCTTGAGCGTATATTGAACGTCCGCTGCTGCTTCCAGCGCCGCTTTGCGCACGAGTTCCTTGTCGCTGCCGTACGCGACACCAAATGGGATGCGCACCCTGAGTATGCGTTCGCCGAGCGTCCAGTTGGTCACTGCGAACGTTGATCGCTTTGACGGTGCCGGTTAGGCCGGTGTCCAGTTCGATGTAATCACCGACCCGGAGCGAGTGCTCGAACAATATGATCAGTCCGGACACGAAATTGCTGACAATGGACTGCAGGCCGAAGCCGATGCCGACACTGAGCGCGCCAGCGACAAGGGCGAGGTTGCTGAAATCGAGCCCAATCGTCGAAAGTGCGACGAACGCCGCGATGGTTATGATCGCGTAATGACTCAGCCTGCCCACCGTATAAAGCGACGCCTGGGTACCGGCATCCTGGCTCGAACTGAAGCGGTTGATCGCATGGCGAACCAGCCGCGACAAGAGGAAAGCGACGATCAGGATAACGATCACGCGCAGGATATCGCTGCCGGCAACGGGCGTGCCGCTTAACTCAAAAAGAGTCGTGTCGGCAATCTCGCCAACACGGTCGTAGAGCCCCCGGAAAAACCGTTTGGTGATCGCCAGCCAGGACTTCAAAGTACCAACGTTCTCGACAAACGCGTTCTCGGCGACGACGTTCAACAGTTCAAGGTCTTCGGCGGCCGCCTCCAACTCCTCAATTCGCGATAGCGTCGCCTGCGCGGTACCCGATCGCTGATCCAGCAAACGTCGCGCGGAGCGATTAAGTCCATCCCGGTCGGCCGTCTGCACGGCGAACACCTCATCCTGCGTGTCGGCGCGCCATTCATGCATCTTCTCACCGACATCGCGGACGAATTCCCTCGCGCCGAGCGACAGTTGCTGTAATTCTGCGGTGTCAGGAGCTGTACCGAGCAGCAGTTCGGCCCATATCAGAAATGTGTTCGACTTCATCCAGTGCAGTCGGGCCAACGCATGGACAACCTGTGCTTCGGTCAGCTTTTGACGTACGAGTCGCTGCTGGGAACGGCCTTCGGGCGTATCCAGGGAGAGCCGCGAAGCCGATATCTCCGTGGCCCGAAGCCGCTCGGCGGCTTTTTCCACGGCGGCTTCGGCTTTGGTCACATCCTCTTGCAGTTGCGACAGTTGCTCGTCGCTGACGGTCTTTGGCAGCAACTCGCTGGCGATTTCCACGCGCTCCTCGACGGCCGCCGCGAAAGCCGATGCCTGATCGGAGCGATTGGTCAGCAGCCTCACGCGCATCCTCGCAATTGCGAGCGCCGTACGATTCTGTATCAGCCGAAGGGCGGCGAGGAATCGCTCATCACCTGGCTTCGTTTCCAGGTAACGCTTGAATGACAGGTCGCGACGCTCCCTGATGCCGTCCAGGATTCGTTGCTCGCGATTTACCTCGTCCTGCTGCTGTTGTGCCGTCGCACGAGCATCCCTCGATTCGGCGGCAATTTCGAGCAGCTGCTTGGGAGCTTCTTCAACATCACCCAGCAACTCGAGGTATGCGCCAAGGTTTTCCCTAATCTCCTCAAGAACTGACTGGCCAACTTCCTGGTTGGTCGCCCGCAGCGTTGCGAGCTGCGTCTCGACGTCGGTTAGAAAAGCGTCGACTCGTGGTCGCGGATCGTCATCTTCCCCGGTCGGCTCGAAATAGGTCCACCAGCCCGACTGCAAGGCATTCAGATCCGGTGGATCGAGCGGCGGCGCCGGCTGCTCGGCTTCCTGCGCGTGGACCGAGGTCACGGCCAATACGGCGATCAACAGCAGAAATCGTATGGTGCGCGTCATCGGATCGAACTATAACTCTCAATGCTCTCCAGTGCCTCAGGCCTGGGTCGCACGGGGCTTTGCGCCCGACCTCCGCGATTTCCAGGGCGGCCGAAGGAATTGTGTCAATTATGTTAAAACCGAGGCACGAAATCCCGTCTGCCGCGCCGAAATGGACGACTCCCGGATTTTTCGAATTCGGCTGAACATAAGGCAGCACAAGGGTTTCAGCCGATTTACCTTAATCAAAATCGGCGGCCGCCAATTAAATTTACTTAATCTCGCAAAACCCCTGGTTTCGCTCGCTTTTTTGACGCCGTTCATAGCGCGTAATGTTAACTCGGACCAGAATTGCTTCTTTACATCGTTGGGTTCGATGGGTATTCGCATGCTAAGAGCTTTTCTGGCGGTCCTGGCCGCAATCCTGCTGGTGAGTGTCTTGTCCTGGCTGATCGTCGAATCACGCGCGGTCAAGGAAGACTATTACGCCGCGCATGCCGAGCGCATGCGCGCAATAGAAACCAGTAGAGACGACCTTAACAACGTTATCCAGGGATCCCAGGACGCGTTCGAAGATGGCCGACCCGTGTCCAACTCCACCGCCCTGGCGCTCGTGCGTCTCGGCGAGAACAACGATCTGCTCCAGAACGGGGATTCACGCCTGCGTGAAGACTCCGGGGTCGATACACAACTGGCCGCCTACGATGCCCAGATCAATCGCTTCGTTCGCAACGGCCAGAATTTCGCGGAACGCCAGAATGCGTTTGCCGACGCGCTGCGTACATTGCAGGAAGAGTCGCCGCTCATCGTAAAGGACCTGCGACGCTTTAACCTGCGCCTGCAATCACAGAATGCCTTCTCTCTCGCGATCGACGTTATCGAGTTCGCCACTGGCGATGGCGGTGAGACTGGCGAGCAGTTAGCCGAGCGTATCGACGCCCTGCGAAACGACTCGACACTCAGATCCAAGGCGCCCGGCACCGCTGCCGAGTTCGCGACCGCTGCCCGCGCCGTGATCGAGCAGCGCACCGCCGCCGAAGAAGCATTGGGCATCGCAACCGGCAGCCGCATCGTCGAGACCTTGTGGACTTTGTCCAACGAGATACTCGATCAGAATCGGCGAATTGTAAGTCGTGCGGAGATGGCTCGCCTGCTGCTGTCAGTTTGCACGGTCCTGCTTCTGCTTGGTGCCGGTTTCACGATGTTCCGCCTGCAAAGCAGCTACCGTGAGCTCAACAAGAGCAACCACGAGCTCGAGGACGTCAATGACTCGCTCGAGGAGCGAGTCACCGAACGCACGCACGAGTTGTCCGATGCTTACGACGAACTCAAGGAATCGCAGGTGCAGCTCGTTCAGGCTGAGAAGATGTCGTCGCTCGGTGAACTGGTTGCCGGAATCAGCCACGAAATCAACACGCCCCTCTGGTACCTGATCAGCAACTCGACGGTGCTTCAGGAGCGCATGGACACCATCAACGAGTTCTGCCAGATCGCCGAGAACATGCTCGACGCCGTCAAGACGAAGACAGGCGTCAAGGAGTCGGTCAGCCGCGGCCTTGTCGACATGCAGCGCATGCTCAACGACGGCATGAAAGACGATATTGACGAAGCAAGAGACCTGATCCAGGACAGCATCGAAGGTCTCGAGGAACTGACCGAACTGGCGCAAAGTCTCAAGGACTTCAGTCGACTGGACCGGGCTCGACACGGCGAATTCAACGTGCATGACGGTATCGACAAGACGCTGCTCATCGCCAAGAACAAGCTCAAGAACAAGGTATCCGTGCACAAGCATTACGGCGAGGTGCCCCCGATTCACTGCTCGCCGTCCCAGATCAACCAGATATTCCTCAACCTGCTTACCAATGCGGCCGATGCCATCGAAGAGCGCGGCGACATCGTGATTCGCACGCTGGCCGAGGATGACAAGGTGCGCATCAGCTTTGCCGACACGGGCTGCGGAATTCCGAAGGACGCCATGGATAAGATTCGCGACCCGTTCTTCACGACCAAGGAAGTCGGCAAGGGCACCGGTCTCGGGCTGTCGATCGTTGACCAGATCGTGACCTCGCACGGCGGCGAACTGATCATCGAGTCCGAGCCGGGCAAGGGCACGACAGTCACAATCGTTTTGGCGATTGTCGCGACGGCAAGCCTGGATCAAGAGGCACAAGACGACGAAGCACAAGACGGCGCCGCGAACGACCCCGACATCGGGGACGACACGGCAGGCGATGAGCCGGGCGACGAAGAAAACAGCGACACGCCGGAAGTGGCGACAGTTTAAGGCGCAGGCACCAGATGACCGCAAAGGCACGCATACTCTTTGTTGACGATGAAAAACGCGTCCTGAATTCGATGCGTGGACTGTTTCGTCGCGACTACGAGTTGTTCCTGGCCAGCGAGGGCGCGGAAGCCGTGCGGATCGCGGCGGAAAATGAGATCGACGTCATCGTTGCAGACCAGCGCATGCCAGGCATGACAGGTATCGAAGTCCTCGGCAAGGTTAAGGAAAAGTCGCCGCGCACGGTCAGGATCCTGTTGACCGGTTACGCTGACCCGGAGGCCGTTGAGGGTTCGATCAACATCGGTGAAGTCTTTCGCTTCCTGAGCAAACCCTGTCCACCGAAAATGCTGCGCGAGACACTAAGTCTCGCCGTCAACGCCTCGCGTACATCGCCCGTAGAACCCGCGGTCACAGAACCGGCACCGCCGCAGGCCAGGCCGGAGGTAGCAGCGCCGATTGCAGAGCCTGCTGTCGAAGAACCTGTTGTCCGGACCGTAGTCTTGCCGGAGCCCGTCGCCGAAGCGTTCAGCGACTCGGACGAAGAAACCCAACCAGCGTTGCCGATCCTCGACGAAGATGCCATTGAATCTACAGCCGACCATTCGTCGACGCACTGGCAGTCTGTCACCAACGTCGTCCTGTCCGAGGACAACGTGGAAGAGACCCAGGAGCAGGTCGCGTTGACCGTGGACAGTCTCGGCGTAAAAGACGTCGGAGTTGCCGTATTTACGGTCGACTCGGACTTCGCGTCTACGGCCATCCGCGCCATGTCCAGTGACCGCAATACGATTCTTGCGACGACGCTCGTGAAAGTCGCTCACGCGATCGAGGAACAGAACGCGGGCGTGCTGGTCACGGATTTCACGAACAACAGCGCGATGTTGCAAAAAATGATCGGCGCCTTGAAACAGTATATGCCGGAGCTCGTGACCATCGTTGTCAGCAACGGCAGGGATACGACGGACATGATCAACCTGATCAATTACGGGCAGGTATTCCGCTACGTATTGAAGCCCATCGAGCCGGAACAACTGCGTGGCGATATCAACGCGGCTGTCATCCGCCACTTGTACCTGCGTAATAACCCGGAGTCTATGAAACGCCACCAGGTTATCGACACGCCCGTGAGCGCTGGGGAGTCGACGACATTGAACCGTTTTCTCGGCAAGTTCAGGAAAGTGCGAGATCAACGAACGGACCCAACGGATACGATAGCTTGAAGCAAAGAGTCTTGGAAAGATGACGGAAGTAAAAGACAACAGTTCGCTGCCGCTGTTGCTGTCTATAACAGGCGCCATACTCGCAGTTGCGGTCGGCGGGTGGTTCCTGCTGAACCAGGAGACGGTCGACTCGACGCCGACGGAAGCGATCGAGGATGCGCCCGTCGAAGAGCAGGCTGAGACTGCCGACGCTGCGGACGAGCCCGCCGCGGAACCGCAGCAAGCCGTTGTCATGTCCGCGGATGTGGACGCCGAACTACGCAAAGCTCGGCTCGCCGCCGACGCTGAAATCTTTATCTTTCCGGCGACACAAAGCGCGCTCTATTACTACGGCCAGGTATTGCGGGCCGACCCCGGGCACGCCGTGGCAAATGCCGAACTCGAGGCGATGCTTGCAAGGGTCGCAACAACGGTTGCACAACATCTCGAGGCCCAGGAATTCGCGAATGCCTACGAAATTGCCACGATCGTTGGGCGCTTGCGGCCGGAACACTCCCTTGTCCTCGAAACACAACGGGTACTCGACGATTACACCGAGCAGTTGGTCGCGGAGGCGATTCAGCTTGCACAGGACGGCAATGACCAGCAGGCCGAAGAGTTACTTGCCACAGCCGCCGCCCTGCCTGGACGAAATCCCGACTACTTTGCGGCCGTTAGCGCTTCGATTACCGATATCCGCGAGGTTCGCCAGGCAGCCGAGAAAGACAGGGCGAAACGAGCGCAGCTCGCGGAAAATGACGCCCGGGCCGCATGGGTGACGGGCATCCGCAAAGCGGTTGCCGACGGCAACCTGATTACGCCGGCCGGCGCCAGCGCTCGTGACCTGTTGGCCGAACCCAATTCCTGGTCCGCAGAGCGAACACAGCTGACGAGTGAGCTCGTCGACGCACTGGTCGATGCTGCCGAGGCTCTCATTGCCGAGAAGAAGCCGACTGATGCCGAGCTACTCGTCAATGCTGCTGTTGAGCTTGGCGGCGATGCGGACCGCTTCGACGCGGTGGATGCCGCACTTGAGAACGCGTTCATTGAGCTGGAATCAAATCGTGTGGCAAGCGTGAGCGAGCTCGTGCGCGTCAAGGCAGCATCGCCCAAGTACCCGCGGCGCGCAGAGGAGCGCGAAATTTCCGGTTGGGTCGATGTCTATTTCACGGTAAGCGCTACGGGCGAGACTTCCAACGTATCAGTCTATCGTTCGGACCCGGAGTCCGTCTTCGATCGCGCGGCAGTAGAAGCCGTCAAGAAGTGGGCGTTTCAGCCGGTTGAGTATCGCGGCCAGGTCATCGCCCAGCGAGCAGGCGCGAGGCTCGTTTTCAAGCTCGAATAAGGCCCGGCAACGCTCAAGAGCATGCGCATTCAGCCGATACAGGACAACAGGAGTATCGGTCACTTTCGTTGAATGGGTCTCTATAGGAAGAAGTCCTTAGTGATACGGGTATGAACGACAGGCGCAAATTACGTGTACTCATCGCCGACGATGAAGGTGCGATCACTCGCATCTATTCGATCGGTCTGCAGCATTACTTTGCCCCGGATGATGATTCGGGCACCAGTGATCTGGACAACAAGTTCTTCGGCGATGCCGGGGACGATCGCCCGACCGCCGACATTACCGTTTGCCAGCAGGGCGACGAGGCCGTCGAGCTGACTCGCGAGGCCGTCAAGGCCGGTACGCCATTCGACGTGGTCGTTCTCGACATTCGCATGCCGCCCGGTATCAGTGGCGTCGACGCGGCGAAGCAGATTCGCACACTCGACGAAACCGTGCCCATCCTGTTTGTGTCGGGCTACTCGGATTTCGCAGTCGATGATCTGCAGGGGCTGGTCCCGCCTGTGGCGAAGATGGATCTGATCGAAAAACCCGTACAGTTGGCCAAGCTCGCTTCGAAGATCAAACGCCTGGCAGGGTAGTGCGCGACGTCGCGGGCGCTACTCGACCACTGCCTTAAACGAGACCTGCATGCTCGGGTCGCCCGAGCCGATACTGCCCGCCAGGTCCCCCTTGGGATTGACGCGTATGCTCGTAACTGCGGGATCCACGCCGTCCGCGTTCGCCGACGGCTCGTAGTCGAAAGTTACACCGCCATCGTCCGAAAACGCGACATCATCATCAGGATCGTCCAGCGCGACGAAACTGTAACTCAGGCCGCTCGTGGTGGCACCGTCGACGAATTGCACGGGCCCCGGCGTAGTGCCGTCATAGTCGAGCACTCGCAGCGCCATGTTGGCCGGCACTGCGTCGGTCACGAAAACCGAATCCGTATCGGCCTGTCCCGAACCTGTATTCGTCGTCACGATCAGGTAGCGCATGGTCGCGCCGGGAATCGCTTTCGGGTTCGTTGTGCCATTGACCGGATCCTGCAATGTCGTCACTGCCTTCACGACCGTAATGTCGGGCGATCCGATCGGCATGATATCTACCGTTGCCGTATCGTTGGCCGGGTTCGGGTCGACCTGGCTCAGGAAATCAATACTCGCCGTATTCGTGATCGTCGATCCGCCAGTTCCCGGATCCACGAGCGCCTGCAGTACCAGCGAAGCACCGGAACCAGCCGCCAGGCTGCCAACATACCAGTCGCCGGCTACGGGATCGTAAGTCCCCTGCCCGGGGCTGGCCGCAAAGAAGGTAACGCCGGCCGGCAACAAGTCCATCACCTGCACAACGGTTGCGGGCCCTGGCCCGGCGTTACTCACCGTCACGGTATACGAAATTGCTGCGCCCTCTGAAGGGGCAGCATCGTCGACAGTCTTGCCGAGACCGAGGTCAGCCATTATGGTCGGCGAAAATGCGAAGCAGTCCACCGACTCGTAATCGCTGCCGTTGTTGATGGTACGACCATTGGAGCCGACACCCGTTGATTTGTCGATTTCGTAGAGAATATTCTGGGTGCCGCTCGTACCCCAAAGCTGGCCGCTCGGATCGGTACCCAGGCCTTCTATGTCGGGCACCGTAATCAGGGCGACATCGGTCGTTGCGCCCGTCAACTTGTTTATGATGATCAGACGATCGGTACTGCCGCCACTGTTGGTAGCGGCGTACAGCGTTCCCGTCGTCGGATCGATGGCGAGATCATCGATGATCGTATTGCCAAGCACCGGCTGGATAAGCACGTAATCGATACCTGCGCCGAAAGCGTTGGGCACGTGCGCGCCAGTGGTCATGTCGATCTGGAACAGGATGCCACCACCGCTGCGACGGTGCGCGCCATATAGCACCCCCGTCGTTGTATCGTAGGCGAGGCCGTCGACATCCGAAAAATTGACGTTGCCCTGTAACCCGCCACCCGTACCAAACGCCTGGGGCAACGCTTGGAACACACCTGTTACGGTACTCAGTATGCCCAGCCGGCCCGCATCCGCCGCGTACACGGTTCCGGTCGCAGAATTGAACGCAATGGCCTCGATCGTGTTGGTGCCGGTGCCGCTGCCAATATTGGTTTCGTTCGTCGCCGGATCGAAATCCGCAGTATCGATCCGCGTAAAAAGGTCGTTGCCGCCATTGCCGCCACCACCATCGGCGACAAGGTAGCAGAGCTGGTTTACGTTGAGGTTCTGGACGACAGTATTTTCGGTGGCCGTGTTGTTGCCTGCGATGGGATCGATTTCGTTGCCGTTGATTGTTGCGCTATTGGTGATCGTGCCTGTCGTTACGGGTGCGGTAACGGCAATGTTGATCGTCGCACTCGAGCCACTCACCATGTCTCCGAGCAGACACGTTACGACCCCGGCGGCCTGCAAACAGCTGCCCTGTGTCGCCGACGCCGACTGAAACGTTACGCCGGCGGGCAAGGTATCGGTGACGGTAACGCCCGTTGCATCATCGGGACCATTGTTCGACGCGGTCAGGCTATAGGCGAGGCTCGACGCGACGTTAACCGGGTCCGGCGTATCCGTCTGTGAAAGCGCGAGGTCGGCACCGCTTAGAATCACCTGGTAGTCGATTTCGATGAACTCGACAAAGAAGAACTCCTGCTGGCCTCCGTAGAACTGGTTAACGCGAATTCGAACCTGCGTGCTCGCCGTCGCATACGAGGTAATGTCGTACGAGTCAGTACCCGACTCGCCGCCGTTGAGTCCCGTGAAATTCCGAAGCGTCGTCCAGCTGCCTCCGCCGTTTGCCGACACCTCGACGACGACCGAATCGCTTGCCTCGATGTTGTTTGAAGTGCGCCACTGGAAGCTGAGCGTCGCGCTTGTGGCACCCGCCAGGTTGGCCTGTCGTGTCACGCCGGGGTCTCCGCCCGTGTTCGGCCTGTCGTCGAGCCTGAGCTCTCCACCGTTGGTGATTCGCGCATTGCCGTTCGTCGGGCTCGGTGGGGTCGAGTCGCCATCGACCTCGATCCAGTCACCGACCCAATTGTCGCTGCCGTCGTTGTTGCTCCAGATTCGGGTTTCGAAATTGTCGCGCACGGTGGCAGCGTCGGCGACCGTCAGCCACGTTCCAAGCACGCAAAGCAATACGGCGATCGACGTCGACCGGCGGCGTGCTTCATTGCGGTGTGGCTTGAGTGACTTCATTGTCGCGGGGCAATGAACTCATTTACTCGTAGTGAATTCAAGGGCTTGCGTCAAAGTGGGCCATGCAGCGGAGAGTCGGATGCCGAATTGGTGACCTGCATCACATTTTGCTGCTGCCTTGACTCCAGATTTACTGCGGCCTGCCGATAGGTAGAGGACATAGTGCCTTCATCAAACAGGGACGGTGGTGTCGGTTATTCAGGGAATACAAAACCTGGTGAGGCTAACGCAGGTCGGCCAAAGTAGTGCGCCAGGGCCAACAAAGTACGCCACGATCACCCCCGAGGCGCACAGCGACTACCTGCGCGCGCGAACCGAGCTCCTGACCCTGTATCGCGATATCGAAAGGCTCGCCGAGCTCTCCAACATCAATACGCGCTTCAAGCTGGATCTGCCCGACGCGCGTTCGACGTCGCCGTTGGGGCTCGACATGACGCAAACGGCGGCATTCCTCGACTCATCCGATCAGATCAACGCCTGGCCGATGTCATTCTCGCCATTCGGCCCTGCCTGGGACAACGGCTCGGACGCTTTGCTCACCATCGGCGGCCAATACGTCGGAACGAATGGAACGGCTACACTGGACTTCGAGGTGCGGAAACCCGGTACGCGCCTCGCCAATGACATTCGCATCCGCGTAGACAGCTCCACTGGCGGACCAACGCAAAATTACACCATCGGCAAGGATGACCCTCTCGATACCGAGTACGACCTGGGCAACGGCCTTTTCTTCACGCTCGGCGCCGGCAGCGCTATCAATCGTGACACGACCTTGATTCAGGTGTTCGATAACGTTGGTGCTGCGGTAGATCCCGACCAGCCGCTCGGCGGCATTCGCAACCAGGACCCCAACTTCCAGTTCGGTATGCCTGACATCATCGATGGCAGTTTTGACATCAATGGCGAGACTATTACCGTTTCGACGAGCGACACGCTCAACGACGTCATACAACGCATCAATAACTCGACCGCCGGCGTTACGGCAGTTTTCGACGCTTTGACCGAACGTGTCGAGCTCCTGCAGAACACGCTCGGCGCCGCACCGACGATCGACTTGCAGAACGACTCTTCCAATCTGCTGCAGGCTGCCAAGCTTGACAGCCTGAACGTGCTACCCGGCATTGATCCCGAGACCGTCCAGACTCTCGACGCCGTCGGCGCGTTCTCTGCCGTGCAATCCGGCGACATCGTCGTTAACGGGCAGCAAATCGCCGTCGACACGACGACTGACAGTTTGTCGAGCGTGCTCGACAAGATAAACAACTCCGCGGCGGGGGTGGTCGCCACATTCGACCCGGCGTCACAACAGGTAATAATCGAAGCCGACGATGCTACGTCAGTCCTGAACATCGACAGCAATGGAACCGGGCTGTTCGCCGCACTCAATATCCAGGAAGGCCGGGTCGACCCGGAGGCCGTCTCGCGCGGCATATCCCGCCGTCGGTCCTATGAAATCGCCGATGCCGCAACGGCTGTGTTCGAGCGAATGAATCGCCTGTTTCGCGACTCGACGTTTGTCGGCAAAGGCAACAACGCCAAGCTTTTCCGGGCCCCGCTCGAAGCTGCCGTGCGCGCTGCGTTTGGCGGCGCAAGCGAGGGCGAAATCCTGGGTATCCGTTTCGACGATTCTTCCAGTGCCCGAGCGCGCGGTGACTACCTGGGTTCCGACCGCAGCGAGCTGACGTCGAACCTTCAGCGTCGCGGCAACCTGGTGCGCGATTTCCTCGCGGGCAAGGACGAACAAGGCGGTTTCGTACAGGGTCTGCTCACCGCCGCACATAGCGCGCTACAGGGCGTCAACCGGGCGCTTGGCATTTCAGGTACGTTCGTCGACACCTACGCGTAAAGCGCTATCATAGCCGGGCTTCCGCGATGAGGATTCGCCCGCATGAGACACCCTTCCCGAGGACTGCTTTTATCGGCAATGCTGCTCTTTGCTGCCTGTTCCCAGGAACCCACTGCGACAGGAGAGGACGACACCATGCTGACCGCCGAAAGTGCCGCACGATTCGTGAACCTCGCGCTCGACTGCATCCACCGCGAGTACCCGAACAAACTCGGGCAGGTCCTTAAGGACGAAAGCGGCCTGCTGCCGCCCAGCGTCCTGCATCCTGCCTTCTATGGCTGCTTCGACTGGCATTCATCGGTGCACGGGCACTGGATGCTGACCAAGCTGCTCAAAGAGTTTCCGGACCTTGCAAGACGGGACGATGTCGTCGCAGCGCTTGGCAGGTCGCTGACCCCGGAGAACGTCGCCGCCGAGGTGGCCTATTTCGAAAATGCGTCGCCCAGTTGGGAGCGCACCTACGGCTGGGCGTGGCTGCTGCAGCTCGCCACCGAACTCAGGACCTGGGACGACGCGCTCGGCAGGGAATGGGGCAACAACCTGGAACCGCTGACGCAGATTGTTCGGGACCGTTACATCGAGTTCCTGCCGCGCCAGGAATACCCGGTGCGAACGGGTGTACACCCGAACACGGCTTTCGGCCTGTCGTTCGCTTTCGACCATGCCGACGCTGCAGACGACGCCGCGCTGCGAGACTCGGTTACCTCCGCGGCAAAGCGTTACTACGCCGCCGACAGAGACTGCCCGATTTCCTGGGAACCAAGCGGCGAGGACTTTCTGTCACCCTGCTTCGAGGAGGCCGCACTAATGGTGCGTGTGATGCCTACGGATCAGTTCGAGCCCTGGCTGGACGCTTTTCTGCCATCACTGTTCAAACACGGGTCGATGAAACCTGCCAACGTCAGCGATCGGTCCGACCCCAAGATTGTGCATCTCGACGGCCTCAACCTGAGCCGGGCATGGAACCTCTACGTCATTGCATCCAGGCTGGATGAAGACGAGAGGGCCGCAGGCTTGCGTGAACTTGCGAATGAGCACCTGGACGCATCATTGCCACACATTACAAGCGAGCATTACGAAGGCTCGCACTGGCTGGGGTCGTTTGCGATTTACGCCCTGACGAGAGACCGCTGAGCGTTCAGGCCTGCTCGGCAGACTCGGCCTCTGCACTCTGAGCGGCTTGCTCGCGATTGAACGAACGCTGCCAATAAGTGCGAACGCTCCAGCCGCAACAGGCCAGGCCAGCGCTTACACCGACGTAGAGGTAGGTGCGGTCCATTTCCAGCCCCAGGTAGGTACCAACGACCATCAGGAAAAGTCCGAGGAAAAGCCAGTAATGGGGCGCTTTCTCATACAAAGGTGTTGGTAACCACATGGTCGTTCCTCGTTACAATTTCTGATTCGTGCGCAGCCTCAGCTGCACAACGCGTCTCTCTTCGCGCGGGTTTCGGCCAGCGTCTTGAGCTTGTCCTCTTTGCTCAGGTACTCCCGTTCCCCGGCGTCGTTGGTACGGTAAAGCTGTGGCGCGTTGAGGTAGGACTCGTAAATCTCGGTCGCGCGCTTGCAATAATAGGCTTCGGCCTGTTCACGCTCATGGCGCTCCTCGAGCGACTCGCCCGGGTATGCCGGACCCGAACCAGCCCCGTCACCCGAGTCGGCCAGTTCTTCCAGCGATCCTGTCGAATGCCATACCAGCTCAACCGAGATGGCATCTTCGTGATCCGGCATATCGCTATAGTGCTGTTCGCCCGCCTCGTCGACCCAGGTGTAGATCGGCGTTTCCGTGTCGACGAAGTGCGTCTTGCCCTCGTTATCGACCCATTTCCAGATATCGGCAGTAGCCGTATTGCCGAACACGAATCCACAGAGGACGATGATCAAATACTTTTTCATGATTGCTCCCGTGCGACCTCAAGTATGGGCATGGATCACTTCGATGCCTTTGACAGCTGTCACAAAACGAGGCCTTTTCTGTGCCTTGTGGCCTAAATGCGGACATAACAGCGGGCACAGTTCACAAAACCGGCTGTGAGATGTGCCCGTCGCGTCGCAAACTGGACATGAGTCTCATCGCCAATCTCCTGTAACGACTAGTATTTCAAAACGCTCACGAAATGACGTCGCGAGCCGGATTTTCAAAGACAGTTCCGGGCAGGGAAGGATCGAATGCGACGTCACAGTGGTTTCACGCTCATCGAGCTCATGATTGCGATAGCCCTCACGGGCTTGTTGCTGTCCATGGCCGCGCCCGCGATGGACCTCTTCGTCTCCAACGCCCGCCAGACCAGCGCGATCAACGACTTCGTCTCGTCCATACACATCGCGCGCAGCACGGCGATTACGACGAATACGCGTGTCACCTTGTGCCCAAGCGCTAACGGCGTCACGTGTGAAAACATCGACTGGGATCGTGGCTGGATCGTTTTCGCCGACCTCGACAGCGACCAGATCGTTGACCTCAACGAGACGATTACGAGCAAGACCGCAGGTATCAACAACCTGTCCATCGAATCTGCCGAGTTCGGTGGTTTCCTTCTGTACCGGCCGAATGGTCGCGTCATGAATGCAGCTATCAACGGCAGCGCCGGTGAATTTACGGTATGCGACCAGCGCGGCGCCGACCACGCCAAAGTCATGATCGTCGAACTGTCCGGTCGCCCCCGTCTTTCGAAGACGCTCGCGGACGGCAGCGCTCCGAGCTGTACCTGAGGCGAGGCGATGGTTACCGATATGCGAGTTTCAAGTTATCAAATGCGGGGGTTTTCACTGATCGAGCTGCTCGTCACGCTCGTCATTTTCAGCGTCGGCCTGCTATCGATCGCCGGGCTGCAAACCGTGTCCAAGCAGGCCAACTACGAGTCCCTGCAACGTACCACGGCGTCCCAGGTCGCATACGGCCTGCTCGAGGACATGCGTTTGAATGGCGATGCGATCAATATCTATGCGGCCGCCGGCGAACTGGGTGACGGCAGCATCGGTTCCGAGCCGGCGCCGAATTGCACGATGGCCAACCCGTGCAATGCGGCACAGAAGGCCGCGCATGACCTGTGGGTCTGGGAGCAGGCGATCGACGGAAACCTCGAGACCAATGCCGGTGCCGGCACAGGAGGGCTGGTGCAGCCCACATTGTGTATTAACGGCCCTGTCGGTGGTGGTGCCGGAATCTACCAGGTAACGATTGCCTGGCGAGGGACGGCGTCACTGAACAGCGCCAGCGCCAACGCCTGCGGGTCTGCCGGCGGCAAGTACGGCACCGGAAACGAGTTCCGCCGAATCATCCAGGTTCCCACGTTCATCGATCCCAATATTTGAGTGTCATGAAAGTCAAAAGCCACAAGCCACAAACGGGTTTCACTGTCGTCGAGCTGATGATCGCGGTGACGCTGTCGATGCTATTGGGTCTTGCCATCGTCACGGTGTTCGTCAACAACAGCTACAGCTTTGACCAGGACGAAAACCTTGCGCGCATGCAGGACGATGCTCGCCATGCACTACGCGAGATCGCCTTCGACCTGCGTATGGCCGGACATTATGCCGACCTGCATCTCCCGGACGCAGTGGCGTTTGACGGTGCTCTCGCCATCGGCACGGATTGTGGGCCGGCCGGCGAGGTCAACTGGATGTATCGCACCATAGAAGCGGGTACGGGTAACTCGCTTTCGATTACTGCCATTGACAATGCCACCAACTCAGCCGCCACGGCAGCGCACTCGTGTTTTCTTGGCGGGGAGCTACTGGATGGCACCGATGTCGTATCCATAAAGCGCGTCGCCGGCGCCGAGGCAACCGTCTTGTCCGCCAACGACGTCTATCTACGGACAAACGGTACCGTAGGCTATCTCTTCAATGGCCTGACTCCTCCATCGCCGCCGTTCGTCGTCAACGCACCGAGTGCGGACTGGACATACCGGCCGAGCATTTACTACGTGCGCCAGTTCGCGAATGCGCCGGGCGACGGAATCCCGACGCTCTGCCGCAAGTCATTGCGCGGCGCCGGCCCTGCGATGACGACCGAGTGCATTGCGACAGGCATCGAAAACCTGCAGATCGAATACGGCATCGACACGACTGCCGATGGTCATCCCAACGCCTACATGACGAATCCGTCTCTCAACGATATTCAAAACGTCGTCGCCGCACGTATTTTCTTGCTGGCGCGCACGACGGAGATCGATACGCGCTACGTCAACAACAAGACCTACTCGTTGAGTAACTCGCCAGATTTCGTGCCGGGTGATTCATTTCACCGCCGCGTGTTCTCCACGAGTGTATCCATCCAGAACATCCGAAGTCTTAACATGATGAGTTTGTGAAATGATAAAGCCGATTAAAAACCGCCCACATGAGCAGCAAGGCGCCATCCTGATAGTAGCGCTCATGTTCCTCATCGCTATTACGCTTTACACCTTGTCGTCGATGCGCTCGAGCAACATAGGCCTGTTTCTCGCGCAAAACGAGGAGTCGCGCGTCGCCGCTGAACAGGCCGCACAGGCGCTCGCCGATTCAATCGTAGCCAGCCCGGCATCGACGCCCGTGGTTGGCCAAAGCGGATTCCTGGCCTGTACCGCCGGCATCAGTGGCTGCAACCGCAACGACCTGCCCATTACGAACGCAGTTCTTGCGAGCGAAATCGCAGCGAATCACCTGTACGCGCAGGTCGAACGAACCGGCGCCGAATTCAGTCCGCCTCCACGAGCCGTGGAAACGAGCATCGACAAGTTCACTAGTGCCTCGTTTCGCGTCACGACGACTTACGACCGCATGGGCGAAGGCCTGGGTCGCGAGCAGGTAACGGAAGGCGTGCTCGTGCTCGTCCCCAAGCAGTAACAGGTCTATTGAGATATCGACATGCCTAAACAAATCCTGAAGATTATGCTCGCGAGCGCAACTGCCTCGCTGTTGTTCATCATCGGCACGGCCAGCGCGGACGATACCGACGTTTACATCAATCCCGGGGCCGGGTTACCGGCGGGCAGCGAGCCAATGGTGATGTTCTCTCTCGACTACCGTCCGAACCTTGGCTCGACCGCATGCAACGGCAACGAGTGCGACACCCTGATCGCCGAGGGGTACATGGCGCCAACGGGGCCGTATACGTTCTTCGACGTACTGCGCGGTGCGTTGCGCAAGGTCTTCGACCCGCTCGAAGGCGTGCGCATTGGCCTGATGCTGAACCATGACAACAGGAACAACTGTGAAGGCTTTGGCCGAAGCGGTTGCAGTAATGGTGGTTACATTGCGATGGGCTTCGATACCTTCGACGCCACCGACAGCAACGGCGCCAAAGCACGTTTTCATGGCATCCTCGATTCCATGCCGACGCCCGCGGGCAATATGAGTCACTCCTACCAGGGCAAGGAACTGTTCTTCGAGTTCTTTCGCTACCTGACGGGCCAGGGCGTCTACAACGCTCACAACGGCTTTACCGATTACAGCACCAGCAATACCAACAACCTGGACGTCGACCACCCGGCCATAGCCTGGGATCCGCTTATCGAGGTCGGTCCTCCGCACAGGCGCGACTACGTCAGCCCCATGGACGCGGCCGGGGCTTGCTCGAAGCTCTATACGGTCAACATGATGTTCCAGGTTTCCAACCAGGAAGACGATTCTGACGACGCGATCGAAGAGGCCGTAGCTTCAGGCGGCCTTGGCTCTGAACAACGCGAGTTCCCGGACGTTATCCAGTACCTCAATGACGCCGATCTCGCCAACGGCACCTACGGCACGGTCACTGATCTCGACGACACGCAGAATGTCGTGTCGTACTTCATTGTCGACGAAACGAAGATCAATACGACGACCAAGGGCTACGCACGCGCCGGCGGTACCGGTCTGCCGCTGGCCCTCAGCGAGAACCCCGACATACTCGTCGCTACCCTGCAGGAAATCTTCAAGCAAATCCTGAGTGTCAGCACGACGTTTGTTGCGGCGTCGGTGCCGGTCAACGTATTCAACCGCGCCGAGATTACCGACAATGTTTACATCGCCCTGTTCCAGGTGGACGAACAAGCCAAACCCTACTGGGTCGGCAACGTGAAAAAACTCAGGCTGGCCGGCGCCAACGACTCGACGTCCACCGGAGCACTCGTCGATGCCAACGACGTGCCTGCGATCGCTGCCGATGGACGCATTCGATTCGATGCATTAACAGACTGGACGATTCCGGGCATGTTGCCGCCGCCCGACCTCGATGCAGGAGAAGTCGATGGCCGTGACGGCCGCGTGGTCAGTCGCGGTGGCGCCGGTCAACGTGTGCCCGGGTTCCTCGTGGGTAGCCCGCAGGAAGCAAACAGCCTGGGTGGCCGGACAATCTACTACGATCGCACGCCAACATCGCTTTCCGCACTCAACGTCGACATGGTGACTGCAGCGGAACTGCAGGCCGACCTCAACGCCGCCACCAACGTCGAGGCGCAGGAACTGATAGCGTACATGCGTGGCCTCGACGTGGACGATCTCGATGGCGACACGGAAACCAACGAGGCGCGCGACTGGATATTCGGCGACGCGCTGCACTCACGACCGCTGCCCCTCAACTACGGAGCGGTAAGCCCGTATTCCGAACCCGATAACCCGGCAATATACCTCGCGGTCGCTACCAACGATGGCCTGTTGCGCATGATTCGCAATACCACGGGCGGCGGCACCCAGAGCGGCCAGGAAGTCTGGGCATTCGCACCGCGCGCCGCCATGGATAAGCAGCCGATCCTGCGTGCCAATGGCGTCGGCACGAAGCACCCTTACACGATCGACGGGGCACCCGTCGCGTTCATGCTCGACGTGAACCGGGACGGCTCGATTATTTCGAGTGATGGCGATCGCGTATTTCTTTACGTCGGCATGCGTCGTGGTGGCAAGAACTACTACGCGTTCGACATTACGGATCCCGAGAACCCTGATCTCATGTGGACGATCTCCAAGGGCGGCGATTTCGCCGAACTGGGTTTTACGTTTTCTAATCCTCGTGTCGGGCTGGTCGACACGGCCAGCGGACCAAGGCCTGCCGTAATGTTCGCCGGCGGTTATGACACCAACAAGGACGCACGCGGCGCCGTCGGCACCGACGATTCGGAAGGCAATGCCATTTACGTCGTCGACGCGGAAACGGGCGCGCTGATCTGGAAGGCCACGGGTGGTGGCGGCAGCGGTAGCGCGACCGTATTCAAGCATGCTGCGCTCGTCGACAGCATACCGTCAACCCTGTCCGTCGCCGACACAGACGGTGACGGCTTCACGGACAGGATCCTCGCTGGCGATACGGGCGGCAATATCTGGCGGGCCGACATTCAGGGCGACGACACGTCCAACTGGGAGCTGACGCTCCTGGCGTCCGTGGGGAGGCACGCTCCTGGCGCGTCAGGAGTTGCAACGGACCGGCGCTTTTTCCATCGTCCGGACCTCGTGCCGAGCAAAGACAGCGACGGCTTGTTCGACGGTGTCGTGATTGGTACCGGCAACCGGGCGGATCCCCTGGACAAGGGCGGGGTTGCCGAGAATTTCACCTACATGATCAAGGACCGGCACACGGCCGCGGGCAGCGGAGTCGATACGGGTCTCGATCACGATGATTTCGGCGACGTAACGAGCAACTGTATCCAGACGAGCGGCTGTTCCATCGATCTGGCGGACGGCTGGCGTCTCGGCATGACCGAGCCCGGAGAGAAGGTACTTGCGACGCCGTTGACGATCACCGGAAAGGTGTTTTTCACTTCATACCTGCCGCAGTCAGGTACGGGAGCGACGGCCTGTTCACCCTCCGAAGGCGCTGGCCGACTGTATGCCGTGGCACTCCAGGACGCGACGGCCGTCATCAACTACAACTCGAGTGACGATCTTCCGGGCAACCCGGACGAACCTAACAGCGACTCCGATCGCAGTGTCGAACTGCAATCGCTGGGCATACCGGCAGAGGTCGTCTCGGTGCCTCCCAACAAGATCCTGCGCCCCGACCTGCAGATCGACAATATTGACGCAACCACTCGCTGGCGGACCTTCTGGTACCTCCAGGAAGACGCGGACCTTTGACGAGGCTATTCATGACTACGAAAAAACAGACAGGGATTACGCTCGTCGAACTCATGATCGTCGTCGCGATTCTCGCCATTATTGCGGGCTTTGCCTACCCGTCGTACATGCGCTACGTAGTGAACTCGAAGCGCACGGCTGCGACTTCCGCATTGCTGCAGATCGCTGACCGGCAGCAGCAGTTCTTCATGGACAACAAGACTTACGCAAACGACCTGACGAACCTGGGTTTCGCAGCCAATCCGTGGGTAATAGCCGATGACGGCACTGCATCGACCACCGGCAGCTCGGAGAGTGTGTACTCGATATCGCTGTCCAATGTCGCTGCGACGACCTATACGATCACGGCAGCGCCGCTGCACGGCCAGTTGCGTGACACTACATGCGGCAGCGTTACTCTCGATCAGGCCGGAACGCGTGGCGCCAGCACCGGCAGTGGCGACTGCTGGTAAACGCTAGCGCAGCTTGTTGCCGAACGCGTCCCAGACTTCGACCTCGCCGTAATCGAGGGCGCGAACGCTGTCCTCGATTTTCTCGAGGTCGCCTACGACAACCCAGCTGATCTTCGCGGGATCGATCATTGCGCTGGCCCTGGCATCGACGCCATCTACGGTCACGGCCTCGACCCTGTCGGCAGCCGACTGCGCGTAGTCGAACGGCAGTCCGTAACTGTCGGACGTGATGATGCTGCCAAGGAACCCGCGATTGGTTGAAAACGATCCCGGCAGTGAACGTACCCGGTTGAGCTTCATGCGCTCGACCTCCTCCTGGGTGGCCGGGCGCGAAGATACGAACTCTTCGAATTCGCGAAATATTTCGCGCATGCTGTCAGCCGTCTTGTCCGTCTGCACCTGCCCGGCTGCCTGCAGTGCCATGTCGCCGCTCGTGTTGAGGTCGATGCCCGACCGGTAGCCGTACGACCAGCCCTTATCCTCGCGCAGATTCATGTTGAGCCGCGATTCGAAGTTGCCACCGAGGACTGTGTTCATGATAGAGATCTCGGTCCAGGTGCTGGCGTCATAGGGAGCGACGGCGTGTCCGGCTACGATCGTGCTGGAAGCGGCACCCGGGTAGTCAACCAGGATCACCCGACGACGCGGCTCCTGTGCTTCACCGACAGGCTGCAGCGCCGAATCGGCTGTTGCATTCCATCGGCCGAACGCCCTGTTGACGGCAGTTTTTGCCTCGTCGAGTCCGATATCGCCAATCATGTACACGGTCATGTTGTCGGGCGTGATTTCATTCTTGTGAAAATCCTGCAACCTGGTGCTGTCGACCTGCTGCAGCAATTCGGGCGTCCACACGGCGCCCATGGGCGTGTCGGGCCCGTAAATCACGCGATCGAACAGGCTGCGCGCGGCACCCGCGGGAGCATTCTCGAGATTGCTCAGGTAGGCCGCGATTCGCGCTTTCAGTTTGCCGAGCTCTTCGTCCGGGAACGTCGGGTTGCGCAGCATTTCGGCAGCCAACTCGAGCGACGGCTCGAGATAAGCATGCAATATGCGATAGCCAAAAGAGCTGCGCTCGACGCCATCCTGGAAGGCGCCTCGCATGGCGATCTCGTCACGTGCCGCGGCCAGTTCATTTGCATCGTACTTCCTGGTGCCCTTGTCCATGAGGCCGAAAACGAAGGCGGCAAGCCCGGGCGCGTCGGCGGGGGCCGCCATGCTGCCGGTGTCGATCTGGATCGATACGTCGACGAGCGGCACGCTGCCACGCGTCGCGACCACGACCGTCATGCCATTGTCCAGTGTGGCAGTCTCGATCTCGGGAAAGTTGATGCGCGATTTCGTCGACACCGGGGGAATCGTCGAGCGGTCGACGCCAGCATCCACGCTCTTGTAATCCGGGAACGGATCAACGGTCAGCTGGTAGTGGCCGCGCGTGAGCCAGCGCCCGGCGACCTGCCTGATTTCTTCGGCAGTGGCGGCGTTGAGCCATGCGAGTTCCGTGTTGATGAACAAGGGGTCGTCGGAGTACAGGAATCCTTCGGCGAGCAGGCGACCGATCGATGCGCCCGTTTCGAGTGCTCCGAGCATTATCATGTTGATGCGCAACTTGGCGTTTTCGACGATCTGGCTGTCCGGGCCGCTTTGCAGGTATTCGTCGATCGTGTCGTCGACGACCGCCAGGACTTCGTCAGGCGACACGTTGGGGCGCAGGTCGATCGTCAGCGAGTACTCGCCGCTCAGCAAGCGGCCGTAGGCGCTTCCAGTGACACGCGTTGCAAGCTGCAACTCATCGACGAGCTTCCTTTGCAGCGGCGAGTTCTTGTTGCCCGCCAGCGAATCGTTGACGAGGTACATGAGCGACGTGTCCTTGTCGTTGAGCCCGGGCAACGCCCAGACGCGTGTAATCCGCGTCTGGCCCACCCGGTCGTACATGACTTCCTCGCGGTTCTCGGCGAGCTCCGGCACCCACTTTTGCGGATACGACAGCGGTTCGCCCGCAGGCGCCCCGCTGAAATAGTGCTGCACCTTGCTCTTCGCGTCTTCGAGGCTGACATCGCCGGCCAGGACCAGCACGACGTTCGACGCGCCGTAGTAGGTGTTGAACCACTCGTGCACGTCCTCGAGAGACGCCGCATCGAGATCCTCCATCGAGCCGATAATCGAGTGCCGGTAGGGGTGATCCGGTGGGTACAGGCCCGCACGGATCTTGTCGCCCATTTGCGCGTACGGGCGCGTCTCGCGTTGCCGCTTTTCGTTCTGCACGACGCCACGCTGTTCGTCGAGCGCGTCCTGGGATACGGCGCCCAGCAAATGCGCCATGCGATCGCTTTCCATCCACAGCGCCATGTCGAGCGCTCCGCTGGGAACGGTCGCGTAGTAGTTGGTGCGGTCTTCCGAAGTCGTGCCATTCATGCCGGTCGCCCCGGCATCGGAAAACGGCGAGAAGTACTCGCCTTCGCGATTTTCGGTGCCCTGGAACATCAGGTGTTCGAACAGATGCGCGAAACCCGTCTTGCCTGCAGGCTCATCTTTCGAGCCCACTGCATACCACATGCCCACGAATACCGTGGGCGTCGAGTGATCGGAATGCACGAGGACGGTCAGGCCGTTGTCGAGCGTGAACATCTCGTAGGGGATATCGACTTGCGTTGCAATTGCATCCGTAGCCTTCGCGCCCGGAACGAACGCAAAGAGGAGCATCAACGCAAGCAATGGCTTGCGACTGGTCACGGGGAGGCCCTCGTTGTCTGTGTTGTCTTACAGTGCGGCAAGCACTACACCCGGGTCATTGACGAGCGAGAAAACGCTTTGCGGGTCCATGAAGTCGATATGCACGGCGCCCTCTTTGTCCTCGCGAACGACAACATTGCAGGGCATCAGCAAGCCGATGTCTTCGACGGCCGAAATCGCCTGGAAAGCATGCGCAGGACTGCAGGCACCGAGTATCCGGTAGCGCGGCATGTCCTTATCGAGCTTCTCCTTCATCTTCGCCGCAACGTCAATATCCGACAGTACTCCGAAACCTTCCTTCTGGAGTTCTGCCGTTACCGTTTCGATCGCGTCGTCGAAAGACAGTTCAACCGTTTTTCCGAATCCGAAGTCCGAGCTCATGATTTTGGTTCCTTTAGATCGCAGGCCGGCGTACCGCAGTAGATGTCGTGGAGGAGGTGAATCACGCGGTCCGCCGGCCCATTGGTGAGTGAGTAAAAAATGGTTTGTGACTCGCGCCGGGTCGTAACGAGCCCCTGTTGGCGAAGTCGGGCAAGCTGTTGCGACAGGGCGGACTGGCTCAACGGGATGATCTCGTTGAGATCGCTCACGGAGCGTTCACCCTCGGTGAGCATGCAGAGAATCATGAGGCGGCTCTCGTTGCCCAGCGCCTTCATGAGCCCCGCAGCATCCGCCGCATGCTCCTGCATATCACTGGCCGGATGCTCGCTAACCTCCTGATGATCATCGATTTTCTGGTGCGCATTCATAGCGGTCACCCAGTTCCGCCGCGGTTAACACACAATATAGTGGATTCTAATTTAGAAGTCTATAAATTAGACTTTGCTACTATATTGTAATATCGTGAGCGCAGCAGAAAAGGGGAGGTGCAAGAAGTTTACGAACTCAGGAAAGAGCTCGACCGGCAGCACGAGATCGTCCTCGTCGGCGACTCGGACCACTTCGAATTCACGCCGTCGAACCCGTGGGTGGCGGTTGGCTGGCGCAAGCCGAAGCAGATCAAGGTCGATCTCCCCGATACGATGAAGAAACACGGTATCGAGTTCCATGGACAAGGCGTCAAACGCCTGAATCCTGAAAGCAATCGCCTCGAACTCAACGACGAAACGACCGTCGAGTATGATTACCTCGTCATCGCTACCGGGCCGAAACTCGCGTTCGAGGAAGTGGAAGGACTCGGCCCTGATGGCGGCCACACGCAGTCTGTCTGCAAGACCGGGCACGCGGAATCATCCTTTACCGACTTCGAAGCACTCGTCAAGAACCCGGGGCCCGTCGTCGTCGGTGCGGCGCCGATGGCCTCGTGCTTCGGACCCGCCTACGAATACATTTTCATCCTCGATACGGAACTCAAGAAGCGAAAGATGCGCGACAAGGTGCCGATGCACTTCGTGACTCCTGAGCCCTACATCGGTCATCTCGGCCTCGACGGTGTCGGTGACACCAAGAGTCTCATGGAATCCGAATTCCGCGACCGTCATATCCAGTGGACCACGAACGCGAAGATCACGAAGGTCGGCGATGGCACGATGGAGTTCACCGAGGTGGACGAAGACGGGAACGACAAGAAGCAACACGAGCTGCCGTTCAAGCATTCCATGATCCTGCCCGCTTTCAAGGGCGTCGATGCCGTCATGGACATCGAAGGCCTGACCAATCCGCGTGGCTTTATTCTCATTGACGACCACCAGCGTAATCCGACGTACAAGAATATCTACGCGGTCGGTGTCTGCGTCGCCATCCCGCCCGTCGGACCGACCCCCGTCGCAACGGGCGCTCCGAAGACGGGCTACATGATCGAGTCCATGGTAACGGCGACGACTCACAACATTGCCGCCGAACTCAGGGGTGGCGAGCCTGACGAGCGCGGCACGTGGAACGCGGTCTGCCTGGCTGACTTCGGCGATACGGGCGTTGCATTCGTCGCACTGCCACAGATACCACCACGCAATACCAACTGGGCATCGCGTGGCAAGTGGGTACACCTCGCGAAAATCGCTTACGAGAAGTACTTCCTGCACAAGGTACGCACGGCGAAGACAGAGCCTTACTACGAAAAGACGATCATGAAGCTGATCGGCGTCGAACGTCTGAAAGAATCCCGCTAGTTCAGGATAAGCGGCTGCTCGATCGCGTCGACGGCCTTGCGCTGGAATTCGGCAAAGTCGCTATAGTCCTCTGCGTCGAAACGTGAGTCGGAGGCGACGTAGTCGAAGCGGATCTCCAGCGAACCATTGCTCTTGCTGACCTCGCGGCGCCAGTTACCGAACTTCGATTCGCCTGCGTCCGGTTTCCTGCTCGCCTCGTCCAGCCGGCGCCCTGACGCCACCTTGACCGACGTCACGGCACTGACGCGCAGTGGGAAACCATGCTCGAACGGGAAACGGCGGTCGGCCACACGATCGAATTCCAGGTAATAGGCTTCGAGGAAGCCCGGCACATCGAACGTGCCGTCCGTCTCTATCGGCAGGGTGTAGCTGATCTCGACGACCAGGTCATAGCCGGCATCGAATACATTTTCGACGAAGTACTCGGTCAATTCCGCATCCGAGTAGCGCGATGCAATCCATCGCTGCAGTGACGCCTGCATTTCCGAGGTTTCGATGCTGCGCAACTGTCCACGCAACTCGGCCGCCTGGTAGCCCGTAAATCGCGCCGTCTCGACGACGTCGATGTAATCGTCGCCGCGCGCCTCTACAACGCGCTCGATGCTCAGGCCGGTAAGGCCCGACGCATACTCCGGGATTTGCAGCAGCGCCGGCGTGGTTCCAAGCTCGAGCGCATAATTACCCGCCATCGAACGCGGCGGTAATTGGCCAAGCCGCAGGTCCTTGTCTGTCGCATCGACATACAGGCGTCCGTTTTCATACGGTACCGACACGATCATGTGATCGAACTGGTCCGTGTTCGGCAGCGTTGGCGTGACCTGCTGGTTAAGGTTGACGAGCGCCAGCGTCGCGTCTATTCCGACAGCCCGCAGCAACGAATACAGCAACACCGAGTGGTCCTTGCAGTCACCGTATCGATCTCGCACGGTCTCGCGCGCCGTCTTCGGGATGTAGGCGCGCCGTCCGAATTCGATCGCCTCGTAGTGAATCTCGTCCTGTACGTACGCGCTCAGTATCTCGATCTGGCGGGTCTTGCTATCCACGCCCTCGACGAGACGCTTCGCCTTGTCCGCCACTTTTTCCACTTCGAGCTTGTCCTCGATCTTGGCCAGGTATTCGCTGCCGGCATCGGCCCAGGTCTCGCTGACCGTGCCCAGCTGAATCCAGGGGAGGATCTGATCGAAATAGGGCTGCAGCGGCTCCCAGCGAAACGCCACGGGACGCTGCAGCTCCCAGACCAGCGCTTTGCCGCGTTGCTTCGGCGCCGGAACTTCATTCTGCTCAAAGCGCAGACGCTCATGCTCACCCGCCACGAACACCGCGCTGTATTCGATTGGCCGATCGCTCGAGAGATAAACGGTCTCGAGAGGGAACGTGCCCTTGTCGACCGACGTGCGTTTGCTGACGATCGCCTCGATGGTCGCACCGGGCGACAGGCTCGGTACAGGGACGTGCACGGTCTTTTCGGTGCTCGCCTCGTAGCCCGTATCGCTATTGGTGATGTAATAGGTATTGAGCTCGCCTTCGGCCAGCTTTTCGCCGGCCGCATTGCGAACGACGACGCTATTCACGTAAAGCTGTTCGTAACTCGGATCGAAATCGAACTCCAGCGTGCTGAACTGCGTGACACCGTTGTCGTCGAGAACGAGTATCTTGCGGTACTGCGTCTGCAACAGCGTGTCGCTACCGTCGAACCCGTAACCCGTGATGCGACTCAGGAACACGGCACCGTAGCCATTGAAATTCGCAACGGGGCTTGTCGACGAGAAGAACTTCCCGAGCTCCCTGGGCAAAGCCACAGGATCGACCTCGGCGGCGATGGTCGTCGTGTCGCCCTCGCCCAGCATGTTGTCGATCGCCTCGAGGTATTCCCTGATATTCGAATTCCCCGGCGAATAGCTCAGCGCCTGCTCGAAAGACTCGCGGGCTTTTCTGTAGGACCGCAGCTGGAATTCGGCGTCGCCCTTGTAGTAGTAACTCTGCAGCGAGCGATAACCTTTGTCGATCAGCTCGTCGGCGAGCCGCAGGACTTCGGCCGGATTCCCCATTTCATCGAGGACCGACATGCGCTCGTAAACGATGTCGGGGTTATAAGGTCGTCCCTCGGTAAGCTCGTCGAGGATTACCAGTGCTTCTGCATGACGACCACGCCGCGCGAGCAACTTGGCATGCAACAACTGCGTCGCGTCAGTTGCGCCATCTGCCGTGTAAGCCGCGAACTGGCGTTCCATTTCCTCCCACTGCTCGTCATCGGCCAACAAGGTCATGTAAACCGAGAAGTCGTCATCGTCGCGATAGCCATCGGCGAACAGCCCGCTGTAGATTCGCATCGACTTGTCGGGCACACCGGTCTGGTAGGCGAGCCATGCATCCCAGCTTTGCACGACCTGGTTGGCGTCGAACGGCTGCATGCGACTTGCCAGCCAGTCCGCAGCCTCCTGGTACGCATCGATTTCCACGAGCGAGCGCAGCGCGTTGGTGAAGTAGGCCTCGTCGGCAGGTGACAAATCGGCGGCCTGGGCGAAATAGCCGAAAGCATCCCGGTAAGCACGAGCCTCGTAATAATGCACACCGAGCGCGTTAACGAGGTACGCGTTGACCTCTCGCTCCTCCTGGTTCTTGTATTCACCGTCCAGGGCAGTCGGGCGGCCACGGATCTCGAAGTCCTGCCAGAGCTTGCGCAGATCTTTGTCCGTATCGAGCTCACTGGTCAGGCCCCACGCCGCCAGCGTGTATGCGCAGCTATCGTTCGCAACGATCCACTGGTAGTAGCGATATTCATCGCCGTCGTTGTCCTCGACGCCAATCAGCAACTTGCCGCGAGCATCGCCCTTGGTGATATCGCGCTCTTCGCTGATGAAGTCCGAAGGATAGTCTTCGCTGAACTGCTGCATGACCACGCGGTAGATGGCATTGGCTGTTGGCGCCGGCCCGTCCCAGCAGACAGGCATGACGACAGCGCCGTAGCCCTTTGACGAAAGAGCGCCCATGTCGGCTCCATCGTTGGTTTCGGAAAGATCGCCCCACGGAAACCAGCCGCGGGCACGGGCGCGAAACCGATAGCCGAACGTCGTCGAGCGATAGTCCTCGACCGACCTGCTCGCGACGAGAATATCCCTGTTCTTGCCGGAATCGATGATCGAGAATCCGGTCAGTAACTGGTCGGCTTCAGCCTGTATCGCCGCATCGCTTTCGCGCGACGCGAATGTCAGCAGCTGGTACGCGCGCTCGCCGTCGACGATCGTTGACAGCACGTAAGTGATTGGCGTGGTCGCAACCTCGGCGTAGATGGCTTTCTGGAAAACCAGCATGCCACGCTCTGCGCGACCGCCGAGATCCTTGTGGCCCTTGTATTCGGCATCCTCCTGGACGGCAAATCGATCGGTCATTGCCGTTTGCACGATCTCGGCATATTGCTCGGCTGACATATTCACGCCGAGGTCCTCGGAAACGACGAGCGAAAACGCATTCGGCTTGAAGCGAATTGCCGCGAAGCTCGCTTCAGGGACGTTTTCCGAGAAATCGACGTAGGTATAGGCCTCACCACTGAGGTCCACCCGGAAGTTCAGAGCTTCGTGCTCGAACATCTCGACGCGCTGACCGACATTCTCGGTGTACTGGAGATCATCCTGGGCGCTAACGCCCCCGGCAACGAACAGCAGCGCCAGCAATATGGAACCGAGTTTATGCATAAGGTCCGATTCTACCGATCCGCAGCCTCACGTGTGTGCCGTGGTCGGCAGTTCGTATTCAGCGTTTTGCGTAGGTTTGCACGGTCTGCCAGGCCACACGCTGCAGGTACAGCGCCGTTTCCTCTTCCAGGCCGGCGTCGTAGTCGAGGCCCTCTGGCGACTGAGCATATAGTGCCGCGAAAAAGGTACAGGCCGCCAGGTAGGTGCCAGCCAGCGAGGGGTGTCGCGCATCGGCAATACGAAGGTCGAGATTCGGTCGCTCCGTCGTTACGGTGGCGAACGCGAGGCCGACGGGTACGACCTGGGCATCGAGTTCACGACCGATATCGGTGTACGCCGCGTCGAGTTTCGCCGTCATCCCAGGTCGTCCCGTGTAGGCCCACGTCATGAAAAACACCGGGCGCGTGCCATGATCTCGCGCGATGCGAGCAAACTTGCGGGCCGTCCTGCGGAACGGTTCCGCCGTGCCCTCGCTGATGGGGCCCAGGCTGTGGCCCTGCAGCACGACGACGTCCCAGTCATCCCCTGCCAGCACGGGCTGGAAGCCACCGTCATGCTCGGGCAGATGCCCGCCCGAGATCGTCTTGATACGCGCCCGGGAGTTCTCGGGCGTGAACAGTCCCGACGCGTAGGTCAGCATTCGAAAGTGCTTGTGCAGGCTGTTGTTATAGTAAGTAAAGCTGTTGCCGACAAACAGGACCTTGTCGGGTAGCGCTTGTTCTCCTGTTTCGTCCGCACAGGCGGCAGTCGAGGCAAGAACGACCAACAACAAAAAGGGGGCAAAGCCCCCTTTTCGTTTCGTGTTTCGCAACACGATCAGAACCGCAGCCTCAGGTCGACATAGTAGATGCGACCATAGTCCCGGTGTGCGTCGGAAGAGAATCCGTACGAGCTGTCGTAGATCGGCGCACGCTCGTCGGTGAAATTGCGGGCGCCCAGACGTATCCGCGTCTCGGTATCGCTAACATCGAACGAGTAATCCAGGGTCGCGTCGTAGGTCGTCATCGACGGAATATCGAATCGGTCACCGTTTGACAGCTCCTGGTAAAAATCGTCGATCCTGTAAGCTGTCATGCCCGCGCCCCAGTTTCCCTGCTGCCATGACAGGGCGGCCGAATGACGAGCATCCTGGTTACCGTTCTTGCGAATCAGGTCGCCGATACCTGCGATCGGGTAGACAATATCCGGATTCGCCTCCTTGGCTGCAACAAGGGCCGCAGTAATGCCACTTGTGGCCTCCTGCTCGTAAGTGTCATAGAACGTGCCGTTGTAGCGAAACGCGAACGCGCCGAAGCTTGTATCGAGGTCGTAGTAGACGCCGATGTCGTGCCCCTCGATCTTACGAGTGTCGAGGTTCGTATAAGTGTCCGCGATGTTGGTCACGCGGCCAACCGGGCACAGGCCCGCCGCAAGGAAGCCGGCCACTTCGTCCGGATCCGTCGTCGGATCGTCGCGGGTCACAGCGGGATTTCCCTGTACGTTGGCACAGTCGGCAGTACCGGCATCGAGCCGGGTGACGAGATCGACCAGTACGTGGTTCTCTTCGCCAAACAGGCCGATCGTGTCGTCCTTCTCGATACCCCAGTAATCGACAGTAATCATGAGGTTTTCGATTGGCGTGAGGACGATGCCGACCGACCAGTTGTCGGACTCTTCGGACTCCAGGTCTTTGCTGCCTGTCGCCTGGCGCTGCATGCTGTAGTCACAGTCACTGAACGTGTCGTCCGGCACGGTGCCCTGGTCGACGCCGTAGAAACAAACCCAGTCATCCCTGGTGTTGGAGCGTGCGGTAAACGTCTCGTTGATCGTGATCAGGTTCGGCGCGCGAAAGGCCGTCGAGTAGGACCCTCTGAGCAGCGCCAGGTCGATTGGACGCCAGCCAAAGGCCACTTTGCCGACGGTCGTGTCACCGACATCGTCGAAGTCTTCGTAGCGAACTGCGAGCTGCACATCGAGTGTTTCGTGAAGCGGCAATTGCAGTTCTGCGAAAAACGATTCGGTAAATCGGGAACCCGAGTTATCGGGCGTCGGGCTCGAGTTGACGACATCCGAGCTCAACGGATAGGTATCGCCTTCGAAGTCGGTGAATCTGATCGTGCCATCGAGACGCGGATCCCGATCGTCACGGAACTTCTCGCGACGGAATTCGGCGCCGACAAGCAGCCCGACAGGCCCGGCCGGCATCTCGAACAGGTTCGCATTCGACACTTTGACGTCCCACATGTTCAGCGTCGTTTTGCCGTTGCGGAATACGTCAATATAGGCTTGCTCAACATTGCTATCAACGCCGCCGCTAAACGGGTTGTAGGCCGCTGGCGTAGGATCGAACAGCGCCTCCGTGATCAGCGTATTCGAGAGGCGATTGTTCGTCGTCTCTTCGCGTGTCGCCTGCGACGTAACGAACGCCGTTTCCCAGTCCCAGTCGCCGGCTGAGCCCCGGAACCCGGCCAGCAAGCGATAGGAATCGCCGTCATTGTTGACGACTCGCGGAGTCTCGGCAAACCGGTAATTATCGATTCTGAGCTCGAGGCCCGAACACGGCACATCGGTGCCGATGATGGAGTCGGGCAAGCGGTTCGGGTTCGGGCTGCCGTCCGGCAAAGTGCACGGTCCCAGCGGATTGTAATAGTTCTCCGCACCGACTCTCAGTATGGATGCGGATAGCGCCGTCGTCGGGTACAGCAGCCGCTCCGTCGTCGAACGGTAGTAGTAACCGTCAGCGAAGAACTCGACACCGTTCTCCATCTCGTGGTTCAGGTAAGCGTAGACCGTCGTCCGGTCCATCTCGGACGTGAGGTCCGCAACTTCGTTGAGGTTGTAACGATAGGTACCCTGACCATCGACACCGCCACAGATGTACTGATTAATAGGGTATTCACAGCGCTCGTCGCCAATCGGATAGGTTTCGAACTCGCCGGATGAGTCCGTAACGTCGTTTCCAATCAGTCCATAGCGATCACGATTGCTGCTGGGATTGATGTTCGTGACGACGTCGTACTGGCCGTACAGCGAATTCGCGCTGTCGTTGCGGAAGATCGTGCTCCCCGAGGCTTCCGAATAGGGCGAGCTGTCGTCGAAGCGATAACGAAAGTCCCTGTCGGCCCAGCGCGGGTCATCCTGCGCGTTCACGTTGTCGCGCTGATAGTAACGCGCGAAAACGCCGACGTGCGTCGCACCGCCGTTCAGGCTTGTACCCCATTCGAGCGCCAGAGCCTGGTCGTCACGCGGGATGTTGTCGTAATCGGTATATCGGGCGCGCAGCGTAAAGCCCTCGAAATCGTGCTTAAGGACCGTGTTCACGACGCCCGCAACAGCGTCGGCGCCGTAAATGGCCGAAGCACCGTCACGCAAAACCTCGAGCCGTTCCACGCCGAACACCGGTATGTGATTAGAGTTAACCGTGTTCACCGGAACGAAACTGCCGCCGACTTCCTCAGTCTGGTAGGTAGCCGAATTGACAAGGCGCCGCCCGTTCAGAAGAACCAGCGTATTACCCGTGCCCATGTTCCTGAGATTGAACGCGCCGACATCACCGCGGGCAGCATTGACGCCGCCGGCTGTGTCGGTTTCGTTGAGGAAGTTCTGACCGTTCTCCGGTATGAGGTCCAGCAGCTCCTCGCCCGATTCGACGCCGAACATCTCGATCTCTTCGGCGCTGATCACGGAGATCGCAAGCGCGTCGGAAATATTGGCGCCCTTTATCTGCGTACCGGTAACGGTTATCTCTTCGATCTGATCATCGTCATCCTGCGCGTTTGCAGGAACAGCCGTCATTGCCAGAATCAATGAGCTTGCCGCGAATAGTACGGACTTGCCGCTCACGCGGCACGATAGCGATTGGAACATCACTTCCCCCTCTCTCTTGTAATTCGGTTTCAGCCGATTGTCAGCCAAACTACCAACAGGGCGGAAACCCTTCCAATAACAACGTTTCCGGCCCGTATAACCGTTGGCTATGACTGTTTGTTATGTCTCGAGTCTATCAGAAACGCGACTATTGTCATTGCGGATTTGGTTGCGCCTGCAACTGCACGTGCGTGGCGAATTCGGGGGCCACATTCCTGTCGCGGGCGGCGATCCAGGGCGTCTGCCACTCGACCCATGCAATATCGTCGAGAGACACGCTGGCACCGGCCTTGTCGTCGCTGAGGTCCTCGACGTCGATCAGGATGCGCACCGAGCGCGTCGCTATTCGCGGTTGCCTGTAGTCGATGACGAATTGCGTCCAGTCCGCCGCTGTTCCCTCCCAGGAACCGATTTCCGTGATTGGACCATTTTCGAGCTCGTCCTCCAGCGCCTCCGTCATGCGCCGGCGCTGCAGCAGGAAACGAATGCGGACGTCACCGTCGACCTTCAGGCGCCCGCTGATGGTCGCTGGATTCGACAGCGTGAACACGCGCTCGAACACTTTCATGCCTGTCCTCACCGTCGCCTCGCCCTTCGGCACGCGAATCTCGAGACGGTTGTCGTCGCCCGTCTTGAGCACGGTATCCGCGTCCAGGATCCAGGTCCTGTCATGGGCGCCGAACAACCGCGCATATTCGAAGTCGCCCCGCCGCGAGAGGTCTATTCCCAGCCTGTACGAGCGTTCTCCGGCATCGACCGATACCGGCAGCAGGGGCGAAGCACCCAGCGACCGGACATGCAACGGCGCCGCGCTCGCCGGGTCAGGAATAACGATGGTATTCGCGGTGTTGTTGTCGCCATCACAAGCAACGATCGCGGCATGAAAACCGCTCGGTCGCATACACACGCTGTCCTGAGACAACCTCGCAACACGCGTCAGCACGGCATGGCGGAAGAGCCCGGTCGCGGGCGTCGGCAGGTAGCCGTTGATGTGCAGCGGCACGACCTCGGCGCGGTGCAGCTTATCGCCGTCCATCCAGACGAACAGCAGCATGCCGAGCTGCGTCGTGTAGTGATACTGGTCGAAAAGGAAATTGCCCATCGAGTAGGCGATCAGTCGCTCGTCGTAAATTTCGAAGCCCTGCAAGACGTGCGCGTGATGGCCGATCACGACATCGGCGCCATCAACGACGGCCTGCCGCAGCGTCGTCTGCTCCGACATCGCAGGCCTGGCCGAATACTCGAGTCCCGAGTGCAGCTGCATTATCGATACGACGTCGCCTGCCTGTGCAGCAAGGTCGGCGCCGATGGTCGCGGTATTTCCGAACGCGGCGCCGCCTTTGGAGCCTGCGGCAGTCTGCGTGGGCTCGAATGTTCCCGCCCAGCCGACGTAGCTCAGGAAGGAGTGCGCGCGACCATTGATCTCGACGTTTGCAGGCTCACGCGCTTCGGACTCCGTGTAGCCCCCGCCAGACCAGGCGAGCTCGGTATTGGCGAGCGCCGCAAGCGTCGAATCCAGCCCGGCTTCGCGATAGTCGTACGTGTGGTTATTGCCCAGGGCGACGTAGTCGAAACCGGCCCACTGCAGCAGCTCGGCGAGTTCGACCGGCGAATAGAATGTCACGGACTTTGGCACGCGATCTGTCAGCGTTTCGTTCGACAGTTGTGTCTCGAGATTGACGGACGCGTAATCAGCCAGTTCGACATAGGGACGTATCGCCGCAAGCAGCTTCTTGCCATCCGCCAGCACGCTGTCGCGCCTGACGAGCACGGGCTCGCCCGCGCGCGGCTCGAAGTACCGCCGGGCGAGCATCGAGTCCCCTGCGAACATCAGCAGGGTCCGATCTGATTTCCGTTGCACGAGCTCGATTGACGGAATGACCGCGTCACGGCCCGCCGCGAAATCAGAGCGATGCAGCGTGTGAATGAAACCGTAGTAGCCCGGCGCGCTGGCGTGGATCATCAGCGTCGTCGGCGAATCGAGCTCGAACTCGAAGCCGCCGCCGCTGCCCGTGTCACGCGTTGCGCCGCGAATAGTCACGGTAGCGCCGGGGATCGGCGCTCCGGACTCATCCACGATCCGACCGCTCACACTGAGCCCGTCAGCGCGGGCCAGAACAGCGAGGCAGAGCAAAATCACCGCCGCGGCAGGCTTGAAGATTCTCATTTCTGAATCATGCCATCGGAGGGCATCGGTGCCGGAATTCTTTTGTTATTTCGATGCATAACCTTTGGTTATACTCTGCCCCATACGGGGGAAACCATGCGCCTGCGACAGATCGAAGTGTTCCACGCTGTCTACTCGAGCGGTTCGATGACCGGCGCGGCCGCCATGCTCAACGTCTCGCAGCCGTCGGTGTCGAAGGTGCTGGCGCACGCCGAGCAGCAGCTCGGCTACCTGCTGTTCGACCGCGTCAAGGGCAAGCTCGTGCCGACACCCGAAGCGCATCGCCTGTTTGCACACGTTTCCACCGTCTACCGCGACGTCGATCGCCTGCGCCACGTCGCGGCCAATCTCAGGTCCGGCGACTCGGGGCATATCCGTTTCGCCGCCACACCCGCGTTCGGCGTCGAGGTGCTCCCGAAAGCCGTCGCGACGTTTCGCGAGCAACATGCCGATACGATTTTCGAGATCGAGACGCTGCATCTCGATCAGCTCAACGAAGCATTGCTCGAGTCACGCATGGACGTCGGCCTCGCATTCGATCCACCGAAGACGCCTGGCATCGATCAACGCACGATCGCGACGAGTCGCTTTGTCGTAATTGCACCTGACGACACCGATTTCGGCGACAAGACCCGGCTGACGGCGGCCGACCTCTGCGGTCATCCGTTCATCGGCCTCAACAGCCGCGGCCCGCTGGGACGGATGCTGTCGACCTACCTGGAACCCGTACAGAAAGACCTCGACATCGTTACCTGGTCGGAGACCTATCATGTCGCGAAGGCGCTGGTCAGCTGTGGAGCGGGCGTGACCATCGCCGATGAAATTACCGCGAGATCGGGTGGCACGAGCGGCATCCGACTGTTGCCGCTCGAGCCCGAACTCGAGTTCGACATCCGGGTCCTGGGCCTCGCCGCCGCACCGTTATCGATCGCGGCACAGAACTTCATCGAGCATCTCGCGAACTCTATCGAGGCGTTTTGCGCACCCGCTTCTTAACCATAGCCCCAAGTTATGGGCGCTCCAACAATGGTCATTTGAGGGCCTTGCGACAGGCTCAGTAACATCTCAGTCCTGCTTTGAGAGGGAGCTGAGATGCACGTCGTCGTCATCGGTGCGGGCGTAATAGGCACAACAAGCGCGTATTACCTGTCACGGCTCGGCTGCCGCGTGACGGTAGTCGACCGCGCAACGGATGTCGCCAATGAAGCGAGTTATGGCAACGCCGGGCAGCTTTCCTACAGTTTCACCGACGCGCTCGCGAAACCCGAATTCGTCACGAAGATACCGGGCCTGGTCGCCGGCCGCGACAACGCCTACCAGGTACGGCTGCGCCCAGACCTCGTCCCGTGGGGCGTGCGCTTCCTGTCGCAATGCACGAAAACACGGGCCGCGAGGAATACCGTTGCCGTGCTGGAAACCGCGCTCCGCTCCGAAAAGCTCATGGAAGAGTTGCGCGATGAATTGCCATTTGAATTCTCGCACCGCACTGCGGGCAAGCTCGTGCTGCTCGGCAGCGAAGCTGATGTGACAGCGGCGCGAAAAACGGCGGCGCTCAAGGAGGAACACGGCTGCAAGACGGAAATCCTGAGCCCCGAGGCCGCTGTCGCCCTCGAGCCCACCCTGTCCGATATGCAAGGAGACTTCGTCGCAGCGGTTTATTCGGAGCACGATTCGGTGGCCGATTCGCACGCGTTCTGCAAAGGCCTCAAAGCCATTCTCGATAACACAGGCCGCGTCGACTTCAGGCTCGGCGCGACGGTCAGGCGTCTCATAAAGAACGGTTCCCGTATCGTTGCGATCGAGCTCGACGATGGCCAGTTGTCGGCAGACGCATTTGTGGTATGCGCGGGTGCCTGGAGCGGAGAGCTGCTGCGGCCGCTGGGTGTCGACCCGCACATCTACCCGGTACGCGGTTACAGCGTGACACTGCCGCCCGGCCCGTCTGCACCCGACGTGAGCGTGACAGTACTCAAGCGGAAGATCGTCTTCAGTCGCATCAATGGCCGTGTCCGCATTGCCGGTTTCGCCGACTTCCTCGGTTTCAGTGAAGAAGACGATGAAGACCGCATCGCTACTCTCATCGAGGTCGCTCGTGAGTATGCGCCGCTGGCGGCTGATTATGACGCGGTCGATCAGGAGGCATGGGGAGGTTTCAGGCCGATGACGCCGGATGGGCGGCCGCTCGTGGAACAATCGGACTTCGACGGCCTGTATCTCAACACGGGTCACGGCATGCTTGGCTGGACGCTGGCCTGCGCGTCGGGCCATGACATCGCGCGACTCGTCGCAGAACCGGCCCACTGAATCACGCTAGCGCCAGCCCCGTGATGAGATATAATCGCCGGCCTCCGTCGGGTACCTTGCCCGGCCCTACCTAGATACTCCGGAGCAGTAAGTTGAGTCGGGACCAGAAATTTTTTGATATGTACTCCCTCGTTATCGGTGTTCTTGCCGCCATAGCACTCGGAATATTCGTCCTTGTGATGAAAGTATCCGACCTGACGCAGGGCGTATACACGCGAGACACGCATGAATACCAGGCCGCCGTTGCCGAACGCATCCGTCCTGTCGGCCGGGTTTACCTGCCGGGCGAGGAGCATGAAGCCGAAGCGCCCGTCGTCGCTGCGGCCGAAGAGCCCGAACCCGTTGCGGCAGCAATGTCCGGACCGCAGGTCTACAATTCAGCGTGTCTTGCCTGTCACGGCGCGGGCATCGGCGGTGCCCCGATACTCGGCGACGCAGGCCAGTGGGCGCCGCGCATCGAGCAGGGCATCGACGTCCTGACGCAGCACGCGATCCAGGGTTACACGGGCTCTGTTGGTTACATGCCTCCCAAGGGCGGTCGCATGGACCTGTCCGACGACGAGATCGCGGGCGCGGTTGACTACATGGTCGCTGAGTCGCAGTAAGGCTCAGACCCGCCGGTCGAAGCAACGCAACGATAACGCCTCCGCGACATGCGGGGGCGTTATTTTTTTGTCTCCGGCAAGGTCGGCAATCGTCCGTGCGACACGCAGTACGCGCTGGTGGGCGCGCGCAGACAGGTTGAACTGTTCGGCCGCGCGCTCGAGCAGTGCCCAGCACTGCTCATTGGCCGAACAGTGTTTCTCGAAGTCCCCGCCTTCGAGCCGGGCATTGCACGAACCGGCTCGCTCGAACTGCATCCGCCAGGCTTTTTCGACGCGTGCGGCAACTTCGCGGCTTGTCTCCCCACACTGCTCGTGCGAGCGCAGGGTCTGCGTCGGCGGCCGCGTAACTTCGACATGCAGGTCGATGCGATCGAGCAAAGGTCCCGAGACCTTGCTGCGATAATTGGCAACGCGATCGCCGCTGCAACGGCAGTCAGCCTGCCGGTCACCCAGGTATCCACACGGGCAGGGATTCATGGCGGCGACGAGCTGAAAGCTGGCCGGAAAATCGGCCTGCTGCCCCACACGTGCGATGCTGATGACACCAGTCTCCATGGGCTCACGCAATACTTCGAGGACGTTGCGATTGAACTCGGGCAACTCGTCGAGAAACAGGACACCGTTGTGCGCCCTCGAAACCTCACCAGGGCGAGGCCCCTTGCCGCCACCCACGAGAGCGGCCGCCGAGGCTGTGTGGTGCGGCGACCGAAAGGGTCGTCGACGCCAGCCTTCACCGGCAACGGGCGCGCCGAGCACCGAATCGATAGCTGCGGTTTCGAGCGCTTCGTGCTCGCTCATGCGCGGCAGAATGCCGGGCAGACGTCGCGCCAGCATGCTCTTGCCCGTGCCTGGTGGGCCGATGAACAACAGGTTGTGCCCGCCCGCTGCAGCAATCTCCAATGCGCGCTTGGCATTCTGCTGCCCCTTGACGTCGGCAAGGTCTTTGCCAGTCCGTGGAATGCCGGCCGGCTCAACATGGGCGGCGGCATCGATCGGCGCTTGACCCGACAGGTGCGCCACCACGTCGAGGAGCGAGGCTGCCGGGTAGACGCTGGCGCCCGCAAGCGTCGCCTCGGCGCAATTGTCGCCAGGCACGATGACGGCGCGGCCCGCCTGCTGCGCCTTCAGGGCTGCGGGCAACATGCCGGGCACGGGCCGCAGCTCGCCGTTCAGTGCAAGTTCGCCGTAGCACTCGATACCCTCGAGACCGGTCTTCGGAAACTGCCGGCGCGCGGCGAGAATTCCCAATGCGATAGCCAGGTCGTAGCGGCCGCCGGTCTTTTTCATGTCGGCCGGCCCCAGGCTGATCGTGATGCGCTGCTGCGGAAATTCGAAGCCGGAACTCAACAGTGCGCCGCGCACTCGATCCTTGCTTTCGCGAACCGCCGTCTCGGCCATGCCCACGATCGTGAAGGCCGGCAGGCCACCGGACAGAAAGACCTCGATGGTCACGGGCGGCGCTTCGGTGCCGCGCTCTGCGCGGCAATGCAGAATGGCGAGACTCATGCAGCGGCCCTCCATGGCCTGCGGCGATCATGTACGTTGCCCGCCGCGGCAGCGGGCCCTCGTCAAGCGGGATAGAGAAATGCCCGCGATTATTCTGTTTCGAGTTCCTCGAGACGTTTTTCGAGCGCTTCGAGCTTCTCGCGCGTACGCGCCAGCACGGCTTCCTGAACCTCAAACTCCTCGCGCGTAACGAGATCGAGCTTGGCCAGCGAAGCGCGCAGCACGGCGCGAAAATTGTTCTCGAGATCCGCGCCCACCGAGCGCAGGCCTTCGGGCACCGATTCGGCGAGCTTTTTCGCCAGGTTTTCAATGGAATCGTCAGTCATAGCGGCTTGATACCTGACGTCAGCGAAGAATACCAGCGGCATTTGCACCGACAGGCGGCAAAAACGTTCGTTGCTCACCATTCTGGGGCAAAGCGCTCTCTGCGGCGCACCAACATGGTGCGAGTCACCCCGCCGCAATTTTATTAACCGTTGATTTCAAGAGGGTTTCCAGACTTGGCACGTTAACTGCTTTTAACAGGGCGAAAGCGGCCCTCGGGCCATCATCTTTTTATCGGGAGCAACATGTAATGAACATCAGGAAAACGGCGTTTATCGCCATCGCACTTGTTACCAGTGGAGTGGCGAACGCCCAATGGTCTGCCAACATCGGCTTTGCCAGTGACTATTATTTCCGCGGCATCTTCCAGGCGCAGTCATCGGCCAGCGGCGGCATCGATTACAACCACGAAAACGGATTCTACGCCGGTGTCTGGGCCGCGGATGTCAGTGACGGCGCTTCGGCCGGCTATGCCGGCGACGATGCCGCTGGTCTCGAGGTCGACGGCTACTTCGGTTATGGCGGCGAGGTCGGCGACTTCACCTACGGCATCGGCTTTACGGGCTATTACTACACACAGGAATTTGATGACACCTACCAGGAGATCAACCTGAGCGGTGGCTACGGCATCGCGACGATCGATGTCGCCGTTGGCGAGTACGATAACTTCGATGGCCCGACGCAGGACTACACCTACTACTCATTGACGCTTGAGAAGAACGGTTTCTACGGCAAGTACGCAGGATTCAGCCAGGACGCAGATGGCGAGTACTTCGAGCTCGGTTATGGCGCGACCGTCGCCGATATCGATCTCGGCGTCTACATCGTTTTCAACGACGAGGACCTGAGCGGAATCGTGGACGAGGGCGGTGACACGACGGACGACCAATCGGTTGTATTCACGATCGGCAAATCTTTCGATATTAAGTAAGTCACAGCGGGCGGCCGCAGGGCCGCCCATTTTTCACAGGGGATTAGCACATGAAAATGATCACCGCGATCATCAAGCCATTCAAACTGGACGACGTGCGACAGGCTGTCGCCGACATCGGCATCCAGGGCATCACGGTCACCGAGGTCAAGGGTTTTGGCCGCCAGCGTGGCCACACCGAGCTGTATCGAGGCGCCGAGTACGTCGTCGACTTCCTGCCGAAAGCCAAGATAGAGCTGGCGGTGGATGACGACGTTCTCGAGCAGGTCGTCGAGGCCATCGCCAATACGGCAAGGACCGGAAAGATCGGGGACGGCAAAATCTTCGTCACCGAACTGGAACAGGCCATTCGCATTCGTACCGGTGAAACCGGCAGCGAAGCCGTTTAACGAGTCTGGGAGGAATTACTCGTGGAAGAAACAACTCAAATAGCGGCGCAGGTGACCGAACTCGCCTATGCGCTCGATACTTTCTATTTCCTCGTCATGGGGGCGTTCGTCATGTGGATGGCGGCCGGCTTCACTATGCTCGAGTCCGGTCTCGTCCGTGCCAAGAACACGGCCGAGATTCTCACCAAGAACGTCGGTCTGTACTCGATCGCCTGCATCATGTTCATGCTGGCGGGCTACACGATTATGTATCCGTCAGACGCGTCGAACCTGTTCCTGCAGTTTGGCGACGGCTGGCTCAGCGCGGACGACAACTCGGCAGAAGCCGTTCTCGCGAGCGGCGGTGAAACCTACTACTCGAACCTGTCGGACTTCTTCTTCCAGGTCGTGTTTGTGGCAACCGCGATGTCGATCGTTTCGGGCGCCGTGGCCGAGCGCATGAAGCTCTGGTCCTTTTTTGCGTTCGCGGTCGTCCTTACCGCTTTCATCTATCCAATTCAGGGCTTCTGGAACTGGGGCGGAGGTTTCCTCACCGAGAGTTTCGGCTACTTCGACTTCGCGGGATCGGGCACCGTCCACCTTTGCGGCGCTGCCGCGGCGCTCGCTGGCGTGCTCGTCCTCGGTCCACGCAAGGGCAAATACGGTCCCGCCGGCCAGGTGAATGCAATACCAGGCGCCAACCTGCCGCTCGCGGCACTGGGCACGCTGATCCTGTGGCTCGGCTGGTTCGGCTTCAACGGCGGCTCGGAGCTCAAGGTTTCCGACGTCGGCGAAGCGAACGCGGTCGCGCTCGTGTTCGTCAACACGAACATGGCGGCAGCCGGCGGTCTCGTGTTCGCGCTGCTGTTATCGCGCTTCTGGTTCGGCAAGGCCGACCTGACGATGGCACTCAACGGCGCGCTCGCAGGGCTTGTAGCGATTACAGCCGATCCGTTGTCGCCCACCCCGGTCCTTGCCACTGTAATCGGCGCCATCGGCGGTTTGATCGTCGTTGCCTCGATCGTGTCGCTCGACAAGCTGAAAATCGACGATCCGGTCGGTGCAATATCAGTGCACGGCGTTGTCGGCATCTGGGGCGTACTGGCGGTGCTGCTTTCGAACGGTGAGGCGGGCTTCGTCGGACAGTTCGTCGGCATCCTCAGCATCTTCGCCTGGACGTTCGGCGTCAGCCTGATCGTCTGGTTCGCACTCAAGGCCACGGTTGGCATACGCGTCTCGGAAGAAGAGGAATACGAGGGCGTCGACATCGGCGAATGTGGCCTCGAGGCCTACCCCGAGTTCACGTCGGCGGAGTAATCCCCCCGCGGCATTGCCGGACTTGTCATAAGGAAAGTCCGGCAGTACCGCACCCCTGCTGCACGGGGGCTCATTTTTCCCCAGTGAAGCAACAACTTAGCGGGCCGTAAGGCCCGCTTTTTTTTGCCTTGAATTAGGGTAAATGCCCGCTGTTCGCTGTGACTGCGGTCACTACAAAAACTCCTATGGCATGATCTAATTTCGTTTAGTAAATACGTCGGGCACCTGGCCTAAGAAGGGCAATATGAAACGCAAACAGCTACTGATCGGATTCGCGGTACTGGCTTTGACGGCCAACAGCGGCGTAGCGGCCAGCGAGATCTACAAATGGGTCGACGAGGACGGCAACGTTCATTACGAGGACCGTCCGTCGGGTGCTGCTTCGGAGCAGCACCTGGCCCTCTCCTCTCAGCGCACTGACGGTAGCGCCGTGCAGCAGAGAGTCGATGCCTACGCCGAACGGCAGGCGGCCAGGGAGGAAGCCCGCGCTGCGGCCGACGCAGAGGCTCAGAAGGCCGAAGACGCACAGGCGGAGGTCGAAGCAAATCGCAAGAAGTGCGAGAACTATCGCGCTCAGCTGCAGACCATCCAGCTGGAGGCACCCCTTTACAAAGAGAAGCCTGATGGCGAACGCGAGTACCTGGATGACACGCAGCGCGACGAAGCACGCACTCGCACCCAGGAACTGATCGCCAAGTACTGCACCTCCTGATCGCGACGGGCGCTGCCCGGCTGCTGGCGCTACAATGCCTGCTTAAGCCCAAAGGAGCGCCCGTTTGACCGCAGCACCCGAGTCCAGGTCGCAGGACACCCAGGCCTATCTGCCGGATTTCTGCGCGGCGAGCACGCTGTTCATCGTCCTGCTCGTAGCCGAACTCGTGGCGATCGCGCTAACGCTGGCTGCTCATGATTCGGGTGGCCAGTTCCTGGTCGAACTGTCGAAGACCTCTTTCTTCATACTCTGGCTCGCCTTGCTGGGCACCGCCGTGATGTGCCAGATCAAGAGTCGACTCGAGAGTACCGGGGCCACGCGTGCTTTCGTGATCGGCTTTATCGTGCTCGAAGTCGTCTGCCTGCTGATTGCCGAAGTGTCATGGCAGCTCACGCGCATATTCGCGGAGTCGACGATTATTCATGACACGCACAGCAACTTCATACTGCGTACGTTCGCGATCAGTTCGATCGTGATCGCGCTCGCGATGCGCTACCTGTACATTTCGAGCGAGTGGCGCCGCAGTATCGTGCTGGAAGCCCAGGCACGAATCAGCGCGTTGCAGGCGCTCATTCGGCCGCATTTTCTTTTCAACAGCATGAACACGATCGCGTCACTCACGCGCTCGGATCCGCTGCAGGCCGAGGAAGCCGTCGAGGATCTGTCCGACCTGTTGCGTGCGACCCTGAGCAGCCCGAAGGACATGTCGTCGCTGAAGCAGGAACTCGAGACCGCCGCCATATACCAGCGTATAGAGAAATTGCGACTGGGTGACCGGCTCAGCGTGCGCTGGGACATCGGCGATTTGCCGATGCGCACAAGAGTGCCGAACCTGACCATTCAGCCCTTGCTCGAGAACGCCATCTACCATGGCATCGAACTGCTGCCCGACGGCGGCGAGGTCACGGTCACCGGCAGATGCGATGGCAAGATGCTCGAGATTGAGATGTCGAATCCGGTTGCGGCGGGCAAAGCGCGCGACAAGGACGGCAACAAGATGGCAATGAACAATATCCAGCAGCGATTCGACCTGGCGTATGGCGGCCGTGCGTCAGTCGAAGTCGACGACAGCGACGAACGCTTCGCCGTAACACTGCGCTTTCCCGAAAACCAGGGTGCTGTATGAGAGTCCTCGTCGTCGACGACGAAAAGCCGGCCCGTGACCGCTTACGGCAGATTCTCGAGGACGAAGATGACTACGAGGTCGTGGGCGAAGCAGGAAACGGGCACGACGCGTTGGCGCTTGCGGCCGACCTCGAACCGGATACCGTGTTGCTGGATATTCGTATGCCCGGGCTCGATGGCATAGAAACCGCCCACCACCTGAATGAACTCGACAAGCCGCCGGCCGTCGTCTTTGCGACGGCCTACGACGAATACGCCGTCGACGCTTTCGAAGCACGTGCCATCGGTTACGTACTGAAGCCCGTGCGCCGCTCGCGCCTTACGGCAGCGCTCGCACACGCGGCGCGGCTGGCGGGATCCGCGCTGCGCGAGGTCGCCGGCGAGGCCAGCCAGGCTCGACGCGCCGCGACAGCATGTCTGCGCGCGCGTCCACGGGGAACTCAAGCTCATCCCGCTCGCCGACATCAGCTGCTTTCGCGCCGACCAGAAGTACGTGAGCGTCGACCATGACAATGGACAGGACCTCATCGATGACTCGCTCAAATCCCTGGCCGAGGAATTTGCCGCGCAGTTCGTGCGCGTTCACCGCAGCGCCCTGGTCGCCGTCAGTCGCATCGAGAAGATCGAGAAGACCGCTGACGGCAAGAGCCGCGTGGTGCTGCGAGAGGGCTCGCAAGTCGACGACAAAGAGCTGATAATCAGCCGCCGGCATGTTGCGGAAGTTCGTCGGCGGCTGAAGGAATCATGAAAATTCGTATTGCTACACGCAAGAGCGCGCTCGCTCTCTGGCAGGCCAATCACGTGGCAGCCGTGCTGCGCGATCTTCCCGAAATCGAGGATATCGAGCTCGTACCCATGTCGACACGCGGCGACGAGATTCTCGATCGCAGCCTGCAGAAGATCGGCGGCAAGGGACTTTTCATCAAGGAACTCGAAATCGCGATACAGGACGGCAAAGCCGATATCGCCGTGCATTCGATGAAAGACGTTCCGGCCGAAATGCCCGAGGGTTTTTGTATCGCTGCCGTTCTTGAACGCGCCAATCACGCTGATGCTCTCGTGTCGCCGCAAGGACAGCAATTGCATGACCTGCCACAGGGCGCCCTCGTCGGAAGCTCCAGCCTCAGGCGCCAGGCGCAGCTACGCATGATGCGCCCCGACCTCAGGATCGAGCCGCTCAGGGGCAACGTCAATACGCGCCTCAGGAAACTCGAGGACGGCGATTACGATGCGATCATCCTTGCCGCCGCAGGTCTCGAGCGCCTCGAACTCGACCATCACATCAGCCAGCAATTCCAGCCATCGGAAATGTTGCCTGCTGCTGCCCAGGGCGTTGTCGGCATCGAGTGCCTTAGCGGCAATACCGGTTTGCGCGCGATCCTCGAGAAACTCAATGACGAGACGACCGTGCAGACGACGCTGGCCGAGCGCGCGATCGCGAAGACATTGCAAGCCAGTTGCCAGTCACCCGTCGCCACCTACGCGTTCGTGGATGGCGATACGCTCCGCGTCACGGCGCTCGTAGCGCTGCCGGATGGCAGCAAATCGGTTCACGACTCGGTGGCCGGCAAGCCGGGTGACGCCGAGCAGCTCGGTCTTGAACTCGCATCAAAGCTGATCGAACAAGGCGCACTGGAACTACTCGAAGCCGCCGGGGCGATGCATGGCTGAGACACCGCTCGAAGGGGTCGGCGTACTCGTCACGCGGCCACGGACGCAGGCAGCCGAACTCGTATCAGCAATCGAAGAACAGGGCGGTGAGGCGTTCTGTTTCCCGGTCATCGATATCGTCGCGCTCGACCAAAGCCGGGTCTCAGCCGAGGCGTCGGCCATGCCCAGCCCCGACGTGACGATCTTTATCAGCCGCAATGCCGTCGAGTACGGCCTGAAATATTCAGGAGGCGGCAAGATTGCCGTGATCGGCCCCGCCACGGCGCGGGCAGTCCGATCAGCCGGCAGGGTCGTGGATATCGAGCCAAAAGACGGTCATGACAGCGAACACCTGCTCGCCGAGCCCGGATTCCAGGACATTGATGGCCTCGACGTTCGCATCATTCGCGGCGGCAAGGGGCGCGAACTGCTTGCCAGCGAACTCAGGAATCGCGGTGCCAATATTAACTACCTGTCTGTCTACGAGCGCCGGCTGCCTGTCGTCAGTCCCGACATGCTGGCCGAACTCGAGGCCCGCTGGCGTGGCGGCAATATCTCGGTGATAACCGTGATGAGCGTGCAGTCGCTGCAAAACCTCATCAAGTTACTGCCCGACTGGTGCAGAAGTCAGCTCGAATCCACACCACTGGTGACCCCCGCCGGTCGTGTGTTAAAAGAAGCGCTGGACCGCTACCCTGCTTCCCGACCGATACTCTCATCGGGCCCGCAAGCCGGCGAAATGGTACAGGCAATCATCGCACTCCAGAGTCCCGGACTAGCACCATGAGCGACACAGACAAGCGAAAAGAACCAGGCGCGACAGAAAGCTCAGCCGCCGAAGAGACGAGCGTCGAGGAAAGCCCGGCAGTTGACGAAACTCCCGAAAAGGGGAGCGGGGACCTGGCGGATGAGGCGACCGGCGAACAGCCCGCGGACGATCAGCCCGTCGAAGACGAGCCGGCCGAAGACGAGGTCACAAGTAGTCAAAGCAGCTTCGAAGCGTCAGCAGAGGAAGCACCTGTTGCCGAATCGGCGCCAGCCGCGGGCCGGGGTGTCGCCTGGCTCGCCCTGCTCGTGTCCGCGGTGGCGATAGCCGCCGTCGCCTACACATTGTTCCTGGACTGGCGCAGCGCGGGCGATGACACCGCCGACGATGCGATCGCGTCGCTCGAGCGCCAGCTGAATGACAGCCGCGAACAGCTCGGCAATCTCGATGCGCTGGTTGCCGAACTCGCGGGGCGCGACTCGGTTTCGGCGGCCGATATCGATGCCCTCAGGAGCCAGCTCGAGGAACGCGTCGACGTATTGAGTTCTTTGCCGCCGCGCATGTCCGCCCTGGAAAGCTCGGTGGCTTCCCTGGCCGGAATATCTGAAGGAGCGCGTGATACCTGGTTGCTGGCAGAGGCCGAGTACTACATGCAGATCGCCAACGCGCAGCTGCAGCTTGCGAACAATCCGCACCTCGCCTCGCTGGCGCTGGCAATGGCCGATGAGCGCGTCGTGCAACTGGCCAACCCCGGGCTGACGGACGTGCGTCGCGCCATCGCCGACGAACTCGCGGCACTTGCCGTTATGGAAAGGCCCGACATAGCCGGCACGACGATGACGCTCGCCAGCCTGTCACGCGTGGTTGAATCGCTGCCCGTCAAGAGCGCACCCGCTGCCGCCGAGCAGGCGCCGCAGGAAACCGATGAGGAACAAAGTGGCGTGGGACGCGCCTGGTCGTCCGTCAAAGGCGCCATGGCCGGGCTCGTCAAGGTTACGCCGCCGGACCAGGCCAGGCTGGAGGTGCTGACCCCGGACGTCGAATATTTCCTGCGCAATAATATCGCCCTGCAGTTACAGGCCGCACGGCTCGCATTGTTGCGTGGCGAGCAGGCCATTTTCGAACAATCGCTCGACGACACGAGCGCGCTCCTCAGGCAGTACTTCGACACCGACAGTACGCAGGTTGCAGGTGCGCTCGAAACGCTCGAGGAGATTCGCGGCAACATTTTTGCGACCGCGGCACCCGATATTTCAGGGTCGCTGGATCTGCTGCGTCAGTTCCAGGCATTGCGCGAGAACTCACAGTGAAATTCGGCATCATCGTCGTGCTGGCCCTGTTCGCAAGTGCCTTTGCGGCGCATTTCCTGCTGGCCGACCCCGGCTACGTCATCATCAATTTCCGCGGCTATGTCATCGAGATGTCCGTGCCGGTATTGCTGGGACTGGCCGTCGTACTGGTTTTCGCGATCTGGCTCGTGCGCAAGATCGTGCTGGCGCCGCGCAGGCTCGGTGAGGCTGCCGGACGTTACCGCTCTGCGCGCTCAGGGCAAAAGCTCACACGCGGCATGATCGCCGTTGCCGAAGGCAATCTCGCGCGCGGTGAGAAAATGCTCGCCCGGGCTGCAAGTACCAGCGACTCGCCCTTGTTCAATTACTTGCAGGCGGCGCGGGCCGCCCATCTGCAGGGACGCGATGAACGGCGCGACGAGTGGTTGCGACTCGCCTACTCCGAAACACCCGAGGCTGCCAATGCCGTGCTCCTGACACAGGCCGAATTCCAGCTTGATCGCGGCCAGAATGAACAGGCCCTCGCGACATTGCGGCGCGTGGACGAAAATTCGAAGGACCATGCACATGCCTTGTCGCTGCTGGGGCGACTGTATTTCGAACTCGAGGATTGGGATTCGCTTGGCGAATTGCTGCCGCGCCTGAAGAACAACAAGCAGCTCAAGCCGGAAACGCTTGGCGCCTGGACGACCCGGGTGCACAAGGAGGCGCTCGATCGTGCCGCAGACGGCCTCGCCGTGGAGACCGCATGGAAAGCCGTGGCACGCGCGCACAGGTCCGACCTGTCCCTGCTCGAGGCCTATTATGGAGGCTTGATGCGCGCCGGAGAGCACGACCGCGTGGAGAAGGAACTGGCCGCAGCGCTGCGCTCGGAGTGGCGCGGTCCGCTGGTGCGACTCTTTGGCCTGGTCGAGTCCGGTGACACGACCCGGCAGCTAAAACGTGCCGAGGGTTGGCTCAAGAACCATGGCGACGATCCCGACCTGTTGCTGACGGCGGCGCGGCTATGCCTGCGCAACGAACTCTGGGGCAAGGCGCGCAGCTACCTGGAGACCGTGCTCAGCCTGCGGCCGACACCCGAGGCCTACCAGGAATACGGCAGTCTCCTGAACCAGATGGGTGAAGCGGACGCGGCGGCCAATGCCTACCGCGACGGGCTCGGCATGGTCGCAGCTGAACCGCGCCCGGCCATTCCGCACATGGAAAATGGCTAAGCACGAAGCGGCCGAGTCCATGTTCGTATTGTTGACGGGTGCCGGCTACACGGGCCGACGCATATTGTCGATGCTGCCCGCAGATTCCGTCGCGGCCCTGAGCCGTTCGCGCGTTGACACCGACCGGCAGCTTTTCCCTTTCGACCTTGACTCGGCAAGCGAACTGCCACTCGAACTGCCCGCCCGCTATGCCGTCATTTACACGGTCCCGCCCAGCGGCGAACCGCCCGACGAGCGGCTGCAGACATTCCTGTCCCTCGTATCCCCGGCTCGATTTATCTACATCAGCACCACGGGGGTATATGGCGATTACGGGGGGCAAACCGTAACCGAGGCCAGCGCCCTGAAACCCTCTAACCGGCAGGCGGCCAACCGCGTCGCCGCCGAAGAGCTGCTGACGACCTGGTCGCGGCAAAACGACGTGGCGCTCATCGTCCTGCGGGCCCCGGGCATCTACGGTCCCGGCCGCCTGGGTACGGAACGCATCCGCTCGGGCACGCCAGCGATCGCCGAGGTCGATGCTAACCCGGGCAACCGGATTCATGTCGATGACCTGGCGCGCTGCTGTGTGGCTGCGCTCGACGAAAATGTCCCGGCCGGCATTTACAACGTGGGGGACGGCGATCACCGTAGTCCGACGGCCTTCACGAACGAGGTCGCGCGCCAGCTGGACTTGCCCGCACCGCCGCAAATAAGCCGCGCCGAAGCACAGCAGCAGTTTTCGAGGCAGCGAATGGCATTCCTGTCCGACTCACGCATCGTCGACACGACGAAAATGCGTGAAGTGCTGGGCGTAATACCCCGTTACGCCAATCCCGAGGACGGAATTCGGGCGAGCCTGTAGCAGCGCGCCGCTACGGTTGGCTGCGCTTGCTGCGCAACCACGCCGTGAGTGGCTCCCATTCGTCCCAGTCGGGCCATGCCAGGTACTCTGGCAGCTCGAAGATTCCGAGGCCGCGCGTATAGGCGCGAACGTAGTTTTGCGCCTCGCGCAAAGCCGCTATGTACGGCACCCGCGCCTTGGTCAGGTACTCATCGAGATCGTCGAAAATGAGCGTATTGTCACGCGCGCGATTGGCAACGGTGCCAATCTTCGCCTGCTTGCGCGCGACCTTGCCCACTGCCTTGAGCTCCTCGAGAAACGTCGTCGTTGCCTGCATGTCTATCGTCGACGGCAATACGGGTACCAGGATGGTTTCTGCGTGTTTCACGAGGTCCGTCAGCTCTTTGCCGTGCGAGCGCGCCGGGGCGTCGATGATGATGTAATCGGCGTTGCGTGGCGCGTGCTTGAAACCGTCTTCAAACGCCGCAACACCAATGATTTCAGGACGATTGTCGGGCCGGCGTGCCAGCCAGTCGAGGCTCGATCGCTGCGGGTCGTAGTCGGCAAGCGCAACGGTAGCGCCTTCGTTGGCAAAGTAGGAAGCAATGTTGGTCGCGAGGGTGCTCTTGCCACAACCACCTTTCGCATTCATAACCATTATGTGCCGCATGTCTCTCTCCAAGGGCAATGTTGTTTTGAGGTCGGTATTTTATGTAAAACTACAGAGGCCGTCATCAAAAGTCCAAATGTTTCCGGGAACAGGATTCTTGTCGTTGACCAACGCGGTGAGAATCGTGCGCCGCCCAACGCGCAAACTTTGCAGGTACTTGGCAACGACTCAACCGGCCCCGGTTTCGATCAGCTGATGTGGGTCACAGACGCTATCGAGCCGGACAATGCCGCCAGTTATCGTGTGTTCAACCGCGATGGCTCCGAAGTCGAACAATGTGGCAATGGAGTTCGCTGCGTGGCAAGAATGCTGGCGGGGCGCGCAACGGACTCCCTGGTACTCGAGAGTCCGGCCGGGCTCGTCGAGGCCCGCGTGCTCGACAACGGGGACGTGTCGGTCAGCATGGGCCGTCCGGAGTTCGAACCGTCGCGTATACCGTTCCTCGCCGACGCCCAGTCCAATGCTTACTCTCTCGATCTCAACGGCCAGGAGCTCGCGGTGCAGGTCGTCTCGATGGGCAATCCGCACTGCGTATTGACCGTAGACGACGTAGATGCCGCCGACGTGCAGTCGCTCGGGCCTCTACTAGAGCATCATGATCGATTCCCGAATGGTGCCAACGTCGGATTCATGCGGATTGTCGACCCCGGAAACATCGAATTGCGCGTCCACGAACGCGGTGTTGGCGAGACGCTGGCCTGTGGCACGGGTGCCTGCGCTGCCGTCGTTTGCGGTCAGCAATCGGGGCTGCTCGAAGACGAAGTCAAGGTGCGGCTGCCGGGTGGCCAAGTCGTGGTAAGCTGGCGCCGTGGCACAGTATGGCTCACCGGAAACGCCGAACTGATCTCTGAAGGAAGCCTGGATATATGAGTACGCAGCCTGAACCGGAATACGTCGACGAACCGCTGTCAGAACAAGCTGTGCGTGACTATCTCGCCGCCAACCCCGAATTCTTCGAAAACAATGCCAAACTGCTCAGCTCGCTCAACCTTCCGCATGCGAGCGGCGGTGCCGTGTCACTGGTCGAACGGCAGGTATCGATGCTGCGGCAGAAAGACCTGAAGCTCGAACGCCAGCTAAAAGAACTGATCGAAGTCGCACGCGCCAATGATTTGCTATCCGCGAAGATTCACGAATTGACGCTGCAGCTGCTTGCCGCGGGCGGCCTGCAAACAACGGTCGCTGCCGTCGAGGAGGCGATGCGCAGCGGTTTCGACGCGGACCAGGCCGTGCTCGTTGTGTTCGGCGAGCCCGACGCCTTCGCTGACATCAATGTCGGGCGGTTCTTCCACGTCGTAGAGCGCAAGGACTCGTCACTCAAACCTTTTTCGACGTTTCTTGGCGGTAAAGGCGCTCGCTGCGGCCGGATTCGTGACTCCCAACGCGAGTTCCTGTTCCACACGGATGCCGAGGAAATCGGCTCGGCCGCGCTCATACCGCTGGGCAAGGGTGCCGAAATCGGCTTCCTGGCGGTTGGCAGCGTGGATACCGATCGTTTTCACCCCGGCATGAGTATTGACTTCCTGACGCGGCTCGGCGATCTCATCGCAGGGGCTCTGAAACGCTACTAAGCCCATGGACGATGCCGGCTGGATCGATCGTTTTGTCCGGCACCTCGAATTCGAGCGTCGACTGAGCCCGCTCACCTGCAAGAATTACCGGCGCGATCTCGAAATGCTGCGTGACTTCGCCGCGACCTCTGGTGTCTCGGGGTGGGATGGCCTGGACGAAGAACACATACGCGCGTATTCGGCGGCCAGCTTCAGGAAGGGCCAGAGCGCGAAGAGCATACAGCGACGCCTGTCCGCCGCCCGCACCTTCTTCCGTTACCTGATGCGCGAGAAGTTCGTTGAAAAGAACCCGATTGCGTCGGTATCTGCGCCGAAAGCGCGAAAACGGCTGCCTGGCAACCTCGATGCGGATCGCATGGCCCGGCTGCTCGACATTCCGGGTGACGGCCCTATCGTCGATCGCGACCGTGCCATCCTCGAGCTGCTGTATTCCTCGGGCCTGAGGCTCGCCGAGCTGACCGATCTCGATTGTGGCGACGTCGACATACAGGACGCCACGGTGCGGGTCACTGGCAAGGGCAACAAGGATCGCATCGTCCCTGTCGGCCGACATGCGCGCAAGGCGGTCTTGAAATGGCAGCGATCCCGGCCCGGCATGGCCAATGTCGACGAAAAAGCGCTGTTCGTGTCGAACCGCGGGACGCGTATAAGCCCACGCTCGGTGCAGGCCCGGGTCAGCCACTGGGCCCGCCGCCAGGGCATCGATGTTCCGGCATTCGTTCGCAACCCACCTGCTGGAATCGAGCCATGACCTCAGGGGCGTGCAGGAACTCCTGGGGCACGCCAACATCTCCACGACGCAGGTTTATACTCACCTTGATTTCCAGCATCTGGCCCAGATATACGACCAGACGCATCCACGAGCGCGCAAGAAAGACTAGCCAGAAGCGCCGCAGCAGGAATAACACCATGGAACAATTTCGAGGGACCACGATTGTCTCTGTCCGGCGCAATGGCAAGGTCGCCATTGCCGGCGACGGGCAGGTCAGCATGGGTAATACGGTCATGAAGGGCAACGCTCGCAAGGTTCGACCGCTGGCCGACGGCAAAGTGATCGCCGGGTTTGCCGGAGGCACGGCCGACGCATTCACGCTGTTCGAGCTGTTCGAATCGAAGCTCGAGCAATATGGCAAGCTCACGCGGGCCGCCATCGAGCTGGCCAAGGACTGGCGCACGGACAGGCGCCTGAGGCGTCTCGAGGCACTTCTGTGTGTTGCCGACACAGAGAGTTCGTTCGTCGTTTCGGGTAACGGTGACGTCATTGAACCCGAGCACGACCTCATGGCAATCGGCTCCGGTGGGCCCTATGCCCAGGCGGCGGCGCTGGCGCTCATGAGAAATACGGATCTCGAAGCCCGTGATATCGCCGAGCAGGCGCTCAAGATCGCCGGCGAGATCTGCGTCTTCACCAACCAGAACATCATTATTGAAGAACTGTAGGAGCGCCTTTCCAGGGCTTCGCGGGCATCGCCCGCTCCCACGGTCAGAGAATTACTATGTCACAGATGACACCCAGAGAGATTGTCCAGGAACTGGACAAGCACATCGTCGGCCAGGATGAGGCGAAACGCGCCGTCGCTATCGCGCTCAGGAACCGCTGGCGCCGCGTGCAGGTCGACGAACCCCTGAGGAGCGAAATCACTCCCAAGAACATCCTCATGATCGGACCGACCGGCGTCGGCAAGACCGAGATTTCACGGCGGCTGGCACGGCTCGCGAAGGCGCCTTTCGTCAAGGTCGAGGCGACCAAGTTCACCGAGGTCGGCTACGTCGGGCGCGAAGTGGACAGCATCGTTCGCGACCTCATGGACGTGTCGATCAAGATGACGCGTGAAGACGGGATGGCCAAGGTCCGCCACCGCGCCGAGGACGCGGCCGAGGAACGCGTTCTCGATGCCCTTCTGCCGCCCGCGTCGCGTGGCGTTGGTTTCGCGGCTGAGCCCGAGCCGCAGGATAACGAGACGCGGCAGAAATTCCGCAAGATGCTCCGCGAGGGCAAGCTCGATGACAAGGAAATCGAGGTCGAGATCCAGGCGCTGCCCGTCGGTGTCGAGATCATGGCCCCACCGGGCATGGAGGAAATGACGAGCCAGCTACAGGGCATGTTCCAGAACCTCGGCGGGAATCGCAGCAAGACGCGCAAGCTCAAGGTGAAAGAGGCTTTTCGCCTGCTGACCGACGAGGAAGCCGCAAGAATGCTCGATGAGGAAGAGCTCAAGACGCAGGCGCTCGAGGCCGTCGAACAACACGGCATCGTCTTCCTCGACGAACTCGACAAGGTCGCAAGGCAGTCCGGCACCCAGGGCGCCGACGTATCACGCGAAGGCGTGCAGCGCGACCTGCTGCCGCTCGTCGAAGGGTCGACGGTCAACACCAAGTACGGCATGGTGAAGACCGACCATATCCTGTTTATCGCTTCGGGTGCGTTTCACGTTTCGAAGCCGTCCGACCTGATCCCCGAATTGCAGGGGCGCTTCCCGATCCGCGTCGAGCTGAAGTCGCTGACGACCGGGGACTTCGTGCGCATCCTGACGGAGCCCGACGCCTCCCTGACGCTGCAGTACGGCGCCCTCCTCGATACCGAAGGTGTCAGCGTGGAGTTCGATGAAGGCGGCGTTCGACGCATTGCCGAAGTGGCGTTCGAGGTCAACGAAAACACCGAGAATATCGGCGCCCGCCGCCTGCACACGGTCATGGAGCGACTGCTCGAGACCGTGTCGTTCGAGGCGTCCGACAAGAGCGGCACAACACTCACCGTCGACGCGGCCTACGTCGACGATCACCTTGCCGAGCTGTCACAGGATGAGGACCTGAGCCGTTACATTTTGTAGGGCGGAGGGGTATCCTCGCACACCATGGCCAAGCCACAAGATGACACGACGCACTTCGGTTTCCAGCCCGTAGCGGCGGACGAAAAGGCAGGCCTCGTGCGCGAGGTGTTCGACTCTGTCGCGACCCGATACGACGTCATGAATGACCTCATGTCGGCAGGCTTGCACCGGCTCTGGAAGCGATTCACGGTCGACCAGGCTGCCCTGAAAAGCGGCGACGTGGTTCTCGACCTCGCGGGTGGCACGGGTGACCTCGCACGCGCCTTTTCGCGAAAGGTTGGCAAGAGCGGCCTGGTCGTCCTGGCCGACATTAACGCGGCGATGCTGCGTCAGGGCCGCACGCGTCTCGTTGATGCGGGCGTCGCGGGCAACCTGTCGATCGCACAGGTCGACGCGCAGCATCTGCCTTTTGCAGACAAGACATTCGATTGCATCGCGATCGCCTTCGGCCTGCGTAACGTGACCGACAAGGATGCGGCGCTGCGCTCCATGCACCGCACGCTTCGACCGGGCGGCAAGGCCATGATTCTGGAATTCTCGGAGCCGAACAAAGCAATCAAACCTGCCTACGACCTGTACTCGTTCAAGGTGCTGCCGACATTGGGCAAGCTCGTCGCCAGGGATGCCGACAGCTACCAGTACCTCGCCGAGTCGATTCGCATGCATCCCGACCAGGAAACACTCAAGAGCATGATGGAGGACGCCGGCTTCGAACGCTGCCGCTATCACAATCTCGCGGCCGGCATCGTTGCGCTGCATATCGGTTATCGGGTCTGAAACGCTATGAACCCGCTCGAAGCCGCGCTGCGCCCGATCGCCAACATTCTGAATCGCAATATCCGCGCGACAACGCCGGCTCGGGAATTGTGCCGCAAGCTGGAGGGCACCGTCGTCGCTGTGCGGGTTCGCGATACGGCGCTTGCAACCTGGTTCATCGTGCACGATCAGATGCTGGACCTCACGACAGAGGTGGATACCGAGCCGGATGTCCTGATCAGCGGTTCGCTCGTCACGCTGGCGCGCATGGCCGGGGAATCGGGCGCCAGCGCCATTCGCGCCGGTGAACTCGAGCTTGCGGGTGACCCCGTCCTCGCCGATCAGTTTCAGAAGCTGCTCAACTACGCAAAGCCTGACATCGAGGAAGAGTTGTCGGGTGTCGTCGGCGATGTCGCGGCACACCGTCTCGGCGAGTTCGCCAGGGGCGTGGGCCGGTGGACACGCGAAGCAGGTTCCACGATGGGAGCAAACATTCGCGAATACCTGCAGGAAGAAAGCCGTGACGTGCCCAGTCGCTACGAGGTCGATCATTTCGCGAGTGACGTCGACGCACTGCGCGACGACGTCGACCGGCTCGAGGCTCGCATCAAGCGGCTGCAGGAAGACAGCTGACGATGACGCGCACCCGCACGATTTTCCGGATGCTCGCTATCCAGCGCGTACTCGTGAAGTACGGCCTGGACGAATTCATCAAGGAAACGCACCTTTTGCGTCCGCTCAGGTTCCTGTTCTACCTGGCGCCGAGGCGCCGCGACAGCTCAGCACCGGTCGGCGAACGCATTCGCCTGGCGCTGGAGGAACTCGGTCCGATCTTCGTGAAGTTCGGCCAGGCCATATCGACGCGCCGCGACCTGCTGCCCGCCGATATCGCCGACGAACTTGCCAAGCTCCAGGACGCCGTGCCGCCGTTTCCGGTCGAGCAGGTACTCGAAATCCTCAACGGCGCTTACGGTCAGCCGGCCGAGCAGGTATTCGAGCGCTTTGACGTGGAGCCCCTGGCCGCCGCCTCGATCGCACAGGTGCACACCGCGAAACTCAAAGGCGACGCCGAGGTCATCGTCAAGGTACTGCGGCCCGGCGTACAGGAACAGATCGAACGCGACCTGGCCGTGCTGCGCATGCTTGCGGGTCTGGCCGACCGTTACTGGGAACACGGCAAACGCCTGAGGCCGCTCGAAGTCGTCGACGAGTACGAGCATACGATCATCGATGAGCTCGACCTCATGCGCGAGGCCGCCAACACGGCGCAGCTCAAGCGCAACTTCGCGGGCTCCGAAATGCTCTACGTGCCCGACATCTACTGGGACTACTGCCGCCCCGAAGTGCTCGTGCAGGAGAGAATTTTCGGCACGCCGATCAGCGACATGAAGTCACTGCGCGAGGCCGGCACGAATATCCAGGTGCTGGCCGAGAACGGTGTTGAGATCTTCTTCACGCAGGTGTTCCGCCACAATTTCTTCCACGCCGACATGCATCCCGGAAACATTTTCGTGATCACCACCGATCCCGAGCGACCGAAGTATGCCGCCGTGGATTTCGGTATCGTCGGCACGCTGAGCCCCGAGGACCAGCGCTACCTGGCCGAGAACTTCCTGGCGTTTTTTGATCGCAATTACCACCGTATTGCGAAACTGCACCTCGATTCGGGCTGGGTGCCGCCCGGCACGCGTATCGACCAGCTCGAAACAGCCGTGCGCACGGTCTGCGAACCGATCTTCAACAAGCCGCTCGCAGAAATCTCGTTCGCCCAGGTCCTGATGCGCCTGTTCCGCGTCGCACAGCGCTTTAATGTCGAGATTCAGCCGCAGATGATCCTGCTGCACAAGACCCTGTTCAATATCGAGGGCCTGGGCCGCGAACTGTATCCCGAGCTCGACCTCTGGAAGACGGCTCACCCCGTGCTCAGGCAATGGATGGATGAGCAGGTCGGCGGCAGGGCGATGCTCAAGGATGTGCGCGAGAACCTGCCGCAACTGCGGGACGCCTTGCGGGAGCTACCCACGATCCTGCAGAAGCTCGGTGAGCAGGCGTCCGCAGCCGGCTCGAACCAGCGCCCCGCCGAGCTTTCGGGGATTCGCAAACAGCTCCGGGAACAGCAGACGCAACGCTACTGGCTAACGACGGCCGCCGTGTCCGTACTCGCCGGAACGCTTGTTTTCACACTCGCGCCTGCACCCGTTTTCGGCTGGCCGATCATGGCCATCGGCGCCGTCGCGGCGGTCGCCGCCCGGCCCAGGAAATAGCTAAGTAAATTCCGAAACATGCGGTTCGATCCGTAAGTGTAATCCACCGCAACTTTCCGCCCCCAAACTGACAATTGTCAGTGTTGCGAAACGTCTCTCAATTTAAGGTTGTTTGAATTCCGGAAGTCCGCCCGGGCCGTTCCCGGACGCCTCCGGACCTCAACAAAAAGTGGAAATTCACGAGGAGGGCCATCATGCGGTTCAACGGATTCTTAAAAATTAGCTGGGTGCTAATAGCTTGGCTGGCGCTTGGCCTCGCAGGCTGCGAGGGCGACGATGGCTCGGATGGCGCGACAGGGCCGGCCGGTCAGGATGGCGCTGATGGCGCCGATGGCGCCGATGGCGCTGATGGCCAGGACCTGACGGCCGTTATCACGATTGGCGATGGTTCGGCACTGACCGAGGAAGAGATCGAGGAACTCGGCAAACTGCAGGCCGTGATCACGGGTGTGACCGTGGCCAGCCCGCCGGTCGTTGATTTCACAGTGACTGACGCCAACGGCAATCCCGCACAGGGCATCGCATCTGGTTACGTCTGGTTTACGTTCGCAAAACTGGTTCCGAATACGGACCCGGACGTCAATGGCGGCTTACCATACTGGCAGAGCTACGTGAATCGCTCCGAAGACGTTGCCGACAATGCTAACGGAAGAGGCAGCGACGTTCTGGACCTCGCCGTGCAGGCAACGACGGATAGCCGCTTCAGCGGCGGCTCGCACGTCGAGGTTGCACCGGGTCAGTACCAATACACCTTCGGTACCGACGTGGCCAACGTGACGTCGCCGATCGCGGTCGCCTGGGAACCCAACCTGACGCATCGCGTCGGCCTCGAGATTCGTCTTGATGGCGAAGGCGAAGTACCGCTCGCCCCGGACAATCCTGTGTTTGATTTCGTACCCGATGGCGGTGCCGGATCAGGCATTACGAAGGACATCCTGGACACCGACAAGTGCAACGGCTGCCACTATGAATTCGCTTTTCACGGTGGCCCTCGCAAGACCATGGAATACTGCGTGACCTGCCACAATCCGGGCACGGTCGACCAGGATTCGGGCGAGAACCTTGACATGGCCGCGATGCTCCACTCGGTCCATATGGGTGAGGACCGCGCGGGCGCAGTTCCCTACATCATCTGGGGATTCTCGGACTTCTCACACGACTACTCAGAAGTCACCTATCCGCAGTCGAAGACCTATTGCGAGACCTGCCACACGGCATCGGCCGCTGCACCTGATGGCGACAACTGGAATGCGGCCGCAACGGCCAAGACCTGCGGCGGCTGTCATGCCGACGGTTTGCTCGCAGCGAATTTCGACGCCGTGACGGGCCAGGCCGAGTACCAGTTCGACCATGCCGTTTCTGACGTTCCCGCACTCGGTCCCGCGGACGACGGGCTGTGCAACGACTGCCATCTCGGCAATATCAACACGGCCGGCGACGCGCTCTCGATCCACAGCAGCATTGCCGGCGACGATCGGGCCAGAGCAGAGGCTGGAGACAACTTCGTGTTCAGTATTCTGGGCGCGACGAATGTGGGTCCCGGCTTGATACCTACCGTGCGGATTCTGGTCACCGACCCTGACGGTGTAGCGTACGATATCCTGAACGATCCAGAGTTCGATTCAGTAGTGGTGACGAGAACGGTTTGGTTCTCGGTGCGCGTCAGAACGACGACCTGTCGATACAGGCCGTCCAGGCTCTGAACTTCCGGGACACGGGCTATCCGTACCGTATGCGTCTCGGTGCTATTCAGGCCGTTGCCGCTCCTAACGCTGCGGCCGATGGAAGTTTCGATGTTCCGTTCTTCCAGGCACTGCCGGCCGATTTCACCGGTGACGTAGTGTTTGGACTGGGCGGACACCCGGCCTGGCAGACCACGGACCAGAACGGCGATGTCTATTGGGAGCGCGCTGCTGCTGTCAGTGCCCTGTACTTCCCGGGCACAGAACGCGTAGCGGCCTTCGATAGCGCACAGTGCAACGCCTGTCATAATCGTCTGCTGGCACACGGTTCAAATCGCAATGGCAACGTCGAATTCTGCCTGATTTGCCACAACGCTGATGCAGCAGTATGCGACGTCAACCCTCTGCCTGACGGCTCTTGCCCGGCAGGCGTGACCATGGAAGGCTACGGGATGGCCCTGATGATTCACTCTGTCCACTCAGCAAGCACGACATGGCTGGAAGGCTGGGCTCAGGATATTACGTATCCGCAAGCTATTGCGAATTGTGACACCTGTCATAAGGACGGAGCGTATGACGTGGCCCGTACTTCGGCCAGGGCGGTAAGCACTGACCATGGTGCCGATATCCGAATCTGGACGGACGACATCGCAACGACGCCGAACGCGGCGGCCTGCGGCTCCTGCCACAGCAGCGTCGCGGCAGCTGGCCACTTTAGCAGCAACAATGGCCAGGTTGGCGTGGCGAAGAGCGATATCCTGACGGTCGGCGGCCTGCCGAACGGACAGGAAGCCTGCGCTGTGTGCCATGGAACGGGCAGCGAGTTTGCTACCGAGCTTTACCACAACCCGGGTATCGCTGAATAAGTAGACTAAGAAAATCAACTTTGGGGCGCCCGCAAGGGCGCCCTTTTTTTTGGCAAGTCAGACTAGAGCTGGCTGTTGGGTACGATCTTCAGCAAGAATGCCTTGAAGCGGAGCCATCGGCTGGCCAGAGGTTCCGACGTCTCGATGACTTCGACGCCATCGATCTGCCCGCGCCACTGCAGGCGGCCCCGCTCATCGCGCTCGACACGGTAAGCAAGCTCCGGCAATGCGACCAGCAAGCGGTTGGCTAGCTGCTCTCCCATCTCTGCGGAGTCGACAAGAAGCCCCATCTCGGAATTGATTTCGCGGGAACGCGGGTCGAGATTCAGCGAGCCTACGAACAGCCGCTTCCTGTCGATCAGCATCGCCTTCGTGTGCAGCGTCAGCGCTTCGGCATCGCTGTTGCCGGCGCTGGCAACGTCAACGGCGTTGGCGCGCGCCTCGTAGAGCTCAACGCCGACGTCGAGTACTCTCTTGCGATAGCCTGCATAGCCTGAGTGCACCGCGGTGTGATTATTCGAGGCGAGGGAATTCGTGAGCAGCAGTACGCGTACGCCTTTATCCGTAATCGACCGCCAGAACTCGACGCCGGCCTTGCCCGGAACGAAGTAGGGCGTGACGACGATCACCTCCTCCTTGGCCTCTTGTATCGCTTTGGCCAGCTCCTGGACGAGGATCATTTGTTCCATGCCTTTCTTCGACACCAGCTTTTCGGGGTCGTCGGTGATGACTTCCGCGGGCGCAGAGAACAGGTTCCGCTTGCCGCTTACGAGATCCACGATCAGTTCCGTTTCGATCGCATCGCGATAAACGGAAGCGCCGAGGTCCCACATTTCCTTATCGATCTCTTCACGTGCCTGTTGCAGGTCCTCTTCATCGAAACGCGACCGGAACGCCTTGATGGGCAGAGAGCGCTCGTGGTTCCAGAAGCTATCGAACTGTTCCGACACATCCGCTGCGACCGGTCCCAGCGCTATCACGTCGAAGTCCATGAATTCGCCTTCGGGCTTGAGCTCGAAGTATTCGTCCGCGATATTGCGGCCGCCGACGATGGATACCTGGTTGTCCGCGATGAACGACTTGTTGTGCATGCGCCGGTTCGCGCGCCGAAAATCGAAGAGAAAGTTTAACGACTTGATACCGAACCGGGATACCGGGTTGTAGAGTCGCACCTCTATATTCGGGTGCGCATCGATCAGCTCGAGCTCCCTGTCCCTTACCGTCGTGAACACGTCATCAAGCAGGAATCGCACCCGCACGCCGCGATCGGCCGCGGCAAGCAGGCTGCCCGCAAAGACCTTCCCGGCCGTGTCGCCTTTCATCAGGAAGTACTGGGCGTCGATTGTCTTTTCGGCGCGTTCGATAAGCCGCAGGCGGGCGCCGAGACCTTCGGTGCCACGCACCAGCGCGTAGAAACCAGAAGGCCCGGGATTCTCTGCCGTCCATGCCGAAACCGTCGTCCTGAGAGACGTGTCCTGCTCCTGACTGATCGCCGTACTCGACTCCCTCGGGTAGTCGAATGGCGCCGTGACGCAACCGGTGGTGGCGAGGCTCAGGCAAAGCAGTAGAATGTGGCAGTACTTGTTCATGTTGTTCCTTGCCGGGACTCGAGGCGGAATTCACGAATGCTTAGCGCCATCGCGAGGCTGATATTGCGCATTGGCGGTTGGACGACCGTCGGCGGCATGCCTGACGTCCCGAAAGCGGTCATCATTGCCGCCCCGCACACCTCGAACTGGGACGGCTTCTGGGCGCTAGTCTACATAATTTCAATTCGGGCAGATATTCACTTCTTTGCGAAGCACTCGCTTTTCTGGTTTCCGCTTAGCACCTTGCTACGCGCACTCGGCTGCATAGAGCTCGATCGCGAACGTGCCGGCTCCGCCGTCCAACAGGCTATTAGCTGGTTCGACGCTGAGGAGAGTTTTTACTTTGGCCTGGCGCCCGAAGGCTCGCGCAGGAAGATGCCGGGCTGGAAATCGGGTTTCTACCGCATCGCTCGTGGCGCCGGCGTGCCGGTTTACTTCGGCATGCTCGACTTCGGCAAGCGACGCGTCGGCATCGGTGGGCACATCGACCCGAGCGGCGACGAGGACGCCGACCTCGAGATTTGCAGGCGTTTTTACGAAGACGTCCAGGGACGGCGGCCCGAGAACACGAGCCCCGTCGTGTTCGTGGACCGCACTCGTGCCAGCTCTCCTAACGGCGGTAATTCACCTCGAGACCGATAACCCGGCCCTTTTGCATCGGGCCTGCGGTGTAAAGGCCGGAGATCGAGGTCAGGTTGCCCCAGTTCGCTTCGTCCGTGAGATTCTTGCCGTACAGCGAGACCTCCCAGACATCGCCAGGCGCGAACCAGTTGATGCTCGCGTTGACGCGCTCCTGGTCGTCGAAAATCTCGGTGTTCGAATCATTGTAGGGATGGTCCTCGCGCCAGCTATAGTTGCCCGCGATATTGAACAGCCCGGCGCTTCCCGCAGGGATATCCCACGAGAATCCGGCGCTGTAGTTCGAGTCCGCGAGCCTCGGCAGATCGTCGCCGAGGACCGGGAAGCCCAGCACCTGCTCAATCTGGTCAATAAACGGATCTACGCGATCGTACTCGCCATCCTGTAGTCCGATCGATGCGGTGACCGACAGGTTGTCCATGAGCAGCGCGATGAAGTCTACTTCGACACCCTTGATCGTAACGTCGCCCGCGTTCACGGTCGCCTGCAATACAACGACGTCCGGATCGCCGATGTTCAGCTCACGCTGAATATCGTCAATCTCGTTATGGAACACGGCAACGTTGAGCCGCATCTTGCCGTCCATGAAATCCGTCTTGACGCCGACTTCGAAGGTATTGTTTTCTTCCTCCTTGGTGGGACCGGGCGGGATGACATTCGGCTTAGCGTTGCGGAAGTTGAAGCCGCCCGAGCGATATCCCTTCGTCCAGAATCCATAAAGCTGCGAGCTCTCGGCATAGTTCCACTGGAAGCCCAGCTTGGGCGTCACGTTTTCCCAGTTACCGTTGAGATCATCGAAGTCGCAATCGAAGGTGACCACGTCGTCACAACCGCCACCTTCACCACTGATGATGCGGGCATCTTTCGTTTCCTTGGTGTAACGAAGACCGGCGGTAACGGTCATCGTGTCGTTTAGGTGGTAATCGTTGCTCCAGAAAAGGCCGAAGTTGTCGCTTTCCATGTCGCCGCCGAGTGCGCGTGTAATCGCCGCCTGTATGTAGCGACCTTCCCGGTAGTGCATGGTCTGATCGAAGTAGTAGGCACCAATCGTCGCTTCCCACTTTTCGGAGAACGAGCCCGCCCAGCGGAGCTCGTTACTCCATTGGCGCTGGTCCGTGAAGCCCGGCACCGAGAACAGCGGGAAGTAGACGCCATCGATGTCCGTCGCGGAATCGGCGTCGACGCGGCGCATGCCAAAGATATTGGTCACCGTGCCGTTGCCGACTTCGGCGACATTGAGTTCGAGCACGCCCTGCGCCCAATCCATGTCGGTAAAGCCAAGCTCGTCGGCGGAGGTCGTGAACTCGCTGATGCTCGCGGCCGACCCCAGGCGCTGGGCGGTGACGTCGGACCAGATCGCGCCGTCGCCCTCGGAGCTGCCCGATTCGATACTCAGGTAGATCTCGGTCCGGTCGTTAACGTCCCAGGTCAACGATGGCCGAATGAACTTGGTCTCCATTTTGCCGACGTCGCTGCGTAACGCGGGCTCGATGTAGAAACTCTGGATCGGGTACGGCGCGGGCGCGTATGGGAATATCGCCCCCGGCGGCACCGACGTGTCCGGCGTGAAGTCCTGGTTGACGTTGTCGAAATAGCCGTCGTCGTCGTCGTAATAGGCAACGACCTTGGCGGCGAAGTTGTCACCGAAGATCGGGCCCTCGATCGCTACTGAGACATTGTATTGGTCCTCGTCGGTGGCACCGACGCGCATGCGCGTGCCAAATTCGCCCGTTGGCCGTGCATTACGGAGAATGACCGCCCCGCCCGTCACATTTCGACCGAATAACAGGCCCTGTGGTCCACGCAGGACTTCGATGCTTTCGAGGTCGAAGGTGTCGATCACTACGCCAAAGGTCGATCCGAGGTAGAGCCCGTCAACGAATACGCCGACCGTCGGGTCGACGGACGGGATCGAGCTGTTGATACCCTGGCCCCTGATCGAAAAATTCTGCACGCCCGGAAATGTGCCAACCGCCTCGAGTTGCACATTCGGCATGAGATAGCTCAAATCGTCGAGTTTCTTGACGAACAGCGCGTCGATCTGCTCGGGGCCGAAGGCCGTTACCGCGACTGGCACCTCCTGTACAGACTCGGCAGAACTCTTCTTTCGCGCGGTCGTTACGATCTCGTCAAACAGGGCGCCCGCCGCGCCTTCCTGGGCAACTGCAGCGCCGGGTAAGCCAAGGCACGTCGCTGCGACGATGCCCGCAAAACTCAAATTCAAGGTAGCAATGGTTTTACTGATAGACACGATAACCCCCCAGTCTCGCGTTTTATGTCACTCCGAGCATACTGCTGTGCGGGCGCGGTGCCAACTGCGCCGACTGTATATAGAATGCCGGGATGTCATCCGAATCCCCCGAACGTCGCACCATCCGGAGTTTCGTCCGTCGCAGCGGACGGCTAACGCCATCACAACAACGTGCGTTGACAGAGCTCTGGCCCGAATATGGCGTGGACTACGAAGCCCAGACGCGCAAACTCGATTCGCTGTTCGAGCGGAGCGCGCCTGTCGTACTCGAGATCGGGTTCGGCAATGGCGAGACGCTCGTACAGCAGGCGGCGGCAAACCCTGGTCTCAACTTCCTCGGCATCGAGGTTCACGAACCCGGCGTGGGCCACTGCCTGCTCAAAGCCCGCGATGCTGGTATCAGCAACCTGCGCCTGATCATGCACGATGCGATCGAGGTGCTGACCCGGCAGATCCCGCCGCTGTCTTTGCAGCGCGTCAACATCTACTTTCCGGACCCCTGGCCCAAGAAGCGACACCACAAACGGCGCATGCTCCAGCCGGCATTTCTCGAGCTCGTTTATTCGCGACTTCTTCCGGACGGCGCCCTCCACATCGCGACCGACTGGGCCAACTACGCCGAACACATTGACGAGTTGTTCGCGGCCAGTACCCTGTTCGCCTGCGACGAACGGCGCGAACACGGCGGCGAAGCGCCGATGGACCGCCCACAAACCAAGTTCGAGCGACGCGGCCTCAGGAAGGGTCACCGTATTTATGACTGGCGCTTCGCGAAAAGCCCCAATAACGATTAAATCCTTGCGCTTCCGCTCACGTCTTCTATAAGTAGTAGTAGGTGTTTCTGTTTGGTGGAGGATTCTTTCGGTGGCCGTACAAACTCCCGTAATAGGGCAGTGGTTCCGCAGGCCCAACGGGACGCTGTTCGAGGTGGTGGCTATCGACGATGCCAGCGCTACCGTGGAAGTGCAGCAGTTTGACGGCACGATCGATGAATTCGACATCGATGCCTGGCCGAAGCTGTTGCTAATTGAGGCACCAGCACCCGAGGACTGGACCGGCTCGCTGGATATGGATCCCGAGGACTACGTCGGCAAGAAGGACAAGGAACAACCGATCGGCTACCAGGACCCGCTGTCGTTCCTCGACAAGCTCTGAAGAATTAAAGGGACAGTTTACTAAATTACTAATTTAGTAAACTGTCCCTTTAATTTGTCCCCTTAATTCCGCCTAATTACATGGACTGAGGACCGGTGACGTAGACGATGCCATCGCGCACCGCCACGTCGACTTTCCTGAGCGTGCGGCCTGAACCAGGCCCTGTGAAGCAGTAACCCGTTTCGATTTCATAGGTCGCGCCGTGCGAGGCGCAGATGATGGCTGACTTGTCCTTCGTCAGGAAGCGGTCGGGCGACCAGTTCAGCGGGTGACCGACGTGCACGCAGAAATTCTGGTAGGCGTAGAGGTCGTCACCCTTGCGCACTACGAATCCCCGGAACGGCCAGTCGCCATCGCCAATGGCGAATTCGCGGCAGCCCGGGTCGTCTATCTCGTCGAGCCGCCCGACCGCGATTTCCTGGCTTGAACCGGTCAAGACTCCGGCTCGTTCCACGGCGCTACTTTGAATAGCAGCAACATGCCCGGCGCGGCAAGCACGGTACACAGAAGAAAGAAGTTGGTCCAGCCGACCTGTTCGACGATGACGCCCGTGACGGCATTGGCGAAAACGCGTGGCACCGACGCGAGCGCCGTAAACAGTGCGAGCTGGGTGGCCGCGAACGCCGGATTGGTCGTTCTAGCCATGAATGCAATGAGTGCGGCCGAGCCGAGACCGACTCCAAGATATTCGAACGCCACCACGATACCGAGCATCCAGGGGTTCGGGCCGATATCCGACAGCAATGCGAAACCGAGAATACTGACGATCTGCACAACACCGAATAACCAGAGAGCCCTGTTGATCGAGACCTTGACCATGATCAGTCCGCCGACTATGCCGCCGACGATTGCGGCGATCAGGCCGGCGGTCTTCGCAATTGCCCCGATCTGCGTCAGCGTGAAGCCGACATCGATGAAGAACGGCGACTGCAAGGCGGTTGCCATGTTGTCGCCGAGTTTATAGAGAAACAGGAATGCGAGAACCAGCAGCGCGGGCGCGAGTCCGGCACGGCCGATGAAGTCGCGAAACGGGTCGATGACGGCATCGCGCATCGTTTTCGGCGGCGTCGGATCGGCGATGGCCTCATCGATGACCAGCGTCATTATGATGCCTACAAACATGAAAGCCGCGATGATGATAAACACGATGTGCCATGCGAAATGATCGGCGAGTATGAACCCGAGCGCGCCCGGCACGAGGCCGGAAAGTCGGTAGGCTTGCACGTGAATGGCGTTACCGAGGCCAAGCTCCACGTCGGGCAGCAGCTCCCGTCGGTATGCATCGAGAACGATGTCCTGGCTGGCGCTGAAGAACGCAACCGCGGCGGACAGATAGGCGACGGTCCACAGATTGAGGTCGGGCTTGATAAAGCCCATCACGCTCATGGATACGAGCAGCAAGAGCTGCGTCAGCAGCATCCAGCCGCGACGATGGCCGAGGAACGGCAACGTGAAGCGGTCCATGACTGGCGACCACAGGAATTTCCACGTGTACGGAAACTGCACCAGCGCGAAGAAACCGATCTCCGCGAGGCCTACACCTTCGACGCGGAGCCAGCCGGGAATGGAACAGCACGTAGAGTGGCAGACCCGAGGTGAACCCCGTGAATATGCAGATCAGCATGCGCCGGTTGAGGACTGCCTCCCTGAACGTCTCCCGACGCTTTCGCGCTGCAGAGATGTCAGCCGCCATTGGACCAGCTGTAGTCCATAATCAACGGCGCGTGGTCCGAGAACCTCTGGTCCCTGTAAATGTCGGTGCGCATGACTTTGTCAGCGAGCCCCGGTGTAACGACCTGGTAATCGATGCGCCACCCGACGTTGTTGTCCCAGGCGCGTCCGCGATTGGACCACCATGTGTACTGCTCGGGCTCCTGCTCGATCGTCCGGAATGCGTCGACCCAGCCGTACTCGCCGAACACCTTGTCGAGCCAGGCACGTTCCTCGGGCAGGCATCCCGAGTTCTTCTGGTTTTGTTTCCAGTTCTTGATGTCGCCTTCCTTGTGCACGATGTTCCAGTCGCCGCAAATAATGTATTCCGAACGGCGCCTCTTGAGTTGCTTCAGGTGATCGGCGAAAGAGTCCATGCAACGGTACTTGGCGAGCTGGCGCTCGTCCTTCGATGAGCCCGACGGCAAGTACAGGGACACGACACTGATTCCGTCGAGCTGCACCTCCAGGTAGCGACCTTCATTGTCGAACTCGGCATCGCCGTAACCGTGGACGACCTTCTTCGGTTCGTGGCGCGTGTAGATGGCCGTGCCACTGTAGCCTTTCTTTTCAGCGTCCTCGTAATAACAGTGATAACCCTGCGGCGAGAATACGTCGTCCGCAAGCTGGTGAACCTGTGCCTTGGTCTCCTGGATACAGATCACATCGGCATCCTGCGCCTGCATCCAGTCGAAAAAACCCTTGCGGGCGGCGGCCCGAATGCCGTTGGCATTCAGGCTGATAACGCGAAACAAATCCTGTCTCCTATGTCATACTTCGTCACGTCGCGGACATAATACAGAAGACCAATCGTATGCGTGGCTACAAGAGAGAATTCATCGAACTGGCGCTGGAACTGGGTGTCCTGCGCTTCGGCGAATTTACGCTCAAGTCGGGACGCGTGAGCCCCTACTTCTTCAATGCCGGCCTCTTCAATACGGGCTACGCTGCAGCAAAACTGGGTCGTTTCTATGCTTCAGCGATCGCAGAATCACGTGTGCGTTTCGACATGTTGTTCGGGCCAGCCTACAAGGGCATCCCGCTCGCCGCGCTGGCGGCTGCCTCCCTGGCCGAGCATCATGACATCGACGTGCCTTACAGCTTCAATCGCAAGGAAACCAAGGCGCACGGCGAAGGTGGCAGCGTTGTTGGTGCGCCGCTGTCGGGCGATATCCTGATTATCGACGACGTTATCACGGCGGGCACGGCCGTTCGCGAGGCCTACCAGATCATTTCAGGCGCGGGCGCGCAGATTGCGGGTCTCGTCATTTCTCTCGATCGCCAGGAGCGGGGTCAGGGCCCCCATTCGGCCGTCCAGGAACTGAAACAAACCCTCGGAATCCCGGTCATAAGCATTGTGCAACTCGATGATCTGATAGATATTCTCGAGGAATCCTCCGAGTACGAGCAGTACCTGCAGCCCGTGCTCGACTATCGCAAGCAGTACGGTGTCATCTCGTAAGTTATTGATTTTTAGTGGCAGCCAGGCAGTTTACAGAATCCGCCGACAGTACTAAGCTGAAATAACGAGAACCAGTCCCGGATGCGGGCTTGCATTTGCTGGCATATTCGATCCATGCAGAAATTGACTCTCATACTCATTATCGCGTCCCTGGCACCTTTCGCTGTCTCGGCAGATGAAGCCAGGGTGTACAAGTGGGTCGACGAAGACGGTGTCGTCCACTACGGCGACAGCATCCCGGCACGCTACGCCGAGCTGCCCAAGGAAATCGTCAATGACCATGGCGTGACCGTCGACAACCTCGCAGGTAAGAAGACGGAAGAAGAGCTCGAGGCCGAGCGCGTCGAACAGGAACGGCTGGCCGCGATCGAACTCGAGCGCCGCGCCGACCGCGCCCTGCTTGCGACCTACCTGTCCGTTGACGAAATCCTCATGCATCGCGACCGCCGCGTTGAACTATTCCAGGCGCAGGCGCGCGTTACCGAACTCTATTTGAGAAACCTCGAAAGGCGCATGCACAAGCTCCGCACCGAGGCTGCAAGTTTCCAGCCTTACAGCGAGAACCCCGATGCGCCGATGATTAGCGAGGACCTTGCCGAAGATATTAGCGAAACCAAGGCGGTCATCGCCCGACACGAGGGCAATCTCGCCAAGTACAAACAAAACGAACAACAAATCATCGCGCGCTTTGACAACGATATTTCGCGCTTCAAGGTGCTGAAAGGAATCCAGTAAGCGCCGCTCAGCCCGTGCCCGAGTGGCCGAACCCGCCTGCGCCCCTGTTGCTCGTGTCGAACTCTTCGACGACGCTGAATTCGACCTGCTCAACCGGAACGAAAACCATCTGCGCGATGCGTTCGGCGGGCTTGACTTCATAGCTCTGCGAGCCGCGGTTCCAGCACGAAATGAACACCTGCCCCTGGTAGTCCGAATCGATCAGTCCTGTCAGGTTACCAAGTACGAGGCCGTGCTTGTGGCCCAGCCCTGATCGCGGTAACAGCACCGCCGCGAGACCGGGGTCGGCCACGTGAATAGCCAGCCCGGTAGGCACGAGTACGGTCTCGCCTGGCGCCACCGTGACCGGCTCGTCAATGCAGGCCCGCATATCGAGACCGGCGGAGCCATCCGTCGCGTAATGCGGCAGCGGGATCGTGTCCCCGACCCGCGGGTCGAGAATCTTGAGTTCTATCGATCGCAAGTTCTGGTGTCCTTCAATCACTGGTGCTGATAATCGTGAGTTTCGGCTGCGTGTCTGCGCCGCGCGCAGCATAGAAGCGTTCTGCCACGAGTTCAACGAGGTCGCGGGCCAGCTCGATCTTGGTAGCCTCGGCGAATTCCTTTTTTCCGTTCTTCCACAACACGCTGAGTTGGTTGTCATCACGATCGAAACCACGATTGTGCCCGACCTGGTTCGCGACGATCATGTCCAGCTTCTTCTTCTCGAGTTTCGAGCGCGCATATTGCTCGACGTTCTCTGTCTCGGCTGCAAAACCGACTGTGAACGGCGGATCCTCGAGCGTGGAAACCGATGCGAGGATATCGGGGCAGGGAACCAGATCGATGCTCGTGTTCTCGCTGTTCTTTTTTATTTTCTGCTCGGGAACGTTGGCCGGCCGATAATCCGCGACCGCGGCGGTCGCAATGAATATGTCGGCCTTATCGATATGCCTGTGCGCCTCTTCGTACATTTCCGCCGCCGTCGTGACATGGTGCACGTCGATCCCGGGCGGCTCCGGCAGGTTTACGGGCCCACTGACGAGAATGACGCCGGCACCCTGGGCGGCAGCAGCACGTGCCACCGCGTATCCCATTTTCCCCGAGGAGCGATTCGTGATGTAGCGCACCGGGTCGATGGCTTCGCGCGTCGGTCCTGCTGTAATGACGACCGTCTTGCCGACGAGGGCGCCTTCACCTTTGCCGACGCTGAGACCGCAGACGGTCGCGGCAATCGTGTCAGGGTCGAGCATGCGGCCCGCACCCGTTTCGCCGCAAGCCTGTGACCCGACGGCCGGGCCGAGGATGTGGATACCGCGTTGCTCGAGTACCTCACGATTCGATTGCGTGGCCGGATTGCTCCACATGACGTGGTTCATCGCGGGCGCCAGCGCGATCGGCGCTTCGGTCGCGAGACAAATCGTCGTGAGCAGATCGGGCGCCCCACCACTGACGATGCGCGCCATTACTTCCGCCGTTGCCGGCGCGATCAGCACGACGTCGGCCCAGCGAGCGAGTTCGATGTGACTCATCGCCGCTTCCGCCTCCTTGTCCCAGAGATTGGAACGAATCGGGCGCCCGGAAACGGCCTGCAGAGCCGTCTCGGTTACGAATTCTGCGGCCGAAGCCGTCATGACAATCTGTACGTCGGCGCCGCGTTCGCGCAAACGGCGCACGAGGTCCGGTGCTTTATACGCGGCGATGCCGCCCGTGATGCCCAGTACGATATTCACTGCTGTAACCCTTCGACAGTCATGGTTACAGCTTAGCCCGTAGCCCGTGCGCTGTGCCACTGAATCCCGCGATCCGGGCCAGATTGATTCGTTGTAAGGAAATACCCGCAGCGACCAGTATGTGCGTATGAACAATGACAGCACAGACGCGGACCTGCTGGCTGCGTTACTGGGCCGGGGCAGCGGCGAAGCCGCTTCCGACCTGCTGGATCGATTTGGAGGCCTGCGCGGGCTTCTGCACGCCGATGCCGGTGATATCGTGGCCTGCCACGGCATCGGCACGGCCCGCGCGATCGCTATCCGGGCCCTGCCCGAGCTGGCGCGCCGCTATTTTTCCGAGTCACTGCCGAGCGGCGAGGCGATCCGCAGCCCGGCCGATACCGAGGTTTTTCTCAAAGCCCGGATGCGGCATCTCGATCATGAGCTGTTCTGCTGCCTGTTCCTGGATAACCGCCACCGTGTGCTGCGATTCGATGAGCTCTTTCGGGGCACGATCGACGGCACCTCGGTCTATCCCAGGGAGGTCGTCAAGGAGGCTCTCGCCGTTAACGCGGCAGCCGTGATTCTCGCGCATAATCACCCGTCGGGCGTGGCCGAGCCCAGCCAGGCCGACGAACGCATCACGAGGCGCCTCAAATCGGCCCTCGAACTCGTCGATATCCGGCTTCTCGACCACCTGATAATTGGCGACGGCAGGGCCACGTCGCTGGCCCGCCGCGGGCTTATTTGAGGCCGTTTCCCGAACATCGGGCGGAAGCGCTTGAATTGCCTCATAGACACTGGTATAAAGTCTCGCTCTTTGCCCATCCGTCGTGGGCAACTATTAGTAAAATCAGAGACTTACACCATGTCCAAGGTTTGCCAGGTGACTGGGAAGCGCCCGCAGAGCGGCAACAACGTTTCCCACGCACATAACAAGACACGTCGACGCTTCCTGCCGAATTTGCACAGCAAGCGTTTTTGGCTCGAATCCGAGAAGCGCTACGTTCGCCTGCGCGTCTCGCACAAGGGCATCCGTATCATCGACAAGCACGGCATCGAGAAAGTCGTTGCCGACCTGCGTGCCAACGGCCAGCACGTTTAAGCGGAGGATCGATCCATGCGTGACAAAATCAAACTCGTATCAAGTGCCGGCACCGGTCACTATTACACGGTGACCAAGAACAAGCGTCTGCACCCCGAAAAGCTCGAGACCAAGAAGTACGATCCGACGATTCGCAAGCACGTGATCTACAAGGAAGCCAAGATCAAGTAGCAGGTGCGGTCATCGATCGCGACAAGATATTCGAGAAAGCCCGCTTCAA
>CAMYOJ010000052.1 GCA_947259985.1 uncultured Woeseiaceae bacterium
TCTTCAGTCCAACGACGGTGCGAAATTCGAAGGGTTGGAAGAAAGCACATCGCTCGCCGAGCGGTGCTTTTGCTCCAGCCCTTTCTTGTTTCTCCCTTTTCGCAAACAAGCATGCTCCATTGGCCTTGGGTTCACACATGACATCGTATGTTTTTATCACCGGCGGTGTGGTCTCCTCTTTAGGGAAGGGGATTACGTCGGCATGCCTCGGCGCCATACTCGAAGCGCGTGGCCTGACGATCAGCATGATAAAGCTGGATCCGTACATCAACGTCGATCCGGGTACGATGAGCCCTTTTCAGCACGGCGAGGTCTTCGTCACTCACGATGGCACCGAAACCGACCTCGACCTCGGTCATTACGAGCGGTTCGTGCGCACCGCACACGGCGGGCGGAACAGCAATTTCACAACGGGTCGCATTTACGAAAGCGTGATCGGCAAAGAGCGCCGCGGCGACTACCTCGGTGCGACCGTCCAGGTGATTCCTCACATTACGGACGAAATCAAGCAGAGCATCGAGCGCGGCGCAGGCGATGCCGATCTCTGCCTGGTGGAGATCGGCGGGACGGTCGGCGATATCGAATCCCTGCCATTCCTGGAGGCTATTCGCCAAATGGGCGTAGAACTCGGGCATGAGCGTGTTGTCTACGTGCACCTGACGCTCGTGCCGTTTATTTCGACGTCGTCCGAAATCAAGACGAAGCCGACGCAGCACTCGGTCAAGGTCAAGGAATTGCGCTCGATCGGCATTCAGCCCGACATACTGGTCTGTCGGTCGGAACAGCCGCTGCCCGATGAGCAGCGCCGCAAAATCGCATTGTTCACCAACGTGCGGGAAAAGGCCGTCATATCCGCCTACGACGCCGACGACCTGTACAAGATTCCGTTGATGATGCACGAGCAGGAACTCGATGAGATCGTCGCGAGGCAGCTGGGCCTGGACTTGCCGGAAGCTGACCTCAGCGAGTGGGAGGCCATCGTTGAGGCCAAACAGAATCCGCAGGCCGAGGTCGATGTCGCCATGGTTGGCAAGTACATGGATCTGAAGGACTCCTACATTTCGCTGGTCGAGGCACTGCAGCACGGCGGAATTCACACGCGCACGCGCGTTAACATTCACTTTATCGAGTCGCGCGACATCGAAGAAAATGGTGTGGATTGTCTGCAGAACATGGACGGCATCGTCGTACCCGGCGGGTTCGGCGATCGCGGCATCGAAGGCAAGATCGCAACCGTGCGCTTCGCGCGAGAGAGCGGTATACCGTATCTCGGCATTTGCCTGGGCATGCAGGTCGCCGTCATCGAAGCGGCCCGCAACCTCGCCGGGCTGAAGGGTGCCATGAGTACGGAATTCGACCCGGGTACGCCACACCCGGTCGTGGGGCTGATTACGGAGTGGCAGGACCAGACCGGCGATACCGAGCAGCGCGATGAAGATTCCGACCTCGGCGGCACGATGCGCCTTGGCGCGCAGCAGGTCACGCGGCAGCACAAGCATCGAGGAGCGCCACCGTCATCGCTTCGAGGTGAACAACAATTACCGTCAGCGGCTTGCGGACGCGGGCCTGAGGTTTTCCGGCCTGTCGATCGATGATCTTGTCGAGGTGGTCGAGCTGCCGGGTCACCCGTGGTTTCTTGCAAGCCAGTTCCACCCGGAATTTACCTCCAACCCGCGGGACGGCCACCCCTTGTTCAAGAGTTTCATCAGCGCTGTGCGCCGCCACCGGGAAGGCGAACTTCCGGAGGCCGCTGAGGCATGAAGCTGTGCGGATTTGAGGCAGGCAACGATCAGCCGATCTTCCTGATTGCCGGCACCTGCGTCGTTGAAAGCGAACAAATGGCACTCGACACCGCGGGCGCACTGAAGGAGATTTGCAGCGATCTCGGTATCCCGCTGATCTACAAGTCGTCGTTCGACAAAGCCAATCGTAGTTCGCGCGATGGTTTTCGTGGGCCCGGCATGGAAGAAGGCTTGCGTATCCTGGGCGAGGTCAAGAAACAGCTCGGGCTATCGATCCTGACCGACGTGCATGAAGATACACCGATGGACGAGGTGACGGATGTCGCCGACGTACTGCAAACTCCGGCGTTTCTCTGCCGGCAAACGAATTTCATTCTGCGGGCCGCCGCCGCTGGAAAACCCGTCAACATCAAGAAGGGCCAGTTCCTGTCGCCATGGGAAATGCAAAACGTCGTCGACAAAGCGAGATCGACAGGTAATGACAAGATCATGGTGTGCGAACGCGGCTTCTCTTTCGGCTACAACAACCTTGTCTCAGACATGCGCAGCCTGGCGGTAATGCGCGGTACCGGTTGTCCTGTCGTCTTCGACGCGACGCACTCGGTGCAGCTACCGGGTGGTAAGGGGACGGCCTCGGGAGGGCAGCGCGAGTTCATCCCGGTGCTGGCACGCGCAGCCACGGCGGCCGGCGTTGCCGGGCTCTTCATGGAAACGCACCCGGATCCGTCTAAAGCGCTCAGTGACGGGCCAAACGCCTGGCCGCTCGGCCAAATGAGAGAGCTACTCGAAACGCTGGTATCGATAGATCAATGCGTAAAGAAAAACAACTTCCTCGAAGCAGGCTACGGCCTCGGGGTTCCTGACTCGGAGTAACAATGATCAAGATTAAAGATATTCGTGGTCGAGAAATTCTCGATTCACGTGGCAACCCGACTGTGGAAGCCGACGTCACCCTGACTGACGGTGTTACCGCGCGCGCTGGCGTGCCGTCGGGGGCATCGACCGGCACTCGCGAAGCCGTGGAGTTACGCGACGGCGACAAAGCACGCTACCTCGGAAAAGGCGTGCGGAAGGCCGTA
>CAMYOJ010000053.1 GCA_947259985.1 uncultured Woeseiaceae bacterium
GGGGCGCGGCCCAGTCCGCCCTGATCCATGCGCCGCTCATGGGGCCGCGATGTCCCTGCGCATGACGTCGACGAGTTCGAGAAAGTCTCCGGGAGGCGCCACTTCGAACTCGAGCTCGGCGCTTGACGCCGGATGCATGAATGCGAGGCGGGCCGCGTGCAGTGCCTGGCGCCGGAATCGGCGCAGGACCGCGACCAGTTCTTCCGATGCGCCGGATGGCAGCGCGAGACGGCCACCGTAAACGGGATCACCGACGAGCGCATGTCGGCGGTGCGCAAAGTGCACGCGAATCTGGTGGGTGCGCCCGGTTTCGAGTTTCACGCTGATATAGGTAAAGGCGCGGAAGCGTTCGAGGACTGTGTAATGCGTTACGGCGGGCTTGCCATTCGACTGGACGCTCATGCGCTTGCGGTCAACCGGGTGCCGGGCGAGGGGCTCGTTAATCGTTCCTCCGCCCGTCAGCACGCCATTGCAGACAGCAAGGTACTGACGGGATATTGCGCGATCGGCAAGTTGCCTGACGAGCGCCGTGTGCGCCCGCAGCGTTTTCGCGACGAGCAACAGCCCGCTCGTGTCCTTGTCGATGCGATGAATGATCCCGGCGCGCGGAACCTCCTCCAGGGCAGGTGCATGGTGGAGCAGTCCGTTCATCAGCGTCCCCGCCGGGTTGCCTGCGCCCGGATGGACAACAAGGCCGGCGGGCTTGTTGACCAGGAGAAGCTCGTCTTCCTCGTGGACGATGTCCAGGTCGATCGGCTCCGGCTCGGCCCTGACGGCGGCGTCAGCCTGCGGCTCCAGGATCACGGTTTCGCCACCCGTGACAGCGTCACGCGGTCGTTTCGTCGCCCCGTCGACGCTGATTGCCCCCGCCAGCAGCCACTCCTTGAGGCGACTGCGTGAATATTCCGGAAACATCCTCGCGAGGGCCTGGTCCAAGCGAAGACCGGCAAATTCGTCAGGTATGGCGCGTGTCAGACAATCTTCGTTCATGGAATCGCTTTGCGGTATACTCGCCGCCGCGGCGGGGCCGGCCCCGGGTAGTGGTAGCTTTGGAAGTATGCAACTTAATTCACAATTCATGAAGCGGGCTGGGCTGCTTGTCGTCGTGATCCTGGGCCTGTCGCTTGGGGCCTGCGCCGGCAACGGGGCCTGCGCCGGCAACGACGAACAACAGACCGAAATCCAGAGCATCACGGAGGCATACGAAAAGGCCCAGTTGTACGTGGTTCAGGGCAACTACTCACGCGCTACCCAGATCTTCGAAGCAATCCAGGCACGCTATCCGTTCAGCGACTTGTCGCGCCAGATCCAGCTGGAACTCATGCACGCCTATTACAAGGGCGGCAATCCCGAGCAGGCGGTCGATGCGGCGGACACGTTCATTCGCGAGAACCCGATTCATCCACGCGTCGACTACGCCCTCTATATCAAGGGCCTCGCCTACTTCGAGAGCGACCCGGGCATTCTCGAGCGCTGGTTCAAGAAAGACACGACCAAGCGGCCGCCCAAAGACATAGAGCGCTCGTACGGTTCGTTCCGACAACTGGTCGAGCGATTTCCGTCCAGCGAATATGCGCCGGATGCGGAACAGCGCATGATCTACATCAAGAACCGTCTCGCTGCCTACGAAAACCACGTCGCTGATTATTACTTGCGTCGCGGTGCGTACGTCGCCGCACTGAATCGCGCCAAGGCGGCACTCGAGCAATACAACGGGGCCGAAGGCAATCCCCGTTCGCTGGAGATAATGGCAGAAGCCTACGAACAGCTGGGCATGACCGAACTCGCCGCCGATACGCGCCGCGTACTGGCAATGAACTTCCCGAACGAAAGCTAGCTAAATTTAAGGGACAGTTTACTTAATTGATAATTAAGTAAACTGTCCCTTAAATTTAGCCAGGGAATTTGTATCCCGAGGTGATCGGGTAGCGCCAGTCGCGCCCGAAAGCGCGGCCACTGATGCGCACACCGGGCGGCGCCTGTCGCCGCTTGTATTCATTGCGCTTGACCATCTCCAGCACCCGGATCACCGTGTCGCGCTCGAAGCCGCGCTCCGCGATCTCGGCGACCGACAGGTCTTCCTCGATAAAGGCCTCGAGAATCGGGTCGAGAATATCGTAGTCGGGCAGCGAGTCGCTGTCCTGCTGATCCGGCCTGAGCTCAGCCGACGGCGGGCGCGTGATGACGCGCTCCGGAATCACGGCGCCCAGGGTATTGCGGTAGCGTGCGAGCCTGTATACAAGCGACTTGCTGCAGTCCTTGATTGGCGCGAAACCGCCTGCCATGTCGCCATACAGGGTCGCATAGCCAACGGCCATTTCGCTCTTGTTCCCCGTCGTCAGCAGCATGCGGCCCGTCTTGTTCGAGATCGCCATCAGCAGCACGCCACGGCAACGCGCCTGGATGTTCTCTTCGGTGACGTCCGCCTCACGGTCACCGAATATCGGCTGCAGCTGTTTGACGGTCGCCTCGTACATGGGCTCGATTGGTATTACGTCGTAGCGAATCCCGAGCGTCGCGGCTTGCTTCGCGGCATCTTCCTGGCTGATGTTCGAGGTGTAACGGAACGGCATCATGACGGCCCCGACGCGCTCGGCGCCGATCGCGTCACAGGCAATTGCCGTTACCAGGGCGGAATCGATGCCGCCCGATAAGCCGATGACGACTCCTGAGAAACCGTGCTTCATGACGTAATCGCGAGTGCCTGTCACGAGCGCGCGGTAGACGCTTTCCTCTGTAGACAAGGCAGCGGCGCAATCTCCCTCTGCGGCTATCACGCCCGCCGCCGTGCCTTCGAGTTCGACCGTATAAAGGTCCTCCACGAACGCCGGCGCCCTGAAGCGCACATCACCTTCCCGGTCCATGACAAACGAGCCGCCGTCGAATACCAGCTCATCCTGACCGCCGATCATGTTGACGTAGACTGCAGGCACGCCAATTTCCCGCACGCGCTTCCTCATGGCCTGCTCGCGGCGGCCCTGCGTGTTGACTTCGTAGGGCGATCCATTGATTGCGATGACGCACTCGGCGCCGGCGCTGCGGCTGGCGGCCATCGGCGCCGGGTGCCAGATGTCCTCGCATATCGTCACGCCGAAACGAATTCCTTTGAGTTTGAAGACGGCCGCTTCCTTGCCCGCCGTGAAGTAGCGTTCCTCGTCGAAAACACTGTAGTTCGGCAACAGGTGTTTGCGATAGTTCGCGATCGTGTGACCGTCGAGGAACACGGCGCAACTGTTGTAAATGAGTTCTTCCTCGTACTCCGGAAAACCGATCAGCACGGCAATGCCGAAGACCTTGTTTCTGATCTCCGCGATCGCCGCGGCTACGGCGTCGCGCAGCCCGGCATGTAGCAACAGATCCTCGGGTGGGTATCCGCAGATACTGAGTTCGGGAAATACGACGAGATCCGCGCGTTCCTCGTCCCGGGCACGACTCGCAAAGGCAATGATCTTCGCCGTGTTGCCCGCCACGTCGCCGACGGCGAGATCGATTTGTGCCAGCGCAACTTTGACCGTGGTGTCCATCGGCTCGCGGCGATTCTAGCCGGCGATGACTTCCTGCATCTTCGAGCCCAGCTCGGCTGGCGAGCGCACTGTCGTTACACCAGCAGCATCGAGCGCCTTGAACTTGTCTTCTGCGGTTCCTTTGCCGCCCGCGATGATGGCGCCGGCATGACCCATGCGTTTGCCGGGCGGTGCCGTGACGCCGGCGATGTAGGCAACCACCGGCTTGGAAACGTTGCTCTGGATGAACTCGGCCGCCGCCTCCTCGTCCGTGCCGCCGATTTCACCGACCATGATGATGCCATCCGTATCCGGGTCAGCCTCGAAAAGCTCGAGGCAGTCGATGAAGTTCATGCCGCGCACCGGGTCGCCGCCGATGCCGATGCAGGTCGTCTGGCCGAGACCATTCGTCGTCGTCTGGTAAACGGCTTCGTAAGTTAGCGTTCCGGAACGCGATACGACGCCGATGCGCCCTTTCTTGTGGATGAACCCGGGCATGATGCCGATCTTGCACTCTTCCGGCGTAATGATTCCCGGGCAATTCGGGCCAATCAGCCGGCAATCGGAATCGCGCAGCGCGGACTTGACCTTGACCATGTCGTTGACCGGAATGCCCTCGGTGATACACACGATCAGGTCAACACCGGCATCCGCCGCCTCGAGTATCGCATCGGCCGCAAACGGTGGCGGTACATAGATCATGCTGACGTCGGCGCCCGTATCGTCAACCGCGTCACGCACCGTGTTATAGACCGGCACTCCGAGATGTTCCTGCCCGCCACGACCCGGCGTCACGCCTGCAACGACGTTGGTGCCGTATTCGATGCACTGCTCGGTATGGAAGGAACCCTGGTTGCCCGTAATGCCCTGGCAGAGGATCTTGCTGTCTTTGTTGACCAGTATGCTCATTGGTTTTACTCGTCAGGCTGCCGCGGCAACCACTTTTTTTGCCGCGTCGGTGAGGTCCTCGGCCGCGATGATGTCGAGCCCGCTGTTCGCCAGCAGCTCACGCCCCTTGTCGACGTTGGTGCCTTCGAGGCGCACCACGACAGGCACACTCACGCCGACTTCCCTGACGGCACTGATAATGCCCTCGGCTATCAGGTCGCAACGCACGATGCCGCCGAAAATATTGACGAGGATCGCCTCGACGCTGTCGTTGGACAGGATCAGCTTGAAGGCTGCCGCGACGCGCTCCGCCGTTGCGCCTCCGCCGACATCGAGAAAGTTCGCCGGGTCGCCCCCGTGCAGCTTGATCAGGTCCATCGTCGCCATGGCGAGCCCCGCGCCATTGACCATGCACGCGATGTTGCCATCGAGGGAAACGTAATTGAGGTCGTGTTCGGCGGCCTTGCGCTCGGCCTCGTCTTCCTGCGACTTGTCACGCAGTTCGGCGATCTTCGGCTGCCGAAACAGCGCGCTGCCGTCGATGTTGATCTTGCCGTCGAGCGCGACGATATCGCCCGCCTTGGTCGTGATCAGCGGGTTCACTTCTATGAGGCTGGCGTCGGAATCGAGGTACAGCTGGTACATTCTCTTGACGAGATTGCCGAACTGCCGCATCTGCATCTTGTCCAGTTCCAGGCCGAACGCGAGCTGCCGCGCCTGGTAGTCCTGCAAGCCGGCGTCCGGCGATACGGCAACCGAGAAGATCCGTTCGGGCGTCTCTTCGGCAACTTTTTCGATATCCATGCCGCCCGCAGCCGAGGCTATGAATGACACGCGGCTGACCTCTCGGTCCACGAGCATGCTCAGATAGAGTTCGCGATCGATATCGGATCCCTGCTCCACATACACCGTATTCACGGGCAGGCCCTCGGGCCCCGTCTGGTGGGTGACGAGAATACTGCCAAGCATCGTGTCCGTGTATTCACGAACCTCATCAAGGCTGCGCGCAAGCTTGACGCCGCCCGCTTTGCCGCGCCCGCCGGCGTGTACCTGCGCCTTGACGACCCAGAGATCGCCTCCCAACTCCTGGGCCGCTTTGACGGCGGCGTTCGGCGAATCGGCCGGAATGCCACGCGGCACCGGAATTCCGTAGTCGGCGAACAAGCGTTTCGACTGGTATTCGTGGAGATTCATGTTTTGTTTTCTTTGAATTGTGGGCCGTTGTGCTGGCGAGGGTTCCGCGATCAGCACGAAAAAGTCGCCGTATTTTGGAGGTTTGCGGGACCCTTGTCCATATTCAGTCTACAATCGGCGCAACCTGGCACGACGCGACCCGCTTGACGCACCCGATCTTCAATGAATGAGGCACAGACCGATTCCTTACTAAGGCGGACTTTTCGCGGCAGCCGCAATGCGCTCTTGCAGCGCGCGATCGAAGAGCCCGATCTGACATGGCGCGTCCTTGTCACCCTGAATGCGTTCCGCCTGCTGATCGCGATGGCGCTACTGGGCTTGTTCTTCGCGCCCACCGATCCGCGGTTTTTCGGCCACGCTTATCCGACGCTGTTCGCAGCGACGGCCGCCGGCTACCTCGTATTCGCTGCATTCCTGGCCATGGCCCTGCGTCAGCGATGGATCGCGATCGGCGCCCTCGGGACAGCCCAGATCTTCGTGGACGTCGTGGCCGTCGTCACGTTGATGCACGCCAGCGGCGGTATTTCGAGCGGCCTCGGCGGGCTCCTCGTCGTGTTCATCGGCGCCGGCAGCCTCGTCCTGCCGATCCAGTACCCGGTCATCCTGGCCGCATTCGCTACTTTCGCAACCCTCGGGGAGCAGGCTCTCGCCCAGCTAAGTGGCTTCGAAACCGGCGTCAACTACCCGGCGGCCGGCATCCTGTGCGCCATTCTGTTCGCGATGGCGCTCGCGGCTCAGCCGCTGGCACGCCGGATCCAGGCCAGCGAGGCGCTGGCGCGCAAATTCGGCATCGACCTGCAAAATATCTCCGAACTCAATGACTACATCGTGCAGCATTTGCGGGAGAGTATCGTCGTCGTAGACGCGGACGATTCAGTGCGATTGATCAACAGCTCGGCGATGCAGTTACTGGGTACCGGCGGCGCGGCGTCCGGAGCACCGCTCGGGGCGTTTTCGGAGCCGCTCGCCGAATACATCGAACGCTGGCGCGGCGACAGTGGCTTGTCGTCACACGCCGAATTCACGTTGATCAGCGAGGGCAACAACGTGCGCATAACGGCGCACCTGGCGCCACTCGGCAAGGAGGGACAAAGGAGCGGACCGATACTGATCTTCCTCGAGGACGTGAGCATCATGAATGCGCGCGTGCAGCAGTCCAAGCTCGCGTCCCTCGGCCGCCTGAGCGCGAGCATCGCCCACGAAATTCGCAACCCCGTAGGCGCCATGAGCCATGCCGCCCAGCTGTTGCAGGAGTCCGCAGGACTCACGGACGACGACAAGCGGCTGACAGAGATCATCAAGACGCATTCTGGCCGCGTCAGCCATATCATCGACAACGTGCTGCAGCTGTCGCGGCGCGAATCCAGCCGCCCCGAGCGCTTTCCGCTGAAGGGCTGGCTCGACGATTTCGCGGTCGAATTCGTACGCACGCTCGAATTACAGGAGGGCGAATTCACGATCGGGGACGTTCCCGGCGATATTGTCGTACGCATGGACCGCAGTCACCTGCGCCAGGTCATGTGGAATCTGTGTGATAACGCCGTCAAATACGCCAGCGAAACCGGCGGTATCCTCGTCGAAGTAAATGCCGGTCGCATGCAGAGTCGCCCGTTTCTCGAGGTCCTCGACTGTGGATTAGGCGTCGACGAGGCCACCGCCGACAAGATCTTCGAACCGTTTTTCACAGCTCGCTCGGGCGGCACGGGGCTTGGCCTGTATATCTCTCGCGAGCTCTGCGAACTCAACCGTTCTACGCTGCTGTACCTTGACCGTCCCGGCGGAGGCAGTATCTTTCGTATCGTATTCGCGGATCCGGATCGCTGGGAACCACAGGACGAAACATGAATCAACCGCTGGCGCTGGTCATCGATGACGAGCCGGACATTTGTGAATTGCTTACGCTGACGCTGGGGCGCATGGACATTCGCACCGAATCGGCAGCGGACGTCGGCGCCGCCAAGAAACTGCTGGGCGAGCACGAATTCGATATCTGCCTGACCGATATGCGGCTGCCTGACGGAGACGGCCTCGAACTCGTTAACTGGATGCAAACGCATGCGGCGAGCGTTCCCGTGGCCGTGATTACCGCGCACGGAAATGTAGAGACGGCCGTGCAAGCGCTGAAGCTTGGCGCTTTCGATTTCATATCCAAGCCGCTGGACCTCGCGAACCTCAGGAATATCGTCGAGAACGCTTTGCGTGTGCGCGCTGCCAGGCACGCGGAACGGTCGCGGCTGATGGGAAACTCTCCACGCATGGACGAGCTGCGCGAGATGATCGACAAGGTCGCGCGATCACAGGCGCCCGTCCACATATCAGGTGAGTCGGGAACGGGCAAGGAGCTGGTAGCAAGACTCATTCACGGCAGCGGCCCGAGGGCCGACGGGCCGTTCGTGCCGGTCAACTGTGGTGCGATCCCCGCGGAGCTCATGGAAAGCGAGTTTTTCGGCCATCGCAAGGGCAGCTTTACGGGCGCGGTCAACGACAAGGCCGGTCTGCTGCAATGTGCCGAGGCCGGCACCCTGTTCCTGGACGAAATCGCCGACCTGCCGCTTGGTATGCAAGTGAAGCTGCTGCGTGTCATCCAGGAAAAGAAGGTGCGGCCCGTGGGCGCATCGCAGGAAGAAACCGTGGATGTACGGATCCTGTCGGCGACGCATCGCAACCTGTCGCAAATGGTTGCGGATGGGGAGTTTCGCGAGGACCTCTTCTATCGCATCAACGTGATCGAGCTGCACGTACCTGCGCTCAGGGAACGCGGTGACGACGTCCTGATGCTCGCCGACTACATCCTCGAGCGCATGGATTCATCTGCAACACTCGACGATGACGCACGCACGGCCCTCTTGAGATACGAGTTTCCGGGTAACGTCCGTGAGCTCGAAAACATGCTCGAACGCGCCGTGACGCTGTGTACCAGCGGCAGGATCATGGCCGGCGACCTGCAGATGCGCAAATCCTCGGACAGCAGCACATCGATGCCGGCCCTCGGCGGCAAACTCGGCGACCAGGTGGAAGATATACAACGCCAGGCCATCGTCGAAGCCCTCGAGAAGACCCGGTACAACAAGACCCAGGCCGCCAAGCTGCTGGGGCTGTCCTTCCGTCAGCTCAGGTACCGCATCAAGAAACTCGGCATCGAGTGACAATTTTGGTCACATTCTGACAGCCGTCCGTCGCCTGGCCGACACGATTGTCACCTTTTACCGACGCTGTGGGCCGAAAAGAACAGGTTTATTGCGGTCCTTTCTCAAAAACTTGTTGTTTTTTCAATGAGATAGGCGTTATTTCCAGAAGTTGGCACGCCCCTTGCTTTATCTCTGGTACAGGCGATTTCGCCGTTTGAAGTCACATACTCTCAAATTCATGGAGACGAAGAGATGAAGAAGCAACAAGGTTTTACGCTTATCGAACTCATGATCGTTGTTGCGATCATTGGTATCCTGGCCGCCATCGCGATTCCGGCTTACTCGGACTACACGATCCGCGCGCAGGTATCTGAAGGCCTGACGCTGGCTGGTGGTGCCAAGGCCGCTCTCAGTGAGTTCACGATGGACCGGGGCGCTTTCCCGGCCAATAACGCCGAGGCAGGCATCTCGCTGCCCGCCAGCATCAACGGCAAGTACACCGGATCCGTTGATGCGAGTGCGACTGCCGGCCAGCTCTTGATCACCTACGGCGCTGCCGGCTCGGACGCCCATCCCGCGATCCAGAGCAAGACGCTCATTCTGTCGGCTGTAACGACCGCGGGCAGCGTTGTCTGGTCATGCCCGGCTGGCGCTGGCAACGTTGCGCCGAAGTACCGCCCGGCGACTTGCCGCTAGTAAAGCATTGCGGGAAAATCTCGCGACATGCTAGTTTAAGAAGGCCCCGGACATCCGGGGCCTTTTTGGATCAAGACTCTAACGTTCCAGGAATGCCGGTCATCGGTAGTGCCGCAGGAAACTTGAAAGAGCGAGCATTCCAGATTGCACGGCCCAGATTGCACGGCAAAAGGAACCGTAGTTGACATGAGCACCCAATCGGCGCGACACGAAAAAGGATTTACCCTGATTGAGCTGATGATCGTCGTCGCGATCATAGGAATCCTGGCGTCACTCGCCGTATCGATCTACCAGACTTATACGATTCGCGCGCAGGTCGCTGAAGCAGTGAACTTCGGCGGACACGCGAAGACGCCGATCGTCGATTCGTTCCTGACCCTGGGACGACCCCCGGCCAGCCGTGCGGAAGCGGGCATGACGATACCACCCACCGATACCAGCGGCAGCTACGTTTCCCAGGTCAACGTCGTCGACGGCAGGGTCGATATCACGATGGGTAACAAGGCTCACGCCGACGTTTTCGGCGACGTCTTCTCATTTACGCCCTACGTTTCCCCGGGTGGCACAGTAATATGGCGTTGCGGCGCCGCAGCGCCCCCCGGCGGAGGCGCCGCCCTTATGACGGATGGCGGCGGCAATACCGCTGCGTACCTGCCACCGACGTTGCCGGACCGTTACCTGCCCAGGTCCTGCCGCCCCTGACAGCCCGCCCGATGCGACTCCGGTCCCATTAGAGACCATCGCCGGAGTCCGGAAAAATCTCGATTTGGCGATGTTGATCACGGCACAGCGCCGTTTGACTTAATCAAATCGCGTAACTGTGAACCCCCGCACAAAATCCAGTTGAATCGGGGACTTCGATAAGTAAGACTGTGACGTTCAGGTACTGGCGACAATCCGACTAAATTATGGCAGCGACGGCTTCCCAAACCAATCTTGCAGGCTTGCCGAGACGACTGGTCCAGGACGGTATCATCTCCGAGGACCAGCTCCAGGAGGCAACTGAAACCGCCAAGAAAGAGGGCCTGCCGCTCATCGCCTATCTCGTGGGCGCCGACAAGGCGGATCCGCGGGCGATCGCTGTCGCCGCCTCTCATGAATTCGGTGTACCGCTGCTCGATCTCGAAGCCGTCGAGATCGATCTCGACGTCATCCGGGCCGTCGATCAGAAGCTGATCGGCAAGCACCGCGTGTTGCCGCTCGTGAAACGCGGCCAGCGCCTGTTCCTCGGCATCTCGGATCCGACCAACCTGCAGGCCATTGACGACATCAAGTTCGCGACCAGCCTGCGCGTGGACCCCGTGGTGGTCGAGCAGAACAAGCTCGAGGAGCGCATCGGCCAGGCCATTGAGGCCGTCGATACGTCCATGTCGGATCTCGACGACGACGATTTCGATCTCGAGAACCTCGACGTAAGTGGCGAGGAGGCCGAACAGGAAGACGTCGCGCGTGACGACATCGAAGATGCACCGGTTGTTCGTTTCGTCAACAAGGTCCTGCTGGATGCCATCAAGCGCGGCGCGTCTGACGTACACTTTGAACCTTACGAGAAGTTTTTCCGTGTAAGGACGCGACTCGACGGCGTGCTGTCGGAAGTCGCGAAGCCGCCTGTAGTGCTCGCCAACAAGGTCTGCGCACGCCTCAAGGTCATGTCGCGCATGGACATAGCCGAACGCCGCGTACCGCAGGACGGCCGTATCAAGATGCGCCTGTCCAAGAATCGCGCCATCGACTTTCGTGTGAATACCTGCCCGACGCTGTTCGGAGAGAAGATCGTGTTGCGTATTCTCGATCCGTCGAGTGCCAAGCTCGGCATCGAGATGCTGGGCTACGAGGACGGTCAGCGCAAACTCTATGAGAAACACCTGGCCAAGCCTTACGGCATGATCCTTGTAACGGGCCCGACGGGTTCCGGCAAGACGGTCTCGCTGTACACGGGTATCAACATACTCAATACCGAAGATCGAAATATCTCGACGGCCGAGGACCCGGCGGAAATCAACCTGCCCGGCATCAACCAGGTCAACGTCAACCCGAAGGTCGGCCTGACTTTTGCGTCAGCACTCAAGGCCTTCCTGCGACAGGATCCGGACATAATCATGGTGGGTGAGATACGTGACCTCGAGACCGCGGAGATCGCGATCAAGGCGGCGCAGACGGGTCACCTCGTTTTGTCGACCCTGCATACCAACGATGCGCCGAAGACGCTGACGCGTATGGTCGATATGGGCGTCAAGCCCTACGCAATCGCGACCTCGATCAGCCTCATCATCGCGCAGCGACTGGCGCGCCGCCTCTGCGACAACTGCAAGGAAGTCAGGGATATTCCGGCAGAGGCCTTGTTGAAGGAGGGCTTCAGCAAGGAAGAAATAAAAAGTGGCCTGACTATATTCGGGCCGAAGGGATGCAAGTCCTGCAACGACGGCTACAAGGGACGCGTCGGCATCTTCCAGGTCATGGAAGTGTCCGAAACCATGGGGCGCCTCATCATGGAAGGCGGTAATGCCATGCAGATTGCGCAACAGGCCAGCAAGGAGGGGGTTATCGATTTGAGACAGGCCGGATTGAACAAAGTCAAGGGCGGGGTTACCAGCCTTGAAGAGGTCAACCGGGTTACAATTGAGTAGTTAAAACCTTTAGCTAACGGACGAGAAAGATGGCTGAGACAGCAGTAATGAGCACGCCCTTTCTGTGGGAAGGAACCGACAGGAACGGCAAGAGGGTCAAAGGCAAGAGCCTTGCGGCGGATGAGGCGACGGTACGCGCGGACTTGCGGCGACAGGGCGTAGTTCCTTCGCGGATTCGCAAGCAGCGCAAGTCAATGTTCTCGGGCGCGAGCAAGATTACGACGGCCGATATCGCTATTTTCAGTCGTCAGCTGGCCACGATGCTCGCTGCCGGCATCCCACTCGTGCAGGCCTTCGAAATCGTCGGCAACGGCCACGAAAACGCCGCCATGCAGAAACTGATTCTGGCGGTCAAGGCCGACGTCGAAGGCGGTAGCGCACTCGCCGAAGCGCTGGCCAAGCAGCCGCTGTACTTCGATGACCTTTTCGTCAACCTGGTCGAGGCCGGCGAGCAGGCAGGTGCCCTCGAGACCTTGCTGGACAAGATCGCGACCTACAAGGAAAAGACCGAGGCGATCAAGAAAAAGATCAAGAAAGCCCTGACCTACCCCGCAGCCGTGCTGGTCGTCGCGTTTGTCGTCACGACGATTCTGCTGGTTTTCGTTATCCCGTCGTTCGAAGACCTGTTCCGCGGATTCGGTGCCGACTTGCCGACGTTTACGCGAATGGTCATCGACCTGTCGGCATTTGTGAGAGCACAGGGATTCTATATCGTGGTCATTGGCGTCGCGATCGTGGCTACGTTTCTCTATTTCAAGAAGCGATCCCGCCCGTTCCGCCACTTTCTCGATCGCATGATGTTGAAGGTGCCGGTAGTCGGTCCGATCATGCAGAAAGCGTCGATTGCCCGCTACGCGCGTACTCTGTCGACTATGTTTGCCGCCGGCGTGCCGCTGGTCGAAGCACTCGAGTCAGTTGCCGGGGCCACCGGCAATATCGTCTACGAACTGGGCGTTCTCCAAATGCGCGACGAAGTCGCCACGGGCCAACGTCTGCAACAGTCGATGGAAAACACGGACCTGTTCCCGAACATGGTGATTCAGATGATCGCGGTCGGAGAGGAGTCGGGCTCCCTGGATGAGATGTCAGCGAAGGTCGCAGACTTCTACGAGGAAGACGTCGACAACGCCGTGGATAACCTGTCCAGCCTGCTGGAACCCATGATCATGGCAATTCTCGGCGTACTCGTGGGCGGCCTGGTCGTCGCCATGTACCTGCCGATCTTCAAACTCGGCGCCGTGGTCTAGTACAACCCGAAAATTGAAAAAGGACGGCGTTCGGAGTTTCCTCCGAACGCCGTTTTCATTTACGCTGTCGGCTGGTTCGCTGGAGGTGCTGCATGGTCGAGTTGTTTGCTGAGTCAGCGCTGCTTTTTGTCGGCGTTGTGTTTGCGTTTGCGCTCGTCATTGGTAGTTTCCTGAATGTCGTCATTCACCGCCTGCCGCTCATGATGGAACGCGACTGGCGCGAGCAGTGCGAGGAACTCTGCAGGACGCCGCCGGAGCAGGAATTACCGCAAGGTCGCTTTGACCTCGTCGTGCCGCGCTCACGCTGTCCATCCTGCGGCCACATGATCGCTGCGTGGCAGAACATTCCCGTGGTCAGTTACCTGCTGCTCGGCGGCCAATGCGCGAACTGCAAGGAATCGATATCCGCCCGCTACCCGACTGTCGAGCTGATGACAGGGATCATGGCCGCAATCTGCGCCTGGCAATTCGGCGTCGGTATCGAGGCCGTAATGGCAATCATCCTGACAATGACACTGATACCCATCAGCATGATCGATGCCGACACGCAACTCATTCCCGATTCCATCGTCCTGCCCCTGATGTGGCTCGGACTCGCGATGAGCCTGTTCCATCCCGTGACCGGCAGCGAGACACTGTTCATAGCGCCGCGTGACGCGATTGTCGGCGCGATGGCGGGGTACCTGAGTCTGTGGGCCGTCTATCAGCTGTTCAAGCTCGTGACCGGCAAGGAGGGCATGGGCTACGGTGACTTCAAGTTGCTCGCCGCGCTGGGCGCCTGGCTTGGTTGGCAGCAGCTGCCCATGATCATCCTGATGTCCGCCCTGGTGGGGGCTATCGTCGGCATCAGCCTGATGGTCTTCAAGCGTCACGACCGCAGCGTGCCAATCCCGTTTGGACCCTACCTCGCTGCGGCTGGCTGGATAAGCATGATCTGGGGCGAGCAGATCAAGAATCTTTACCTTGACCTCATGCTCTGAGTGAGCGGGCGTAGCGACATCGCGCCATTTCGAGTGGCATTGACCGGCGGGATCGCGAGCGGCAAATCGGTCGTTGCCGATATGTTTGCGGAACTCGGAATCCCGATTATCGACACCGATCTGATTGCGCGTGAGATCGTCGCGGCAGGCAAGCCTGCCCTCAAGGAGATCCGCGAACGCTTCGGCGATTCGATGCTCACTGCCGACGGCAAGCTCGATCGCGCCAGTATGCGCAAACACATCTTCTCCAGCGAGCGGGCCCGGGCCGATCTGGAAGCGATCCTGCACCCGCGCATCGGAAAAGAGACGTTGCGGCAGTCCGATGCGGCAGGCGGGCCCTACCAGGTCATCGTGATTCCGCTGCTCATCGGTTCAAGGCTGAAGGACGCCGTCGATCGTATCCTGGTCGTTGACTGCGATGAGCAGACGCAGATCAGGCGATTGCTCGCTCGTGACACGGAAACGGAGGAGCAGGCGCGGCGTATCCTGGCGGCGCAGTCGAGTCGTGCCGAGCGCCTCGCTATCGCAGATGACCTCATCGAGAACGACGGCAGCCTGGAGGAAACCCGACGGCGGGTTAAGTCTCTGGACCGGAAGTATCGCCGGATTGCGCGGCGTGCCGATCGGCACGCACAACGTCCTGAAAAGCCCTGATATCCGCTTCGCTGACGCGTCCTCCCGTCAGAGTCGACAACCGCTCGTCGTACAACTGCAGAAGCGCAACGTCGGACAGATGGAGCGCCTCGTCATAGTAGCCATTCGTCGCCATCTGGGCCGCCATGAGCATTGCGTGGCTGGCTCCGCGCCTCGCTGCAAGCGACTTCTCGAATGCCGCCATTGCGTCTTCGGGCTTGCCTGAAAATGTGTCGACGTACCCGCTCAGATACATGATCTGCGCGTACAACAGGGACTTCGGATCCGCGTTTTCCGGCACCTTCAGCATGTCGGCAAACATCGGCCGCAGACTCTCGATTGAAATCGCGGGACAGCGTTTCTCGATAACCTTCGTCACGAATTTTGTATAGGTGTTGAGGAGCCTTGGATCATATCGCTTTGAGGACACGATGCGCGCCGTTTGCTCGAGCTCTTCGGCCTCGAGCGCATTCTGCTCGCAGAGGATAATCAGGCGGTTCAATAGCAACTGCGGCTTGTCGTCCGGAATGACCTCTATCGCCCGGTCGAGCACCAGCAATGCTCTGTCGGGCTCTCCCGAATTGAACAACTGTGTCGCGAGCTGCCCCTGTGCTCGTGCCGAAGTTGGCGCCTTGCGGGCAGACGCTTCGACCATGCTCGGAAAGCTCTCCCAGACAATGGCCGAATAGCGCAAAAATCCACCAAAAATCAACGTGATAGCCAGCACCGCCACGGCAAAACGCGGCCAGCTCGTCTTGCTCTGCAACCACGCGATTAGCGGCAGGAACAGAAAACAGGCAGGCAGGTAGTTGCGGTGCTCGAAGTAGAGTTCCAGGCTGACGACGGTAGATTCGAGCAGATGGCCCGTATAGAAAAACAGAACGGCAAGCCCAAACAGTGGCCAGCGTTTGCGCTTCGCAAATGCGGTCGCGATCAGTACGACATGCAACAAGGTGCTGAGCAGTGTTGTGATTGGCGACAGTAACGCGGTGGACTTGATGAAGTGATCCTGGAAAACGCCGGTCGTGTACAGGTTCGGAATAAACCAGTGCTGCAGATAGTCGACCATGACCCGGGATTGTGTCAGCAGCCGTTCGTACTGACTGTAATCTCGCGGTACCAGGATGTCGAAGAAACTGTCATTGAAAACCTGCCTGAGCAGGTAAGTTACGACCACGCCGGCAGGCAAAACGAGAAACCCGAATACCCAGAGCCTGCTGAGCGCCAGCAGCCGGTGACGCTGGCTGGCAATGACGGTTATCTCTATGGTGCCGATCAACATCGGCAACAACATGCCGTTCTCTTTCGACAAGAATGCGAGCAAAGAAAATACTGCAACAGCGCAGCTCATTACGACGTAGCCCTGCGTCTTGTTGCGTTCGAGCAGCGATCGGCCGTAAAGATACACGGCGATGCCCGCGAAAGAGAACAATGCCACAAGTTGCGCCATGCGCTGCACGATGTAGAGCGTTGTCGATACGAGGAAGGGATGCAGTAACCAGCACGCGACGGACAGGAACGTAATCCAGCGAATCTGTCGTTGTTCATACTGCAACAAGCCGAGGAGCTGCCTGATGACGAGCGCCAGCAGGGCGCCATTAAGCAAGTGGAGAATCAGGTTGGTGCGCTTGAATGGAAACGAATCCGCAGGCCAGTTGTTCGCGTCGATCAGGAATGTCGCCATCGCGACCGGCCTGCCGGTTGGCCCGGAATTGCCGCCAAAAACGAATGCCCTGAACGTCTCCCAGTTGCTAACGCCACCGCGATCGCCGAGGCCGGTAACCACGCCGAAATCGTCGAGCACGAAGGGTCCTTCGAGTCCCGGCAAGTACGCGATTATGCAGACGAGGAACAGCAGCAACCAGGCACCCAAAACGACGACTTTTCGTACGCTGTCTTCGTTTCGTGGCAAGGCAGTGTCCATTCGCAACAGGTTCCCGGTCGGCTAAAGAGCGCTGAATTCTAGCCTGAATACCCCGCAGCGTCGCGGCAAATTTGCCACGCAGCACGCCGTGGCGCAGAATAGCCGCATGGCTAAACCTGCCGGGGAAATTGCGGCACAGGCGGTCGCCGAGACCGCTCATTACGAGCAGCCGCTATCGGAGCGTATGCGGACTTTCCTGCGCCTCGAATTCCTCTATCAGCAGATACTGTATAACAGCGACAGCGACGCGGACTGGGCTACGCGCGCCACGATCTCCACGCTTCTCGATTTTCTCGCCATGCTGTCCCGCGGTGACGTCCGCGCCGAGGTTCTCAAGGAGCTCGATCATCAGATCGCGGCTTTGGAGCGATTCCAGAGCCAGCCGGGCGTCGACGTCAGCCGCCTCGAGGCACTGGTTCAGAACCTGGTCGCGAGCCGCGATGATATCGTCCGCATTGGCACCGGCTACCTGCAGCCCTTGAAGGACAGCGAGTTCCTGAACGCGATCAAGCACCGCAGCTCCATTCCGGGCGGGACCTGCGAGTTCGACCTGCCCGAGTACAACCACTGGTTGCGGCAGCCGATAGAGCGCCGCCGCGAGGACCTCGAGCAGTGGATCGAGGCGATTCGCCCGATCTGTGACGCGGTTACCGAGGTGATGTGGCTGATACGAGAAAGCTCCGAGCCGGGCGAGCGCACGGCGATCAATGGCATGTATCAGCACAACATGCAAAAAGACACCAACTGTCGCCTGCTACGAGTCAGCGTGCCCGCGAACGGCCGGCTGTTTCCGGAAATCAGCGGCAGCCAGCATCGTTTTACGGTACGTTTCCTCGAGTGGTCGGCGATCGACAGTCGCGCCGTGCAGACAGGCCACGACGTAACGTTTCAGTTATCGATTTGCTGAGTTTGCGCTAGTGACTCTGTCTTAGCGCGGCAATCACCGGCTCATCAGCCGGCAGCAGGGCCACCGAACTGAGCTGATCGCGCTTCACCCAGCGCAAGGCCTGTCCTTCTCGTCCAACAGGTTCACTGTTCCAGGCACTGACGATAAAGAACTCGATCGCCACCGTGCGATCATCGTATTCGTGGCGCAAATTCATGAATGGCGCGCACACCGTGACCTCGATGCCGAGTTCTTCGGCCAGTTCGCGCAACAGCGCTTCCGGCGCAGTCTCGTCGGCGCCGATCTTGCCGCCGGGGAATTCCCACATTCCATGAAAGGGACCGTCACCAAGCCGTTCAGCGATCAATACGCGTCCGGACGAGTCGCACAGGATGCCGGCAGCAACATCAAAGTGATTCATCGCCAATCAGGCCTGGTTGAGCCTGCCGTGGCACTGCTTGAATTTCTTGCCGGATCCGCAGGGACAGGGTTCGTTACGCCCGATCTTGCGGCCGTCGCGAACAAAGGGCGTCACCGAAGCCTTGGCGGGGCCACCGCCCTGGGCGGCCGCTGGCCCGCCCAGCGCAGATGCTTCGGCGTGCTGGAACTTCATTTTCTCAGCCGCCTCGCGGCGCGCGGCCATCTCTTCGAGATCGTCCTCTCCCTGGATGCGGATGCGCGACAGGATACTGACGGTGTCGTGTTTGACCTGTTCGAGCATCGCGCCGAACATCTCAAACGCTTCGCGCTTGTACTCCTGTTTCGGGTTTTTCTGCGCGTAGGAGCGCAATCCGATGCCCTGCCGCAGGTGGTCCATGCCGGCGAGGTGCTCTTTCCAGTGGTGGTCGAGCTGCCGCAACATCACCTGCTTTTCGACACCGCGCATGAGTTCCGGGCCGATGTTATCGGCCTTCTTCTCGTACGCTTGGCCAACTTCATCGATACAGCGCTGCACGATGCCGTCCGTGCCCAGCGTCTTTTCTTCACTGATCCACCGAGCCACATCGAGGCGCACGCCAAAGTCCGCCTCGAGCGCGTTGCTCAGCCCTTCCGGGTCCCACATCTCGTCCAGGCTGTCGGGCGGGATGTATTGTTCCACGGCCATTCCCACGACCTCATCGCGGATCGCTTCGACCGATTCGGCGATCTCATCGGCATCCATGAGTTCGGAACGCTGATGGTATACGACCTTGCGCTGGTCGTTGGCAACATCGTCATATTCGAGCAGGTTCTTGCGAATATCGAAGTTGTGCGCCTCGACCTTGCGCTGCGCGCGCTCGATCTGCCGCGTTAGCAGTCGGCTCTCGATGGCCTCACCCTCGCGCATGCCGGCCCGCGACAACAGGCTCTTGGTGCGTTCGGGGTCACCGAAGATACGCATCAGCGTATCTTCCATTGACAGGTAGAATCTTGATGAACCCGGGTCGCCCTGGCGTCCGGAGCGGCCCCTGAGCTGGTTGTCGATACGACGCGACTCATGCCTTTCCGTGCCGACGATATGCAGGCCACCCGCTTCGATGACCTGCTCGTGGCGCTTCTGCCACTCTGCGCGAATCGCTTCCTCGTCGGCATTCTCGCCGGCGTTGGCAAAGTCTGCGTCGAGGCTGCCACCGAGCACGATATCCGTGCCACGACCGGCCATATTCGTGGCGATGGTAATCGCGCCGGGGCGGCCCGCATTCTGCACGATCTGTGCCTCGCGTTCGTGTTGCTTGGCGTTCAGCACCTGGTGCTTGATGTTCTTCTTCTTGAGAAACGACGACAACAGCTCCGAGGCTTCGATGGATGTCGTACCTACGAGCGCGGGCTGGCCGCTCTCCTTGCATTCGACGATGTCCTCGACGATAGCATCGAACTTGTCCGTCTCTGTGAGGTATACGAGATCCGGCTGATCATCGCGGATCATCGGCTTGTGCGTCGGTATGACGACCACCTCGAGACCGTAAATCTGCTGGAACTCGAAGGCTTCGGTGTCCGCCGTGCCCGTCATTCCCGAGAGGTTGTTGTAGAGACGGAAGTAGTTCTGGAAGGTAATCGATGCAACCGTCTGGTTCTCATGCTTGATCGACACGGCTTCCTTCGCTTCGACGGCCTGGTGGAGTCCATCGCCCCAACGGCGGCCGGGCATCGTGCGCCCTGTGAACTCGTCCACGATCACGACCTCGCCATCCTTGACGATGTAGTCGACATCCCGCTGGTAGATGGCATGAGCCCGCAACGCGGCGTTGAGGTGATGCAGCAGGCGGATATTGCCAGCGTCATAAAGACTGTCACCTTCTACGAGCAACCCCGCCTGCGCCATGAGGCCCTCGACCTTCATATGACCTTCCTCGGTCATATGCGCCTGCTTGGCTTTCTCATCGAGCGTGTAGTCGCCGCGCGTGACGAGCTTGCAGGAAAACGGCTTTTGGGAATCATCGACGAGCACCACATCGCAATCGCGTTCCTCGGCAATGGCAACAGCCTGCTCGAGCTTCATAACCGATGTTTTCTCGCCGTCTTCACCCTCGACGGACAACGTGTCACCGCGCTCGCCGACGAGCGTCACGCGATTGGCCGGGATGTCCCAGTTGGTCGGTTCCTCGGTTTCTTTGTGTGGCCTGAGCTTCGGGATCAGCTTGTTGATTTTCGCATACAGATCGGTACTGGCTTCGGCCGGGCCCGAGATGATGAGCGGCGTTCGCGCCTCGTCGATGAGAATCGAGTCGACCTCGTCGACAATCGCAAAATTCAGCTTGCGTTGTACCTTGTCCGCAGTTGCGAACGCCAGGTTGTCCCTGAGGTAATCGAAACCGAGCTCGTTGTTGGTCGCGTACGTGATATCGGCTTCGTAGGCGGCCCGTTTTTCTTCCTGGCTCTGCCCGCTCTTCGAAACACCGACCGTGAGGCCGAGAAACTCGTAGATGGGCCGCATCCAGTCAGCGTCGCGCTGCGCCAGGTATTCGTTAACGGTGACGATATGAACGCCGTCGCTGCTGATCGCGTTGAGATAGGCAGGCAAGGTCGACATGAGGGTCTTACCTTCACCCGTGCGCATCTCGGCGATATTGCCTTCGTGCAATACCATGCCGCCGATGAGCTGCACGTCGAACGGGCGCATGTGCATCGTTCGCACGGACGCTTCACGTGCAACGGCAAATACCTCGGGCAGCAGCGCCTCGAGCGTTTCGCCGTCCTCGTAGCGTTTCCGGAACTCGGCCGTCTTCGCCTTGAGCGCCGTGTCATCGAGCGCCTGCAGGCCTTCCTCGAGTGCATTGATTTTCTGGACGGTCTTGGAGTACTCACGGATCAGGCGCTGGTTTCGGCTGCCGAAGATTCGCGTCAGGAATTTGGCCACAGAGGGCTCCCGGTAAAACAAAGGCCGCTATTCTAAGGTGTAGCGGGGCAATTTTTAACTCTAATGCCGCGATTTATGGGCATTTTCGCAATTCACAAGGACCCGGCGACGGCGCCCGGAGTTTACGCCATGTCAGGACTAGGATTCGAGCGAGATTACTTCGACGATTCGCGAATAAAATTGACGGGATTGACGCGCCGACCGTTGTGCAGCACTTCGAAATGCAGGTTCGGGCCCGTAGCACGGCCCGTTTCACCCATCAGGGCGACGACTTGCCCTTTC
>CAMYOJ010000054.1:0-31241 GCA_947259985.1 uncultured Woeseiaceae bacterium
TGTGGTCCTGGCTCCAGACATATTTCGTGATGAACGTCTGCGGATCGTGATGTTCCTGTTCGTGATCGCGATCTGCGATTGCAACGTATGCCATCAGGTGCCCCCTGTACCCTGGTTCTGTGCGACCGATTCCGCGCGAACGGCCGGCAGTGTATTGATGTAGGCGACCACGTCTTTGATCGCCTGTTCGTCATGCAGGATGTCGCCCATGAAACCCATTTGCATGCCGGAAAAATCCTTGAGGTGCGCGCCGCGGACGTCGTCTTTGAAATTTTGCAGCTGCCGCGCAAGATACCAGTCGGACATACCCGCAGCTCGCGGCGCATTGAGCGCCTGGATGCCCATGCCGTCCTTGCCATGGCAGTAGGCACAAACGTTGTAGTGTTTCGCGCCGGCCGTGACGTCGCCATCAATCGTCTGCTCGGGCGGAGTGTCCGGGAGCGTAGTGATATGAGCGACAACATTATCGACGGACTGCTCGTCAGCGAGTGTGGCCACCATGCCAATCATCTGCTGGCCGTAGGTGTCTCCCTCGTGCGTGCCTCTGAGGCCGTTCTTGTAATTCATGATCTGGCGCTTCAGGTACCAGGCGCTCTGTCCCGCAATCTTCGGCGCATTCATGGCCAGGTTGCCCTCGCCCTGCTGACCGTGGCACGCCGCGCACACACCGTACTGCGCTGCGCCAATGGCCGCGTTGCCAGCGACCTTCGCGTTCAGTTCCGCGTAGGTCACCTGGTTCGCGAGCCAGGTGTCGTAATTGTCGGCTTCGTCAACGATGACCGCACCGCGCATCGTGTGATGAGCGATACCGCAAAGCTCCTCGCAGAGTATTTCGAAACGGCCTGCCTTCGTCGGTGTCAGCCACAGGAACGTGTTCATGCCCGGGACGAGATCCATCTTGACGCGGAACTGTGCCACGGCGAAGTCATGCAACACGTCCTTGGAGCGCAGCAGGAACTTGACGGGCTTGTCGATGGGAATGTGGATCTCAGCGTTGTAGATGAGCACATCGTCCTGTCCGTTCGGATCCTCAGGGTCCATGCCGAACGGATTGTCATCGCTGATGCGTTCGGCATCGACCTCGCCCAGCCTGCCGTCTTCGCCAGGCAGGCGGAACGTCCAGTGCCACTGTTGCCCGACGGCTTCGACGACGTGCGCCTCTTCGGGCACGTCGACGAAGTCAGCCCAGACGAAGAGACCGGGCGTCAGCATGGCGGCCACGCCAACGGCCGTGAGGCCGGTCAACCAGGCTTCGAGGCGCTTGTTCTCGGGCTCATAGGTCGCGCGCGAGTCCTTCTTGTGCCGAAACTTGATGACGCAGTACGCCATGAAGAGGTTGACCGCAACGAACACAAAGCCAGTAACGTAGAGCGTGATGTCCACGGTGAAGTCCACCATGCCCCAGTTGGAGGCGAGTTCGGTGAATGTCCATGGACTGAGGAGATGGAAGAGAATCGAACCGACGACGAGCAGAATCAAGACTACAGCGAAAGGCATACATGATCCTCGTGTTCTTTTTTTGTCTGATCGCCGTCCCGTTCTTATTGCATTGATTCTAAATAAAGGACAGCGGACTCACCCCGCCATCCAGAATAGTGGAATCAGTAGGTATTTTCCACAATATCAAAGGCCAATGTCCTTCTTGACCTTCTCTTCCGCCTTCCTGATATCGGCCTGCAGGTTCTCGAGTTCCTGCTGCAGCGGGCCCGTCAATGCCGCTGTTTCGGCTTGCCAGTCGATGACGGGTACGACAGCGACGACGTCGGTTGGCGTCGCCTGGGGAGGTTCCTCAGCCTGCTGCAAGTTGATGATCACGATGACGGCGGCGGCGGCAGCAATGCCCGTAAGACTACTTGCCCACCAGAATCCGCTCGGTCGCGATCGCTCGCGTGGCTTCCCGGCTACGCCTTCCTGCGTGACGCCCTGCAGCGACGCCGCAATGCGATGGTCCAGTTCTTCGGACACAGAGACCTCGATCTTGTCTGCGTCCTCTCGAAGTCGATTGGCTAGTTTATCCATAAGCTTCACTCTCGTTTCGGCCCCCATTCATTCCGGCATCGAGTGCACGGCGGCCACGTAGCAGGTTGACTTTGGTCCAGGACGCGGAGCGATCCAGCGCCCTCGAAATGTCGTTCACCGACATGTCTTCGGCATAACGCAGCCACATCGCCGCGAAGACGTCGTCATTCAAAATCCGTCGCGCGCTTAACCAGAGATTCTCGGTGTCGGAATCGCTGATGCACTGCAGCAGGGGATCGCTTTCTTCATCGCGAAGTTCGCCGAGTTCCATCACGTCGGGCGACCTTATTTTGGCCGCATTATTGATCGCAATGCGATACAGCCAGGTGCTGAATCGCCACCGCGCATCATAGGAGTTGATGTAGCGATAGGCATTGATCAGCGTGTCCTGCAAGGCATCCTCCGCGTCCGCATAAGTGGCACAGCGTGTCAGGAGAAATCGCAACAACCTGTCCCTGTAACTGCGGACGAGGTCCGCGAACGCTTCCGTGGACCCCGCCTGGGCGGCTTCAACTAATTGTGTTTCAGTTCTCAAGTGCAGATACGACGGTATCCGGATCCAGCGCCAGCGAAATTTGCAAGGTACTGTCGGCCACATCGACCTTGGTACTCTGCAGCACCGACGCCACGTCAGGATCCATGTCGTCGTTGAACGCCTGCAGACTGATCAGGCCACGAACGATGCTCGCCATCGAGTCTGCCATCTCGGGCTGCGTCGTCATAAGCTTCGCCTCAATACCGAGCTTGTCACCAAGATCTGACAGCAGCACGGCGAGTTGCCTGGTGTTCTTCAGAATGTTCGAGTCCCAGTCGCCGTCGTCGTCGACCCGCATCTCGCTGGCGTTGACACCGGCCTGGATCAGGCTGCGCTCGGCACGCAAGACGAGCAGCGCGTCTTTTTCCCTGCCCTTTGACCTGATCTTGCCATTGTTATCGAGCAGCGCCTCCATCTGCGCACGCGTGTTCGTAATGACGATCTTGTTCTTCAGCGCAACACTGACGTAGGCCTCATCCTCGAGTGAATCGATGTCGATATCGATGTTGTCGTCATCCGAATCGTCGCTGTCCGCGTCGTCACTGTCCGACTCGTTCTCATCGACGCTTTCACCGTCGAAGAAGTAATAGGCCTTGCCCGAGGCCTTGAAGGTCTCGAGCTCGCCATCGATGGCAGCAATGGCCAGCACCTTGTCTTTGGTTTCCTGGCTGATCTTGCCATCGAGTACGATGACGGGGCCGTCTTCGTTGGCCGAAAACGCTGTCAGCTGCCGAGCCTCCTTGTCGAAATCGATGCCGATCTCATTGCGGATTTCCTGGAACACCTCGCCGTCAACCCAGTCGTAAAGCTCCTTGCTCGCCCCGCCCTTTCGCATCGCGTCAAAATCCGCGTGGAAATACCAGGTCGCCGTCCCCGGGATGTTGTCGACGTCGGCATACGCCAGCGTCGGCAAGGCGAGAAACAGTATGATCGCCAGTATCTTAAGTTGTCGCATCGAATTGCCCTCTTTTCGTGTTCCGATGACTACTTATAGGGCCAGGGCGCGGGTTTGGTTACATCAACGCCCTATTCTTCTGCCCGGCTCGTCATGATGCTCACGCCGTAGGTCAGCAGCATGCCGGTCACGAAGCCCGGAATGGCCTCGTAGAGGCCGTGGTAATCGGCCTTGAAGAAACTCAGCCAGATGATGCTCGCGAGGAAGCCGCCGAGCATTCCTGCCAGGACGCCGGCCCAGGTCGTACGCTTGAAGTACAGGATCGCGATGACGACGGGCCCGAAAGCGGAACCCAGGCCCGACCACGACGCCAGCACAAAGTCGAAGATGACGCGAGGCTCCTGCACGCCAAGCACGACGGCGATAATGCCGATGACAATAGTGATTACCTTGCCGTAATTCGAGAGCACGGAATCACTCTCAGGACTGCCCATGATCTTCTGGTAGGTGTCGCGAACAACGGCCGACGACGCAAGCAATAGCAACGAATCCACCGTCGACATGATGGCTGACAGCACGACCACCAGCAGCATGCCCGAGATGACCGGCGGGAACAGGTTGTTCGAAATTACGGGGAAGATCGTCTCGCTGTCCTCGAGTCCCGGATACAGCGCGCGGCCGGCGACGCCTGCCGTTACAGCGCCGGCCGTGAACACGAGCATGACGATTATCGACATGATGCGGGCTTTCCTGATCTCGCCGTCATCGCGCGCCGACATGAAGCGAATCAGCAGCTGCGGTACGCCAAGGAACGGCAGCCCGATAGCCACGAAACTCGCAATACCGATCCAGGCGTGACCACTGGAAAACGCGAACATGTCGAGCAATGCCGGATCCTGGTACTGCAGCGAGCTCTTGACCTCGCCCAGGCCACCCGCGGCGATGATTGCAGCGGCGGGTACGGCGATCAGGCCAAGCAGCATCAGCACACCCTGCACGACATCGGTATAGGACACGGCCTTGTAGCCACCGACGAAGGTATAGCCGATGATGAAGACCGAGCCGACGATAACGCCCGTCCCGTAGTCCATTCCGAGAAAACTCGAAAATGCCTTGCCGGTCGAGACCATCTGCGCCGTCACATAAGTCGTCACCATGACGACGATGATCAACACGGCGACAATGCGGATCAGGTGCAACTTGTCGACGAACTTCGCCGCCAGCACGTCCGGCACCGTTATCGAGTCCGTCTCATCGCCAAATTTCTTGAGGCGCCGCGAGATGAGTCCCCATGACAGCGCGATGCCGGCGATCTCGCCAACCACCACCCAGTAAGCCTGGGCGCCGACTGCGTAACCCATGCCCGACAAGCCGAGCAGCAGCCAGCCACTCTCGCCCGTTGCATTGGTACTGAACGCGACGACCCAGAACGGCAGCTTCTTTCCGGCCAGGTAGAAACCCGAAAGGGTATGTGTCTCCCTCCGGCTCCAGATCGCCAGCGCGGCAAGTATCCCGAGGTAAACAATGAGAACAGTCACGGTGGTGTTCATGATTGATGGCCTATTCTGATGTCGAACCTATGGGTGAACCTGCCGGCACCGTAGCCGGAACCAGCGTCTCTATGGCGGCCGGGTCGTCCGTGAGCCGCTCGATTTCGTATTCCGCAAACCGGAATTGCGCGCGTAACGCCCGATCGTTCGGCCCGCGTCGGGACAACCAGGTCTCCAGTTCGCGAATGGCGGCGTATGCCCTGGCACGCACGTCGCTGTCGGCGCCGCCGTCCAGGGCCAGCGCCAACAAGCCATACAGTACCTGCATGTTGGTTTGGCGCTGAATCGCAGCGTCCATGCCCGTTGCAGGGTCGGCGTACCAGCTCTCGTCCAGGAGTTGCTGTGCGACAGTCGCGAAGCCGATCGAGCCGGCACGCTCGAGACGCGCGGCCCGGGTCGGGTCAAGCAAGACCTGCAGCGTCAGTGCTACGGCACTTTTCGCGGGCCCTAGCGGGTCGAAACTGATGCCCGTGGCGCCCTGGAAGTTCTCAGCCGACTTCGGATCATTGGGAACGCGTGGCGGAATCCGGTCGACAAGGTCCTGCGGCAGTCGCAGCACCGCCGGGTCAAGCGTCGCGATCAGCGCGTCGATTGCCTGCTGCTGCCGAGCTACGGCGACAGGCCGGACTGGCTCCTGATTGTCGCCGCGTAAGGCATAGCTGAAATACTCGCCGGCTATGAGTTTGCCGACTGCCTCGATCTGATACCGATGCAACAGGTAGACGGGCACGAGCGCTTCCTCGATCGTCGCGAGCGGGCGGCCCATGCGAATATTGCGCTCCGAGAAACGCTGCAGTGCAATTTCGCGCACGCGCAACAGGTGTTCCAATTCGGCGATCGCATCGCCGCCGTTGTCCCAGAGATTTCCATCAGGATGCGACGTTGACGGCGAGCGCGCGTCGCTATCGGCGACATACCGGAACCCTGTCGATATCGTCTCGTTCATAATCTTCTGACGCTCGGCGTCGGCGTCGACCCCGTCGGGAAAGTCCTGGTAGGCGTACAAAACCGTGCGCTTGTCCCATGCGCCGATCCTGTCGTCATAGGCGTCGCTCAGATCCAGCTCGCCATTGTCACCAATTCCGATAAGCGGGAACGGGTAGTCCATGACCGACGCGCGGCCCTGGGTACTGGCGGCGAAATTGTGTTCGAAGCCCAGCGTATGTCCGACCTCGTGGGCCGATAGCTGGCGGATACGCGCCAATGACATCTCGAGCATCTCGAGCGGCACGTTGTCATCTACATAGGGCGCCAGCAATCCTTCGGCAATCAGGTAGTCCTGCCGCACGCGCAGTGAGCCCAGCGTGACATGGCCCTTGATGATCTCGCCCGTTCGCGGATCGAGTACCGACGCGCCGTACGACCAGCCACGCGTCGAGCGATGCACCCACTGGATGACGTTGTAACGGACGTCCATCGGGTCGGCACCCTCGGGCAACATCCTGACCTGGAACGCGTTCCGATAGCCGGCCGCAGCGAATGCCTGGTCCCACCAGCTCGCGCCCTCGAGGAGCGCGGCCCGAACAGGCTCGGGCGCTCCGCGATCGAGGTAGTAGACGATGGGTTCAACCGCATCGCTGACGGCGGCCTCGGGATCGGCCTTCTGCAAACGGTGACGACGACCATAGTCGACCATCATCGATTCGCCGATGCGAGTCGCGTAGTCCGCGAATCCACCGTTGCCCCAGCTCAGGCTAATTACGCCGCTGCGCGGATCGTAGGGCAGTGGCTCGTAATCATCGTCGGGCAGGCGGATGAACGAGTGCCGCATGTGCACGGTCACGGCGCGTGGGTCCGGCACGACCGTAGAAAGGTGAGGCCCTTGCGGTTCGCCCGTAAAGGTGATGAGTGCCTCAACCTCGGTGTTGTCGGGAAACGCCTTGGTATTGGCAAGGTAAATTGCCGAACGCGAGTCGTCTACGCTGTAGCTGCCCTCGTCGAGTTCCTGCAACCATGCAGATACGCCGTGCGAATCGCGCAGGAAGAATGCGGTGGCATCGACGACCGTGGAGTCGCTGGCAGGATCAACATCCTCGAACCCCCAGATGACCGAACGAGCGAAAGACTCGGCGATAGCCTGCCGCTCGTCCGCATTGTCGCTCGCGGCGCGGTAACGGAGATTGTCTTCCACGAGCAGCACCTTCGGGCCGCTGCGCAGGAAACGCACGACCTTCGTCGCGCCGAGTTGCCCACGGTCGAGGCCGATGTCGTTGGAGCCGATGCCGCGTGGCAACGAGGCCTGGTACAGGAACGGCGAATCGAATTCGTCGATACGAACGAACAGGCGGCCACGCGTATCGTCCCAGTAGACGTCGACGAAACCGTCGAGCGCCTCGTAGCTTTCCGGAGAGAATTGCGGCTCGGCCGCTTGGCCCGCTGCTGCCAGGCAAAGCAGCAAAATTGCCGATTTGCAACGCAGCATCAGGAATCGCGCGTGATGCGACCCGCGATAATGCCCGAGATCAGCAGTATCACGCCGATGCCGAGCAGTATTTCGGGCCATGATCGAGTGATACCGCAGTAGTACACGAACAAGATCGAAACCATTTGGAACGCATTAAAAAGATTGCTCTTGCGGACCTTCGCCTTGGGAAACCGCAGCCGCGAAATCATGAGCAATGCGAATACAAACATGATGACGGGCAGGTACAGGTGCAGCGGTAACGAAGCAGCGACATCCGGATAGTGGATCAGAACCAGGACAATCGGCGCGACCAGGCCACCACCGGCGGCCGTGATGGGTATACCGGTGAACCAACCGGTGCTCGGCTGATCCGAAACCAGGTTGAATCGAGCCAGGCGCATCGCGCCGGCGAGCGCAAAAACGGCAACCGCCGCGAGGAGCACCCAAAACTGCCCCGATTCGACGTCGATGCCACCCAGCTGCAGCCCGGCATTGAGCATGAGCACGGCCGGCGCCACGCCGAATGCAACGAGATCGGCCATCGAATCGAACTCGGCCCCGAAACTGGATGTGGCCTTTAACAGTCTCGCGGAGACACCGTCTACCACGTCGAGCAGACCGCACCAGACGATTATCCACCCCGCCAGCTCCAGGTCGCCAAGTTGCGTCGTAAAGATCGACGCAATGCCGAGCAAGAGGCTCAATGCCGTGAAACTGTTGGGAATCGTGTAACGAAGTACGCTCAAGGGCTTTGCACCGCTCTAATTCTTGTTAAGTGGCCATTTTGCATCCCGCGGCCGGCTTTATCCACCACCCCACCAGTTCATCGCGCGCATATTTGCCCCGGATCCCGTAACGCCGACGGGCCCGCGCTGCAGGCTGAGCTGCATCCTTACGCCGTCACGGTCGATTTCGACGACGACGTCCTCGCCGGGCGTTCCCTGCATCGTGAGCGTACGGAGCTCTGCCACGCTAAAGACGCGTTCGCCGTTGTAACTGATCATCTGGTCGCCCGGCTGCAATCCTGCCCGGCTGCCCGGCGACCCGTCGAGTACCTGCGTGATCTGGATCGCGGTCGGCTGCCCCTGGGCTTCGAGATAGCGCGAGTAAGCATCGTCACCGAGTTCGGCACGCAAAATCGACTGCGGGCCGTTCAGGGTCGAGAACGGGTCCAGCGACTCCCCTCTGCGCTGCGCGTCATGGACAGCCTGCATAGCCTTGAACTGAGCTTCCGATTCCTGCCGCAGCACGCGCCGCGCCTCGTCCTCCGAGAAACCGCCATCCACCAGGCGCCTCAGGCGCTTATCCTGGTAATTTCCCATCATTGTCGCGAAATCCCGCCGCGAGCGGCGTTCGCTCGCGCGTTCCGCGTCGGCGGCCTCGACCGGTCGAGCTGCGGCGACGCCCGGCCCACCGGAATCGACACGCTCGATCTCGGCAATCAGCATCTGCAACTGGTCCTCGAGAATCAGCCGCGCCGCACGCTCGTCGGCGATGACCTGCTCGAGACTGCGCAAGCGCTCATCCAGCGTCGCCGATTGATCAAAGTGCTCTGCTGCGCTACCCACCGATGGCGAGGTCGCCGGTTTCCCGGGGTCCCCCGAAAACCAGGCACCAATGGCCAGCCCGGTGACCAGGCTGGCTATCACAATGACGATCAATCTCGGCATTTTCGTCTCCTTGCTCGCGACACCCGTCTCCGCGTTGGTCCCATACCGTATCAGGGTTTCTCACAATCGTTATCATCGGCACGGCCCCGTATCCTGTGCCGCGCCTGGCGCGGATACCGGCGTCATGATCGACGAAACTATCACTATGTAGACCTGTCTATTGGCTCAACAATTCCCCGGGGACAACAGAATGTACAAACGCCTACTGCCGCTTGCTTTCGTTTTCATCTTCGTTTCGGCACCGGCTTCGGCCGCCGATGCGGACGACCCGCAGGCCACCTGGAACCTGACAGACCTCTACCCGAGTGTCGAAGCCTGGAAGACCGCGCGCGATGAAGTCATGGCCGATTTCGACAAGATCGACGGAATGCGCGGCTCGCTCGGGAAAAGCGCCGACTCGCTTTACAACACCTACCGCTTCGTCTCCGACACTTACAGAAAGGCCGGCCGCGTCTACGTCTATGCCTCCCTGAAGGCCGATGAGGACCTGCGCGACTCCGAGACGCAGGAACGCCGCCAGCTGGCCGACATCATGTTCGCGCGCTATGGCGAAGTCACGGCGTGGATGCAGCCCGAGCTGATCGAGGTCGGCCGCGAGGTCATTGAGTCCTATATCAAGGAAGACGAGCGTCTCGCGCCGTTCGCGTTTCAACTCGACAACGGCCTGCGCAATGCGCCACATACGCTGAGTCCGGAGACCGAACAGACGCTGTCGTATTTTTCTCAGACCTTCGGCGCGCCAAACGATACCTATACCCTGCTCGCCAACTCGGATATCCCATGGCCGACGATCACGCTGTCTACCGGCGAGGAAGTGGTCGTCGACTCGCAGGGTTATGGCCGCGCGCGCGGCAGCGCCAACCGGGATGACCGCAAGCTCGCGTTCGACACGTTCTGGAGTAAATGGGCCGAGTACCGCAGTTCGGTTGGCATGGTCATGAACTCGCACCTGCAGACGCAGGTCGCGTTGGCAAAGGCGCGCAACTACGACAGTGTATTGCACCGCGAGTTGTTCCAGGACAACCTGCCGCCGAGTGTTTATCGCACGCTCGTCGCCGAGGTCAACAAGGCCCTGCCGACCCTGCATCGCTACTTCAGGCTGCGTGCACGCATGCTCGGCATCGAGCAAATGCACTACTACGACATCTACCCGCCACTCGTATCGCTCGACAGGAAGTTCGACCTCGAGACCAGCAAGGAGATTACGCTCGAAGCGATGTCCGTGCTCGGCGACGATTGGGTCAGCATGCAGAAAGAGGCGATGGAAGACCGCTGGATGCATGTCTATCCGCAGCGTGGCAAACGCGCTGGCGCTTACATGTCAGGATTCGCCTACGACGTGCACCCCTACCTGCTCCTTAATCACAACGACAACTATGCGTCATTGTCGACGTTTGCGCATGAGTGGGGACACGCGATGCACACGCTGTACGCAAAACAGGCGCAACCCTTCGAGACGGCAGGCTACGCGACGTTCATCGCCGAAATTCCGTCGACGTCGCTCGAATTGATCCTCCGCGATTACATGGCGACCAACGCCGAGAGCATCGACGAGAAGCTGTTCTATCTCGGGCATGGTCTCGAGAGCATGCGCGGCACGTTTTTCCGCCAGACCATGTTCGCCGAATTCGAGCTGGCACTTTATGAAGCCGCCGAACGCGGCGACGCGCTGTCGGGTGACCGCATCACCGAGATGTACGGTGAAATCCTGCGCCGCTATCACGGCCACGACGAAGGCATCGTGATCATCGACGACCTGTACACGAACGAGTGGATGTTCGTACCGCACTTCTACTACAACATGTACGTGTTCCAGTATGCGACTTCGCAGACCGCGGGTACGGCGTTGTACGAGAAGATAGTCAAGGATGGTGCGCTCGGCGTGGAGAACTACAAGAACCTGCTGCGCGCCGGGGGCTCCGACTACCCCTACAAGTTGTTGGTCAACGCCGGCGTCGATCTCGCTCAACCGGAGCCTTATCGTGCGGCCGTCGACAAGATGAACGCCATCATGGACGAGATGGAGCGGCTGCTCGACGAGCGCGACCTCCAAGCACGCCGCTAACCAAAATGGGGACATTCTGCATTTAACGCGTTAAATGCAGAATGTCCCCATTTCCCTATTCGGCGATGCGCGCCGCGATGACCTGTACGGGGCAGTCTGATCCCGGTGTGTAGGGCCCAAGGCCCGTGTTGACGCTGGCTATCTGACCAGGCGGTATCTGTCCGCGCACGGCTTGACTGACCTGCCGCTGCCGGCCGGATGCGTCCGTGTATTGCACGGCAACCTGCACGCCCGTGATCTGCACGCTCGTGTTGTTTTTCACCGTGACAACGAGATTGCCGCTGGCGTCGGCGTCACAGCGACGCAGTACGTAGGCACCCGGGTTCGACGGCAGATCAAGCCGCACAAGTTCGGCCGTCGCCGCCTTGCCGTAGTCGCCACCCGATTTCGCGACGATCTTGTAGTGCTCGACCGCCCCGGCAACATTGCCGCGCTCCCTGGCAATATTGCCGAGTGCGAAATGTGCGGGCGCCGTGGGCAGCAGTTCGATGCTGCGCTCGAGATCGATGACCGCGGCGTCGGTCTGGCCGAGCTCGTTTCTCGCGAGGCCGCGCTGCAGATGATAGTAGAAGAAACCGTCGCGGCGATTGATGGCCCGATCGTAATTGGTCACGGCCATGTCGTACTTGTCTGCCACCAGCCTGATGTCGCCGCGCAGCGCGTGAAAATTGGCCTCATCGGGATACAGGCCGAGCGCCTTGTTCGCGAGGCTCAACGCCTCGTCGACTTTGTCCTCGGCCAGCGCTTTGCGACCCTCGTCATAGGCATCATACGCGGGCTTTGCCGCCCGCGTTTTTTGCATTGCGCGCTGGAATTCGTCCTCGCCGGTCTTACCGCCCGGCGGCAGCGCGGCAGCCGTCGCGATGTTCGCATCGACACGCGCCTGCGACGGGGGGTGACTTGCAAACAGGCCACTGAGCCAGTCGGACTGGCGGCTTTTACTCAGTCGTACGAAGGTCTCCTGCAATGTCACGGCGCCCTGCGGATCGTAACCGGCTTTCGACATGTACTGCATGCCATAGTAGTCGGATTCGAGTTCGGCATCACGACCGTACTTTGCCAGCCCTGCCTGCGCGAGCAAATTGGCGCTGCCCGCGATCAGGTTACCGTAATCGCTGTCGCTTGCCGCGACGGCGGTGCCCAGCACTCCAACCTGCAACAACTGGCTGCGTGATATCTGCTTCGCCGTATGCCGCGCAGCCGCATGCACGACCTCGTGGCCGAGAACGGCTGCGAGTTCCGCCTCGGATTCCAGTTCATAGAGCAGGCCCCGGTTGATCGCAATCTTGCCGCCCGGCAGTGCCCAGGCGTTCGGTACCGAGTTGTTGAGGACGACGAATTCGTAAGGCAGCGACACGCCGCTCTGTGCGGCGAGCCTCTGGCCGATGCCCGACACGTACGTTGTCAGCGCCGGGTCGAGATCCTGAAGGCCGCCCTGGGACTGTTGCATCGGGGCATAATTCTGCTGCCCCATCTGGATTTCCGCCTCCGTACTGACGGTCATGAATTCGGTCTTGCCCGTCACGGGATTGACCGCGCAACCGGTCAGAAACGCGACTCCGATCGCCAGCAGGATCGTGACTTTTCTCATGGTTTTGCCCCGGCAACTCAAGCCCTTGATTATAACCCCTGATACAATCCGGGGGGTCGGTTCACTAAACGATCAATACAATAATCACGGGAGACACACGATGGGACTGTTTGACTTTGTGAAAGATGTCGGCCGACAGGTTTTCGACACAGATGCCGAAGCAGCGGACAACATCAAGGAACATCTCGAAATCAAGACGAGCGGGTTGAGCAACCTCGAAGTCGACTTTGACGACGGTGTTGCGACTATTTGCGGCGACTGCACGAGCGCGGCTCTGCGCGAGCAGGCAATATTGATCGCCGGCAACATCAAGGGCGTCGAGAAGGTGGTCGCAGATGACCTGCGAGCGCCGGAGCCGAAACCCGAGGAACCCGAGGAGAAAGCCGAAATCTACGAGATCGTCAGCGGCGACACGCTCGGTGGCATCGCCAAGCGTTACTACGGCAACGCCTCGAAATACACGACGATCTTCGAGGCCAATCGCGACATCATTTCCGACCCGAACAAGATTTACCCGGGCCAGAAGATTCGCATTCCGCTCGACTAGACGAGGAACAACCATGGACCTGATGGACCTGCTCAAGGCAACAGGTGGAGGCGATAGTATTGGCGCATTGGCCAAAACCGTCGGCCTCGGATCTTCGGACACATCGAAACTGGTGGAATCACTTGCGCCGGCCCTGATGCGTGGCGTGCAGAAAAACACGGCCGATGAGGACGGCCTCGCCGGCCTGCGCAGCGCACTCGAGACTGGCGGCCACGATCGCTACATCGACAACCCCGACCTGATGGCATCAGAGGATACTCGTGCCGACGGCAACAATATCCTGGGACACATCTTCGGCAGTAAAGACGTCAGCCGCAATGTGGCGGCAGCAGCAGCAAAGGACACGGGCTTCGATGCGGGGCTCATCAAGAAAGCCCTGCCTCTATTGGCGTCGCTTGCAATGGGCGCAATGAGCAAGAAGACCTCGGCCGGACGCGAGCTTGGCTCATCGCTCGGAGAAGGTGGCCTGGGCTCGCTCGGCGATTTGCTCGGTATTGGCGACAGCAATAGTGGCCTCGACGATATCCTCGGGATGGCGAAGAAGTTCTTCTGACCCTTCTCAAGAAAACGGCCCCGCGCAGAACGCGGGGCCGCCTTAAACGCCCAGGGGGTATTGGCGTTTAGAGAGCCCAGGAAAGGCTCAAGCTGTAAGTTGTTCCTATGTCTTCCTCGAACGTCGTGACGCCGCTGCGCTCGATCTCGATGGAATCATCGAGAATGTTCTGCACCTTGGCTTTCAAGGTGACTCGATCAGACGGGTACCAGAAATACGTAAAGTCCAGCGAGTTGAACGGCTGCTCATAGCCGTCCGGAGCACCATTGCGACCAGCAACGTACAGTCGCTCACCGAAAACGTTATAGATGAGCGACGCCGTGTGCCTGGCGTCCGGCGAGTCGAATCCGAGCATGACGTTGGCAACGTAATCGGATGCGCCCGACAGGTCACGCACGGGGTTCGTCGGAACGTTGGCGTTCGGGCCCGCTACGAGCTCTGAGTCCTGCAGCGTGAGGTTACCCTGGATGAACAGGGTATCGAATACGCCGCCCAGGAACCCGAGTTCCTTGAGTCCCTCGATCTCGATGCCCTTGACCTCGCCTGACTCGGCATTCACGACTTCGCGTGCAATCGTCGTGTCACTCGCGGGGATTTCGAAGAACTCGATCGGATCTTCGATGTCCTTGTAGAACAGTGTGACCGTCAGGTTGTCACCATTGCTGAAATACCACTCACCGCGCAGGTCGATGTTATCGATATCGGCCGGCACGATTCCCGGGTTGCCGCGCACGAGTTCACCCGTTATCGGATCGATGTAGCTCGAGTCCGTGATTTCGCGCAGGTCCGGGCGCACCGAAGTCTGGCTGTAGCCGAGGCGGAGCTGGAACGTTTCGGCCCAGAGGTCTCCCATGTACGTTATTCCGACAGACGGGTATACCTTGTCGTCGTTGAACACGCTCTTCTGGAGTTCCTCGGGATCCGTGGTCACTTGCGGGTCGGCAAGGCTGAACCCATAAGGATTCCAGTCGACGGCCGCCTGGCGATAGTCCTCCCAGCGCGCGCCGACGGCGAAGCGCCAGGTGTCCCGCCACGTGTAGTCGATGTTGCCCCAGACCGAATCCGTCATCGTCGCGGCAAGGTAGCTGTTCGAGTTGGTGCCCTGCCGGTCGAATACGGCATTGTTGACGAACACCATTGCGCCCGGAGTCGGGTTGAATGGATCCGGGTCGGGCACATCGGCGAGTATGCGCTCGTCGGAGAACACCTCGTCGAGCTCGCCCTCGAGGATAGCCTGGTCGACCACGTCGAGATAACCAAGGCTGAGCTGGGTCTGCTGGTACTTCCTCGATTTCTGCGAATGTTCGAATCCACCGCTCAGCTCAATATACGAACTGCGCAGCGAGATCGGCATCATGGCCTTCCAGCCCCAGTTCTCCACCTCGTCCTTGAGATCGGTGAAGCGGTAATCCGCAGCGGCCGACGTCAAACGGACGGACTCGCTGTCGACGGCGCCCGTCTCACGATCCGTAAAGGTTTCGGACGCCACCTCGACCTGGTTGGGTATATCGGTATCCGCGGTCGATTTCGAATAGAACCACTCGATGCTCGTGTCTTCGGGAACCCGGCTCAGCAAGGTGTCCAGGAAAGGCAGCAACTGGCGCGTATCGGAACCGAGGTAGTGCGTACCCCTGACCTGGTTGGTCACCATTTTGCGCTCTTCCCACTGCAGACGGTAGTCGCGGAATCCACGGCCACTCGACAGCGGGCGGTTCTCGTTGAAAAAGTCGAATACCTCAGTCTCATCGTCCGTGTTTCGCAGGAACAGGCTCGTCGTAGAAAGCTCATGGTCCGCGAGATACTTCACGCCGAGGTTCAGAGTACCCGCGATATTGATACCGCGCGTCGACTCTTCCCGCACACCGTTCTGCTCTTCGGGCTGTCCGAAGGTTGCGGTCCTGGTGCTGCGAAATCGCCAGTCGGTTTCGTAGGAACCACCTACGCTGAAGCCGAGCTCCCAATCGGTGCCGACCTCGTAGGAATTACCGACACCACCGCGAATCTTGTAATCCGGCTCGTCGTCTCTCGTCCTCAGGGCAATGTCGCGATTCAGGGCAACCGCAAGATCACGATTGATTGCCTCCGCATCATACAGCGACGTCGTCGGGTCCTGTCTCTGCTCGAAGCCCAGGATCGAGTTGACGCTCGGGTTGCCCTGGTACCTGACGAGCGCATCCGAGATGCTTGACGGCAGTGATCGGGAACCATCGTCGCTACCCAGCCAGTCGTCGCCGCCGCCGGCGTAGGTGTAATGCCGGCTCGGGTTCTCGGAACTCGTCCCCAGCCCGGCCTCGAACTTGAACACGAAGCCATCGGGGATCCCCTTGGTACGGATATCGACGGCGCCACCGCCGAAGTTGGCCGACAGGTCCGACGACCATGACTTCTGCACGCGCAGGGATTCCACGATCGACGTCGGGAAGACGTTAAGCGGAATCACGTTGCGCGTCAGGTCAGGTGACGGGATCTGGGCGCCGTTGAGGGTGCTTTGCGAGTAACGCTCACCGAGACCGCGGATATAGACGAACTTGTCTTGTACGACCGTCAGTCCCGGCACGCGCCGCAGTGCGGCCGCGACCGTCGAATCGCCCAGTCGCGTGATTGCCTCCTCGCCGAGCAGGTCGGTGGCAAACGCATCCTCGATACGTTCGTTGACAAGCTGCTGGCTGGAGCTGATGAAGCGTCCCGTGACCGTGATCTCGTCAATCTCGGAGTCGACCGCCTCCAACTCCTGCGCAGTTGCCGACACGCACCAGATACAGGCAACGGCTACCGAAGTAGCCGCCACCGAGTTTCTTATTATTCGTTTTTTCATTATTCAAACCACAAAGGCTGTCCGCGATTGGTGTCGGAAATGCCGTAGGCCCACGGTGCCGTCCAGTCATTGGCCGCATCGATGCCGCCCAGGAAAGTGCCGGGGTCAGGGTCGGTCGTGGCAATCGGTGCTGCATCGTCGACCAGCGACGTCGCCCAGGCGATTGAGTAAATCTTCTGCGTTCCCTCCAGGAGCTGAAGGTCTGCGTCGTTGGCCGCCGAAGCGTCCTTGGCGCTACCATCTGCGACGGTCGCGAACTGGTTGCCCTCCGCCGTCGTGGCGAAGTCCGCCTCACCCGTGAATCCGCCGAACGCGTTGCCCTTCTCCTTTTCCTGGCAAGCGTAGATGACGTTGTTGAGCTGCAGATCACCAGCAACGGCAGCAGCCTGCGTTTCCGTGTTGTCGATGCGCAAACAGTAGTTGTCGTCGGGGTCCGTCTGGTCGTTTGCAGCAAACGAGCTGATTATCATTGAATCGTTGATCACCGGGTGGATGCCTTCACGCAGGCGCCAGCCCGCGCCTTCACCGTGCGTGCCGTTGATGTTCGGCGAAATGATGCAAGTGAGGTTGTTGATCGTCGGGGCACTGTTCAGGCCGCGCGCGATGAAGTCATCGATGGTCGCCTGGTCCTGGCTCGAGTACGAACCGATACCGTCAGCCTCAATACAGTGGTTGCCGTCGGCAGCGGACTGGATGACCAGTGCGTTGGTGATCGTACCGTTCCAGCCCTCGTCGATGTCGATCGAATCGTCACGCACGTATACAGCCACGAAGTTGGTGAAGTTGACTGAGCCGCCGAACATCTCGATGCCGTCGTCGAAGGTCGAATAGACTTGCAGGTTCTCCACGACCGTGCCGCGGCCGACTCCGCCAAACGAGATGCCGTTCAATTCATCGCCATTACCGACTTCGGCGCCAGTGTGCTTGACGACGACGTAGCGCATGATGCCCGAGCTATCGTCGTCGTTGTCGCCACCGTACTGCGACTCGTCGTCGCCGGCCGAACCCTCGGCTTCGATCGAACACTCGGTGCCGGCCGCCAGGGCGAAGCCCGCTTCGCCGCGCGTGCCCGTGTAGCTGCACTTGTTGCTGACACCAAAGCCGTTGATGACCATGCCGCCCCATTGCTGTACGGCTTCGGCACCGACCGTCCCGTTGATATCGGATACAGAAGTGATCGTAATGGGCTTGTCAGCGGTACCATCGGCCAGGATGCGCGAGCCGCGGTTGATGATGATGAAGTCCTTGTTGGTTGCGAAAGCGAGTGTCGCGCCGGGCTCGATCGTCAGCGTCGGCCCGTCACCGCCTTCGGTGATACCTGCGGCCGCGAGTTCAGCCTGCGTTCGATACGTCTCGCCGACGAACAGGCTAGACTCGAAAATGTGGGCGCCGCCATCGGGCAATTCTTCCAACAGGAGATCGACTGTCAGGTTGTTTTGCGGACCGACGAATGCGGAACCGTAGGTGCAGTTGCCGTCGGCATCGGCCGATCCCTGGAACGTCTGCCCACTCCTCTCATAGGAGGCGCAGATGTCGTCGGCGCTGCCGCCCGTGCCGGTGTTGGTCGTGTTGTTGCTGTCGGTCACCGTGGTGGACGGCGCGATGTTGATGTCGCCGCTATCGCAGGCCGCGAGCAACGCGCCGGCAGCCAGGACGGTGAACACTTTGTTACGGTTCATTTTTGCTTCTCCACATTTCTTTTTTGGATACGCCCCGCGCCTTCGTGAGACGACGGGTTCGAGGCCGCAAATGTAAAGATGCAATGTGGAACTTGTGTGACAGGGAAATTAAGAATGTGTTACGGCGTCGCTCAGACGTTTAGCGAAAAGCGGTACCCGCTGCCGCGAACGGTTTGTAAATACCCTGCACAATCATATGGCTCGAGCATACTCCTGAGACGCCGTATGTGTACGTCCACGGTGCGCGGCCCGACCGAAGAATCCTGATCCCAGACATGCAATAGCAACTGCTTGCGGCTGTAAACACGATCCTGGTTTGACAGCAGGAACAGCAACAGCCGGTATTCACGGGGTGCCAGCGACACGAAGGATTCGTTCACCGTCACTCGATGCCCCACCGTATCAATTGATATGCCGCCGGCACTGACCGAGCGCGCTTGCCTGTAACTGGCCGGGCGGCGAAGGCACGCGTCGACGCGCGCAAGGAATTCCGCCATATTGATCGGTTTGCCGATGAAATCGTCGGCGCCGAACTTTAGTGTCGAGACGACGTCTTCCGTTCTCTCGCCGTCAGAAGTCATCAATATGCGCATCGCTCTCAGATCGTCGCTGCCGCGTACATCGCTCAACAATTCGACGCCCGGCAGGTCAGGCAGAGAACAGTCGCAGACCATGAGGTCCGGTTTCTTCATGCGCACTGCTGCCAGCGCAGAGCCGGCGTCCGAGGTCTCACTTACGTCATGCCCCAGCTCTCGCAGTCCGTCCGCGATTTCCGCCCGCGAGACAGAATCGGGGTCCACAACGAGTATTGAAGCCAAGATCATCGCACCTAATCGGAATATAATGGGCCTTAAAAGAAACCACAGACGCTTTACAGGTTTCTTACGCTATTGTTGCGGTTTTGTTACGTAGTTAGCGATGAGCGAAGAACTGGATCTCTGGAGACTGGCCGCCGGCCTTGGCCTGTTCCTGTTCGGCATGCACCAGCTCGAACAGGCGCTAACCCAGCTCGCCGGGCGCTCTTTCAAGAAATTCCTGCGCCAGTACACGGCGAAGCCCGTGAGGGGGGTCATTGCCGGGGCTGTCACCACGGCGGCCCTGCAAAGTAGTTCGGTCGTCAGCCTGATCGTCCTGGCATTCGTCGGCACGGGCATTATTTCGCTCGCGAGCGCGCTGGGAATCGTATTCGGCTCCAACCTTGGAACTACCGCTACGGGGTGGATCGTCGCGACGATCGGCTTCAAGCTCGATATCGAAGCGTTGGCCCTGCCGCTCATAACTGTGGGTGGATTCGGCGTCGTATGGTCAGCGGCGGGCACGCGGCGCGCGGGTGTCAGCCACTTCGTCATCGGACTCGGGCTGATGCTCATGGGCCTCGAGTTCATGAAATCAGGTGCTCTGATTGCGACGACGTTATTCGATCCGGCGGCGCTTGCGGGTTACCCGCTGATCGTCTTCCTGCTGGCCGGCCTGATGCTGACGGCGATCATCCAGTCGAGCTCGGCCACGATCATGATCACTCTGAGCGCGCTCTACGCCAGCGCCATTCCGCTCGAGGCCGCCGCCGCAATCGCGATCGGCGCCGACCTCGGTACGACGATCACCGCCCTGCTCGGTGCCCTCGCCGGCTCCGCCGCGAAGAAGCGAGTCGCTGCGTCCGTGATCCTGTTCAATGTTGTTACGGACACCCTCGCGTTCCTGAGCCTCAAGCCATTGCTCAATGTGGTGACCGGTATCTTTGGCATCTCCGACCCGCTGTTTGCGCTGGTCGCATTCCACAGCCTGTTCAACCTGATCGGCATCCTGATCTTCCTGCCCGGGATCCCGATGCTGAGCCGCTGGCTCGATCGCCGCTTCCGTGAAGATGAGACGACCCTGCTGCGCCATATCAAGGCCGGCGATACGGCCGTCGCCGAGGCCGCGCTCGAGAACATCCGCCGGGAAACCTGGCGCTTGATCGACCAGGTTGCCGCGCTCAACCAGGCGACCTTCGACCTGCCACCCGATCATACGTTTTACGACAGCGACGAGGACCGCAAGGGCGTGGACGTGTTCTCGCACGACATGGACTACGACCGCTGCTACGCGGACATAAAGCGGCTCGAAGGCGAGATACTGCGCCATGCGCTTGCGTTGCAAAGCGCGCCACTCGAGGCCGACGAATCGGAGACGCTGAGCCAGTTCATACCTTCGATCCGCAATGCGGTGCACGCGGCGAAAAGCATGAAAGACGTGTACGGCGACCTGGAGCTGTTCAAAGGCTCGGTCAACGATCGCTTCAACGCCTACTTCGGCCAGTTCCGCGAGACGGCGAGAGAATATTACGAGGGCCTCGACACGCTGCAAAAGTCAGACATGCCGGCGCTACGTTTCGAGGCGCTCGTCGAGATCAAGAACAGGACCGAATCGATACACAACAGAATGCACCGGCGCATCTATGACGAGGTATCGCGGGGCGAACTCAACGAGGTCGAGATTTCCACATTGCTCAACGTCAACCGGGAGTTATTCGTCGCCAACCAGAGCCTGATCTCGTCTCTCGCCGACGCGCTGCTGAACCTCGAATCGGCCAGCGACTTTGCGAGCATTCCGGCTGCAAGGTGATGAAAAAACAGGCCATTTCGCTCGTAGGTGATATTCCGAATAGCTGAAAACTGCGCGCCGCTGCATCATGGAACCGGTTAAACAGGAGACGACATGGAATCCGAAGCCAGGGAGCTGCTCAAGGAGCTCCGCGAAGACCATCGCAATATGGCGATAGTGCTCGATCTGCTCGAGGCCGCCGCGAAGCAGGCCTATAAGGGCGAAGATCCGGATTTCGAGCTTGTCGCCGAAATCATGCGTTATATGACCGTCTATCCTGACGCCGTGCATCATCCGAAGGAAGACATCATCTACGCGCGGCTGCGCGAGGAGCGCGAAGACCTCGCGGAAGGGCTGGAGGACGTCACCAGCGATCACGAGATGATCGCGACCCTGGGCGGTCGGCTGCGCGACGACGTCGAGGCCGTGGTTGCGGGCGCCGCTCTGCGCCGCGACCTGTTCGTCGACGATGCCACTCGATACGTCAAGCACCTGCGTGCGCACATGACGTGGGAGGAAGACGACCTGTTCGAACGCGTCGAATCGATGCTCGACGCGGAGCCGCTCGACTTCGATGTCTCCGAGTACGAACACATCAAGGACCCGGTATTCGAACTCGAGATCGAGGCCGGCTTCAAACGCCTGATGTCGAGCCTGCCACCGACGAGCTAGCCGGGACCGCTAGAAATACCAGGCCTAGAAGTACCAGGCAATCTGCGCGAACACGCCGGCGCCCCCGGACAGGTAACGATCCGGCTGGGCCGCATCGATGCCACCGAACTCACTGCCTTTGGGCCCGACCGGCAAGTTGAGGCTCGCCAGCAGAGTCATGTTGTCCGAAAGACTGTAGTTCGTTACGAGCTGCAACAAGGCGCTCGGATCCGCAACATTGGCCAGCACCGTCGGCGTCACTGTCCACAGCGGCGTCATCTCGATCATGATGCTGCCGGCCAGGTAATGACGCCCGATAGAAAACAGCTCGCCGCGCTCCAGGCGCGCGATGAGGTCGGGGTCGTTGCTCACACTCACGAGGTCATAGTCGTCGTCCGATACGCCAAAGCCGTTGTAGAAGTACTCGATCGCACCACTCATGTTCCTGTCTTTCCAGGTCCACGAATAGCTCAGGTTGGTCACAAGCTGTATCGCCGTATCGTTATCCGTGTGCGTCGCGACTAGGTCCCCACGCCAGATCGCGCCACCGATGCTGCGGCCGCCTCCCAGCCCCAGCACCGTGTCGCCGTAGTGTTCGGCAACGAGCACATCGTATTCGAGCTCTCCCCGGAAGCCGTGATACTTGAGCGCCACGGTCGCCTCGTCGCTTTCGACATCCCCACTGACAAGGTTACGACGTACAACCCAGGCCCCTTGTAAATCGTCACCGCTGCCGCGCAGGTATTGCATATAGAGGAGGTCGTCGCCCGTTTTGTACTCGGTGTCGATGGCTGCAGGATCGAAAGGATTCACAAGGTCCATTGGCGCATAAAAGAGGCCATTGCCCCACGACACGGCCTGCCGGCCGAATCGCAGCACGGTCTTCTCTCCCGTGTAGCCCACCGTGAGACGATCCAGCCGGTGCAGCGTGGCGTCCTTGCCGCCTTCGTCGATAATGTGAGTCAGATCGAACAGGCGGCGATCGTCACTGGGCAGGGTCGTGAAGAACAACTCTGAGCCGGGTGGAGCATTGCTGCCCAGTTCGATGCCATCGCCATGCAGTACCTGCAACTGGTAATCGGCGCCGACGGACCAGCGTCCTTTGCCAGCTCCGAACCTGAGCCGCAGGCCGAGACCGCCATCGACGGCATCCTCGCCAATCGCATCCCGAAACACGCTGCCCGACGGATACGCCTGCGCTGTCAGGCGCAACTTGCTGTGGCCGCCGTATTCGAGCCGCCAATCATCGCCCAACGCGGTCGATGTCAGCAGCAACAGGAATAGAGTCGTGCTACGCCGCATCCTGCTCCAGGTCTTCGACAATGCGTCCATCCAGCATACGCACGATCCGCTTCGCATAGCGCATGACGCGCTGATCGTGTGTCGCGATGACGAATGTCGTGTTGTGGTGGCGATTGAGTTCGGTGAACAGCTCCATGAGCTCATCGGACGTCTTTGAATCGAGGTTGGCGGTCGGTTCGTCGGCCAATACGAGCGCCGGACGCGACACGATAGCCCTCGCAACGGCGACGCGCTGCTGCTGACCCCCGGACATCTCGGCGGGACGTCGATCCTCGAGTCCCCGCAAGCCAACCTCTTCGAGTATTGCCATCGATTTTTCGCGCCTTTCGGCCGCCGGCACTCCCTGCACCTGCATGACAAATTCGACGTTCTCCTGTGCCGTCAGCACCGGGATCAGGTTGTAAGCCTGGAACACGAAACCGATATTCGCCAGCCTGAGATCTGCCAGTTCGCCTTTGCTCATCTCGTCGATACGCTGCTCGGCCACCCAGACTTCGCCGCTGTCGGGGATATCCAGGCCACCGATTGCGTTGAGTAGCGTCGTCTTGCCGCCGCCCGACGGTGCCACGAGGCAGACAAAGCCGCCCTCGTCGATCTCGATACTGACGTGATCGAGCGCCTTCACGTCCTGGTCCCCCTGCCGATAGGTCTTACGCAAATCCACGCAACGTACAGAACTCATCATCCCACCTTTGTAATCGCTTCGACCGGCTCGTATCGCGACGCGCGCCAGGCCGGTGACAGGCTCGCAAGAAAACCGAGGATCAATACGACGACGTTCGCAAGAACCACGTCATCGAGATACAGCTTCGGATAGAGAACGCTGGAGGCACCCATCATTTCCATACCCTCGGCAACCGCCGAGATATCGATACCACCCTGCAGCGGCTGGATTGTCAGCACGGCCAGCACGTCGCCGATCAACAGGCCTGTCGCCAGCAGCAGCATCGATTCGATCAGGATTTGCGCCAGTATGCTGGATGGCTTCATTCCCAGCGCCAGCATCAGGCCGATCTCGCGCACACGCTCGAACACGGCCATGACCAGCGTGTTGACCAGGCCAAAAGACAGGGCCAGGAAGATCACCACGACCCAGATCAGGACAAAGCCGTCCATGACCTTGAGCATGGTGCCGAGATAAGTATCGATCTCGTGCCAGCGCCTGACGTCGAGTCCGCCGTCTACGCGCTCCGCAACGAGTTCGTAGGTCGGGTCGACATCGCGGTAATCGTCGCCAAGAAATACGACCTCTGTGGTCGCCTCGCCGATGCGCAGCATCTTCTGGGCCGTGGTCTTGCCGATGAACACGAACGATTCCTCGAACGACGGCATACTGGCTTCAAACAGGCCGACGACGCGAAACCCACGATCGGCGATTTCATTGTCAGGGTCCTGGCTCATCAGAACGATGCGCTTGCCCACTTCGGTGTCCAGCTTGTCGGCGAGCTTGCGGCCGATGACGACGCCATTGTCGTCGGGGCTTTCAAGAAATCGCCCCTCGACCTCGTCGTAGGAAACGAAGGAGAACTCGCGTTCGGCGGCAGGATCGATGCCGAGCAGCGTCACGCCGCGTGACTCGCGCTCGCTCATAATAACGGCCGGCACCCTGACCCTGCTGGCCCAGGCCCTGAATTCGGCTCCATCGAAGCTGGCGGCCAGCTCCCGATCGGGAATCGTGATGCGATTCGCGACGCTCGGATCGTTGAGGAACTCGGGATCGTGGACCTGCACGTGGCCGGGCAGCACGCTGATGCCGTCGGCGATCATCTGGTCGACCATGCCGCGCGTCAGGGCGGTCATGAAAATCATGGCCCAGGAACCGACGGCGATGGCACTCAGCATGATGATCGTGCGCCGGTGATTGCGCCAAAGGTAACGCCACGCAAGTCGGGTCAGCACAGGGGTCATGCGCATCAGTTGATCCTCATCGCTTCGACGGGGTGCAGGCGATAGAGCCGCAGCGCCGGATAAAGCGCCGCGAGCAACGTGAAAGCGTAGACGATCAGCGGACCTGCAATGGCGGTGCCAAACGTCGTTTCGGGATAGACTCGCGCCGGCAGGTTGAACATCGCCGCCATTTCCTCCATTCCCGGTATGGACAGCCCGTTGACCGTAAACCAGGTCGTGAAGATCGTGCCCGTGATCGCACCAATAACGAGGCCCATGAAACCCATAAGCGCGGTTTCGAGCATGACCAGGCGACCTAGCCGGCCTGGCCTGAGACCCAGCGATAGCACGATGCCGAATTCATGGGTGCGCTCCAGCACCGACATCAGCTGCGTATTGAGCACGCTGAAGGCGACGAGAATAACGAGTATTCCGTACATGAAGAACGCGCTGCTCATGTCCGCCTGGATGGCCTGTTTGAGTCCGGGCTGTAGCGCGTCCCAGTCGTGAACGACGAGCCCCGCGTCAGCCGGCAGTGATGCGACCAGCTGCGGCAACAACAGCTCGGCGGCATCGAGTGTTTCCGCACTGATCACGACCTGGTGGCCCGCGCCTTCCATGTAGAAAACATCCTGGAACAGGCCGAGCGGCATTTCCGCGAAATTCCTGTCGATGTCTGGAATGCCGCTTTCGAAAATGCCGACGACATTGACCACGGCTGCCGCAAACGAGCCATCGCGACCACTGCCGAGCAGGGTCAGTTCGTCGCCGATCCCGACGCGCAGGTTACGCGCAAGCACGGCGCCAATGACGATGCCGGGTTCGTCGTAGTCCTCGAGGAAACGGCCTTCCTTGATGAGGCCCGGAATGCTCGACACCCCCGGTTCGTAGTCGGGCTCGACGCCGAATATGCCGATGCCATAGCTACGTTCGTCACTGGACGCCAGTCCGAACGCCCAGCCGCGCGCCGCTATCGTATCCAACTCGAATTCGTCCCGAAGGCGTGTTGCCAGCGGCAAGATCCCGGGCACTGCCTGCCGCATCTTCTGGTCGTCCCTGTAGCCCGGCGCCTGGACCTGCATATGGCCGGTAAATACCTGCAGCGTATTGTCGATCATGAGCTCGTACATGCCGAATTGCAGCGAGATCATGAACACGAGCAGCGTGTTCGAAAACACCATCGCCCCGGTCGTGAGCCACGTTCGTCGCGGTTGTCGCCAGAGGTTGCGCCACGCAAGGCGCAGAACGATGTTCATCGAGTTCAGTCTCGCGGGTTGCGCAGGTTCGACAGTGTGAACAGGCTGTCTTTGAGTTCGATTTCATACTCGACTTCGTTAACGCCGATCTCGGTCCATTCCCCGGATTGCTCGGCCTTGGTCATGCGCTGCCGCTTCGCGATCGTGCGGCCGCCCATGTCGGCGATTTCCAGCGATTCGAGTTTCTTGACGAGTTCGCCATCCTGATCATAGAACGCGTGCTCGAGCACGACGTGGTCCTCACGGATTTTCAGGACTTCCCGGCCCCAGACAACGGCCGCATCTTCGTGGGGTACCGACTCAATCTCGTAAACGACGATGTCGTCAAGGGTCTCTCGCGAGAGCACTGAATGCTCGTACTGGTCGATGATATCGTCGGCGCGAGCAATATCCTTGTTGGAGAAATCGGAGCCCATCCAGCTCTGCCCCATCATCGACGACGGCACCTTGATAACGCGATTGACCTTGGGCGAGAAGGTCCACATGTTGTTGTCGTCAATCAGCGTGCCATTGCCGCGGTCTTTTCTCGGCTCGACGACGCGCACGAGCGACTGCTCCTGCCCCTTGGTCCAGGCGCGCATCGTCATCGAGCGTTCCCAGTCCGGACGATGTATCACCATCGTCATCTCGGTGTAGGAAGACAGCCCTCGCCAGTGCTCGATGGCATCCCGAACAAGCGCCCTGGCATCGCAGTCGTCACCGCATGCGGGAACCGGTTGTGCAAACAACAGCAGGCAAGGCAACAGGTATCGCTTGTTCATACTGTCTCAGACCGTGGCCACGCAGGGCTGTTCAGTCTAGAACAACAACCTGCTTTTGCAACTCCTGCGTCATCGCCGGAAAATGCGCTCAGGCCGCCACAATCCGGGCGAAATAGGTGTTTCTCGCAATAGCGCTCGTCCGCCCCATGGATAGACTGAAATGCAGAGAGAAAAAGAAGGACGGGGCCATGTTCACCATTGAAGCTATCATGAGTACGAACCTGATCACGCTGGCACCGTCCGCGACTCTGGCCGAGGCCCGCACCCTGATGCACGAACACCGGATTCACCATATCCCGGTGGTCGAAGACGGCGGCCTCGTGGGCCTCGTGACGCTGACCAACGTGCTGGCGGCCACCGACAGCTTCCTGCGTGACCCCCAGAATCGCATTCACGCGAACGACATCAGCATCAAGGACGCAATGGTCGCGGATGTCGCCACAGTCGAAGTCAATGCGAGCCTGCGCCAGGCTGCGCTGTTTATGGAGAAGCACAGCATCGGCTGCCTGCCGGTCGTTCACAAGCACAAACTGGTCGGCATCATCACGGACACCGACTTCGTAGCGGTTGCCATCAACCTGCTCGAACAAATCGAGGAAACCGAGCCTGTCGCAGACGATTACGACGACGTAGGCGTCGCCTGATCGTCCTCCAACGCTTCCAGTTCCGCCCTGTGCCGCAGGGCGTACTCCGCATCGCGCTCCGAACCCAGCAGGATCGCGATCCAGCGTGTACGTTCATTCGCTTCCAGCGGTAGCTTCATCGTCATCGTAAGCGGTACCGACAGCAGCATGCCGACCGGACCGAAGACCCAGCCCCAGAACACCAGCCCGAGGAACACGACAAGCGGTGAGATACCGACACCGTAGCCCATCAATCGCGGCTCAATGAAGTTGCCAAAGACTATATTAATGGCGACGAAGCCGATGGCCGTGGCGCCGGCCTCACCCGGTCCCAGCTGGACGAGAGCGAGCAGCACCGCGGGAACTGCTGCGATTATTGAGCCAATCGTCGGTACATAGTTGAGCAGGAACGCCAGCATCGCCCATAGCAGTGGGAAATCGAGGCCGATCCACCAGGTAAGCAGTCCCGCGCACAGGCCTGTCGCCAAACTGACGATAGTCTTGATGCCGAGATAGCGACCCAGGTTTTGCAGGAACTGTCCCGGGCTGGCGAGCCGGTTTTCGGAGCGGCCGAACGCGGCTTCAACCTTGGTCTGTACGGTCGAAGCCTCGAGCAGGATAAAGATCATTGTAAAGATGATCAGGAATATATTGGTCAGAACGTCCTTGAGCCCGTTCAGGATATTGGCGACCAGGCCCATCGCCCAACCGGGGTCCACCATGTCGCGCAAACTTTCTATTGACTGGCCGTCCCTGAAGTTCTTGGCTATGAACCGGAGGATGCCGTCGACGATCGTATCGAGCCGGGCCTGGTAGCCCGGAATAGCCGCCGTAAAGTCGGCGATCGACGTGCCCAGGATCATCCCGACGAGTACCAGGATCATCATGATCATCGTCACGATCAGCAACGCCGCGATAATCGATGGCACACGCTTCGCCTGCAGCCACAGCATCGGCCGCACCGTTATGAGTGCGAGAAAAGCGGCGACGATGAATGGCACGAGGATGACCTTGGCCGCCTGCATGCCGTAGACGACGATGACGATAGCGGCCAGCATCATCGTGACACTGGTCTTGGATCTGGACGAACTCTCCACCACGCGATGATCGCACAACAGCGGGCCCACCGCATGTGGACCCGTTGAAATCAATCCCGTTGCCAGCTACTTGGGCGTGTAACCCTCAGCTTCCGCGTCGGTGAGCTGGTCGATTTTGATCGTCCAGCGGGCCAGCGTCGATGAAACACGTAGCTGGTACAGGCCGCTCGAGCGGAACAGCTTGACGCCGTTGCCCTTGCGTTTGGTGTGCAGCACGCGACCGACATGTTTTCCCGTGCGCGCCTCGACAAGCGTGATTTCGAGTGCGACCAGCTGGTTGTAGTCGCCATCGAGGCGCCAATCGAGCACCCACGGGGATTCGACGCGGAAGATGGCCGTCGTCGTATCGCCGGTGCCGCGGAATTCGCTGACGCGTTCGGCCGCCGTGGCATCCACGCACAGGACAAGCAGTGCAGCGATGAGAAATTTGCGCATGCAGAGACTATATGCCGCTAAACGTTGCGACTGCAACAGGCCGCTACTGATCCGGCGCCGGCCAGTCTATCGAAACGATGATCTCGTTACGCCTCAGGAACCACGGCGTGAATGGGCTGTTGTAACGAGCAAGCTCGACGTCTCCCTGCGGCTTGATGTCATTCTCTTCGAGATCGCGCAACAACTGCGCCTGGTGCTTCTTCACGTTGGATTCGCTCCAGCGACCGGAGAACTTGCGCACCGCCACAGTGCGCGCGGGCCTTTCCAGCAGGCGAATACGCTCGTCGTTGGGCGCCGGCAATGTCGCGAGCGTGTACTTGCCCTCCATGACGAAAGCGTAGGTCACGGCAGAAGCCGCACTGTTCTCGCGCGACTCGACGGGCGCCGTCATTTGCATCTTCTCCCGGCTGTCGTTGTCGCCGAAGATATAGCCCGCAAGCATACGGAACGCCTGGTTGTCTGCCGAGTCACCGGCCACGTCGACCTCTGCAACGAGGTACGGCAGGTAACGCCGAATCTCGTAATCATCGGTCGTCGCGATCACGTCAAATTCGGGTTCTTCAAGAGCCATGGCGTTACCGGCCAGCAGTATCGTGAACAGCAGGAGTAGTGGTCTGTACATCGTAGCGAACTCCTGGTGGAGAGTCGCGGCGCATTCCTGCGCCGCTATCGGGGAATTAGATGTCGGATCTCCGGGCAACCGATTCGAGCCGAACATCCGAAATTCCTGCGTCGAGGGAAACCGGCGATACGCTGGCTGCGTGCCGTGAGAGCGAAGCATCTTGCTGGCCCGCCAGTCCGACTGACGCCAGCAGGGCAGCATAAAGAAGCATCCAGGGGCGCAGCCTTTGTTTGCGGCTGAGTTTCACTGTACTTGTCCTTGTCATCTGATCAAGAGGACCAAATACTAGAGCTTATCAATGCCGCTTTGGTTGCGAGTATGTGTCTCCGTGTAACAAGACGTTTCTGTTCAGGTGTTGAGGTAAGCAAGATTCTCGTTTGAGAATGCTTTCGGCTCGGAGCCTGTCAGCCCCCTGAGAATGTCGGGGTCCGCTGTGTTGCCCTCCTCGAGCATAGTCAGCTGGTCACGAGTGACCGGGAAAAACGGTAACCAGTCGAAAAAGGTAGCGCCTGCGCGCATGATCCAGGTCGGCATCGGGAGGATCCACTTTCTTCTTCCCGTCGCCTGGGCAATACGCGTGATCATATCTCGCCAGGTAAGAACCTCCGGGCCGCCGAGTTCGTAGGTTTTACCGATAGTCGCATTATCCTCGAGCGCCTTGACGAACGCGCTGGCTACGTCGTCAATATGAACCGGCGACATCACTATCGCACCTTTGTCCGGATCCCGTCCGGCGAAGAAGCCCACGGCGGGTAGCGGAGGACGAATCATGTCGCGATACAGCTGCGTCGCGAACTCCATGGTGCCCCGAGGGTCGCCGAAAATGACCGACGGCCGGAATACCGTAACGTCGAGGTCGCTTTGCATCGCGTACTCCTCCGCCCTGTACTTGGTGTCCTGGTAGGGCGTGCCGGCCCGTTTCACGCCATTGGCACTCATCAACAACATGCGAGATACGCCCGCCTCACGTGCGGCCTCGACCGCCCGCACAACCCCCTCGTACTGGGAGGCCTCGTAGGTGATTCCGCGGCGCGGGAACTCGCGGAGTATGCCGACGTTGTATATGAGTGCATCGCAGCCCTCCACGACGCTGCGCAAGGCCTCGGCAGAGGACAAGTCACCCTGAATTGCATGCACGCCAGCCGCCGACCGCAGTTTGCTTTCGCTCCCCGGCCGAACCAGTACCGACACCTGGCGCCCGCTTCGAACCAAAGCATCCAGCAGATAGCCACCAACGAATCCGGTCCCGCCGATCACTGCAACTTTCATTGATACAACCCCCTTTCAGGCCGCCTGTTACAAATGCTTACGCAGGTTCATGACGGCAGATTCTATACTTGTCCATTATCTTGTGACCCGTTCGCGGCTGATTGATTCGATGTCTACCACTGCACCCGTCATTGTCTGGTTCCGCCAGGACCTCAGGCTTGCCGACAATCCGGCCCTTTACGCAGCTGCCAAACTGGGTGCACCGATTCTGCCGGTCTTTATTCTGGATGACGAAAACGCGGCCGAGTGGCGCATGGGCGCGGCAAGCCGCTGGTGGCTGCACCAGAGTCTCAAGAGCCTGAATGACAGCCTGGCCGGCAAGCTCCTGCTCATGCGGGGCGATGCGCGCACCCTGCTCCCGAGCCTTGCAAGGGATGTAGCTGCTCGTGGTGTCTTCTGGAATCGCGTCTATGAGCCCTGGTGCAGCAAGCG
>CAMYOJ010000054.1:31309-93668 GCA_947259985.1 uncultured Woeseiaceae bacterium
AACGGCATACCGCCCAGGAAACCCTTACCGAGGCCGGAGAACCTGCTGCTGCATGAATACCCAGGCGGGTGCGCGCTGGAGGATCTCGAACTGATGCCTGACGTCAACTGGTACGGCGAAATCGCTGAAACCTGGGCGCCGGGCGAAGACGGTGCGCGTGCTCGACTCGACAGCTTTCTGTCCTCGGCGATCGAGCACTACGAGGACGGCCGTAATCGGCCCGACAGGAATTACGTATCGAGGCTTTCGCCGCACATGCGGTTTGGCGAAATTTCACCGAACCAGGCCTGGTATGCGGTACTCGGTGATAGAAGTGTCGATCAAATTGCTTCCGGCCCGGACCGCTTCCTGAGCGAACTGGGGTGGCGCGAGTTTTCCTACAACCTGCTGTACCACGAGCCTTCCATTACGAGCCGGAACCTGCAGCGCAAATTCGACCGCTTTCCCTGGCGCAGCGACGATGCGGCCCTGACGCGCTGGCAGCGCGGCGAGACAGGAATGCCGATCGTGGATGCCGCCATGCGAGAGTTGTGGCGAACGGGTTACATGCACAATCGTCCGCGAATGATCGTCGCTTCGTTTCTCGTCAAGAACCTCATGCTGCACTGGCACAACGGTGCAGCATGGTTCTGGGACACGTTGCTGGATGCTGACCTGGCGAACAATAGTGCCAGCTGGCAGTGGGTCGCCGGTTGCGGTGCCGATGCAGCGCCTTACTTTCGGATCTTCAATCCTGTATTGCAGGGCAAGAAATTTGACCCGGAGGGCATTTACGTTCGGCGCTACGTTCCGGAGCTCGCTCAGCTCCCGAACAAGCACATTCATTCACCCTGGGAAGCGCCGCCGGAAGTCTTGCATGCGGCCGGCGTGTCGCTGGGCGACAACTACCCGCAACCGATCGTCAGTCTGAAATCGTCGCGACAGCGAGCGTTGGCGGCGTTCAAGTCCCTGAGTCCTGCTCGTTAGTTCCTGCCCGACAAAATCAGTTCAAGTGCAAACGGCTAATTGATCGCCGGCGACGCGTACAATTGCAATATGAGGCTGCCGTCATATCGCTATTTCGTCTTACTAACATCATTGGGATGCGTCGCCCTTGTAGCGTTTCTGTTGCTCGACTTCGCTGTCGCTTCGGCCATGGCAAAACTCGTTGCTTCCACCGCCTTTGTTGCAACGGCTGTTCAGGTTGGCGCGCTGCGCTCGCTCTTCGGGCGCTTCATTTTGCTCGGGCTCGTGTTTTCCTGGGCCGGTGATGCGTTCCTGATCGGCGAATCACGCACCGCTTTTCTTCTTGGCCTGGGGGCTTTCCTGATCGCGCACCTTTCCTATATCGGAGCTTTCGCTATTCGCGGGGTCAGTATGAGATGGGCAATGCTCGGCGCACTACCGGTTGTGGCCGCGGCCATTGCAGTGTCGTTGTGGCTCGCGCCGCACGTGCCTGCCAGCATGACCGTCCCGGTGCGGGCCTACACGGTCGTTATCAGCCTGATGCTGATAGCCGCGATCGGAACCCGTGGGCAAGGCGCCCCAGCCACCATACTTGCCGGCGCATTTCTGTTTTTCCTTTCCGACCTGTCGGTCGCCGCGTTGCGACTCGTAGAGACCAGTTTCCCTACCTACGTCTGGGGATTGCCGCTGTATTACGCGGGTCAGACTTTGCTCGCACTGAGTGCCTCGCAATCCCGATCCCACTGAGGCGTCCCCGAAAACCGCTCGGCGAGGAAATCGATAAAGGCCCGTACCCGGTAGGACAGGTGCCGTGTGGGCGGATAAATGGCGTAGGCCGGCGTGACCGGCCACTCGTAGTCGGTCAGTACGGGCACGAGGTTGCCGCGACGGATCGATTCCGACGCAATGAACGTCGGCTGGATGACGAGCCCCATACCGTGCGCAGCCGCATTCGTCAGGAAGTCGCCGCTGCTCGCTGACAGCACGGGCTGCACTTCTATCGTCTGTTTCTTGCCGTCCTGGTCCTTGTAGGGCCATTTGCTCGGGTCCTGCAGGTTCGAATAGACGAGGCAGCGGTGATCCAGCAGGTCCAGCGGCGTCCTGGGCTCGCCGTGCACACTCAGGTAATGCGGAGACGCGCAGACAACTGAACGCGCATCGAACAGTCGCCTCGCGATGTGGGATGAGTCGCTGAGATGGCCGATGCGCAATGCGACGTCGACACCCTCTTCTATAAGGTCGATGCGCCTGTCGTTGAGATCGAGGTCAAACTCGACTTTGGGATGCTGCCTCGCGAAAGCGGCGATCAGTTTGCACATATGACGCACGCCGAACGACAGCGGCAGCGCGACGCGCAGCGTACCTCGAAGTTCACCGTGTTCCTGCTGCACGGCCGCTTCGGCCTCGTCGAGATCGGCCAGGATACGGGCGCTGTGCTCGTAGAAGCTGCCGCCCGTTTCGGTCAGGTTCAGCACGCGCGTGGTTCGGCGCAAGAGCTGCACGCCGAGCCGCTCCTCGAGCGCCGAGACGCGGCGGCTGACGGCAGACTTCGCCGTATTGAGGCGTTCGGCGGCTGCCGTGAAGCTGCCGGCTTCGACAACGGCCACAAATGCCTGTAAATCCTCAAATTTATCCATATTGTTGCGTTTATTAGAACAATAATATCTACAGATTACTATTTATCTCTTCTCTGTCAACAGTGAGACTGATCCCAACAGCATTAATCATTCAACGGAGACACGAACATGAGCAAAGTACTGGAAATCAGCGCGAGCGCCCGATCCGGAACCTCGGCCAGCCGCCAGCTGACCAGGGACCTGATCGCGACCCTGGACGCCCGCCATGGCAACGTACAGGTCAGGAAACGCGACCTGGCGCACGGCATACCGCTTATCGATGAAGCCTGGGTCGAGGCCAATTTCACGCCCGAGGAGTCGCGATCGGAACGTCAGCGCGAGGCACTGGCGTATTCGGACTCGTTGGTCGCCGAACTCAAGGACGCCGACGTCCTTGTGATCGGCACCCCGTTGTATAACTTTTCGATTCCGGCCGCATTGAAGGCCTGGATCGACATGATTGCGCGCGCGCGGTTGACGTTTCGCTACACTGAAAACGGCCCCGAGGGACTCCTGAGCGGCAAAAAAGCCTGGGTCGTCATGGCGACGGGCGGTGTCCCCGCAGGCAGCCCGGCGGATTTCGCTACGCCTTACCTGCGGCACGCGCTGGCGTTTGTCGGTATCGAGGACGTCGAGTTCATCGCCGCTGACAGGCTCAACAGCGAGGCCGAGGAATCGATGGACAGGGCAAGAGCACGTATCGCCGAACTGGTTCATCTTGCACCACAGGCAGCCTAGGGGTTCAGGCAAGGGGAGAGGAAACCATGATGGATATTATTCAATCCGAATCGCGAGGCAGCGCGAATCACGGCTGGCTCAAGGCGAAACACACGTTCTCTTTTGCGGAGTATTACGACCCCGAACGCGTGCAGTTCGGCAATCTTCGGGTCATCAACGAAGACCGCATCGCGCCCGGCCAGGGCTTCGGCACGCACCCGCACAGGGACATGGAGATCGTCACCTACGTCATTGCCGGTGCAATCGAGCACAAAGACAGCATGGGTAATGGCACGATCATTACGGCAGGCGAGGTACAGCGCATGACGGCCGGCACCGGCGTGTTGCACAGTGAATTCAACCACTCGAGCGAAGAGGAGCTGCACCTGCTCCAGATCTGGATTCTGCCGGAGAAAAACGGTCTCGAGCCCGGCTACGAGCAACAGCATTTTGATCGTGAGAACAAGCTCAACCAGCTCAGGCTCGTCGGCTCACGCGACGGCAGGGACGGATCGATGACGATTCACCAGGACGTCAGCCTGTATGCCAGCGTGCTTGAAGCGGGCATCGAACTGGCGCATGACCTGGGGCAGGACCGGCGCGCGTTTGTGCAGGTCATCAAAGGAGACCTCAAGGTCAATGGCCGTATGCTGGCGGCTGGCGACGGCGCCCGGATCGAAAATAACGACCGCATCGAATTTTCCGCGGTCACGGAAGCGGAATTCCTGTTGTTCGATATGGGCTAGGCATGGCGCTAGAATGCCGGCATGCGACTATCGACTATTCCTGCCGGCCTGCTGTTGTTAGCAGCTTGCGGCGGTGGTGGTAGCGGCGGTGGAGCGCCGCCACCGGCACCGTTGCCACCGCAACAGGGCATAACTCCCGTAACGGAAATCCAGGGCGACGGGGCCGTCAGTCCGCTGGAAGGCCAGACGGTGACAATCAGGGCCCTCGTTACCGGTGATTTCCAGGAAAACGATGCCGACGACCTGAGCAACCTGGGCGGTTTTTACGTGCAGGACATTCCTGACGGCAACCTGGCCACGTCCGAAGGAATCTTCGTATTCGACGGCAATACCCCGGCAACCGATGTCAGCGTCGGCAATACCGTTGAAGTTCAGGGCACAGTCAACGAGTATTTCGGCGAAACCCAGATCAATGCGACCTCCGTTCGGGTCGCCGGTAGCGGCACGATTCTGCCATTTCCCTTGCGACTGCCTGCACAAGCCACTATCGCAAACAGCGACGGCGACATAATCGCGAACCTCGAGCATCTGGAAGGCATGCTCGTGACGTTGCCGCAGGAGTTAACGGTCAGCGAGGTACGCAACCTCGAGCGCTTTGGATCGCTGACGCTTTCGCAGGACGGGCGCCTGTACCAGTTCACCAATGGCAACACGCCCGACGTCGCGGCGTACACGGCGCACAAGACATCGATCGCCGCACGAAGCATCGTTCTCGACGACGGCCGGCGATCGTCCAATCCGGCGGATCCGCGATATCTCGGTGTTCGAGCAGGCGATACGATCACGTCGCTGACCGGAAACCTGCGTTACTCGCGCGGCAGTGGCGGCGACGGTGCCGAGGCCTGGCGCCTGATGCCCACGGCGACCCCGGCAATCGCTTCCGAGAATCCGCGACCGGCAGCACCGGCCATCGACGGCGCCGTGCGCGTCGCGAGTTTCAACGTTCTCAATTTCTTCTCGACGATCGACACCGGGCAGAATAGTTGCGGGCCGCAGGGCAACCAAGCCTGCCGCGGCGCTGACAGCAGCGAGGAACAGAATCGGCAGCTTGCGAAGATCGTTGCGGCGCTGGCGCTCATCGATGCTGATATCGTCGGGCTCATTGAACTCGAAAATAATGCCAGCGCTTCGCTGCGGATGATTGTCGACGCGCTCAACGCCCGCATCGGCGGCGGTGACTATTCCTTTGTCGACACTGGCGTCATTCATGACGATGTCATCAAGACCGGTTTTATTTACAAGACGTCGACGATTGACCTGGCAGGCGACTTCGCGACTCTCGATCACAGCGTCGACTCGCGATTCAACGACGCACGCAATCGTCCGGCGCTGGCGCAGTCGTTCGCGACGACAGATACCGGCGCAATGGTGACCGTAGTCGTGAACCACCTGAAATCCAAAGGGTCTTCGTGCGAATCCGACGGCGATCCGAACACGGGCGATGGACAGGGCAACTGCAACCAGACGCGAACGAGCGCCGCTGCCGCTATTGCCGACTGGATTGCGACCGACCCAACAGGCAGCAACGACCCCGACGTACTGATCATTGGTGACCTGAACGCTTATCTTCAGGAAGGCCCGCTGAAGGCGCTGAAAAATGCCGGCATGACCAACCTGCTCGACGCTTCGATTGATGCCTATTCATTCGTATTCGACGCCCAAGCGGGTGCGCTCGACCACGCGCTTGCGTCGGCGTCGCTTGTACCGCAGGTCGTCGCGGCGATGGAGTGGCATATCAATGCCGACGAGCCCGCCCTGCTCGACTACAACCTCGAGCACGGACGGGACCCAGCACTATTCGATCCGGACTCGCCTTACCGGGCGTCGGACCACGATCCGGTGATCGTCGGCCTCGATCTCGTTAACTGAGCTTACTCGGGCTTCCTGAACTTGAGCGTCATGCGATTGGATTCGCCGACCGCCTCGAGTTCCGCCCTGAGCTCCGGGTTCTCGGCGCTCGTCGCCAGACTTGGCGGTAAACGCCAAACGATGTCGTCCTCGGACGGCTGATCCTTCGGGTTCGCATTGACGTCGCTTTCGCCGACATACTCGAAGCCGGCCGCTTCGGCCGCCGCAACAACGAATGCCTTTTTGAGGTAACCACGGCTGCCGTCCGCGAACTCATCCGACATGTTGTCACGTGCATGATGCTGTACGACTCCGAGCGCGCCGCCAGGCTTGAGCACCGCGAATGAATCGGCCAGCAGTTCAGTAAGGAAAGGTCGTATCGACTCGAAACGTGCCGCGTTGTGCAGCGCTCTCACCAGGAACACGACGTCGGCCGTCCCGGCCATCGACTCGGGCATCGCGCCGAAATTGAAAGCTGCGACCGTCGCGCCATCATCGCCGCGCCACTCTTCGGCACCCGCCGGCCAGTCCGTGGTCCAGGTGGACTGCGTTTCGAGAAACTCTTCGGTCGCGAACGAGAAATTCGGCCACATGTCCATGGCGTAATTGGCGCCGATCAGGTGTCCCTCTTTACCGAGGTACGGCAGCAGCACTTTCGTGTACCAGCCGCGGCCGGGCAAACCCTCGACGACCGTCATGCCAGGCTCGATGCCGAAGAATTCGATGGTCTCTTTGGGGTTACGGTGCGCGTAGCGAGCCTGCATTTCCCCAGGCAGCGCATCGAGCAGGGCAGCCAGCCGGTCCTGCTCTACGACAGCCGCAGGCGTTTCTTCTTCAACAGCAGCAGGCTGCGGCCCGGATTCGGTTGCGGGCTGGCAGGCGGCGAAGGCGAAGGCCGCCAGAATAATGATGTATTTGTGCATGGTATTCCCCGGTCAGGCGTTTTGTGGCCGGGAATTATGCGTCAGTCAAGGCTGCGCAGCAACGCGTGTACGTCGGCCCGCACGGCCTCGAGCGCACCGACTATACGCTTGCGACTCTCGTCATCCGAACCGAGCCCTTCGAAGTTGTCGTCCCAAACCTGCAGCAGCTCAGCGGACGTCTCGGGTACCGGTTGTTCGAGTACCTGTGACAGGTCCTTGATCGTCAGTACAAGCGCCCAGCCCGTTTTCGGATTGCCACGATCGGTGGCATCCATATCGTAATGCCGGTACAGGACTACCTGCTGCAGCTGGCTCAGGTTGCGAAGCAGCTCGATCGAAATCAGCCGCTGATTGCGGTTGCCCTCGCTGGCCTCGTTACGCCAGGTGTTGTAGCCGAGACTCGTGATCGCGACGACCAGGCTGATGAGCGCTACCGCGTTGCGCCGAACCTGTTCCTTGAAACGCATATTTTTCGTCATGGGCTGCCCCCGGGGAATACATAGTCAGACCATCAATTCTGGCCGATTATTTCACCTCGGACTTCATGGCGGTGACGGGGTCCTGTGGCCACGCGGCGGGTTTGCGTTGCAATCGCAGTAACCAGGCAATGACACCGACTCCAATCGCCGCAACACCTGTGAGAAACAGGAAGTAGTTCTGGTGGCCTACGACTCCCGGTGATGCATCGAGAATGCGTCCTGTAATCGGCGTAAAGAAGATCTCGGGGGTAAATCCGATGAACGAGACCATGCCCGTAACCGCGCCCGTCAGGAACGGGGGCGTGCGATTCTCTTCGAGCAGCGCGAAATAGACGCCTCTAAGCGCAAAGACCGCGAAGAAACTGACGAGGATATTGGCGTAAATCAACGTAAGGCCCGAACCGTCCGGCAAGGCGATCGACAACAATGCGTAACTGATGATCAGCATGAAGAAGCAACCGCCGAGCGTTCTCGACGCGCCCCACCGATCCGCGACGTAACCTGCGAACACGGCCGCGATCGGCCGGGCGTAGGCGCCATAGGTAGCGAGCTTCGCCGCCTCTACCTCGTCCATACCCAGTACCTGGTGGGCGTACAGGGAGTAATTGTCCAGACCCTTGTAAGCGCAGTAAGCGCAGATAATCACCGCCGCCTGTGCCCACACGAGCGGCCGCGTCATTACGATAGCCGTGCCGTGAAACAGGCCGCGACTCGAATCACCAACATGCTTGGCCGGTGGGATCAGGAACCAGGTAAGGAAGGCCGTGGCGAATGCCGCAGAGGAATACAGCAGGATGACGCTGCGAAACGCCGCGCGCCGCTCCGCGTCACTCACCAGCGTCGCGTTATCGGGCATGCCCCAGGCGAACACGGCCACGCCCAGCGTTGCAAACAGCGCGGCCGTGATGCCGCGCCCACCCTCGAGTATGCCGAACGCGCGACCCTGGCTCGTGGTACCGCCCCACTCGCGCGTGGCCCGGATGAGCGCGGCCCAGAACAACAGGATCGTCGTAATGCCCCAGTAACCGTACAACAGGGCCATGCCCCAGGTGCCGGGAAAGGTCGCCATGTAGAGGCCGCCGAGACCGGTTGCCACGAGCGACAGGCTCAGGAGGAGCCGCGCCGAGAAACGATCGGCCAGCACTCCGCCCGGAAAATACGCAATCATGGCCATTAAGCCGTAAACGGCGAACACGTCACCAAGCTGCGTATTCGTGAAGCCGAAGCTTTCGAGCAATGTCGGTCGGAAAAAGCGTGCCGTATGAAAGGGAAGCCCGAAGATGATCTCGCCCGCGAAGACCAATGTGAGCATCAGCAGGTATCGGGACATGGGGATCCTTGCGGCGACGGGATTCAGGAGTATACGCGGCCTTCGATCCAGCGTATTTTTGAATACCAGTAACGGGAAGACAGGGGACTCCGATGATCAAACTCCGGCTAGCGGTTTTCTTGTGCGCGCTATACGCCACTTCGGCGTGTGCGGGTGATGCGCCTGCCACGATGCGAGTCGACTATTTCCACAGCGGCAACCAGTCGACTGAAATGTTCAGCCTCGACCAGGTCGTGATCGAGCCGCTACCCTGGACGGGCAATATGACGCAGCCGATCGACAGGACGCTGCGCGGCAAATACCTGTTCGAGATCGTCTCAGGTGGCGAGATCGCGTGGTCCAGGAGCTTCAGCAGTATCTACGGCGAGTGGGAGACGACCGGCGAGGCACGCAAGATCAACCGCTCGTTCCACGAGTCAGTGCGTTTCCCGGCACAGACCGGGACCTTCGAGCTGGCCATGAAAAAACGCGGTCCCGGTAATGCCTTCGAAGAGATCTGGCGCATCGAGCTCGATCCCTCGGATGTGCTCGTGCACCGCGAATCGGCAATGTACGCTGACGAGGTGGTAGCCATTCACGAAAGCGGTGACGCGGCGACAAAAGTCGACCTGCTCCTGATGGGAGACGGCTACACGGCGGCCGAACACGACGCTTTTATCGCGAAAGCGAAGGAACTGACCCATATCCTGTTCTCGACCTCACCGTTCAAGGAGCGCAGCGACGATTTCAATATCTGGGCCGTCGCGCCCGCGGCGGCGCAATCGGGCGTGTCTCGGCCGTCGACCGGCACGTTTCGCGACTCGCCGATCGCAGCGACCTATGACGCATTTCGCTCGGAGCGCTACATCCTGACGTTCGACAACAAGGCCATGCGCCGCATCGCCTCATCCGCGCCCTACGACTTCATCGAGATTCTCACCAATACCGAGGTCTACGGGGGCGGCGGCATCTACGGGCTGTTCAGTACCGCTGCCGCGAACAGCGAGTGGGCCCCGTACCTGTTCGTCCACGAATTCGGCCATCATTTCGCAGGACTGGCCGATGAGTACTACACGAGTTCGGTGGCCTACGAAGCGCCCGCCGAAATTACCGAACCCTACGAACCCAACGTCACGGCGCTGCTCGATCCGGACAATCTCAAGTGGAAGCACCTCATGACGCCTAACACGCCGCTGCCCACGCCCTGGCCCAAGGCCCGATACGAGGAGCACTCGATGGCCTACCAGCAACGGCGCCGCGAAATGCGCGCCGCCAACGTCAGTGAGGCGGAGATGAACGCGCTGTTCCGCTACACCAAGGAATACGTTGAAACATTATTCGACCAATCGGGTCAAAATGGCAAAGTTGGCGCGTTCGAAGGCGGCAACTACCAGGCGGAAGGCTACTACCGGTCCGAACAGAACTGCCTGATGTTCACGCGCTCCGAGTCGTTCTGTGCCGTGTGTGCCGAAGCTATCGGCAAGGTCATCGACGAATACACCCTGCAGGAGTAGAAATGATGCAACGCTACTCGAAAACCACGGCGATACTCCTTGTCGCGTCAGCGTTCCTGCTGGCCGTCGAGGCCGCCCCTCGGTTTATCCGAATAACATAAATCCCCGCTTTGTGCGGGAATACGCCTATCCAAAGCCATTCGGCGTCCGACCGCAGGGGTCGGGTCGAGCATGGCTCTGTGCAAAACAATATAAGTCCAAATCAGAGGATTCACCGAAATGAACGGGCAAACAAGAAGCGCATCCATCGGGTTGCTGCTGGCATCGTGTGCGCTGAGCTTTCCTGCAGCAGCTGTCGAGTTTCAATGGGGAGAGGTCGAGGGCAGCTTCAACTCGCAGATCTCGCTGGGCGCCAACTGGCGCATGGAAGACATGGAGCCACGGCTGGTTACGCCGGGCAATGCGCCGGGCTATGGTACGGCATCCACCGGCACCGCCGACGACGGCGATCTTAACTACGAAGACGGCGACGTTTACTCGTTGATCCTGAAAGGCGTTCACGACCTCGAGCTTCGCAAGGGCGATTTCGGGCTGTTCCTGCGCGGCAAGTACTGGTACGACGAGGAGCTCGAAAACGGTGATCGGCCTATTGGTAATTCGGCCAACCTGTACACCCCGAACGAGTCGCTGGACGACAGTGGCTTCGACGATTTCGCGCAAGCCTCGGGTATCGAACTGCTCGACGCATTTGTCTACGGCACGTTCTACCTCGGCGAATCGGAAGCGCCAATCGATATCCGAATCGGCGAGCAGGTAGCAAGCTGGGGCGAGAGCACGTTCATCCAGAACGGCATCAACATTATCAACCCGATCGACGTCTCCGCTTTCCGGCGGCCGGGCGCCGAGATCAAGGAAGGCCTGCTGCCGGTGGGCATGGTGACAGTCTCCGCTGGCGTGACCAACGCTCTGAATATTGACCTCTTTTATCAGTACGAATGGGAAAAGACCGTCATCGACGCTTGCGGCACGTATTTCTCGACGAATGACGTCGGCGCAACGGGCTGCAACGTCGTCACGGTGAGGAACGACTTTAGCGACCAATTCAACATGGCAAACGGCTTGTTCGTCACGCGGCTGCCCGACATCGAGGCCGACGACGATGGCCAGTACGGTATTGGCATCCGCTACTTCGCGGAACAGCTCGCCGGCTCGGAATTCGGCCTCTACTACATGAACTACCACAGCCGAACGCCGTTCCTGGGTGGCTTCACCTCCACAAACCCGACCCTCGGCGGCCCGCCGAATGCGCCATTTATCCCGGGCGATCCGCTGGGCGGCAACCCGCAGTATTTTGCCGAATTCCCGGAAGACATCGAGCTGTGGGGCGCGAGCTTCGCCACCAATTTCGCGGGCTTCGCGATCTCCGGCGAAGTCAGCTACCGGCCGGACTACCCCGTGCAGATCAATGCGACCGAGATCCTGACGGCCGCGCTGGGCTACGCGCCCTATTCGACCGTGACGCCGATCGTGCTGGCAGCCGGGTTCGGTAACCCGGTGTCAGGCTACGACGAGCTGCCGTTTACCCAGGCGCAGGTCACGTTCATCCGCTTCATCGACCAGGTCATGGGCGCCAGCCGCCTGTCGATCGCCGCCGAGATCGGTGGCAACTGGGTGGGCAGCCTGCCGGATCAATCGGTGCAGCGCTACGGCCGCAATACGATCTACGGCATGGGCGCCTTCGATCCTATACCGCTGTCCGACCTCGGCATCCCGCTGCCCGGCCCTGATCTGGCCTGCGACCAGCCCTTTATTCCGCCGCCGGACGATCAACTCCCGCCGCCACTCCAGGGTGTTCTGCCTACCATCGTGCCGAACTCGAACACGACCAACTGCACCAACGACGGCTACGTGACCGACTCCTCCTGGGGTTACCGTATTCGCGGATCGCTCACCTATAACGACGTGTTTGCAGGCATCAACCTGACACCGAACTTCGCCTGGTCACATGACGTCGATGGGGTTTCGCCGAACACGAACTTCAATGAAGGCGCAAGAGCCCTGTCGCTCGGCGTCACGGCCGAGTACCTTAACCGCTATACTGGCGCGCTGTCCTACACAAGCTTCTCGGGTGGCGACTACAATACGATTGAAGATCGTGACTTCCTATCCTTCAGCGTATCCGTGAGTTTCTGACTCGCCGGCCGAAAATGAAAAGCAGGAGCATGAACACAATGAAAAAACTGACAACTATCACGGTAGCGGCAGCGCTGGGCCTGATCGCACAGGGCGCGCTCGCGGACCTCACGCCGGACGAGGTGGCTCGCCTCGGTGGTGACGAACTCACGCCCATGGGTGCCGAACGTGCCGGCAACGCCGCGGGTACGATTCCCGCCTGGACCGGCGGCATTACGGAACTGCCCGCCGGCTACGTCGAAGATCAGCCGCTGGTCGACCCGTTCCCGGGTGACCAGCCGCAGTTCGCAATCACGGCGGCAAACTACGAGCAATACCAGGACAACCTGTCGCCCGGCCAGATTGCGCTCTTAAAGCGCTATCCGGACACGTTCAGGATGCCGGTTTACCAGTCCCGTCGTTCGGCCGCCTACCCTGACGAGATGTACGCAGCCTACAAGGAGGATGCGATAGATAACGCGACGACGGACGGCGGCAACGGCCTCGCGAACGTCGATTCCTACCTGCCGTTCCCGATCCCGAAGTCCGGCATAGAGGTCATCTGGAATCACGTACTGCGCTATCGCGGCGGCAGCGTGCGGCGCGTCTATGCACAGATTCCCGTGCAGGCGAATGGCGCGTTCAGCCCGGTCGTCCTCGACGAGCAACTGACCTTCGCCAACGCGTTGCCGGGTGCACCGGACAATCGCCTGTTCTATTTCAAACAGGCAATCAAGGCGCCGGCACGGCTCGAAGGTGACGTGCTGCTCGTGCACGAGAACATCAACCAGATCGCCGAACCGCGGGCGGCGTGGATTTACAACGCCGGCCAGCGCCGCGTGCGCCGCGCACCCGACGTCCAGTACGACGGCCCGGGCACGGCATCCGACGGCCTGCGCACCTCCGACGATCTCGACCTTTACAATGGCGCGCCGGACAAGTACGACTGGAAGCTCATCGGCAAGAAGGAAATGTATATTCCGTACAATGCCTACCGTCTGCTGGACAAGAGCAAGAAGTACAAGGACATCGTGCTCAAAGGCCACCTCAACCCCGACTACCTGCGCTATGAATTGCATCGCGTCTGGATTGTCGAAGCCACGCTAAAAGAAGGCCAGCGGCACATCTATGCACGCCGGACCTTCTACATTGACGAGGACACCTGGCAGATCAGCGCTGCGGATCTCTACGACGGACGTGGCGAGATGTGGCGCGTGAAAGAAGCACACAATCTCTCACACTACCAGGTCAAGGTGCCGTGGTACGCCCTCGAGACCTCGCACGACCTGATCTCCGGACGGCATCTGCCGCAGGGTTTGGCCAACGAGCTCAAGGGCTATCAGTACCAGTGGGAGTACAAGGTCACTGAACGCGAGTACACGCCGGCTGCGCTGCGTCGTTCCGGAGTGCGTTAAGACATAGACACCGGGGGGTGATAATGAGGCGATCTGGAGCCGCTAGAAATGGAACTAAATCCGCGTCCATAAGAACCGCCGCCATCAGCGCGGCGGTCCTTATCGGGGCACTTGGCTGGCTGGGCGTGGGCTATGGCTCGCCAACAGAGTTTGCACTGCTGCCCGCCCTCAAATCGGAGCTCGCTGAACAAAGCCTGTTACTCGATATCGCACGAAACGATGGCCGGTTACTGGTTGTAGGAGAACGAGGTCATATCCTTTATTCCGACGACGATGCACAGTCCTGGACGCAGGCAGACGTTCCCGTTTCCCTGGCAATCACGTCTGTGACATTTGCCGGCCCAGGCCAGGCATGGGCGACGGCACATGACGGCTTTCTGTTGCACTCTGCCGATAACGGTACGACCTGGCAGGTAAAACTGACCGGATCGGACGTGGCGAAGCTGTCCGTCGGTGCCATCGAACAGCGCATCGAGGCACAGCGGTCGGCGGTAGCCGAGGCCACGCCCGAAAACCGCGAAGACCTCGAATGGGCGCTCGATGACAGCCTGTTTGCCCTCGAGGAAGCGACGGCAGCCGTCGACGTCGGCATGACCTCACCGATGCTCTCGGTCTGGTTCGCCAACGCTCGCGACGGCTACGCGCTGGGCGCCTACGGCGTATTCCTGCGCACCCGCGACGGCGGGGAGACCTGGGTGATGGAGGGCAACCGGCTCGACAACCCCGACAAGTATCACCTCTACAGCCTCGCTCGTTCCTCTGCGGGCACGCTGCTGGTGGCCGGCGAGGCTGGCACATTATTGCGCTCGCTCGACAATGGCGACAGCTGGATGCGCATCGAGTCCATTTACCCCGGCTCGTTTTTCGGGGCCGTCGCAACCAGCGACGGCAGCCTGCTGATCTACGGACTCCGGGGCAATGTATTTCGTTCCACTGACGAGGGCGAAACCTGGACAAGTGTCGACACTGGCGACCAGCGCACGCTGATGTGCGGCACCGCCACCGATGATGGCTCGGTTATTCTTGCGGGGTCGGCCGGCGTAATCCTGTACAGCGATGACAATGGCGCGAACTTCCGTCCCGTACCGACTGAAGGCGGCAGGGTCTACAGCGGCGTCAGCGCGGCACCGGGCGGCGACCTGGTGACGGTGGGCTTCGGCGGCATTTCCGTCGTCGATCCGAATCTGAGCAGCATGGCGGCGGGGGATGGCAATGAGTGAAACACGCAGAGATCCGACGGGCCTCAATGGCGCCAAACCACCGCTGGCGGAACGGCTGCTATTCGAAAATCGCGTCGTCGTTATCGTCCTGTTTGTACTACTGACTCTCTTCTTCGGCTACCAGGCCTCGCAGCTCAGGCCCGACGCGAGCTTCGAGAAGATGATCCCGACCTCGCACCCCTATATCCAGAACTACCTGCGAAACAGGGCGGACCTTGCAAGTCTGGGCAACTCGATACGCATCATCGTACAAACGAACGAAGGCGATATTTTCGACAAGGAATTCCAGGAAGCCCTGCAGAAAATCAACGACGAGGTGTTTTACATTGCCGGCGTCGACCGTGCCGGCCTGCAATCCATCTGGACACCTAACGTCCGCTGGAGCGAAGTCACCGAAGAAGGATTTCGTGGCGGCGCGGTCATTCCCGACTCCTACGACGGCTCGCAGGAATCCCTCGACCAGCTCAGGATCAACGTTCTGCGCTCGGGACAGGTTGGTCGCCTGGTCGCCAACAATTTCGAGTCGGCAACTATCATCGCGCCGCTGACCGATACCAACCCCGACACCGGTGAACGGCTCGACTACCGCGACTTTTCTGACAGCATCGAACAGTTGGTGCGCGACAAGTACGAAACGGACACGATCAAGATACGTGTCACGGGCTTTGCCAAGATCGTTGGCGACCTTATCGAGGGGGCGGCGCAGGTTGCGCTCTTCTTCCTGGCCGCATGGGTGATTACGAAGGTCTTGCTGCTTCTGTACTCTCGCTGCTACTACGCAACGCTTATTCCACTGCTCTGCTCGACGATCGCGGTTGTGTGGCAACTCGGCCTGTTGCACACCATGGGCTTCGGCCTCGATCCCTATTCGATGCTGGTGCCGTTCCTTGTTTTCGCCATCGGCATCAGCCACGGCGTGCAGATCATCAACAATGTCGCGGCCCGCTTCTATTTTGGCGTCGGCGCATTCTGGTCGGCAAGGCGTGCGTTTCGGGCCCTGTACATCGCGGGCCTTATTGCGCTGGTCAGCGACGGCATTGGTTTCCTCACGCTGATGGTCATCGAGATCCCTGTCATCCAGGAACTCGCACTCACGGCGAGCATTGGCGTCGCTGTGCTGATCTTCACCAACCTGCTACTCATGCCGGTGCTGCTGTCCTACACGGGGCTCACCAGGTCCTGCATGAACTACGTCAAACGCAGGGAGGAGAATCCGCCCCGCCTGTGGCCGTTTGTCGCCAGGTTCGCCAAGCCACCGTTTGCGCCGGCGACGATCATCGTCGGCATCGCTCTGTTTGCCGTTGGCCTGTACGGCGGCAGAGACCTGCGTATCGGCGACCTCGATCCCGGTGCGCCCGAGCTTCGACCGGATTCGCGCTACAACCTGGACAATGCCTACCTCACAGAGAACTTCTCCACCAGTACGGACGTATTCGTCACGATGGTGGAAACGCCGCCACAGCAGTGCGGCGACTACAAGACCGTGGCTGCCATCGACCGCTTCCAGTCAGCAATGAGCAACACCCCCGGCGTCCAATCGGTGATCTCGCTCATAAATATCTCCAAGCGCGTGACCATGGCGATGAACGAGGGCAATCCGAAGTGGCATGCCCTGAGCCGAAATCGCTACATCCTGAATAACTCACTGGCCCACGTGCCAAGCAATCTCATAAACACCGATTGCAGCATGGTGCCCGTCCTGATCTTCCTGGATGACCACAAGGCCGAGACGCTCGAGGCCGTCACCCGCGACGCTGAAGCGTTTGCCGATCAGTACAACGATGAGGAGATCCGGTTTGTCCTGGCGGCGGGTAACTCCGGAATCGAGTCGGCCACTAATGTAGTGATAAGCGCCGCGCAATACCACATGCTGGCGCTGGTATACGGCGTCGTGAGTTTTCTTGTTTTCCTCACGTTCCGGTCGTGGCGTGCCGTGGTCTGTATTGTCCTGCCCCTGGCGCTGACATCGGTCCTTGGCCAGGCGCTGATGGCGTTCCTTGGAATCGGTGTGAAGGTTGCGACGCTGCCTGTTATCGCGCTCGGCGTTGGCATTGGTGTCGACTACGGAATCTACATTTACAGCAAGATGGATACGTACCTGAAGCGGGGCTTCGACGTCTACGATTCGTATGTTCGAACATTGCGCACAACGGGCATGGCCGTGGGTTTCACGGGCTTTACGCTGGCTATCGGCGTAGGAACCTGGATGTTATCGCCGATCAAGTTCCAGGCCGATATGGGTTTGATGCTGACGTTCATGTTCCTCTGGAACATGCTCGGCGCGCTGACCTTGCTCCCCGCGCTCGCCAGTTACCTCGTCAAGGCAACGCCGGAGACCGCTGAACCGGCGCCCGTCGAGGCTACTGCCTGAAGGGCGAAGACCGGCGCTGCCTAGAAATCGAAGATATGCTCGAGCTGGATGCCGTTTGGCGCAATGCTGGTGAGCGACTCCGCCATGTGCTCAATGCGAACGACGTACACCGAACGCTTCATTCCAAGCGGCGATATCACCATCGAAGTGAACAGTAGCTGTGCGTGTGCCGGCGCTGCATTCGAGTCTTCCGGTTCTACGGTCGTGAATACTATTTCATCGTTGCCGTTAATCTCGACGAACCGGACTCCCGCTTCGGCCAGTTTCGGCACGACCTCGGTAAACCCGCCCCAGCGCGGCGCCGTAATGACCAGGTCGCCATCGCCGAAATCCCGCAGGATTTCGATGCGAGAATCAATCGCAGTAATGCTATGCGCATCGCCAACAACGTGCATTGTGACGAATCCTTCGGACGGCCCGTATGTGGCCTGGGACCCGAAGCCGATCGCCCTGGCATAAAGCGCCTTAAAAGCGAATTCGCCGGTGAACATCAGTTTGCGCTCGATCTTCCTGATGAAGTTCCCGCCGAAGAACGGCGTATCGCTCCAGATGCGGCCGGCGTAGTCAGCGAACGGAAACACGTACCAGGGTTCGTAGTAGATGAGTTCGCCATAGGCAGCATGCGCCTCCTGGATCAGCAGGTCTTCGGGCGTATCCTCTGAAGCCGTCCAGCGCGTCAGCCGCCCGATCGTATTTTCGTAGAAACCCTTGGCAACGAACTCCGCGGTTGTGCTGACACCGATGACCCATAACATCATCTGGTATTCGGAGTTTTCCGGGTACAGGCCCTCGCTCAGCGCGTTGACGCGGTCATAGAGGGTCCAGTACTCATCGATACTCTTCCAGAACGGGAACGCGCTCGGGTTGTTACCGCTTGCGAGAAAATCGGCATATTCGTTCGGGTTAAACACCAGGTACCACTCCGGCACCGTCAGGAAGGTCTGCTCTTCCCCTTTCGCATAGCCGTCCAGGCTGTCCAGGTATTCGCGTACTTCCGAACGTTTCGTCGGGTAGTACTTTTCCCATAGCTTGTTCCGGAACCGGTTGTCCGCGTCGACAGCGCGTTTCACGGCGAAGTACTGGTCTGCGTTCGGGTAAGCGGCGCGAAACTGGTCAACTGTGGCGTGGGGCTGATATGGCAGGTAGTAAGCGCCGTTTTCGGAAACGATGGCGTCGATCATCTCGCGGGTCCAGACGCCGACCCGTTGCCGATCCGCTGCCGTCGTTCCCTGGCTGTGATAGACGACAAATGCGAAGACTTCGTTGCGAGCCCATGACAGGTAGGAGTCCGGATCAGGCAACGCGTGCCTTATCGATACGTTGACGACATCGACCTCGTGCTTGTTGAAGATGTCGCGCATCTTCGGTACGAAGCTGTCGAAATTCTCCACGGGAATAAAATATTCCTGCAACACCCAGGTCTTGTCACTGCGATCCCCTTCGCCCAACTCGCGGATATCGTAACTGGCCTCCCAGTTGCGCCAGGCGACCCTGTCGAAAGCGTAGTAAAGCGGTTCCATGATCGATCTGCGTGACCATTTTCCGAAGCCGCTGGAATTCGAGAAATTCACCAACTTCGGCAGCCACCAGTACGATTCGTCGGTTGCAATCAGTCGATCGTCGATCGTGAGTTCATCATCCGTAACGTACCAGCTGACATCGCGAACCTCCTCGAATGCCGGCGGGTACAGGTCAGCGTTGTGGAAAATAACCTGCTCGTTGTCACGAATGTTGGCCGCGAAGTGTTCGCCATACTCGGTGACGGACATGTTTTTCGTCTGCCGGCCGACCTTCTCGTTCACGGCGAGCTCCAGGGTTACTTCTGCGATGACGCCGATACCGCCATAACCACCGATGGCCGCGAAGAACAGTTCCGGGTTCTCCTCGCGCGAGGCCGCCATGACAGAACCGTCCGCCAGCACGAGCTGAACCGCCTTCACTGAAGAGATAATCGGGCCGTGACCGATATAGCGCCCGTGAACGTTGACGCTCAGGGATCCGCCGACGCTGAAATTGGCGTAGGTTTGCATGATCTTTACGGATAGATCATGCGGATCGATGTACTCCTGCAATTCGCGCCAGGAGATGCCCGACTGCACGGTGATCTCGCGCTTCGCGGCATCGAAAGCAACAATCCCGTCAAATTCGCGCATGTCGAGCTGCAACCCATTGTCGATCGCCGTCTGCCCGCCCATGCTGAATCGGCCACCGCCGATCGAGATGGGCCCATTGCTGCCCTGGATGGCAGCAACGATTTCGTCGACTGATCGGGGCGTCGCGACCTCTGCCATGGGGACTGGATTCAGCTCCGTAATATCGTTGACGACCGTTTCATGGAGCCGGCCTTCGAAGTCCCCGTCGCCGGCAATCCAGACCGCCAGTACGACGACCACGACATATCCGGCGAAGAGAATTCCAAGGAAACGCAGTGTTTTCCAGAGAATTCCCTTGATGCGAACTGCAATTCCGGCTTTTTTGTCCGCCATAATGGTGAACCACGTCATCAAGATGCGGCGACCATATCATTACACTTGCAGAGAAACAGGAACCCAGTCCAGATAATCGCGATGCGGATCTGGCGAGGTAGATTTGATGAATCGACGAGACTGTATTACCGGGCTGGGCGCGCTGCTTGCCGCGCCACTGACGTCGCGCGTGTTCGCCGCGGATACGGTCGAATTGTCCCGAGATGTAGGCAACTTCCGTTATATCTACTCCGATCCACTGCTCAGACAGGAATTTCTCGCTTTTCTGACCAACGTGTTTCACCTGTACCCGGAGCAGGAGCTACAAGAGACGCTTGCGCGCCTTGCCGTGAGCCTCGATACGGACCGCCAGGTCTACGAGGCGCTGCAGGAAGAGATGGAGGATCTAAGTCCGTTTCTCGGCGCATTTCGCTATGCCATCCCGGCATTGAAAAAGCAGAAACAGATCATGGCGAGCCAGACCCTGATGCTCGTCGACCCGAATGCCACGTATGACGGCCACCTGGAGATCGGATCAACGGGCCGCTATATCGGCATTCTCGAGGACAAACTGAACATCACCGGGGATGTCTTCCTGCTGCACACCCAGGACGCCGGCTACGGTCCCGAAGACATCCTGGATCGCGGGCAGCTGGCAAAAATCGGCACACACATCGACATGGGGAACTATTCCACGGAATTCGCGAACATCATTCCACACAACTCACTGGATATGGTGACCGTGTTCATCGGCTTTCATCACTGCCCGCTGGAAACCCGCGAGTCGTTTATCTCGTCTGTTCGCGACGTCATTCGGCCCGGCGGCACGCTGATCCTGAGGGATCACGACTGCCGCGACGAAGACTCCTGGCGCATGGCGGCATTGGCCCACGATACGTTCAATGCAGGAACTGACGAGACCTGGAAATTTAACGCCGACGAGCTTCGCAACTTCTATTCAATGCGCTACATCATCGACTATATCGAGAATATCGGCTTCAGGAACAACAGGCAGTTGCACTACCAGCCGGGCGACCCGACCCGGAACGGGCTGACGGCATTTGTGAAGATCTAGTCAGCTTCTCAGCCTGTAGCCCGTCTTGAAAATCCAGCGAACCGCCACGAGGCAGGCCAGCAGGAACGCAATGGTCATGCCCAGGCTCAGCGCCACGCTGACGTCCGCGTTCTCGTAGAAACTCCAGCGAAAGCCGCTGATCAGGTAGACAACGGGGTTGAACAGGCTGATCGTCTGCCAGGTAGGCGGCAGCATGCTGATCGAGTAGAAAGTGCCGCCCAGGAAGGTCAGCGGCATCACGACGAGTATCGGCACAATTGTCAGCTTCTCCCAGCCATCGGCCCAGATACCGAGAATGAAGCCGAACAGGCAGAACGACACACAGGTCAGCAACAGAAACGTAGCCATCAACAGGGGATGAGCGATCTCTATATCCACGAAAAAGCTTGCCGTCACGAGGATAATTGTGCCGATGATGACCGACTTCGTTGCGGCGGCGCCCACGTAGCCGAGTAGCACCTCGCCGTAGGAAACGGGCGCCGACAGTACTTCGAATACCGTGCCCGTGAATTTAGGGAAATAAATCGCGAACGAGGAGTTCGAGATGCTCTCCGTCATGATCGACAGCATGATGAGCCCGGGCACGATGAACGACCCGTAACTCACGCCGTCGATTTCAGTGATTCGTGATCCAATTGCCGAACCGAAAATCACGAAATACAGCGACGTAGACAAGACAGGCGCCACGATACTCTGCACGACGGTGCGGAACATGCGCGCCATCTCGTAGCGATAGATCGCTTGAACGGCGTGGAAATTCATCGCCCGGTATTCACGAGATCAACGAAAATATCTTCAAGCGAACTTTGCGAGGTCTGCAAATCATTGAAACGAATACCGGCATCGCGCAGGTCCTTGATCAGGTCCGTGATCCCCGTATGTTCGCCCTTGGTGTCGTATGTGTAAGTCAACTCGAAGCGGTCATCGCTCAGCTCGAGGCCGTAATTGTCGAGCATCGACGGCACCGCACCCAATTCGTCGTACAGGTGAAGGGTCAGCTGTTTTTTGCCCAGCTCTCGCATGAGCCTGTCCTTCTCTTCGACCACGATGATCTCGCCATGATTGATGACGCCGACGCGCTCCGCCAGTTGCTCTGCCTCCTCGATGTAATGCGTCGTCAGTATGACCGTCACTCCTTCGGCGCGCAGGTCCTTTACGACACCCCACATGTCTTGTCGCAGCTCGACGTCGACGCCCGCCGTAGGCTCGTCAAGAAACAGGATTTCGGGCTCATGCGCCAGCGCCTTGGCGATCAGCACACGCCGCTTCATGCCGCCCGACAGTTGCATGCAGGGCGAGTCCTTCTTGTCCCACAGGGACACGGACCTGAGGACCTTTTCGAGGTGCGCGGCGTCGGCTCCCTTGCCGAACAGTCCGCGACTGAAGCGGCAGGTGTTCCAGACCGTCTCGAAACTCTCGGTCGGCAATTCCTGCGGGACGAGCCCGATTCGGGCACGAGTCTCTCGAAACTCGGTAACGATATCGTGACCGCCAACGAGCACGCGCCCGGCCGTCGGGTTGACGATGCCACAAACGATATTGATGAGCGTTGTCTTGCCGGCGCCGTTGGGGCCCAGCAATGCAAATATCTCGCCTTCATTGATTTGCAGATCCACACTTTTTAGCGCCTCGAACCCACCCGCGTAGGTCTTGGTGAGGCCTTGTATGTCGATTATCGTTGGCATCGGGCAATCATACGACACTTCGCAATATGTCGGCGATCTTGCAGACTGTTCGCCAGTTGCGGCCCGTCGCGGCAACACCGAGCAGCTTTTCAGCCTTACTCGCAAACGCTGAGCGACCGATACCGTCGGGCGCATGAAAATACAGCGCGTGTTTCGTTAGTCGGAATGACTCATTGTCCTTGCATTCCGAATGCATCCGTTCGACGTCGGCCGCGATGGCCTCCTCCTCCAGGAACGAGACGTGCACCGACCGTGGATCGGCAACCTTACCTGCAAAAGGGTTTCCCGCAACGATGGACTCAAACCTGCTCGCCGTCATGACCAGCACCTGCGGGCCAAAACCGAAACGCTCCTCTATCGCGCTGCAAATGAGCTTGGGCAAGGCCACAATATCGGCGTCGCAGCGAAACACCGCGTTGCCGCTCTGGATATAGGTCTTTACGTCCTCGCAACCCAACTCCGTCAGCAGTTCGCGCAGGTCCTGCATGGGAAGGCGGTTTTTGCCGCCGACGTTGATGCCTCGCAGCAATGCAACCATCGTGTCCATCCCGGGAGCATAGCGCACAAGCATCGCCGAACTGGTAAATCGTGAACTGCAACATCGCGCCAGGACGGCGTGTCAGCGAGGATGTACGTCGGACCGCTCGACATTCGTATTGCTTATGAGAATCACAGCAACCGCAATTCTTCTCGCCCTTGCCGCGTTTTCCCCTGCCAGCGCGCTCGCCGACGCCGACCGCGAATCACTGGTTACGGCATGGGAAGCGCACATCGCGGGCCTGCCCGGCACCGAGAGTTTCGAAAAGACCGCCGACGATGTTTACCAGTACAAGGACACCGACCTGCCCTACGAAGGCGAGCTGAAGATACTCGGGGTATTGGTGCGACCCTCGGAATCAGCCGGCTTCGAAACCGATTTCACGCACTTCGGCATGGTCGATTTCGAATTGCTCGATATGCCCGCGGAACGATTGTCGACCCAGCTCTACTACTACTGGCTCGCCGACCGCCAGACGCTACATTACTCGAAGTCGGCGCAGGAATGGGTCGATGCCGCGGCTTACCAGGAGTCCATCACGGACCTTTACGGCGACACGCCATCGTTCGGCGCGCTGTCGTTCATGCTGAATTACGGCATATGGGTCTTGCTGATCGGCCTGCTCATCATCGTGTTTGCAGGCATCAACAGGCAGGCTAAGAAAGCGCACTCACTGATGGACCAATCGGCTGAAATCAACGAGCAGGCCCGCGAGAACCTCGATCGCGCAGAAGCAATGCAGGACGAGGTACTGGCGATCGCGCGGGAGACGTGCGACCTGCAGAAAGAAAGCAACGAGTTGCTCACCAGGATGCTTCAGGCGCTGCAGCGCTAGCTCGGCAAGCCGTCGATCAGTCCAGCGTCAGGGTATCGGCATAGGCGAACAGGCCCGCCGCACCACCCGTGTGCAGGAAGACAACCTTACTGTCTTTGGCGATGCGTCCCTCACGAATGTAGTCGATCGTGCCGGCCAGCGCCTTGCCCGTGTAGACAGGATCGAATAACAGGCCTTCGAGCCGGGCGCCCAGCAGCACGGCCTCGTTCATTGCCTCGGTCGGCTCGCCGTATCCGGGCCCTACATAACTGCAGTCGACAAGAATATCGTCTCGCGCGACGACGCCTGGTTCGCCGACATACTCGGCCGTGTCGCAGGCAAGCTCGTAGACGCGCTCTTCCAGAATATCCTGCCCCGCGGTGACGCCAAAGCCGAGAATCGGTTTGTCGCAGCCGCTGCCGCGCAGCCCTACCGCGAGTCCGGCGTGCGTTCCGGCGCTGCCCGACGTCGTCACGAAGTGATCGAAGCTGATGCCTTTTTCCTCGGCCTGTTGCAGGAGTTCGATCGCGCAGCTCACGTAGCCCAGCGCGCCGACCGGATTCGACGCACCACCCGGTATGATGTAAGGCTTACCGCCACTCGAGCGAACTTCCTCGGCGATGACCTCCATCTCGGCGTCGAAGTCCGTGCCGTTCTCGTACTCGCGCAGATTGGCGCCGAAGAGTCGATCCAGGAATACGTTGCCCGAGCTTCTGTACAGGTCACTCGGATGGGCGACCCGGTGCTCGAGCAGCACCTCGCACTTCAGTCCAAGTTTGCAGGCAGCGGCCGCTGTCTGGCGAACATGATTCGACTGCACTGCGCCAACCGTGATGATGGTATCCGCTCCCCGCTGTATTGCCTCCCCCATCGAAAACTCGAGCTTGCGAGTCTTGTTGCCGCCCGTCGCGAGTCCCGTGCAGTCATCGCGCTTGACGAAGATCTGCGGCCCTCCCAGGTATTCGCTGAGGCGCGGCATCGCTTCGAGGGGTGTTGGCAAGTGCGCGAGAGATACTCGCGGACAATCCTTGAGCTGCATCTTTGTTCCTTATGCTTCGGGCAGTGGTTCCTGGCCAAGCGCCAGCGCAACGGTTTTTTCCGCCAGCACTTCGGTTGATAAGACGAGGGGGACACTGAACATCGATTGGTCCAGCACTAGCGGCAGTTCCGTACAAGCGGCAATGAGCGCCTTCGCTCCACGGGCCACGAGGCGCTCTCCCAGTTCGCGCAGACCTGTCTCGACGTTCCCGGACTTGTCGCCCGCCTTGATACGGTCGACGAACGCCAGCGTATCCTCAAGCTCATCGGCTGTCTGCAGGACACTCTCTCCGCCCGCCAATGCACTTTGATAGAGGCCTGCCGCGAAACAGCCTGGCGTGGTCAGAAGGCCGATGGGTCCGTTACCGGCTCTCTGTCGCGCTCGCGAAACCGACGTGTCGACGATACTGACGAACGGAATTGCCATCGCTGCCCGAATATCGTTTTCCCAGGCGTGTGCCGAATTGCAGGGCATGACGATGAACTCGGCGCCGCCGGCCTCCAGCCCCGCAGCGCTGGCCGCGAGCGCCCTGCCAGGGTCTTCGCCCTCGCCTTTCATTGCGAGCTGCCTGCTGGGTATGCGCGGGTTCTGGTCCACGAGCATGCGCACGTGGTCCTGGTCGACCTCCGCGGGAGTACATCGCAGCACACGCGTCATGAAATCGATCGTCGCATCGGGACCCATGCCACCGATTACGCCAACCACCTTGTCTTCTGCGGTCATTATCTATACCGGGTGCCAATAAGCCCGCGTTATCCTACCGCAACTATGAGTACTGCAGGCCACTGCTGCCACGCCAGCAAGCAACCCGACAACAGGATTCCGCCGATCAACCGGCGCCTCGCGATCATGGGCAGCATCTTCATCGGCGTTTTTCTGCTGTCGTTCCTGCCTGCCTTCGAAGCGCTCAACCAGAGCATGCTGGACTACCTGCGTATCGTCTGGTGGGCAGTGCTCATCGGGCTGGTGCTCGGCGGTATCATCGATTACTTCGTGCCGGACGGATTCGTCGTGCGCGCGCTCGGCAAGCGCAGCAAGGTCACGCTGATCAATGCCGTCATTGCAGGCTTCCTGATGTCCGCCTGTTCGCACGGCATTCTCGCAATTGCGATTCAACTCTATAAGAAAGGCGCGAGTGTGCCGGCGGTCATTACATTCCTGCTGGCGTCGCCCTGGGCCAACCTGCCGATGACGGTCCTGTTATTCGGCTTCTTCGGCTGGAAAGCTGTATTGATCGTCGGGGGTGCGATGCTCATCGCACTGATCACGGGGCTCGTGTTTACCGTGCTCGACGAGCTGAACCTGATCGAGGGGCCGGCCAAGGACGTCGAAACCGAGAATGTCTCCTGGGATCGACTGAAGAACCTCAAGCCGCGCGAATCACTCAAGGGCGTCGTCGCAGGATCCGTGTCACTCGCCAACATGGTGCTCTGGTGGATCCTGATCGGCATTCTCGCGGCTTCCCTCATCGGCGCCTACGTCCCGGCGCACTGGTTCATGGAGTACCTTGGCCCCGACTTCACGGGCATGCTCATCACGTTGCTATTCGCGACCGTGATCGAGGTGTGCAGCGAAGGCTCTTCGCCCATCGCGTTCGAGATCTTCAACAAGACAGCTGCTCTCGGCAACCCGTTTATCTTCCTGATGGCCGGCGTCGCCACCGACTACACCGAGATCGGCTTGCTATGGACCAACATTGGTCGTCGCACTGCCATCTGGCTGCCCGTCGTCACCGTGCCGCAAATCCTGATCTTCGCTACACTGCTCAATCATTACGCAAGCTAGCGTCCACACGGGAGCTTCCCATGCGACCTCTTCCACTGCCCGAATGGGATGAGTCACTCGAGCGCGTGGTTGACGACATGAACGGTCAACCGCTGAACGTGCATAGCCTGATGGCCAATCACCCCGACTTGCTGAACGCATGGTGGGACTATCGCAACTACTCGGTGGCGGGTGGAGCACTCGAACAGCGCGACTGCGAACTCGTAATCCTGCGCGTCGCCGTTCACATGCGGAGCTGGTACGAGTGGGCATCGCATGTCGACAGGGGACTGGCCGCGGGTATCAGTGAAGATGAGATTGAGCGAGTTCGGAAGGGTCCCGGCGCCACCGATTGGAGCGAGCGCGACGCTATCCTCCTCGAGGCCGTGGATGAACTCGTGTTCGAGCGAGCGATCAGCAAGAGTACGCTTGAAATACTGTCCGAATATCTCGACGCCCGGCAGGTGATGGACGTGATCGCAATACACGGGATGTACGTCACGCTCGCCTGCATCATCAATACCTGGGGCCTCGAGCTCGACGACCACATTCAGGCGAAGCTGCCCGAAGCATGTTCGGAGAACGCGTTCAACGCGGAAAAGGGCGGTTGAGCCCGCGGAACATTGCACTTCCAATTGCCTGCCAGTCTGTTATAGTCCGCCGCGTCTTGGCGCACTTCGGTCTGCGCCGTTCACTCCAAAGCCAGCATTTCCGCGGCCACCGGAGTCACTGACCATTTTCCAGCCTGGACCGAATCCGGCGCGTTTAACACCGCGGACGGGTCAGGCGACCCGGAGTAAAATCACAATGTTATTCAAACAGCTCGGCCTGTCGGCCGAACTGCTGCGTGCCGTCGATGAAAAAGGCTATAGCGCAGCAACACCCATCCAGCAGCAGGCGATTCCCCACATACTGGAGGGCCACGATATCCTCGCGGGCGCCCAGACGGGCACCGGCAAAACCGCAGGATTCACACTGCCACTGTTACAACGATTGCAGTATTCACAAGTCAACCGCAGGCGCGTCAGGGCTCTCGTCCTTACACCCACTCGCGAACTCGCCGCCCAGGTTGGCGACAGCGTTCGTGACTATGGCCTCTATCTGCCTTTCAGGACCGCGGTCATTTACGGCGGCGTGAGCATCAACACACAGATCAGCAAGCTCCGCAAAGGCGTGGATGTCGTCGTGGCGACGCCCGGCCGATTGTTGGATCACATGCAGCAAGGCACCATCGATCTATCGGCCATCGAAGTCCTGGTACTGGACGAGGCCGATCGCATGCTCGACATGGGGTTCATCCGCGATATTCGAAAGATTCTCAAGGTGCTGCCCGAGAAACGTCAGAACCTGCTTTTTTCGGCAACGTTTTCGGACGAAATCAGGAAACTCGCGGCGCGAACGCTGAACGCCCCGGCGGAGATACAGGTCGCGCAGGAAAATACGACGGCGGACCGCGTCAGCCAGCTGGTCTACCCCGTGGACAAGAGCCGCAAACGCGAACTCCTGTCGCACCGTATCGGCGCCGAGAACTGGCGCCAGGTGCTCGTGTTCACGCGAACCAAGCACGGTGCCAATCGCCTCGCCAAACAACTCGAATCGGACGGCATTACCGCGACCGCGATTCATGGTAACAAGTCGCAGGCGGCACGCACTCGCGCGTTGCGTGACTTCAAGGACGGATCCGTTCGGGTACTCGTCGCTACCGACATTGCAGCTCGCGGGCTCGATATCGATCGCCTGCCGCATGTCGTCAATTATGAATTGCCACATGTTCCTGAAGATTACGTTCATCGTATCGGCAGAACGGCTCGCGCTGGTAATGATGGCCATGCCATATCGCTTGTATGTGTCGATGAGAAAAAACTGTTGGCCGACATCGAGCGCTTGCTCGGCGCCAGGATCAACAAGGAAGTCTTGCCGGGGTACGAACCGAATCCGCGCATCAAGGCCGAGCCCATCCACAAGGGTCGGCCGCAGCGGCCACGCAGGAGTCAGGCGCCGCGACAGCGCCGCAAACGCGCCTGACCCATGCTTGCCGCATGGCAGTAGCCAGTTCAGGCGGGAATCACCGGGCGCCGGGGAAGCATTACCGGCGACGGCACTTGATCTCGAGAGACGCGAAGTCGTAGATGTAGGCTGGTGCCACCGATGCAGCGATGCCGGATTTGCCGTTGCCGGTTTTCTCGCCCGCGTTCGCTCTCATCCACTCGCCGTACCTGGTGCCATTGGCAAGCTGGAATGAAGGACGCACCGACCACCGGTAGGTCTTACAGGGCTCGAGCTCCTCGAGTACCGCGTGACTGGTTGTTGGTATGCCGTTCGCCGAATACACGAGGCGGTCCATGTCGTAGATTTCGACGTCATAGGCAATATCGGCTTTGCTAATGACACCTGCCGACGTGAGGGGATCGTCATCCCGCAGCACCGGTTCCCACGCCAGCGTCGGTGTCGACGTCTTGCTGATCCCGGCCCAGTCGTTCTTCTTCACCTTTTTTATTGTGGGGGATTTCGCGGGCCGGATCTCTTGTTGTAACTCTGTCCTCTGGAACAGTTCAGCCGAGATCTCTCGCCCCAGGTAGTGCTTCGCGAAATTGACATAGTCGTGCCAAAGCGCGTGATCATCGTCGTTCCAGTTGGATAGCGTGTCACGATCCTGGTATTCGACGTCGGTCTTGTAGATATCACTACCGTCGCTGACACGTCTCAACGTCGCGTTGGCCGACGTGATAATGGCGGCCTCCTTGCCCTGCACGTTTATCGTTATGTCGCTCAGACTGATGTACAGGATGGCATCCGTATCCTCGGGAATGGCCGTCGTAGGCGCCATGAGCCTGGGCTCCACGTTCGGGACATTTCTGAGACCCCAGAATACGTCGCTGGCGATCGCGTCATTGGTCAGCGGCTGGCTGGCGGCTTCGGCGAGGTCCCTGGTCAACCCGTCGCGAAATTCCTGCATCTCGCGTTTGCTGTACCCCGAAATTCCACCGATGATCGCACCTGGCAAGCTCAGGATCGGGACCGGATAGCCCACGGGGATGCCACCGACCTCTGTCTGCACGCCCTTGCCGATCTGCGAGCCCTTCGCTGCACCGGCACCGAGCCCCAGGGTTTCTTTCTGGTAGTCACCGGTGACCGCCTGGCCGGCTGGACTTGGCATCGGCAGTACTACTATTTTCCTGACCGAATTGCGCGCTTCCTCTGGCATATGGCGGGGCTCGGCGGGTTGCAGTGCCGCTTTCGGCTCTTCCCCCGGTGGATTGCTGATCGCCCATGCACTAAAGGCGGCGGCACCTGCCGCAAGGATGATTGTCCTGCCGATCGTCGCGATAGAAGACATGGTCTGGATTGTAACAACTCAAAGGATGGCATCTTTGACCTATCCTCGTTCAAGTCTGTTCCACGTTCTCGTCGAAATGAAGGCCGTCAAGCACAGCCCTGGTATCAATTGTGACAGTGTGCCGCCGGCCCGCGTCGTCGGCGTAGACCAGTTCGATCATCACGGGAGATGGCGCAAATGGAAAGAACAGGTCGAGCGACGCTTCATGACCCGCAGGCACGTCCAGCGGCAGCATTGTCTGGCGCTGCTCTATCCTGTTGTTTACGGCACTGTTGTTGATGCCGCGCGCAATGCCGCCAACCGCTATTGCGGGGCCGAGGAGTACCAGGCCGCTCATCGCCGTCCCGGCAGCACCTATCGTGGAACTGCCGGACAGCACGGCGCCATAAGCAGCGGCTGATGCTGATACCACGCCCACGGCCGTCGCTGCCGTGCCCGCGACGATCATCGTTGCCGCGCCTCGGCCCGCTTTGACTTTCAGGCCCGAATCGCGGTAACGCCGGGCCGTCGTCTTGCTACCTTTAACCAGCTGCTTCCTGCCTGACCGTGATTCAATTCGTGTCTGCAGGGAATCAACGACGGTAATTTCGACGATGCTCAGCGTCTGGTCCGAATGGTTGCTGACCCGAATAAGGTACTCATCCCAGTCCGCGTTTCTTGCCCAGGTGCCGGGCCCGTCCCGAACGATGACCCAGTCCAGGCTTGCCTCGATGTTGGCGTCGGCAGCTGTGGCAAGGGAATTCTCGAATTGTAAGGGCCGCGGCTCTTTCAGCACTTTCGTGCCGCCGCAGCCTGTCAAGACGGAAAAGACCGCGAAGATTGTGATGATCATTGCGTATTGGCGAAAGTTGTTAGTCATGGCGTCCTCCTTTGCGGTCCAGAATGCGGATGACGGCCCCTCAGGTCCTGACGGCGTAATGATTGTCTCCTGATGAAACAACGGTAGCGGCCCGGTCCGATCTGCTAAAATGAGCGCTCTGACCCGGATAACACTATGAATTCAAAAACATTTTTTCTTCCTGGCGCCATCCTGGCCGCGCTGCTGTTCGCGAGTGATGCCAGGCCCGAGGCGACCGAAGATCCGCTCGCAGGATTTGCGCCGTTCATCGGCGGGCAGTGGCACCTGGAGGGCAGCTACTCGGAGTTCGAGTGGGGCGTCAGCCGACGTGCGGTCAAAGCACGCAATTACTTCGTCGTCGACGGACAACCGAAACTCGTGTCCGAGGGGTTCTGGTTCTGGCACCCGGGAGAGCAGCAGATCAAGGGCGTATTTACGGCGATCGATATGCCTGTCGTGCTTTTCCTGTACACGACACGCTTCGAAGGCGACACGATGATCGGTGACCTCAGGGCTTATGCTGCAAATGGAAAAGAGACGGAGTTCGTCGAGACCTGGAAGCTCGAAGACGATTCGCACTTTGCGTGGACGCTCTCCAGCGAGACGGCCGATGGACAGGAACAGTCGATGAGCGGCACCTACACGCGGCAGTAGCGGTCAACGCCTGACGGTCACCGACTTTACCTGGGCGAAAACATGGTCTCCCTTCCTGAGATCCAGGTTGGTGACTGAGCGGCGCGTTACCTGGGCCACGAGCAAGTCATCGCCGATTGCAAGTCTCACAAGATCCGTTGACGAGCCAGTCGGCTGTATCTCGTCGATTTCGGCCGGCAACACGTTCAGAATCGTCGTCTTCTGTGGCCGCGTGCGACAGATGCTCACGTCACTCGCCGCTATTCGCAGGCGCATGTTGGGGATCGTCGAATCGTATTTTCCAGGCACCAGCAGCTCGCCGCCCGAGAAGCGAAAAAGTGTCAGGTCGTAGTCACTGTCATGACGATCAGGCGTCGCGTTGATGACGGTTCCGGCATTGCGCCCCGTGAGCATGGGTATATCCAGTCTCGCCAGCATTGCATGCAATTCACCGTCAGCGACTACGCGCCCGTCCTCGATAAGAATCAGGTGATCGCAAAGGCGACACACCTCATCGATGCTGTGGCTCACGTAGACGATCGGCACGGACAGCTCATCGTGCAGGCGGTCGAGGTACGGCAACAGCTCATCCTTGCGGCGCTGGTCGAGCGAAGCGAGCGGTTCGTCCATCAGGATCAGCTCCGGCGACCGCAGCAGGACTGCGGCTATCGCGACGCGCTGCGCCTCGCCGCCGGACAGCCCCGCCGGCTTGCGACTCAGCAGGTTGCCGATGCCCAGCATCTCCACGACGTGGTCCTTGTCGAGCCTGTCGGCACCGGCACGTCGCCGCCCGTATTCGATGTTGCCTTCCACGCTCATGTGCGGGAACAGCTGCGGTTCCTGGAAGACATAACCGACACCGCGCTCGTGCGGTGGACGTGAATCCGTGCCCGAGCCTGTCTCCAGCCCCGCGATGCATCGCAGTAAGGTGGTCTTGCCGGAGCCGGACTCTCCGAATACCCCTGTGACTCCCTGCGCGGGTATGCCGACGTCGACGTCGAGCATAAACGATCCCAGGCTGGCCCTGTGCTGCACCGGGATGAGCTGCTGTCGGATGCTGCTGACGCCGCTCATCGCAGACTCCAGCGGCGATTGACCATGTACATGCCGAGCAGCACGGTGAACGCGAACGCCAGCAGCAGCAGCGACATCTGGTGTGCCGCGCCGTACTGGAGCGACTCGACATGGTCGTAGATCGCGATCGAAACGACGCGCGTTTCGCCCGGGATGTTGCCGCCGACCATGAGCACGACGCCGAACTCCCCGAGCGTGTGCGCGAAGCTCAGCACGGCCGCCGCAACGAAACCCCGTGCCGACATGGGTACAGCCACCGAGAAGAAAGCATCGCGCTTCGATGCACCCTGCGTCCAGGCAAACTCCAGCATCTGCCGGGGCAATGATTCGAAAGCGTTCTGCATCGGCTGCACGGCGAACGGCAGGCTGTAGATGCACGATGCGATCACGAGGCCGGTGAACGAGAACGTCAGCGTACTGCCCGTCAGTTCGAACCACCAGCTGCCGATCGCGCCGTACGGACCGAGCAGGATCAAAAGGTAAAAGCCCATGACCGTCGGCGGCAGTACGATGGGCATGGCGACGATAGCCTGGGCAGCCGGTTTCCAGCTCGCCGCCGTTCGTGCCAGCCACCATGCCACCGGGGTGCCGATGAGGAACAACACGAAGGTCGTTACCAGGGCGAGCTGCACCGACAGCCACAAAGGGCCGAATATCTCCATCAGCGCACCACCGTGTAGCCGTCGCGTTCGATGATTGCCGCTGCCCTGTCGGAGCGGAGGTACTCGACGAAGCTATTCGCGGCCTCGTCATCGGCGGCCCGCTCCAGCAGGACAAGCTGCTGGTTGAGGGCGGCATGTGACGACTGCGGCACGCGCCACATGCAGACAGTCGACGGCAAGCCCGGGTACGACATCAGCGACGCTGCGACGATCGCCAGCGTCGCGTTGCCGGTCGCTGCGTAATTCAGTGTCTGCACGATGTTCTCGCCATAGACGACATGGCTCGATACACCCTGCCAGAGCCCTTCGGCAACCAGGAACTGCATCGCCGCATCGCCATAGGGCGCGGTCTCGGGATTCGCAATTGCCAGCCGGTTGTAATCGCCTCGCTGCAAGACCTCGCGGCAGTTGCGCCCCCGCAGCCGCTCGTCGCGCGACCAGAGCACGAGCGACCCCGTGGCGTAAGTCGCTCGAGTGCCCGGCACCGCGTAACCGTCCTGCTCCAGCAATCGTGGCCTTTCGGTATCGGCTGCGAGGAACACGTCGAACGGAGCGCCGTTGATGATCTGCGCATACAGTTTGCCGGTCGAGCCACTGCTTATTCGCACCGAAACAGCCGTTGTTTCGGAAAAGTGCTTCGTGAGCTTCGCGGCCGTCTGAATGAAATTGCTGGCGACAGCAACTCTGACGACGTCATCGGCCAGCAGGCTGCCAGGCAGCAACGCTGCGACCAGCAGCAGCTTGCGCACGGGCACTAATTCACAAGCTGCGCTTTCTTTTGCCTGCGGAAGCGATGCAACAGAGGTTCGGTATAGCCACTGGGTTGTTCACAACCCTCGAACACGAGCGCACAGGCAGCCTGGAAAGCGATGCTTGAATCGAAGTCGTCACTCATACGCTCGTATGATGCATCACCCTCATTCTGCCTGTCGACGACTTTCGCCATGCGCTCGAAAGTCTGCCGCACCTGTTCCCTTGTCGTGACGCCATGCAGCAGCCAGTTGGCCATGTGCTGGCTGGAGATTCTTAAGGTCGCGCGGTCTTCCATGAGGCCGACGTCATTGATGTCAGGCACTTTCGAGCAACCCACGCCCTGGTCAATCCAGCGAACTACGTAACCGAGAATGCCCTGTGCATTATTGTCGAGCTCTGCCTGCACCTCGTCCTCGCTCAGTCCGCTGACATCGGCCAGGGGCGGCGTCAGGATGTCGTCGAGGCTGGCCAGCTCGCGTTCCGCAAGGGCCTGCTGGCGCTTGCGAACATCAACCGCGTGATAATGCATCGCGTGCAGCGTCGCTGCCGTCGGCGATGGCACCCATGCGCAGTTGGCGCCGGCTTCGGGATGCGCCTGTTTGGCAGACATCATCTGCAGCATTTCGTCGGGCTTTGGCCACATGCCTTTGCCAATCTGTGCTTTGCCCGGCAGCCCGCAGCGAATACCGACGTCAACGTTCCAGTCCTCGTAAGCATTGATCCACGGCTCGAGCTTGATCGCTTCCTTCGGTAACACCGAACCCGCCTGCATGCTCGTATGTATCTCATCGCCGGTCCTGTCGAGGAAACCCGTGTTTATGAAAACGATGCGCTTCGATACCGCGCGAATGCACTCAGGGAGATTGACCGTCGTGCGGCGCTCCTCGTCCATGACGCCGACCTTGATCGTGTTAGGCTCGAGATCGAACATCGCCTCGACACGCGCGAACAGCGAGTCTGCAAACGCGACCTCTTCGGGGCCATGCATCTTCGGCTTCACGATGTAGATACTGCCCGTGCGACTGTTTGGCGCATGATTGTCGCGTCGCCGGTCCGTCAGCGCACAGGCGGTCGTCATTACCGCATCGAGAAGCCCCTCGAAAATCTCGTCACCAGCGTCATCGAGCACCGCGTCCGTGGTCATGAGGTGCCCGACATTGCGCACCAGCAGCAGGCTACGGCCCGACAGCGCCAGAGGCTCGCCGTCTACACCTGTGTACATGCGATCGGCGTTAGGCCTGCGCACCGATGTTTTGCCGCCTTTCTCCAGCGTCGCCTCGAGCTCGGCTTTCATGAGACCGAGCCAGTTGCGGTAAACGGCTGCCTTGTCTTGCGCATCGACCGCGGCGACCGAGTCCTCGCAGTCCTGGATCGTCGTGACGGCGGACTCGAGTATCACGTCGGAGACGTTGCCGGTCGCGTCCCGGCCAACCGCATGATCGGGATCGACCTGTATCTCTATGTGGAGGCCGTTGTTGCGGAACAGGTAGCTGCGGCGCTCACCGTCCTCGCTGAACCCGACGAACTGCCCGGTATCCTCGAGATGCACTGCCTCGCCGTTGGCCAGTGATGCGACGAATGAGTTGGTATCGTCGGAACGGTCGATGCCATAGTCATTGACGTCAGCATGGCTTACACCCGCGAGCGGAACCGTTCGATCGAGAAATTCCGTCGCATAACGGATGACCGCAGCCCCGCGAGCCGGGTTGTAGGGACCGTCACGCTGCTGGCCATTCTCGTCACTGATGACGTCGGTGCCGTAAAGCGCGTCGTAGAGACTGCCCCAGCGGGCATTCGCGGCATTGATCGCAAAACGTGCATTGCTGACGGGCACGACGAGCTGTGGACCCGCAATCTCGGCAATTTCGGCATCGACGTTCGCCGTCTCGATCGTGAACGGGTCACCGGCATCCTCGAGATAGCCGATATCCTTCAGGAAAGCGACGTAGTCGTCATGCGCCCAGGCTTTTCCCTTTCTTGCCAGGTGCCATTCATCGATCTGCGCCTGCAGTCGGTCACGCCGCTCGAGCAACGCCCGATTCGTCGGCGTCAGTTCGGCAACAATAGACTCGAGGCCTCGCCAGAATTTCGCGGATTCGACGCCGATCTCCGGCAGGAGCTCGTTCTCGACGAACTCGAAAAGTTCCGGGGCGATGCTGAGCGCACCGACCCGGTGTCTTTTTTCGGTACTCATTTTGTCAACCGCCGCTGATTCCATGAGTATTAGCGCCCGCCGGGCGGCCTCCCGTCAAACGGCTCAGGCGACGAACTGCTCTTCCTCGGTGCTACCCGCGAGCGCTGTCGTCGACGACAGACCGTGCATGATGGTGTTCTGCACGGCGTCGAAGTACCCGGCGCCGACGAACGACTGGTGCTTGACTGCACGGAAACCGTACTGCTCGTCTTCGAACTCCTTCTGCTGCAGCTTCGAGTAGGCGTACATGCCCTCTTCCTTGTAGGCCTTGCACAGGTTGAACATGCTCGAGTTGAGCGCGTGCCAACCCGCCAGCGTGATGAACTGGAACTTGTAGCCCATCTTGCCGAGCTCCTCGCGGAATACCTTCATGGTCGCGTCGTCGAGATTGGCTTTCCAGTTGAAGGACGGCGAGCAGTTGTACGACAGCAGCTGATCCGGGTACACGGCGTGAATGGCGTCGGCGAAGCGTTTCGCCTGCTCGAGATCGGGCTTGGACGTCTCACACCAGATCATGTCCGCATACGGCGCATAAGCGAGACCACGTGCGATAGCCTGGTCCATTCCGGCATTGGTGCGGTAGAACCCTTCAGCCGTGCGCTCACCCGTAATAAACACATGATCGCGGTCGTCGGAGTCTGACGTAATCAGGTTGGCCGCGTCGGCGTCGGTGCGTGCCAGCAATACTGTGGGCACACCGCAGACGTCAGCCGCGAGTCGCGCCGCGTTGAGCTTGGCAACAGCCTCATGCGTCGGCACGAGCACCTTGCCGCCCATGTGGCCGCATTTTTTCGCGCTCGACAGCTGGTCCTCGAAGTGCACGCCAGCGGCGCCTGCCTTGATCATGGCCTTCATGAGCTCGAACGCATTCAGGTTGCCGCCAAAACCGGCTTCGGCGTCGGCAACGATAGGCGGGAACCAGTCGATGCTGTCATCGCCGTTGAGTGCATGAATCTCGTCGGTGCGAGTCAATGCGTTGTTGATACGCTCGACCATCTTCGGCACGGAATCGACAGGATAGAGGCTCTGATCCGGGTACATCTCGCCGGCGCTGTTGCCGTCACCGGCGACCTGCCAGCCGGAGCAATAGATGGCCTTGAGGCCGGCCTGAACTTCCTGGATGGCCTGGTTGCCGGTCAGGGCGCCCAAGCCGCAAAGCGGGTCTTCCTGGTTGACGAGCCGCCACATCTTCTCGGCGCCCAACCGGGCCAGCGTGTGCTCGATCTGGACGGTACCGCGCAGTTTCACAACGTCCTCGGCGCTGTAATTACGCGTGACACCCTTCCACCGCGGGCTCTCCGCCCATTCTGATTCAAGCTTCCTGATCTGTTCCTGCTTCGTCATGTCCTTGTCCTCTGTAAGCGGGCCTCTCTGCGCCGGATTGTCCGATTCCATGCGTTATCTGTATATCCGTATATATTCTAGGGTCAATTACTTGTAAATTTCACAAAAAAAATTTTACAATGTTAATTTCACACAGGGATTCCCGATGAGCAGCAAACACGGCCTCCGGCGCAAAGCCCACTTCCTGGGCACCAAGATCAAGAGCCTCAGAAAGCGCAACAACCTGACGCTCGAAGACCTGTCGGTGCGCTGCATCCAGATCGACCGCGAGGCAGGTCCCTCGGTGTCGTATCTCTCGATGATCGAGAACGGCAAGCGCGTGCCCTCGGAGCGACTGCTCGAGATCATCGCCGAGATATTCCAGAAAGAAACAAGCTGGTTTTTTGACGAATCTCTCGATGACGAGGCAATCGATACTGCTCCGACCGCGGCCGTCAGCGGCATGCCGCTCGAACCCGGATTCCTGTTTTCCGAATCGCTGTTGCAGCTGGCGATTCCGGAACTGCTCGCACAAACGGGCACGACCGGGCGGCAATTTGCGCATCTGTTGATCCGCGCGCACCAGGAAAAAAGTCAGAACCACTTTCCGGACATCGAGCGCGCCGCGGAAAACGTTGGAAAGAAGCAGTTCCCGATACATCTCGACGACATCTTCGCGATCGCCAAGGACCTCGGCCTCAGTATTCAATGGTTCGATAACTCCACGTTCAAGGACAAGGGCGACACCGAAAAACCCCTCAACACACTCGTGCGCTCTTTTTTCGACGCGCCCGACAAGGTATACCTGAACCGCGAGCTGCAGAAGGACGAGGCGCGTCTGAAGTACGACCTGGCCAACCATATCGGCCACAAGGTGCTGCACGACGGCGACGGGGCACGGGCGCCACAGGTGTCCGGGGGACGGGTTTCGGGACGCCGCCATGACGCTGACTCGCTCAATGTGGACGCCAAGGACATTCTCTATGCCTGGCGAGACTTCGAGTGCAGTTACTTCGCCGCGGCCCTGCTCGCGCCCAAAACACCGTTCCGGCAATTCCTGGCTCGCCAGGCCTACGCGATCGACGCGGGCGACAAGGTAAACCTGACGACAACACTTGTTATGCGCCGCATGCCGAGCGTCTCGCCCTATCCCCATTGGCACTACTTCGACGCGTACCCACCCGGTAACCTGCGCGCCGTCTATCGCGGCAACGGCATTCCGCTGCCCTGGGGCAACATGACGATGATCTCGGACCCCTGCCAGCACTGGGCCGTGTTCCGCATGCTTAATACACGCTCCAACAAGCCCTCGTCGCAAATCTCGGTACTGCGCAGCGGCGACGACAAGCGCCTGTACTGCTGCCAGTCGATTCGCAGCAAGGATGCCGCCGGCAACCCGCACGTACTGTGTGCAGGCGTTGACCTTTCACCGGCATTGCGGGCGCAGAATATCGATCCTGCCCGTACGATCGACATGATCGAAACCAGCTGCAACCGGGGCGGCGGATCAGCACCGATCCCGTCCGAGGCTCGCGATCAGCTGGCAAGCATCGGCAAGATCCTGAACATCGGCTGGATCGAACAGGGCGCGGCCGACGACGCGACCATCATCTGCCAGCGCAGCTCCAACTGTCCGCGCGACAAGCATTGCCTCGGCAAGGCGCCACCGAAGCTCAAGCCACAGATCGATGAGATCAGGGAAGCGGTTCTCAATGCCTGACCGACATAAGCTCTTTTCGTCGCCGGTTAGAGCCTTATAATACGCACCCGTTTCCAGGCCGGAGCCAGTCATGTCCAGACCCGATGTGAAAGCGTTCTTCGACGAAGCAACGTTTACTGTTACTTACGTTGTCAGCGACCCTGCGACGAGCTGCGCCGCGATCATCGACCCGGTGCTCGACTACGACGCCGCTTCCGGCCGCACCTCGACGACGTCGGCCGATGCTGTAGCGGCGTACGTGCAGGAAAACAAACTCGGCGTCGACTGGATACTCGAAACTCACGTTCACGCCGATCACCTGAGCGGCGCACCCTACCTCAAGGAGAAGCTCGGCGGGCAAATGGCCATCGGCAAGCACGTGATGGCCGTGCAGGAGACGTTCAAAGCCGTATTTAACCTGGCGGACCTCGTCACCGATGGCAGCCAGTTCGATCAACTGTTCTCCGATGGCGATACGTTCCCGGTTGGCAACATCGAAGGCCGGGTACTGGGGACGCCCGGGCATACGCCGGCCTGCATCACTTACGTCATCGGGGACTCGGCCTACGTGGGTGACACACTGTTCATGCAGGACTTCGGCACGGCTCGCACCGACTTCCCGGGCGGCAGCGCAGCCGAACTGTATGCTTCGATACAGAAGATCCTGTCGCTACCCGATGACACGCGCCTTTTCATGTGTCACGACTACAAGGCGCCTGGCCGGGACACGTTTGCGTGGGAAACCACGGTCGCGAAGCAGCGTGACACGAATATCCACATCAACAAGAACGTGAGCGAGCAGGAGTTCATTGCGATGCGTGAGGGCCGCGACAAGGAACTCGGCATGCCCAAGCTGCTGCTACCGGCTATCCAGGTCAATGTAAGGGCCGGGCAACTGCCGGAACCCGAAGATAACAATATTCGTTACCTCAAGATCCCGCTCGACGCTGTTTGAGCGCCAACACATGAAACTTACGGGAGCATTCCTTTGACCCTGGCCTCGGCGTTCGTTTTGCTGTTTCTCGTTATCGACCCATTCGGCAACGTGCCGTTTTTTGTCGCCGCTCTCAAGGACGTCGACCCGGATCGTCGCAGGCGCGTAATCATCAGGGAACTGCTGATCGCCTATGGCGTGATGGTCCTGTTCCTTTTCGCGGGCCGCCCCTTCCTCAAAGTGCTCGGCATCTCGGGTCCGGCACTGACGATTGCGGGCGGCGTGATCCTGTTTCTGATCGCGCTTCGTATGATCTTTCCCCGACGTGGCCAGTCGGCGCAGGAAGAGATCGAGGGCGAACCGTTCATCGTGCCGCTCGCCATTCCCTACGTCGCGGGACCCTCGGTGCTCGCCGTCGAGATGCTGATGATGAGCGAGGACCCGTCCAACTGGCCCATCTGGCTCGTGGCCGTAACAGCCGCCTGGGCCGTCACTTCGGTGGTCGTCTTCTTCGGCAGCCAGGTGGCCGAGCGCCTCGGCCCGAGAGGGCTAATCGCTATCGAGCGGCTGATGGGAATGATCCTCGTAGCGATCGCGATCCAGATGTTCCTGACGGGCGCGGATACCTACTTCGGGCGAACCTGATCCGGTTCGCACTCGGTGCGTTTGAGCACATCGGCACATGAAACCACGTCGCCTGCGATTTCTTCTTCGGGCGACGTCTCCGGGTGTACCGGCTTGTCGGTCAACACGGCTGCAATCGTGCCCGCCAGGACCAATAGCCCCATATCGAACAGGTAGACTTTTCTCATATTCCCTTCCCGGCGCGGTTTGTCCGCGTCTTCTTATTTGGAGGAGAACAGATTAGCCTCGCCTCGGAGAATAATCCAGAGCCCGGCTATACCGGACTCTCTCAAATAGACGATTGCGGCCGGATTGGGCTGCCGTCGAAGAAGCGCTGCAGCCGCAGCGCCGAGATATCGATTCCCGAGTCGCTACCTGTCAGCATGCCCGCAATCGCCTTGCCTGCGCCAGGACCGATGCCGAATCCATGACCACTGAATCCGGTCGCAATATGAAACCCCGGCAGGCTGTCGATTGCATCGATGATCGGCACGACGTCGGGTGACGATTCGATCATCCCGGCCCAGCTTTCGACGATTGGCGTCTCCTTGAGCTGTGGAAACATCTTGTCGAGGTTACGGCGAATACCATTGAGTACGCGCGGTGTCGGCTCGGGGTCGAGTACGCGTGTCGCCTCGAACGGCGACGGCGCATCGAGCGGCCAGGTCCTGGGCGTCTTCCACTCATCCACGAACTCGCTGCCGAACGACAGCCGGAGAATCCTGAGCTCCTGCATGAGTGCCGCGAAGAACTTGCCGAAGTAGCGAAACGAGGACGGGGTTACGGGATGCTCGAGCACTCCACCATGCGCCACGGTGTAGCCACCGTCGGCACGTCGCCGGATACCGAGGCTGTCGTCGAAGACATTGCCATTCAAGACATGCTCCGCGGGCGCCGTGCGCGCGACGGTGCCCTTGACCCTTAGTTGAGGAACGTCGATTCCGAGCGACCGGCAGAACAGCGAGGTCCAGGCGCCGGCCGCACAAAGAACCACCGACGTCCTGATGCTGCCATGCTCGGTGACCACGGCTGATATCGCTCCTCCAGAGGTCTCGATACCCCTGACCGCGCAGCCCGTCAGTATCGCGGCGCCGCTGCGACTCGCTGCGCGCGCGATCGCAGGTGCCGCTATATGCGGTTCGGCCCGCCCGTCGCTGGCGGTATACAGGGCACCCGCCCAGTCGATCGCGGATCCATGCACGAGTTCCTTGAGCTCGGACCGGGACAAGAGGCGTGAATCGATACCATGCTCTGCGGCGGTATCGATCCAGCCGGCGAATTCGTCAAGCTGCTTGTCCGTTTGCGCCGTAAAGAAACAGCCGCCCCGCATAAAACCGACATCCTCGCCGATGTCCTGTTTGAGGTCGCCCCAGATTCGGAGGCTCTCGAGCATCATCGGGATTTCACGCGTATCCCGTCCCTGTACGCGGACCCAGCCCCAATTGCGCCCCGACTGCTCGCCGGCGATGTGGCCTTTCTCGCAGAGCACGACACTTATGCCTTGTTTGGCCAGGAACCACGCCGTCGATACGCCGACGATGCCGCCCCCGATGACGACGACGTCAGCGCCTGCGGGGATCTCGCGGCACGGCTCCATGGGCCTGTCCCAGGTCGCAGAAACAAGCGCTTCCCCTGTCATGCCTGTTGCCCGGTCATATCGATTCCTATACCGTACCGTCCCTCGCCAGCAAGCAGAAAACCATGTCTGACGCCTCCGGTCCAGCCGCAAAGCCCATACAGTCGCCTGCCGACGTCCCGGCGCTGATCGCCACGTCGGTGGTACGCGGCAGCGAGCAGGGCCAGAGTCATGGCGGCGTTTATATTATCGACCCTGCAAAACAAGCCGTACACCAGGTGCTCGACTGGGATACCGCGGATATCGACTGGTCCGGGCGCGGCTGGGACCGCGGCTTGCGTGGCGTTGCCTTCTACGACGGCGAAGTCTACATCGCCGCAAGCGATGAATTGTTCGTCTACGACCAGCACTTCAGGCAGTCGAGGTCATTCCGCAATCCGTATCTGAAGCACTGCCATGAAATTTGCGAATACGAGGGAAAGCTCTATCTCACGAGCACAGGCTTTGACAGTATCCTGGCATTCGACCTCGTGGAGCAACAATTTGCCTGGGGACTACATGCCGCGAAAATTGACGGCACCTGGCACGCACATCGCTTCGACCCTGCAACCGAGGTAGGGCCGCCACCGCGCAATCAGCTGCACATCAATAATGTCGACTGTAACGATGACGGGCTGTCGTTCGCCGGGCTCAGAACCGGGGGAATCATAAGCCTTGCTCCCCACGCGAAGCTCCTGCCCCAGGTCGAGCTGCCCGAGGGTATTCATAACGCCCGGCTCGTCGGAAACGGTGTGCTGTTCAACGATACGGCCGCCGATTACTTGCGCTTTGTTACGCGGGACGGCGAAGAAAGACGATTCCCCTTCCCGAAATACCGGAACGAGGAACTCGAGTATGCCGGGATCGATGATTCGAAGATCGCGCGCCAGGGGTTTGGCAGGGGCTTGTGCGTGATCAATGATAATCTCGTCGCGGCCGGTTCATCGCCGTCCACTGTCACCGTGTTCGATCTCGCCACTGACCAGATCGTGTTCTCGGTTAACTTCTCGATGGACATTCGCAACGCGGTCCACGGCCTCGAGGTGTGGCCCTACGCTATCCCCGTCTGACGAGCCCCGCCTGTTCGATCGCTGCCAGCACGTGCCGCGGGTCGCATTGATAACGGATACTGACTCCGGAAATACCCGGTGCTTCCTTGAGTTCCTCAAGCACCTCGGCGCACACGGAAATGCCTTCGGCTACGGAATCGTCGGCGGTCGCGATGCGCTGGACCAGCGCATCGGGAATCGGCGCACCCTTGTGAACTTCCCTGAGCTCAGCAGCCTCCTGCGGAGATGTCAGTAGCGGTACCTCGACGACGAGAGATGCGCGATGCATGATCTTGCGTTCCACGAGCTTGTCGACGTAGCGTCGCACCAGGTCGGCATTGAGGCACGGCTGCGTCTGCAGGAAGCTTACGCCGGAATCCAGTTTCTCCGTGATACGAGTCGCCTCCCAGCTCTCGGCCGGATCGAAAATGGTCACGGGCGCGCCGATACAAAACTCCAGGTCCTCTACGGATCCGGCCTCTCTGGCCATGCGGATGAGCTGCGTCGCCCCGATCTCGAACACGCCTTTCGCCCGGATGGCGGTCTTGTCCTGCAGCTTCTCGCCACGGGCCAGGACGAGCGACGTAACGCCCAGCGCGCCCGCGCCGAGTATGTCTGCCTGCAAGGCAAGCCGGTTTCGGTCGCGGCAACTGAGTTCGACGACCGCATCGAGACCGTTGCCAATGATGATGCTGGCTGCCGCCAGCGGCGACATGTGTCCTTCGCCATAACGGTTATCACTTACGTGCATGGCATCGGTGACGGCTGAGAGCGCCGCTGTCGCCTCCCTGATATCAGACGCACTGGTTCGTGGTTCCAGCGGCAATTCGGTCGTAACGACGAAGTCATTGTGTCTGATCGCATCGCGAAAGGTTTTCAAGGCGCGCCTCCTGCACGTTTCTCGTCAGTTACACTAGCGCTACAAAGCAAGCGAAACCACCCTGATGATCAAGATTTCCAAGCCGTCCGACCTTCGCCGCCTGCGCGAGTTTCTGAGCTCACATGCTTACGACGCAGCTCGGCTCACCGAGCGAATCGGCCGCGCGCGGCCTCCCGCTCCAGGCGAAGACCAACAGATGTTTGACAGCTCGCGCGAAATTACGACGCCGAACCTGCTGGCGAGGCTGTTCCTGCTCGGTACCCGGGTCGACGAACGCACGACGCGGGAATTCATGCCCCAGGAGATCGTGGAACTTTGCCTCGACTGTGGACTGCTCTCCTGCAGGAACGGCGTGGTTCGCGCACAGGTCGTCATCATCCCGGTGGAGGACCTGCTGTTCGTATCGGACGCCTTTCACATACTGGGCTCGGACGAGGCCGCAGAATTCGTGCTTCCGGCAAGCACTCACTCGGCGAACTTCCTGCGGCTCCTCACGATGCGCGCGGCCGTCGACTCGGCGCTCGATCTCGGCTGCGGTTCTGGCATACATGCGCTATTTGCGTCCCGCCATGCAAAACGTGTCGTTGCGACCGACATTAGCGAACGAGCGTTGCTCTATACGCGCTTCAACGCCGCACTCAACGGCATCGACAATGTCGAGTGCCGTGCCGGCAGCCTGTTCGAGCCTGTCACCAATCAACGCTTCGACCTCATTGTGAGCAACCCGCCCTTCGTACCTGGTCCCGGTGAGAACTTCGTGTACCGGGACAACCCGCTGGAACTCGATGAATTCTGTCGACAGCTCGTCCGCGAAGCGCCGGCGCACCTCTGTGACGACGGGCACCTGCAGATGCTTTGCGAATGGGTCGAGATCGCCGGCGAGTCATGGCCGGAACGACTTGCCGACTGGATACTCGGCTGCGACGCATGGATCCTGCACGGCACGCCGGTTGCGCCACAGCAATACGTGCAGCAGCGCAGCACCGATATTTCCGGCGCTTCGATAGAAACAGCTTCGGTCAGTGACTGGACCGCTTACTTCGAAAGGCACAAGGTCAAGGCGGTGCACCCGGGCATGATCGCCCTGCGCAAGCGCGCTGGCGATAACTGGCTGCACGTGCAGAATCTCCCGGGCGACGTGACAGCGCCAGCCGGGCAGGCAGTCGCAGACGGCATTGCTGCCGTCGAATTCATCGAGGCCTGCGACGACGAAGCGCTTTCCGAGGCCTGCTTATGTCTGGCGGAGGACTTATCCGCCGTACAGATGAAACCCGAGGACGGCGGCGGGATCTATCTGCGCCTCGAAAACGGCCTGATGACAGACGCCGAAATCGACGCGCCCGTCGCGGCATTCATCAACCTGTTCAACGGCGAGCGCACGATCAAACAGTGCATCGAAGAATTCGCGGCAGCAACCGACGCCGAACCCGACAAGCTGGCTGGAGACCTGCTATCGATCATCCGCGTCTTCGTGAGTCGCGGATTTCTCGTACCCGTCGACCTCGCATAAAAAAAGAGCAGCCACTGGCTGCTCTTTTTACGAAGTGCCTTCGCGCTTACTCCCAGTTGTAGGAGAATCTCAAGCCATACTCGCGCGGCCGGTTCGTCGTTACGCGGCGCTGGTCGAAAAACGTGTCAAAGAAGAACGGGTCGTCGAACAACACGGCCCTTTCATCGGTGACATTGCTGACGAAGCCCTCCAACGTCCAGGCGACTGACTGCAGGCCGACGCGCAGGTCCAGGATGCCGTAGGAAGGCTGGATGAACGTCGCGGCCGCTGAATTGCCCGGATCGTACTCGAAGTTCTCCAACTGGTTACGCGATTCATCCTGCCAGGAGTACTGGGCACGAGCGTACATGCTCTCGTTATCGAAGACCGGCCATGTATATTGCGCGAATGTATTCAGTTTCCATTCCGGAACATTCGGCAACTGCGTGCCGTCCGGAACCGTCGTCGTCACGAAGAACGTTTCCGAAGTCTCGGCATTGACATACGCAAGGTTGAGGCCGAGATCGAGATTCTCATTAGGCGCAAAGCGCACGTCCATCTCTACACCTTTCTGCTCAGCATCGCCCACGTTTGCCACGACGATCTGGAACGGCTGACCGCAGAGATCGACGTCCGGGATCTCTCCCGGATCGCAGGGCTGGAAGCTCGGGTCGAGCGCTTCGATCTGGTAGTTCTCCCATTTGCCGAAGTAAGCCGTGGCGTTTATCTGGAGCTTGCCGTCCATCCAGCGCGTCTTGGCCCCTATCTCATAATTCTTGAGTTTGTCGGGATCATACTGCGTCGGGAAGAACGTAAAGGGCGTGCGGTTTCGATTGGCGCCGCCTGCGCGGAAGCCTTCTGAATACAGGCCGTAAATCATCTTCTCTTCATCGATGCGATAGGTCAGCGTGACCTTGGGCACTAAGTCGTCATTTCCACCCTGCGGAGTCGTGACATCCGGCCATACGCCCGGCGCAATAATGAACGGCTTGTCGACAAAGTAGGTTCGATCCATGTCCTGGTCGAAATACCGGAGGCCGACTTCGGCCGAAAACTGCTCGTTAAAATCGTAGGAGAAGTTTCCAAACACGGCCCACTGGTCCCAGTCGGTATCGTCAGCCGACAACCACCAGGACGGATCCGTATTCGACGGAGCGTAAAAGTAGGTCCAGTAGTAGTACGACAACGAATCCAGGAATTCCGGCGTGCGCGCACGATACTCCCAGTTCTCGCTCTTGTCCTCGTAGAACGCGCCCACGACCCAACGATAATTATCGCCCGTCTGCGACAGGCGAATTTCCTGCGTGAAGCGTTCGTTTTCCTGATCGAGCGTGTTGAAACCGACCGTGTCCTGATCGTAACGCGTCGTGCCGGACCAGCAGTAGGTCGCATAGTACGGGCAGAAGTTGTAGTTGAAGTAGGCCGAATACGCGGTCCGGTCGAACACATAATCAATGTCACGATCGAAGTAGCTCGTGATCGAAATCACGTCGATGTTACCGATGCGGCCCTCGACGGTCAGGGCGCCCTGTGTCCACTCGTCGTCCCGCGTGTCCTTAAAGAACTTGACGGTCTTGAGGTCGCCGACGGTCGGGTCGTAATTGTTGCGGCCATCCGCCTCCGATTTCTGGTAGATCGCGCTCGCCATGACCGACCAGTCGTCGTTGATGAACCACTTCGCAGACGCGCGGCCACCGACGTGGTCGACACCATTGTAGTTGTCTTCGACAACATCGGAATTGTCCTTGGTGCCCTGCATCGGGGAGACGCCGAGAACATTGTCAATAAAGCCGCCATCAGTTGCGCTGAATCCTACGAGCCGGATGGCGAACTTGTCATCCATCAAGGGCATGTTGAGCGTGCCACTGACCTCGTAGCTCGCGTCCGCGTCGCTGCCGGTCCTGAGCATAAATTCGGAACTGGCCGAGAAAGCGGTCGGGTCCGGCTTGTTCGTGATGATCCTGAGCGTGCCCGACTGCGAGCTGTCGCCGTACAGCGTACCCTGTGGCCCGGCGAGCGCTTCGACGCGTTCGATGTCGACCATGCGGGGTTCGGGATTGATCGAGAACTGCGTCAGCGGCTGCTCGTCGATGTAGAGTGCTGCCGAGGACGCGGCGATGAAGGCTACGGGATTATCGGATACACCGCGGAATATGATCTTGTTCGCGCCTGCCGTGCCGCCGATGCTCGACATGCTCGGGATCATGCGAATCGTATCTTCGAGATTCAGGAGCCCTTGTCGTTTGAGGTCTTCCCCGGTCATCGCCTGGACGCTGGCCGATACGTCCTGCAGGCTTTCTTCACGCTTGCGAGCCGTGACCGTGATTTCTTCGATACCCGAAGACGTGGCTCCCTGCGCCTGGACCTCGTCGGCATATCCCGCGACGGCGACCGATACTGCCGCCGCGAGCGCACTCTTAACCGGTGGCTCTTCCCTACCCGTAACCTCAGCCATACTCACAACCCCCCGTTGGAATTATCTGGCTTGCAACGCTTATAGTTATGCCTGAGTCTACTATCAACATTCGCGCTGACACAAGATAACGAGATTTATTACCTTTTATGAATATTGACGAGCCGATGAAAAACCTCGGAGACGTCGACGCCTCTTCGCTGATCGACGCGATCCTCAGCCTCGACGACGAAGCCTGGTTTCAGAATGTGAACCGGCAAAACGATTACGAGGTGCATAAACAAACACAGTCAATCGTGCTCGTTTTTTGCGACGGCCCGATGGACGACCTCAAGGTATCCAAGCAGGACGGCTGGGATCTGCTTGCCGATGCCGCGATTCCGGTCATGCATGACCTGATCGGGCGATTTTACCCACCGGGGGGCACGATTATTCGTGCCATGGCCGCCAAGCTGCTCTCCGGTGGTCGAATCAACCCGCATTTCGACAGCCATGCGACCTTCCGTCGCAGTCATCGCATTCACGTGCCGATTACGACCAATAACCGAGTGCGTTTCATGATAGACGGCAAGCCGTTTCGCATGGATGTTGGAAAAGCCTACGAGATCAACAACCAGAAGACCCACAGCGTCATGAACAGTGGTGCCGAAGACCGGATCACGTTCATTTTCGACTACCTGCCACCCGACCAGGTTGCAGCGCGCGCATCCTAGCCGCGAAGTGACTCCGGCTGCCAGTCCGCGGGTAGTGTCTTCAGCAGGGGTTCCAGGACCTCGATCATGGGCGCCAGGTGTTGCTCGTAGTTCCGCCACAGGTGCCTGGAGCTCGAATAAATCGGTTTGCGGACCTGCTCCGAACTCGCCGTCTTCACGGCACGGTCACTTTCGTAGAAACGCAGGCAGGCATCGTTCCACGGCAGCCCGCAGTATTCGAGGATGCGCCGCACCTGGGTTTCGAGATCGTCGACGACGTCCTCGTACTGCACGGCAAGTACTTTCCCCGGCAGGACCTCGTTCCAGTGATCCATCAGACGCCGGTACTGCAGATAGAATTCGGCAACTTCGAACTGGTCGTAAGTGAACGGCTGCCCCCTTGCGAACAGTTGCTTGAAACTACCCAGACAACTGTCGAGCGGATGGCGGCGAGCGTCGACGATCTTCGCGTTGGGCAATACGAGATGCATGAACCCGACGTGCACGAAGTTATTCGGCAATTTGTCGGTGAAATAAGGCGTGCCTTCGGGGCGGTGTTTCCTGGTGCGCTCCAGGTAATCGGCACCCAGCGCGGCGAGTTCATCGTCGCCCAGTTCTGGAACGACGCCCGGATAGCTTTTCTTGTCCTCTCGCTGAATGCCGATCGACCGCGCTACACGGCCCAGGTCGGGCAGCTCGTGCGTGCCTTCCACGTCCGGGTGACTCGCGAGGATTTGCTCTATCAAGGTAGAGCCCGATCGCGGCAGGCCTACAATAAATATTGGCGCCGGGCTCGGGTCCCCGGTTTCGCGACGCGACTCGATGAATTCCCTGGTGAACGTGTTGATGAACTGGTCGTGTACGTCCGCGGTCTGCACCGGGTCGTAGTTCTCGCGCTGGCGGCGATTTTCGTTGCCTTTTGCATAGCGCTCGAACGCCCGATCGTAGTCTTCCGCATCCTCGAACGCCTTGCCCAGCGCAAATTCGAAGTTCGTCCGAACCTCGTCGCTCAGCGCGGGGTCCTCCAGCTGCTCGAGCATCGTGTCGACTTCCTCCGGCTCGAAACGAAAGGTCTTGAGATTTGCCAGGCTCCACCAGGATTCGCCGTGCGAGGGATTATGTCTCACGCATTCGCGATAACGAGCAATGGCGTCTTCCTGCCGGCCAACAGTCTTCAGGACGTGCCCGAGCCCGGACAACGCCCCCGCATGATGCGGGTCCTTCTCTATGGCGGTCTCGAAATATTCGATCGCCCGTTCGTGACGGCCGGCCATCGCGCTCGTCGTTCCGGATGCTGCGAAGCCGTTCGGACGATTGGGCTCGAGTCTCGCGACACGAGCGAAGGCCTCCAGCGCAGCGTCCGTCTTGTCCTGCTCCTGGCGCGCCAGGCCAAGATCCATCCAGCCCTGGAAAAAGTCGGGCGCCAGTTCGAGTGCCCGCTCGAGCATTGCCTCCGCGTCGCCCCACTGCTTGGCGCGCATGGCGATACCGGCGAGCAGGCGTAGCGCGTCGACATTCTCGGGGTCCCTGAGCAGCACGTCGCGATAGATCTTCTCGGCTTCCTGCAGGTTGCCCATGCGTTGCAGACCCAGCCCACGGACAAGCTCCTCCCGGTGGGGCGTGAGCTTGAACGATGCCTCGAATTCCTGCGTTGCATCGTCGTCCCGACCCAGGGCGGTCAGGACCTTTGCCTTTTTCATGCGGATGGATGCACTGCCCGGCTCGAGTTCCGCGGCCCGTTCGAGTGATGCCAGCGCCTCGCCCAGCTTGCCCTGCATGATCAGCGCTTCAGCCAGGCCTTCGTGCGCTCGCGAGAAATCGCTCATGAGTCGCGTTGCGCGGGACAGCGTGTGCTCGGCCTCACGCGCCTTATCTTGCTTGACGAGCGAGGCCCCTAGAAGACAGAGCAGGTTCGCATCACGGGGAAACGTGTTCAGCGCCTGGCGGCAGATGCGCTCCGCGAGCACGGCGTCACCCGCCCGCAGGAAGGTCGTTGCGCGCTCAAAAGAGGCCTTGGGAGTATCGTGGTCGTTGTCGTGCACGGGGGTATTATCTTGAAATCGGTGACGCGAGGAAAGCGTGTTACTTTTGCAGCCGGTCACGCACGTAGTTGCGTATATCGAGACTCAGGTCCTCCATCGGCCCGTAATAGCCCGATTCGAATACGCGCGACGACATGCCACGCTGCACGCTCTCGCATATTTCCCAGTCCTGTTTGTTGACCAGATCCCAGAATTCGACGGCGTCCAGGGGGTCGAAGTAAGGTTTCGCCATCTCGTCGGGGTGGAACAGGAATTCACAGATTATGTCGGTTTCACCCGGCGAACGCGGCCACAGCGTAAACGACGCCGCATGATCCATGGACAGGCTCAGCATCAGGTTCGGGTAGGCCAGCTCGCCCTTGTGGCGCAGCTTCTCGTCGTCATTGAGATCCGGAAACGGCTCGCGATTCGTCGTGCCTGTCAGCGTGAAGGTGTTGGTACCGTCCTTTTGCGGGATGCCGCGATCCCAGTCGAGTCCTTCGCCGCCTGCCTTGCGGAAGGCCGGCACGATCTTGCAAAGCTCCGGATGCACGCCCGCGCAGTGATAGCACTCGTTGTAGTTCTCGAGAATCACTTTCCAGTTGGCACGCACCGAGTATTCAATGCGGTGCCCGACGCGCAGTTCCGCCATCGGGTAGCGGCGGATGCGCTCCGGAATTTCACCAAGCATCGCCGTGAGCGACTGTTCTCCGGGAATCACCCGCACGAACACGTAGCCGCCCCAGGTATCGATACCGACCTGGTGCAGGCCCAGGCATGACTTGTCGACCTCGACGTGGGGCGTGCTGTGCAGCTCACCATTCAGGCGATAATTCCAGGAATGGTAAGGGCAGCGGATACCCGCTTTGAATATGCCGTATTGCTCGTCGGGCGTGGCAGACGGCACGAGTTCGGCGCCGCGATGCCGGCACACGTTGTTGAACGCGTGCAATTCGCCGCCCTCGTCACACACGAGCAGGATGCTCTCCCCGGCGATGTTGACGAGACGATAGTCTCCCCTGGTTTCAAGCCCTTCGCGGCGCCCGGCGCAAAACCACTCGGCGTGAAAAATTGCATCACGCTCGCGCGCGAAATGCGCCGCGTCGAGATAATGCTCGCCCGGCAGCGTCGCTTCGAGTTGTTGGATATCGTTCCTGTCCATGTGCTACATACATTAGCATGCACTACGACGTAATCATCATCGGGGCCGGGCACAACGGACTCACGGCCGCCGCTTATCTCGCAAGGGCACAAAAGAAGGTGCTCGTCCTCGAACGACGCGACGTCGTCGGTGGCTGTGCTGTCACTGAAGAGGTCGATTCCGACCTGGCTCCCGGCTGTCGCGTGTCGACGGCCTCGTATATCGCGAGCATGTTGCGCCCGACCATCATTCGGGACCTCAAGCTCGCTTCCTACGGCCTGAGGATGGTGGCCTGCGACCCTGGCGTACAGGCCGCGTTCGATGACCATGACGTCGTCGCCTGGTGGTCGGACCAGGGCAAGATGCGAGCGGAACTCGAACGAATCGCACCAAACGACGTTCGCAGGTTTTTCGAAACCGAAGAGGAACTCAAGCGCCTGGCCGCCTACCTGCAGCCCTTCTTCCTCGAATCGCCGCCGGATATTCATGCCACGGGCCTTTCCAGGCTAGCCGAGCTGTGGCGGAACTACCGGCGCTTCCGCGGAATCACGGGCGATGACGTCAGCGGGCTTATTCGATTCCTGACGGGTTCACTGGGCGAGTTTCTCGATCGACGCTTCGAATCGGACAAGCTCAAACGCCTGATCCTGTCGAACAGCCTCTATGGCAAACATGGCGGCCCGTACCAGCCAGGTACGGCTATGGGCCTGCTGTTTCATCTCTTAAGCGGTGGCGACGCCGAGCAACAGGCCTGGCAAGGCCACGTCATCGGCGGCATGGGCGCCATCACGGCTGCGATGCGAGGAGCGTGCGAGGATCTCGGCATCGAAATACGCACATCCTCGCGGGTCGCAGGGATCAACGTGGCGAACGGCAAAGCCAGCGGCGTGACGCTCGAGAGCGGCGACTCCATCGACGCTGACATCGTAGTATCGAACGCGGACCCGAAGCGCACATTCCTCGGCCTTGTCGAGAGCGGCGAGCTGTCCGATGATTTTCGCCGCGACGTGGAGAACATTCGCATGAACGGCCCCGCGGGCAAGGTCAACTATGTCCTGTCCGAAGAGCCCCGCGTCAATGGCATGCCCGCCGGCCGCAGTCAGACGGAGCGCTCGCTCTTCACGCTGATACCGACGCTTCAAGAGGCCGAAGCCAATTACAACGCCTCGCAGCGAGGCGAACTGCCGGAGCGGCTATGGGTCGACTGCGTACTGGCCTCCAATGTCGACGACACCCTTGCCCCCGAGGGACGCCACATGCTGACCTGTTTCGTGCAATATCTGCCGTACAAACCGGCAGGCAGTGACTGGAACGAATTGCGCGAAGCGCTCGGTGATCGTGTCACGGAACTCATTGGCCGGTTCGCACCAAATGTCCCGGCATCCGTCATCGCGAGGCGTGTCTATACGCCGCTCGATCTCGAGCAGACCTTCGGTATCACGGAAGGCAACATCTTCCATGGTGACATCTCGCTCGAGCAGATGTTTTTCATGCGGCCCTTGCCGAGATGGTCACATTACGAAACGCCGGTCGACAATCTGTATCTCTGCGGCGCCGGTACCCATCCGGGCGGCGGCGTTACGGGAGCGCCGGGGTACAACGCGGCGCACGCGATACTCAGGAGCAGGTAATCAGGAGGCGCGCTTGCCCGAGAGGATCTGGATGACGCCGGTAGCGCCTGGATCGATATCGTCGGCGTTGTAAGTCACGTATTCGTCGTCGCGCCTGAACACCACGCAGTTGCGACCCGCGGCCTTGGCATAGTAGAGCGCCTCGTCAGCCGCCTTGATAACGGTCTCGGAATCCTGGCCATCCTGCGGCGTAATCGAGGCGATGCCGACACTGACCGTAACCACAGCGTGAGATGAGCCCGGGTGATCGACCCCGAGGTCCTGCACAGCGTTGCGCATGCGTTCCGCAACCACGAGTGCTTCATGGATATTCGCGCCACCGAGTACGGCCACGAACTCCTCGCCGCCGTAGCGCGCTACGAGGTCGAGGGGCCGGGTTGCGCAGCTTACGAGGGCCTGCGCGACCTGACGCAAACAGTCGTCGCCGGCCTGGTGGCCCAGCGAATCGTTGTAGATCTTGAAGAAGTCGATATCCAGCAGGATCACGGCAACGGGTGTCTTGTCGCGTGCGCCGAGCCGCCAGGCACGTGCTTCGAACGCATCGAACTCCCTGCGATTGGGAATGCCAGTAAGCGGGTCGGTCTTGCTGAGCCCCTTGAGCTTCTCGTAAGCCTCCTCGAGTTCCGCCGTTCGTTCCGCGACCTCGACCTCTTTGAGGGCGACCTGCTGACGTAATTCCCGCCGCAGCGCCTCGCCGGCCTCGGTTGACTTCGTCAGGCGCTCGTAAGCTTTACGCAGGTGCTCTGATCGTGCCCGCATCGCCCTGAAAACGGGCCGGAACTCCCTGGGCGTATTGACCGGCGTGTGCACCTCGTCGCCCGCGCCGTCAACGCTGAAACTCCTTATCGCCGCATTCATACCCCGAACGGACTGGCCGACCCGCCGCACGATGGCGCGCGCAAGCAGCAGCGAAATACCACATGCGATCAACAGCAGGAATCCGCCATCACGGTAATCAGCGAGCATGGCAGCCGTTACCTGGTCGATGGGCACTGCGATGATCACGCGCCAGTCGTTGTTGGTATTTGCATAGACCCCGATGTGCTTGTGCGCATGCCCGGAGCCGGAGTGAATGTACTCAAAGGCCTTCTGCGGCGGTCGCACGGCTGCCTGCTTGATGACCTCGTAATCCGCAATCGATTCGAGCGGCTCGAGCCCGGCTCGCTCGCTCGCATAGATCACGGTGCCTTTGCGATCCACGATAGCCAGTACGGCGTCGTCTATTTGCGGTCGCTCATTGTCGATTGCTTCGAACGCACGCAGGTTCATTGACCCTTCGACGACGCCGAGAAATCTACCTTTTGCATCGCTTAGTGGTGCGCTGATCGCGACAATCGGATCGCTGCCGAGATCGCGACCGCGGAAAGGCATGGAAACGAACGGGCGACTGCTCTCCAGTGGCGCGGTGTAATACTCACGATCCGAGACGTTGAAACCCTTCAGCTCGTCAACGGCGCGCAGCGGGCCCGACATGGTATTGGTGGCTGCAACAATGTCGCCAGCGCTGTTCGTCGCCAACGTCGTTAGAAAGTCCTCGTACACGGCGTGATACAACAACAATGCACGCTCGATTGATTTCGACGAGAGCTCTTCGCTGTCACTGATGGCCGAGGCCACGCTGGCAATACCCGATACATGTTTGTCGAGGTAGCGGTCGACGGCATACGCCATCGAGCTTGCTGTCTCCTCGAGGCGTACCGACAGGCGTTCGAGCCGCAATTGCCCCGAGCGCTCGGTGAGCAGCATGATCAGTGCGAGAGCCGGAATCGTGCCGACCAGCACGAGGCCGAGTGTCAGCCTCGACTTCAGGCTGTGGCGCGCTGAAAACCGCGCCAGGGCGCTGTTTTGATCCGCGGCCGCAAACTGCAGCAGGGCAAACAGCCCGAGACCTGCCAGCAACACAATGGCGCTGACCTCGAGCCATTCGTGCCCGGTCAGGAGTATATCTGCCGTCAGTACCGCGTCTGTTATTGGCTGCATGCCGCCGCTTGTCGTTAGTGCAATCCTAACGACGGGTATCGGCAGGTAGCGTCAGGCCTTTAGCGGGCTACAGCTCGGCCTTCTTGCCGCGTTGTTGCATGCGCTCGGCGTGGTGCGCGGCGAATTCTTCCTCACTCACTTTGCCGTCGCCATCGGTGTCGACGTCCTCGAACATGCAACGGTCCCCGGCGTGTTTGAGCTTTCGGCCTTCCTGGGCTCGCTCTGACATGCGCTTCGCCTGCATCGCGTAAAGCTCGTCGGCCACGATTACGCCATCCGCGTTCGTGTCCACATCATCGAAGGTTGGCATCTCGTGGCCCTTGCCGTGATGCGGCCCCTCTGCGAGCGCCGCATTGGCGCAGAACACCACCACTACAGTCGTAGTTATCCAGGCGGCCAGGAATCCGCTCGGTAGTTTCGCTTTCATCGAGATCAGGTCCTTTGCTGGTAGTGATACGCACTATTCGCCAGGGCGAGACAGGAAAACATACGTATTACTACGCTACTATGCTGCCCCCATGCGGACACATCTCTATTTCGACCTCGACGGCACCCTGACCGATCCCTACGAGGGGATCACGCGCTGCATTCTGTACGCGCTCGACAAGCTCGGCTTTCCGCGGCCGAGCGACGACTACCTGTACGGCTGCATTGGCCCTCCCTTGTACGACACATTTCCGGAGCTCGTTGGTCCGGACCTGGCGCTCGAGGCCATCGACCTGTATCGCGAGCGCTTCGTCGAAGTAGGCTGGCAGGAGAACGTGCCGTACGACGGCATTCTCGACACGCTCGAGACGCTGGCCAGCGCCGGGCACTGCCTGTTCGTGGCCACCAGCAAGCCTCACGTACACGCGAAGAAAATCGTCGATCATTTCGGCATGGGCCAGTTCATCGAGACCGTCTATGGTTGCGAGCTCGACGGTACGCGTGCCAACAAGGTCGAGCTGCTTGAATTTGCCATCAGGGAGAACCCGGGCGAGGTGCATCGCAGCATGATCGGCGACCGCAAGCATGATCTCATCGGCGCCATTGCCAACAACATGAGACCCGTCGGCGTTGCCTACGGGTACGGCTCGGTGGAAGAACTGACGCTCGCGGGCGCAGCGGCTATCGCCACAACCCCTGCCGACCTGCCGGAGCTGCTGCCCTGAGAGCGCGGATCAAGCGCTGGACGTAAGCTTCAGACCTGCGATGCCTGCGATGATGAGCGCGATGCAGAGCAGCCTGACCGCGTCGGCCGATTCAGAGAACAAAATAATACCGAGGATGGCCGTGCCGGCTGCACCAATCCCGGTCCACACGGCGTAACCGGTGCCCAACGGAATAGTCTTTATCGCGATGGCAAGGAAGTACACGCTGATTGCCATGGCGACAAGCGTGAACACGCTTGGCCACAAACGCGAGAATCCGTCGGTGTACTTGAGGCCCACGGCCCAAACCACTTCAAAGGCGCCGGCAATACCGAGCGTCAACCAGGGGCTCATCATCTTCAGTTCTCCATTAATCCCGCGGCCATTGCGCGAATCTGATCTGGCCCGACACGACAACAACCGCCGATAACCCTGGCGCCGGCCTCGACCCATTCAAGAGCGGTCAGCGCAACCACATCGCCGGACCAGGCGTTATCGCTGACATTGAATTTCTCTCCCGAGTTCGGATAAACAACAAGCGCTTTATCGGGCAGAGTTTCGCGCAGAATCCTGATCAACGCTGTCGCGTACTGTGGTGGCGTGCAGTTGATGCCGACCGCAACTACCGCCGGGTGGCCTGCAAAGAGCGCCGCTACCTCGGCCAGCGGCGTGCCATCGCTGATCTGTCGTCCGTTCCGGCAGGAGAAACTGATCCAGGCCGGTGTGTCACACGCCTCGAGCAATTCCGCAAGTACGCGAGCTTCGGGCAACGAGGGTATGGTCTCAACGGCGAGCACGTCCGCCTCGCTACCGTCAAAAAGCTGTAGCCGTTCTTCATGAAACAGCCGCAGCGCTTCGTTCGAAACGCCGTAGTTGCCCGTGTACTCCGAGCCATCGTGCAACATGGCACCGTAGGGGCCGATGCTCGCGGCCACGAGGGGCCGCGCACCGGCCTTTCCAGCCGCGAATCCGTCTCGCGCCCGCACAGCCAGTTCGACTGACAGCAGCATCAGGTGATCGGCTTCGTCGGCAGAGTGGCCCAGCTTTGCGAACCCTTCGCGACTCGCCTGGTAACTGGCCGTCGCAATACATTCGGCACCGGCCTCGAGGTATGCGAGGCTGGCATCAACAATCGCCTGCGGATCGTCGAGCAATATTGACGCTGACCAGAGCGTATTGTCGAGGTCACAGCCCTGCGCTTCGAGTTGCGTCGCAAGTCCGCCGTCAAGCAGCAAGGGCCGCTGCCGCTTTAGTGCCTCGATAAACGCCGTCTTTGCGGCGCCTCGCGTCCTTATATGCTCATTCTCGATAACTGGATTCGGCATGTGACAGAGCTTACTTCACAAGTATATGCAGCGCTTGCTACTGTGGATCCTGTTGAGCGGAGAATGTACATGCCAAGACTCGCGGTATTGCTGTTCGTATTCCTGTTCCTTGCAGCGTGCCAGAAAGCGCCGGACCCGGACGGCCCGCTCCTTGCCGTGCACTGCGGAGCACTCATCGACGGCATGGCCGATGAAGCGCTTGGCGCGCGACTCGTTCTGATCGAGGGTGAACGTATCAAGGCAATATTGCCCGGCGACACCGCTCCGCCGGATGCCTCGACATCCGTTGACCTTGAGGAGTACACCTGCCTGCCCGGCCTGATCGATACACATACACACATAGCGCTCGTCCACGACGATTCGAGCGATCTCACGATTTACTATCGGCGGCCAATCGAGGAGACGCTCGCGATGACCGAGCGCAACGCGGAGATTACGCTGAACGCGGGATTTACGACTGTAAGAAATGTCGGCGACTACTTTCCAGAAGCCATCATCGATGTGCGTGAAAGAATTCGTCGCGGTGAGCTTCCCGGCCCCCGCATACAGACTGCGGGCTCCTACATGACGATTCCGGGCGGCGGCGGTGACCTCGTGGTGCCCGGTCATGACGAAAGCGAAATCCCGCCTGGAATCCGCATCGGCGTTGCGAGAGGTCCTGAACAATTTCGGGACAAGACCCGAACCGTCATCGCGAACGGTGCCGACATGATAAAAGTCATCGCGTCGGGTGCCGTGTTTGCTTTTGGTGGCGTGCCCGGCGAACCCGAGATGACGCAAGAAGAGATTGCTGCCGTCGTTGAGGTCGCGCATGCGGCCGGACTCCGGGTCACGGCCCACGCGCACGGCGCACAGTCGATCAAGGACGCGATCCTCGCGGGAGTCGACTCCATAGAACACGCCTCGCTCGCGGACGACGAGGCCATCGCGATGGCCGCCGAGCATGGCGTCGCTTTCTCGATGGACGTTTATAACGGCACCTACACTGCCGAAGTGGGCGAGGAACTCGGTTATCCCGAGGAATTCATGCGTAAGAACGAGGAAACCACCGAGGCACAGCGCATCGTCTTCGAGAAAGCCTATGCGGCCGGCGTGCCGATTCTTTACGGCACCGACGCGGGAGTGTCGCCACATGGTTATAACGGCAGGCAGTTCGAAATCATGGTCGCTCGCGGCATGACACCCATGGACGCGATCAGGAGTGCAACATCACTTGCTGCCGAGCACATGGATATGGAGCCGGATATCGGTGCCATCGAAGCCGGACGTTATGGCGATCTGATCGCGTTACGTGGGGATCCATTGGCGGACATTACGCTCCTGCAGAGCATCGATGTCGTCATCAAAGGTGGTGAACTCGTCAGTATCGATCCTTGACGACCCCTTCACCGTCTTCCGCGCCGGAAAAACGGTCACTTCTGCAACTATTTATGCACCTCCTGTAACGCGACATTGGCACCCGTCTGGACTATGATTAAGTTAAGCAGACAAGTGTCTGCGAAAAGCAACACGCAATTGTTGTTGGCCTCATTCTCACAGGGGCGCGCCAAATAAAAATAGTTGAATGTGTTGCTTGTCTACTACATGTCTCATTTTGACTGGGTATTGAGGGGGAAAACATGAATAGGTACTTATTGTCCTTTGGACTCGTTGCGGCCGTCCTGGTTTTGGATTTGACGGCCATGCCCACACAGCTGGTTTTTGCGCAGGACGCCGAGGAGGTTGAAGAAGTCGTTGTCACGGGATCCCGGATTCGCAGGGACCCGCTCGACGACACCGGCCCTGTAATGCAGATCTCGACCCAGGACATCGAACGGTCGGGACTCACATCGCTCGGCGATTTCCTGCAGCGCCTGCCGGCATCAGGCGGCGCCCTCAACGCTCGATTCAACTCGAGCGGCAACTTCGGCTTCCCGCCGGACGGCAGTGGTGTCGGAGCCGGCTCGTCGCAGGTCGATTTGCGCCATCTCAATGCGAAGCGCGTTCTGGTACTCGTTGACGGAATGCGCTGGATTAGCGAATCGTCCGCCAGTGGCGTCGGCTCGGCAACCGATCTCAACACGATTCCGCTCGCCATCATCGATCGCATCGAGGTGCTCGAAGACGGTGCCTCGGCAATTTACGGCGCTGACGCGATCGCAGGCGTGGTCAACATCATCACGAAGAAAGACTTCCAGGGCTTCGAAATTTCCGGCTATGGCGGCAGCTTCAGTGAGGGCGACGGCGACACGGTCGAGGGCTCCCTATCGATCGGCAGCGTTTCGGACAAAACCTCCGTGTTTCTCAACATCTCGTACGTCGACCAGGAATCGGTGAGTGCGGCGGATGTGGATCAGGCGCGCGAGTCCGCCGGTCCCGGTACCTCGAACCTGCACGGTAGCTCCGGCACGCCGCAGGGACGATTCGTACTCACAGACCCGAACACGACTACAGACATCAACTGCACCATTAACGACGGCGCGGTTCCCGCCGCGGGCCAGAGCGCTGTATTCTATGACCCGGCAAATCCTTGCACGGGCGACGACTTCAACACCTGGTCAAACGCCGATCGCTTCAACTTCGCGCCGTTCAACAAGGTCGTTACGCCGTCTGAACGTACCAGCATCTACGGCCAGTCCGAATACAAGTTCAATGACGAGGTGACATTCTATCTGAAAGGTCTCTACAACAACCGCCGATCAGTCAACCAGGCGGCGCCGGAGCCATTGTTTATCGGTTCGGACGCCGGTAACGGCAACATCCTGGACACGATCTCGGTGGATGTGACCAACCCGTACAACCCGTTTGGTTTTTCCGTCGTTGCCGAAGACCAGGCCTACTTCATGGGCCGGCGCCCGTTGGAAGGCGGCGCGCGAGTCTTCAAGCAGGACGTGGATACCTGGTACCTGGGTGCCGGTTTGGTTGGCAGTTTCAACGCTGTCGACCGTGAGTTCTTCTGGGACGTCAACTACGCCTGGTCACGCAACGAGGCCAACCAGACCAAGACTGGCGGCTATAACGCACGCAAACTCAAGGAGGCACTCGGGCCGGCGTTTACGGACGCGAGCGGAGACTTCGCCTGTGGCACGGCCGGCAACGCGATCGACGGCTGCGTGCCATTCAACTTCTTCGGCGGTCAGGGTGCAAATGGCGAGGGCACGATTACCGACGAAATGCTCGGCTGGGTCGCCTTCACGCAGCAGGACTCGAGCGAACAGGAGCTCAAGAACTTCACCCTGAACATCAGCGGCGACGTCGTAGAACTGCCTGCTGGCATGCTCGCTTTCGCCGCAGGTTACGAGTATCGCGATCAGGAAGGTTCCTTCCAGCCCGACTCGGTAGTCGTTGCCGGCGACAGCGCCGGTATTCCGGCACAACCGACGGTCGGGGACTTTGACGTCAATGCATTCTATGCCGAGCTCAACGTTCCGTTGCTCTCCGAGCGCCCCGGAGCAGACCTGCTCGACGTCTCGATTGCCGCGCGCAATTCTGACTACTCGACGTTCGGCAGCGAGACCACGACCAAGTTCGGGCTCCGCTGGCGGCCGATTCCGGAACTCTTACTTCGCGCTGGCTGGGGTGAGGGTTTCAGAGCGCCATCTATCGGCGAGTTGTTCGGGTCTCAGTCCCGCTTCGATGCGACCATTGCCGATCCCTGTTCCGACTTCAACAACACGGGCGTGTCACAGACCGTGATCGACAACTGCATAGCGGAAGGCGTACCAGCCGACGGCAGCTACGTACAACTCGGCGGCCAGATCTCGGTGCTGACGGGCGGCAACCCGGCGCTCGAGCCGGAGACGGTCGACAGCACGAATTTTGGTGTCGTGTGGAGCCCGAGCTTCGTGGAGAACGTGGGCTGGATCGAAGACCTCAGCATCGAGGTCACCTATTACAAGCATGAACTGGACGACGCCATCCAGGCTGTCGACGCGCAGACCATCCTCGATTCCTGTGCCAACACGGGTGAAGATTCGTTCTGTGACCTTGTCGGACGGACCGGCTCGGGCGTTATTAATCGCTTCGATAACCAGCTCACCAATATTGGCGGCATCGACACGGAGGGCTATGACTTCAACCTGACCTACGTGGGTCCCGATACAGACAAGGGTCAGTTCCGGGTTACGTGGCTGAATTCATACCTGAAGGACTTCACGGAAATCCTGCTCGACCCGAGCTCGCCTTCGGGCTTCCAGGAGCGCTCTCTGGAGGGCATCGAGGAGAACGACCGCGGCAAACCCGAGTGGACGTCGACGGTGGTTATCGACTGGTTCTACAAGGATTGGAACGCGTCGTGGACTGCTCGCTACATCGATGAGATGACGGAACGTTGCAGCGACTTCCTCGA
>CAMYOJ010000055.1 GCA_947259985.1 uncultured Woeseiaceae bacterium
TATGGTCTGGGCTATGACGAGATCGTGGCGGCAAACCCCGGGGTCAACCCCTGGCTGCCCGGTGAAAACACGCCCGTGCTGCTGCCTACGCAATACGTCCTCCCGGACGTTCCGCGGCAGGGGATGGTGCTGAACATCGCGACGAAGCGCCTTTTCTACTTTCCCAAGGCCGAGGAGGGTGATGCCCAGAAGGTGCTGACCTATCCGATCGGTATTGGCCGTGTCGGCTGGGAGACGCCGCTGGGCAGCACGACTGTCGTGTCGAAAGCGAGAGATCCAAGCTGGTGGGTGCCGCTGTCGGTGCGACGCGAACACGCGGAAATGGGCAATCCGCTGCCTTCCGTCGTGCCGCCGGGGCCGGACAATCCGCTCGGCTCGCGCGTACTCAAGCTCGACATGCCCGGTTACCTGATCCATGGGACCAACACGCCTTACGGTGTCGGCATGCGCGTGAGTCACGGCTGCGTGCGGCTCTACCCTGAGAATATCGAGCTGCTTTACGAACTCGTTGCAATCGGCGAACCCGTCAGGATTGTCAACGAGCCTTACCAGGTGGGCGTGCAGGATGATGCACTTTACTTCGAGGCACATGCGCCGCTCGAGGACGACGCGCTGCCCCCCGAGGAACGTCTGCAAGCGCTGTTGGACCGGCAGCCGGACATGGCCGGACAACCACTCAATGAACACCTCAGGGAGCACATCCGGTCGCTCGCCGCGGAGCCGCGTGGTGTGCCGGTCAGGATCGCGATGTACGACGATGAAGAAGTCATGGCGCGGGCTCGAGTGGTCGAAAACACGGTCGAGATGGATCCGAACGCGCCTACGCTGACCGAGGTTCGCGAGATGATGGACGAGGCCGACGCAGAGGCAGAGGCCGAACAGGAGTCCTTGTGAGCGAGTGGCTCGACCTTATGCTCGAGGAAGTCGAGCGCAAGGAGCGCGAGGCCCGCGAGGCGAAAGAAGAGCTCGAAAAAAGAAAGGCCGGCGAGGCCGCCAAGGCCGGCGAGGCCGCCAAGGCCGGCGAGGCCGCCAAGGCCGCAAGGCAGGATAAAGCTCAGTCGAAGTAAGTCATGAACTCACGCGGTATGTTGTCTCGCGTGGCCGGCCGCGTGCTGTCGACGGGGAGCGGTCGCGAGTTATAGGTGTTCCAGAACAGGTAGTGTTCGCCCGCGTAGTCGGGCGCCGCAAGATCGTGAAGCAGGGCGGCCATCGACTTGCCCGTGTAGGTGGTCTCCAGCGCCAGGGACAGCTGTTGCTCAGCGACCGTAACGGCATCCCTCGTAAGCTCGTCCGCGGCGGCGTAGCCGCCCGCGAAAAATTCGTCGCGCCAACGAACGTGCGCTCTGTCCGCGACATCTTCGGGTATCGATGCGTCGAGGCGCCGCAGCATCATTGCGGTCTTCCGCAACAAGTGATCGAATCGCAGTGGGTTCGCGACACATTCGTCGACGACACGCACGACATGCAACTCCGTCGGCATGTCGGCAAGCGCGAGTCCCAGGGCCAGGCCCACCGAACTGCCCATCGTGCCGTTGGCGATGTAGATGCGTGCCGGCATCGCGATGTCGCCGGCTTTCACCTGGTGGGCGAGTTCCAGTGCCGCGTTGACGAAGCCTGTGGCGCCGAGCCAGCTCGATCCGCCGAGCGGCACGACCCAGGCCTGCCGGCCCTGCAGGTAGCGTCGAAAAGTCGCCAGCTGATCAACCGAACCGCCGTAGCGAACGATCTCGGTGCCGATACGCCTGTGCATGTTCAGTGTTGTGGCGATGTAAGGCGTGCGCTTCTGCGCACTCAGAAAACAGGTGCAGTCGAAGCCACAGTCCCGGGCAAAAATCGCCGTGGCCAGTGCATGGTTCGAGCCGACTGCGCCGAAGGTCGCGATTCTGTGTGCGCCACGTTCCCGGGCCCGGCGAAAAATATACTCCAGCTTGCGGATCTTGTTGCCGCCGTACTTCGAATTGCTCTGGTCATCGTGCTTGATGGCAATCCGGCGGGCGCCCGAGTCGGTATTGAATTCAATATTCGAGACCGGCGTCGGCAGATCGGCAAGCGCGACTTTTCGCAGCCGCTCAGCGAGCCGCGGAAACGCATTGCCCAGAGAATCGGTCATGTTCAGAGGTTATCGAAGTGCACTGGTCAGCGCGAATGCTTTAGAATGCTCTCACGCTTTTCTGACCAGGTGCGGAGACAGGTTTGTCAGAAGCAGATGACCACGGAATTACGGTCACAGAAATCGCGGCGATGGATCAGCCCATCGACGTGTCCCCGGAGACCACAGCCGCTTTTGTCGGGCGCGCACTGCGTGGTCCTCTCAATGCGCCTGTCCTCGTAAAAAACTTCGCCGAGTTTCGTCGTCGTTTCGGCGACATCTGGAATCGTTCGAGTCTCGGCCCCGCGGTCCAGCAGTTTTTTAGCCACGGCGGCAAACGCCTGTACATCGTGCGGGTCGCGAACGGTGCGCGTGGCGCACTGATCTGCCTGCCCGCGAGCGGCAGTGCGCTGGTGCTGCGTGCCGTAGAACCCGGCTCCACCGAGCTAATCCGTGCGGCCGTCGATTACGACGGGATCGGCGACGACGAATTGTTCAACCTGACATTGCAGCGCGTCAATCCGGCGACTCAGATGGTCGTTGACCAGGAGCTGTTCGCGCGCCTGTCGTATCGCGAGGAATCGGACGATTTCGTGGGCGACGCGTTACTGACGTCGATGCTGGCGCGGGTCGAGCATCCGTTTCCAACACACCGGCCCGAGGCGACGCTCAGGGAAGGGCGGGCGTTCGAAACGGATTATGTCGTTGCCGCACAAGCCGGGACCGATGGCGTGGATCTGTCGGACTACGATCTCATAGGGTCGCGTAAGTCCGGCACGGGTCTGTTTGCTCTCGACCAGGTGGATGATCTCGATCTGCTGTACCTGCCGGCACCCGCCAGGCACCTGCAAATCGGGCCGGCGGCGGTGCTGGTTGCCGAGCAGTTCTGCCGCGAGCAGGCTGCACTGCTGCTGGTCGATCCGCGTGCCGAATGGCAGACGGCGGACGACGCCGTGCAAGGTGTTCGCGAGCTGGGCTACGCGAGCCCGAACATGGTTGGTTACTTTCCGCGCGTGAAAACACGGAAGTCCGGGGACGAGCTGCCGAGGCCTGCGGGCGGCGCTATTGCCGGCTTGCTGTGCAAGCAGGACCGAACTTACGGCCCCTGGCAGTCGCTGGACCAGCAGGGTATGGGACTGGACCGCAACTGGATACCGGCCGTCGAACTGGACGATGAAGAGGCCCATCTCCTGAATCGTGCGGGCCTCAACGCGGTCACTCATGGGCCCGCGGGCAGGGCGCGTGTTAGCGGGGACGTAACGATGAGTCGCGGCTCCGAAGCACATCGCGAATTCACGAACCTGGCGGTGAGGCGATTCTGCCTGCACGTAGTCAATACGATTGCACGGGCAACGCGCTGGGCAGTCTTCGAGCCGCAGGACGAAACGCTCGCCAAGAGAATCCGCGGACAGATCCTGACCTACCTCGATTGTCTCAACGACCTGGGTGCCTTCGCCGACGAGCGGTTTGTTGTCGAGTGTGATGCGGGCGTCAGTCATCGCGACGACGGTAAGGAGCATGGTGTGACGATACTGCTCGTGTTTCATCCTGCGGGCTGCGACGAGCCCGTGTCGCTGACGCTGCACATTACGGCGGCAGGATGTCGGGTCGGGACCACGGCGTTCGCGCCGTCGATCGAAAACTGCGCCTGATCAGGCGCTCGGGACTTTTACATAAGGCCTTCGTCGTCGCGTGGCGGCCTTGTCATACAGGCATCGTCCTGATGCTACCAATGAATCGGGAGGGGGTATGAGAGACAGTGATGTCCTGGACAAAAACCCGCACATTTCTCGATCGGCATTGGAAGCCATTCACGGCCAGGTATTTGGCTGGGCCCTCTCCCGTTGTGATTACGACCAGGCCGCCGCGGAGGACCTGATGCAACAGGCCTATATCGAGCTGCTGACGGGCAAAGCGCGCTTTGAAAAGCGTTCGTCGCTCAAGACGTTTGTGTTCGCCGTTATACAGAACCTGGCGCGCAGTCGGTACCGGCGCATCGCGTCGCGCTTACGGCTCGTGCAGGCGGCCGGCGCCGAGATCGCTGAGGAAAGCGCGCAGCCCGTCGAACCGGAAGAAAACGCGGGCTTGTGGGAGGCGGTGCAAACACTGCCGCAACGGCAACGCGACATCATCGAGCTCGTGTTCTGTCGTGACATGACGATAGAGGCTGCATCGAATGTGATGGGCGTGACGACGGGAACAGGCAGGGTGCATTACGAACGCGCGAAGAAGGCGCTTAGAAACAAACTGTCGGAGTGGGGTACGACATGAAGCTGTCAGACGAACAAATGCGTGCCGCGCTGCAGAAGGCGCAGGCGGAGAAAGAAGCGGGAACCGTGCCGGAATTCAGCACGATGTGGGCGATCGCCGAAAACCGCGCCCGGGAGCGTCGCCGCCGTCGCGGCATGGTCGCGGGGTCGGTCGCCGTGCTGGCGCTGGCAGTGGTCATGCTGATGCCGTCGGGCGATGACCTGCACTACATAAATACGGCTGAATTGCTCGAAACAACAAGCTGGGCTGCGCCCAGCGACATCCTGATGCCCGAACACCAGTACGACATCTACGGGGAGATTCCGGTGCTGATCGAGTCAACCGAAACCTATGGAGGAGCGTTGCTATGAAAAAAGGACTTTTGTTAGTGCTGGCTGCCGTCAGCCTCGGCATGAGTTCGGCTTATGCGGCAGGCCCAAGGGAAGACGTGTTCAAAGGTAAGCTGTTTCCGCCGAACGTCATCCTTGAACACAAGGGTGAGCTGGATTTGTCGAAGGAGCAATTTACGGCGATCCGTGCAGCCGTCGTCGAAGTCCAGTCGGGCGTCGCAGAGCACGAGTGGGATATTGCCGAAGCCTACCAGGCGTTGATGCTCGAACTCGACAAGCGTCCCATAGACGCAGATCGTGTCCTCGAGCATGTGGACGCAGCCTTGCTGGCCGAAAACCAGGTCAAGAAAAAGCAGGTAAACATGCTGATACGTCTCAAGAATCTTTTGACTGCCGAGCAAATCAGCTACCTGGAATCGGTTCATCCGAAATAAGACCATGAAAGCGAATCGAATTCTGACAATCGCCGTGGCGCTGCTGCTGGCCGCTTGTGGCGGGGGCAGCGGATCGTCGGCGCCCCCGGGGCCGCCACCACCGCCGCCTCCACCGCCGCCCGTCACCAAGATTGAGGCCTACCAGCTGCTGAACCAGGCCACCTTCGGCGCAACCGAGGCCGAGGCGCAGGCTGTTATCTCCATGCGGCAGGAGAGTTGGATCAACGATCAGATGCGGCAGCCCGTATCGAGACAATTGCAGCACCTGCAATCCGTGCCGCCGCCGCAGTTTCCATTTGAGCTGCATCAGGATCGTGTCGATATCTGGTTTCGCAACGCACTGCATGGCGAAGATCAGCTGCGGCAGCGTGTCGCTTTCGCCTTGTCTGAAATCATGGTGGTTTCGCAACTCGGTGCCCTCGGTAACCTGCCGTTCGCCGTTGCCGATTACTATGACGTACTCGCCGAAAACGCTTTTGGCAATTATCGCGACCTGCTCGAGCAGGTCACCCTGCATCCGGCCATGGGCGTCTACCTGAGTATGCTGGGCAACGAGAAGCCGAATCCCGCGCTGAACATTCGGCCCGACGAAAACTACGCTCGCGAAGTCATGCAGCTCTTCTCGATCGGGCTCGTCGAACTCGACATCGACGGCACGGAAAAGCTGGACAGCTTCGGTGAGCCAATCCCGACCTATGACCAATCGATCATCGAAGGCTTCGCGCACGTGTTCACTGGCTGGACCTGGGCCGGGGCACCGACATTTCATCCCAACGAATTTCTGCTGCCGCAGTCGAGCCAGTACTTCCCGATGGAGCTTTGGGAGGAGTATCACGATACGGGGGAGAAGAAACTCCTCAATGGCGTCGTGTTGCCGGCCGGGCAGGGTGGCGCGCAGGATCTCGAGCAGGCGCTGGACAATATTTTCAATCACCCGAACGTCGGGCCGTTCATCGCGATCCGCCTGATACAGCGTCTCGTGACGAGCAACCCGTCACCGGGCTATGTGCGACGCGTTGCCGAGGTGTTCAATAACAATGGCAGCGGCGTGCGCGGCGATCTCGGCGCTGTTGTAAGGGCTATTCTGCTTGATGCGGAAGCACACCCTTCGATGGCCATGGAAATCGATGGCAAACTCAAGGAGCCTCTGCTGCGCCTGACGCAGCTGTGGCGAGCCTATAACGCGACGTCGGCCAGCGGCCGCTACCCGTTTGGTTTCGCCTACGTCCTGTTGGGACAGGGACCGCTGCAATCGCCCTCGGTGTTCAATTTCTTCAGCCCGTTCTTTGCGCCCCCGGGCGAGATCCGGGACAGCAGCCTCGTGGCGCCGGAACTCGAGCTTGCGACCGAATACCTCAATACGCTGCTCACTAATTTCATGTTCTACCAGGTTTTCGGACTGAACCAGACCAGTAACGAGCTCGCGGAAGACGACGTCTTCATCAACATCGCGGAAGAGATGGCGATCGCGGCCGATAGCGACGCGCTCATCGACATGGTCGCCGGCAAGCTGCTCGGCGGAGTCATCTCCGACACGCTGCGCCAGGAGATCGCCGGCATGCTTGTGCGCATCCCCGAAACGGAAGCGGTGCTGCGCGCCGCCGAAACCATATATTTGGTCGTGACGTCACCCGAATACGCGTACCAGCGCTAGTCGCGAGAGAGGAAGATTATGAAAACACTGAATCGACGCGATTTTCTACGCACCAGCGGTGCGGCTGCGTTACTGGCCGCCACGCCGGGGATTGCTTACTCGCAGGTCGTCGGTGGCGCCGGCCCGTTCAATGACTATCGCGCGCTCGTCTGCGTATTCCTGTTCGGCGGCAACGACTCGTTCAATATGCTGGTACCGAACACGACGGCTGAGTACAACGCGTACGCCGCGTCGCGCCAGAACCTCGCAATCCTGCAGTCTGACCTGCTGCCGATAACGCCATTGTCCTTGGGCGCACCGGACTACGGGTTGCACCCGTCGATGGGCGGCGTCAAGAACCTGTTCGACGCCGGAAGCGCGGCCTTCGTGACCAATGTCGGGCCACTCATCACGCCGACTACCAAAGAGCAGTTTCTCAACGGTTCTGCCACGCTCCCGCCGCAGCTGTTCTCGCACAATGATCAGCAGGACCAGTGGTCATCTCTACGCGGCAATGCACAGAGCAAGACCGGCTGGGCCGGACGCATGGCCGACCTGATCCTGAGCGGCGTGACCGAGCAGCAGATGGCGACCAACGCGTCGCTGTTCGGCTCGAACCTGTTTCAGTCGGCCGACGAAACGGTCGCCTATGTCATGGGGCCGAACGGCCCATTGCAGTTCGAGGGATTCTCGACGGATCCGAACAACATCCTGTTCGAGCAGCGCGCGGCGTTCCGGCGTGTTGTCGAAGCGCAGTACGGCACGGTCTATGAGCGCGGCTTCGCCGAGGTGCAGCGCCGCGCCATCGATGCGGCCGATACGGTCAGCGGCGCCATCGAGAATGCGCGCCAGGGCGTGCCGGCGTTCACGGCGCCGTTCCCGCTATCGCAGCTGGGCACGCAGCTGGAGACCGTCGCGTACCTGATTGCCGCGCGCGACGAACTGCAGATGAAGCGCCAGGTGTTCTTTGTCGCGACCGGCGGCTTCGACACGCACGACAACCAGCTTCAGGATCAGCCGGGTCTGCTGGGCGGCATCAGTGACGCGATAGCCGCATTCCATTCGGCCACGGTCGATCTCGGTATCGCGGCGAACGTTACGACGTTCACGCAATCGGATTTCGGCCGCACGCTGACGTCCAATGGCGACGGCACGGACCACGCGTGGGGCGGAAACCAGCTCGTCGTCGGCGGTGCCGTCAACGGCCGGGAACTCTATGGCAATTATCCATTGCTCGCTATCGACGGTCCCGAAGACGTCACGGGCGGCCGCATGATCCCGTCGACGTCGGCGGACCAGTACGCGGCGACACTCGCCAAATGGTTCGGAATTCCCGACTCGGACCTCGATGCCGTGGCACCCAACCTTGCGAACTTTGCGCAGCGCGACTTAGGGTTTATGATCGCCTGATTCTTTTTCAGGACATTCCCCCAATGAGACTACATATTCCGGCCATGCTGGCGGCCGTCCTGTTCCTTGCTGCCTGTGGCGGCGGCGAACCGACTGCGACCCAGGAACCCGCAGTTGAAGAAACCACCATCGACGCCTCGACGGCGCTGCACGTATTGTTCGAAGAGCACTTCGAGCGTGGTCTCGAGATGAATCCGATTCGGGCGACGTTCATCGGCGATAATCGGTACAACGACCGTCTCGCAAACAGCCTGAGCCCGGAATACCGCGCGGCAGACCAGGCAATGGATGAAGAGTTTCTTGCGCGCCTGCTCGAGATCGACCGCGAGGCGCTCGGCTACCAGGACCAGCTCAGCTACGACCTGTTCCGGATCAATCGCGAAGAGTCGCTCGAAGGCAACCAGTTTCCTTTTCACCTTCAGCCAATGAACCAGTTTCGTTCGCTTGCGACTTTCTTCGTGCAGCTCGGCAGTGGCAAAGGCGCGCAACCATTCAAGACCGTCAAGGACTACGATGATTTCCTGAGTCGCGCGGAAGATTTTTCGGTCTATATCGACCAGGCGATTACGAACATGCAGGAAGGCATGCGTGAGGGTGTCGTGCAGCCACGCATCCTCATGGAGAAACTCGTACCGCAGCTCGAATCGCAACTCGTGGTCAATGCCGAGGACAGCGGCTTCTACGCACCCGTGCGCAATATGCCCGACGATTTCAGCGAGCAGGATCGTGAGCGCCTGACAGCCGCGTACAAGGAGGCGATCACTAATACGATCATCCCCACTTACGAGCGTCTCGACAATTTCATTGATGACGAATACTTGTCCGCTGCGCGCGACACCGTTGGCCTCTACGCACTGCCAAACGGCGAGGCATGGTATGCGTACATGGTGCGATTGCGTACGACGACCGACATGACGCCCGAGGAGATTCACCAGATTGGCCTCGGTGAGGTCGCGCGTATCCATGGCGAGATGCAGATGGTCATGGACGAGATCGGTTTCGAGGGCGGCCTCAAGGATTTCTTCGACTTCGTCAATACGGACGAGCAATTCTTCTTCGATGAGCCGGAGCAGCTGATCCAGGGCTACCGGGATATGTCGGATCACATCAGGGAATTGTCGAAGAGCCTGTTCGAGGTATTCCCCAAGACGCCGTTCGAGGTGCGACGGGTTGAGCCGTTCCGCGAGCGTTCGGCTGCGGGTGGCTCTTACCAGGCCGGCACAGCGGACGGATCGCGGCCCGGTATCTTTTATGCCAACGCCTATGACATCAAGGCACGCGGCAAATGGGCCATGGAGTCGCTGTATCTGCACGAGGCCATCCCCGGGCACCATTTCCAGATCATGATCCAGCGAGAGAATGAGGAGTTGCCCGATTTTCGGCGCTACGGCGGTTTCACCGCGTTCTCCGAGGGCTGGGGCCTGTATGCCGAGTCGCTGGGCAAGGAGATCGGTGTGTACACGGACCCGTACCAGTACTTCGGAGGCCTCAATGCCGAACTCTGGCGCGCGATCCGGCTCGTCGTCGATACAGGCATCCATGCAAAGGGCTGGACGCGGCAGCAGGTCCTCGATTACATGTACGCGAACTCGGCCGTGGTCGAAGCGCGTGCCGTGGCTGAGGCCGAGCGGTTCATGGCGATCCCCGGGCAGGCGCTGGCGTACAAGGTCGGTCAATTGAAGATTCGCGAGATACGCACCCGGGCCGAAGCTCGTTTGGGCGACCAATTCGACGTCAAGGCCTTCCACACCGAAGTGTTGAAAGACGGGGCCATGCCGCTGTCGATGCTCGAAGCAAAGGTTGATCGCTGGGTGGAGGCCCGGCTGTAGGAATAAGGGGACGAATAAGGGGACAGTTTACTTAATTGCCTGCGTTGACAGAGGAATTCGCGCACCAGCGTCCGCAGGCAATTAAGTAAACTGTCCCCTTATTCCTGAGTAAACTGTCCCCCCTATGAAACTCGACCGCTTCGTCCGGACCGTAATCGCGGTCGCCGTCATTCTCGCGTTTGTCATCGCGACGGCGGCACTGCTGTTTATTTCGGAAGCGGCGCTCAATGTCTGGGATCGGCTGAAATCCGGGCCGCCCGCGCTTATGTACGCGTATGTCGCGGTCATGCTGCTGTTGGCCGTCACGGCGCTCTGGCTGACCTGGCGACTCGTGGTGCGCCGCAAGATCGCGCCAGGCCGGACGGCGCGCGCAGCGCCGTTGACCCGGCAGGAGATCGAAGAGCGCATTCGCGAGGCCGATGCGAGCGGCGTGGATGTCAGCAGCGCGCGGGCCGAGCTCGAGGAACTCGCGACCCGAAAAGGGGCGATACAGCTCTGTTTCTTCGGTGAGATCAGCTCGGGTAAGAGCTCACTGATCAAGGCGCTGGTCCCCGACGCCGACGTCGAAATCGACGTTGTGGGAGGCTCCACCGACGCCGTCAGCGAATACCGCTGGCGCAATGACGAGGGCGCCGAAATCTTGCTCGTCGACGTTCCCGGAATCGGCGGCGGCGACGGCGAACTCTCGACGATTGCCGCGAACGAGGCGAAACGCTCGCACGTCGTCCTGTTTGTCTGCGACGGTGATCTGACGAGGCCCGAGGTACAGGCAATACAGTCGCTGCTGGCCTTCGACAAACCGCTCGTGCTGGTGCTCAACAAGGCCGATCGCTTCAACGCGGAGGAACAGGCCGCGTTGATGCAGCAACTCCTGGAGCGCATAGACGCAGCAGGCGGCGAGCCGCAGCGCGATCATGTCGTGGCCGTGACCGCAGGAGGCGAAACCGATGTCATTGAGAGGCGCTCCGATGGCAGCGAGGAAACGGTTCGCAGAGAGCGGCCCGCGGACATCGGCGTTCTCGTCGTGGCAATCAACCGGCTGCTAGAGGGCGAGGCCACATCGCTCGACGCTCGTCGCGAGCGTGCTGTTTTCAAAATGGCGGCAGGCCGGCTGGCCGACGCGGAAACGGCTTATCGCACGCAGCGCTCCGAGCAGATCATCCGCAGCGCAACCAGGAAAGCCGTCATCGGCGCGCTGGCGGCCATAAGTCCGGGCACCGACATCCTGATTCAAGGGTATATTGGCACCACGATGACGCAACAGCTATGCGCGCTATTTGGCGCGGCGCCGCGTGATCTCGACATCGAGGAGTTTCTATCCATGAGCCAGAGCCGCGTCGGCCGAGCGTTGCCGTTGACTCTGGCGGTCGCGGGCAACGGTCTAAAGGCGTTTCCGGGTATCGGCACGGTTGCAGGCGGCATTGTGCATGCGGTGGCTTACGGTTTGATCTTCGATGCCCTCGGGCGCAGTCTCGTGCTGACGCTGACGCGGCACGGGGAACTGGTACCCGAGGCGGCCGCGAAAGAATTTGAGGAAGGCATCAGTGAGCATTTGGAAGCGGGCGTTCGCCGCATTGCCAAAATGGCGCTGGACGAAAACTAAGCGCGCCGCGGACGGCGGCGATCACCTGAGCCTCGCCCGCGAGAGTCTGCGCGAGCTGATCCAGGATTCGCGGCTTCCCGAAGGCGTCCGAGAGTCGCTTTCCCAGGACTATGAGGCCGTTCAAGCGATGCTCGACAAACTCGAGCATGGCCACCTGCACCTGTCGGCGTTCGGTCGCGTCAGTACCGGCAAGTCCTCGCTCCTGAACGCATTGATCGGCAGGGACACGTTCTCGGTGAGTCCGCTGCATGGAGAGACCCGCCACTCATCGATGCAGGCCTGGGAGCAGGTCGAGGCTGGCGGCGTGTTTCTTATCGACACGCCCGGACTGGACGAGGCCGGCGGCGAGGATCGCGAGGCGCTCGCCCGGGAAGTTGCGGGGCGATCGGATCTCGTGATTTTCGTGCTCGACGGCGATATCACCGAAACGGAACTGGACGCTCTGCAAGCCGTCGTTGCACAAGGCCGCCCGGTGCTCGTGGCGCTGAACAAGGCGGACCTTTACACACCCGACGAACTGGCTGCCCTGCTGCAATCCGTACGCACGAAGACCGACGGCATCGTCGATCCCGACTGTGTGATTGCGGCGGCCGCGCAGCCGCGACCGCAGGATGTCGTCGAGGTCGACGCCGCCGGCAACGAGCTCATCACGCAAAGGCTACGGGATCCCGACGCTGCCAACCTGAAGCTGAAGCTCTGGGACATTCTCGAAGCCGAGGGCAAGACCCTGGCGGCGCTCAATGCGAGCCTGTTTGCCGCCGATCTCTCGGACCAGGTTGGCCGCAGGATTCTTGCCGCACGCGCCGAGCTCGGTGAGAAGCTCGTGCGCACATACTGCGTTGCCAAGGGCATAGCTGTGGCGTTCAACCCGATACCGGTCGCCGATCTGTTTGCAGCGGCGTTCATCGACGTCGGCATGGTCGTGCATTTGTCGCGCGTCTACGATCTGCCGCTCAACCAGAAGGAGGCGGGTTCGATCGTCAAGGTCATTGTCGCCGAGTCGGCAGCACTGATGGGCACTGTGTGGGCGCTGCACTTCGTGTCGAGCGCGCTCAAGGTCGGCACGATCGGCTTGTCGACGATTCTGACGGCGGGCGCGCAAGGCGCAATCGCCTACTACAGCACTTACCTGGTGGGACGGGCCGCCGCCGAGTACCTCGCGAAGGGCAAGTCCTGGGGAGAAGGCGGGCCCAAGCTGGTCGTGAAACAGATCCTCGATTCGCTGGACCGCGACACGGTGCTGCGCGACGCGAAGCGCGAGATCCAGGCTCGCCTCGGGCTGAGCTAGAAGATGCCGATGGATCGCGACACGCGCATGCGCCGGATCTGGGCGACGATCCAGGAGATTCCGCGTGGCCGTGTCGCGAACTACGGGCAGATCGCAGAGATCGCGGGAATCCCGAGGGGTGCGCGGCAGGTCGCGTACGCGCTGCGGCACGCGCCCAACGGAATGCAATTGCCCTGGCATCGCGTGATCCGTTCCTCGGGAAAAAGCGCATTCGACCCCAATAGCCGGCACTTCAGGATGCAGCGAGACCGCTTGCTGGAAGAGGGGGTGGCCGTCATCAACGGTAAGGTCGACATGGGAAAGTATCGCTGGCAGCCGGACCTTGATGAGTTACTGTGGAAGCCTTCTTCCACGTGGGACGAATCGTGAGCGCAGTAAGCAGGATTCGCTCGGTTATCCTGAATATCCTGATAAGCAGCAGGACACGTCGCCTGCGGCGTGCCGTCGTTGAGTTGCGCCGGCGCTTGCTCCGCAGGCCGCACAAGGTGTCGGTTTTTTTGCAGCTCGATGACCCGTATTCCTACCTGCTGTCGCATTACCTGCCGAGCCTTGCCCGGCACTACGACATCGATCTGCGCCTGTATCTGTCCGAGGCACGCGGCGGCGGATACAAGCCTGAGCCCCAGATGCTGGCCGAGTACGCAGTCGTCGATTGTGAACGGCTTGCCCTCGAGCTGGGGATACCGTTTCTCGACAAAGGGGCGACGCCGCCTGTCGAATACCGCCTCGCTATGCTGGATGCGATCGCGGCGACGGAGGGCCGAAATGATTTTATCGATGAGCTCCTGCAGGCGCTGGCCGTTTACTGGCGAGGTGATGCCGAGGCCGCATCGCGGCGCAGTGGAAAGGACGACGAGCATGTTGCCGCAGACAGGATCATAGCCGCCTCGAATAAAGTGCAAAGCCGACTCGGTCATTACAACAGTGCGACCGTGCATTACGCAGGGGAGTGGTATTGGGGTGTCGACAGGTTGCACTATTTGTTCGAACGCCTCGATGCCCTGGGAGCAGCGCGCGACGAGTCGCCGGCTCCACGGCTCGAATCGTTGCGCCAGGCGACACAGGTGACGTTGCCGGTTGCTCCGCCCGCGGCGGCCAGAGATCTGCCCCCGCTTGAGCTGTTTCACTCTATACGCAGTCCGTATTCCTACCTGGCGTTGCAACGTACTTTCGACATTGCCGATGCATTCGGACTGCAACTGAAACTGCGGCCGGTGTTGCCGATGGTAATGCGTGGCATGCAGGTACCGAAACGCAAGCTGCTGTATATCGCCAGGGACGCGGCTCGGGAAGCCGATCGTCGTGGCATCGCGTTCGGCAAGATCGCCGATCCCGTGGGTGTCGGAACGGAACGCTGCCTGGCGGTGTTTTACTATGCCGAATCGGAAAATCGCGGCCGGGATTTCCTGCTGGACGCAGGCGAGGCGATCTGGAGCCAGGCCATCGACGTTTCGGGCGACGCCGGAATGCGCAAGGTTACGGGTAAGACCGGCCTGTTCTGGCCGGACGTACTGGCCGCCATGGAAAGCGACGCGTGGCGAGGACCTGTGGAGGACAACCGCGAATCGATGATGGCAAGCGGTTGCTGGGGCGTGCCGACACTGCGCATGGGTGATTTTGTCGCCTGGGGACAGGACCGCGACTGGTTGCTGGTACGCCACATCGAGGAACTCTGCGACACAGGAGATGGGATACTCGTATGACAACAGTCGTTTTTTCGCACGGCCAGGAGAGTGGTCCCTGGGGCACGAAGATTCGTGCCATGGCCGAAATGGTCAGGGGCCTGGGCTGTGTGGCGGACAGCATCGACTACCGTGGAATATCCGATCCCGGTGAGCGAGTCGACAAGCTCAGGCGCGAATGCGCCGGCATCGAGGACCGGCTCGTATTGGTCGGTTCCAGCATGGGCGGACACGTGGCCACGGCTGCGGCGGAGGCGCTCGGCGCGGCAGGCCTGTTCGTACTTGCGCCGGCCTACTTCATGCCGGGCTACGAGGACCTGACGCCGCCGCCGCCGCGCATGCCGATTTGTATTGTGCATGGCCGGAATGATGATATTGTGCCCGCGGAAAACAGTATTCGATTCGCGCGAGCTTGTGGCGCCACGCTGCACCTGGTTGACGGTGACCATCGGCTGGTCGGGAACATCGAAGAGATCAACGAGTACTTGAGATTATTTATAATAGAGATATCCGAATGATTCGGATTTGGGAGGAAAACATGAAACATTTACTGATTCTATTAACGAGCCTGGCACTGTTTGCCTGTGGCGGCGGTGATTCCGGCGGATCGGCTGAAGAAGCGGCTGATACGGCTAAGGAAGCGGCAAGTGACGCCATGGACGCGGCGGGCAGCGCGATGGACGAAGCCGGGGACACCATGGAAGATGCGGCTGGTGCAGCCGGCGAGATGGCCGACGAGGCGAAAGACAATGCCGAGGGCGCCATGGATGACGCGGCTGATTCCATGCACGGTGCCATGGATGACGCAGCGGCTGTCGAAGACACGTTGAAAGACAAGGCTGATGAAGTCGATAAGGCCATCGACGACGCCACGCAATAAGCGACAATTAAGGGGGACATTCTACTTAATTGCCCAACGGGCAATTAAGTAGAATGTCCCCTTTTTTCGGTCACTGTCCCCTTTATTCTAAAGCTCCAGGCGCATTCCCTCGCGCGCAAATCTGAAGCCGCGCCTTATTACCTCAGCCTGCTGCGGGCTGCCTTCAATCAGCAACGGATTCGTGTGGTTCATGTGAATGAAAATCACGCGAGACTTTTCTTCCTCAGTCAGGTCTTCGAGCAGGGCCATGCTCTCGGCCACGAACGGATGCAGGACCTTGCTCATGTCGCGACCTGGCAGTTCGCCATCCGCATAGAACGTGGCGTCCAGTAACGCGTAATCAACCGACCTGACGACACTACGGATATCCTTGTCCCAGCGGTCCCACTTGTCGATGTCCGGAATGAACACTGCCGACTTGGTCGGGCCGTCAATGCGATAACCGACCGTCTCCGAGTACTCCCGGCGATGGGGTACGAGGAATGGAGTCACGCTGAGGGTATTATTGAGCTCGACGGTTTCCTTATCGGCCAGCGCTTCGAGGCGAATGTTTTCATAGCGAACCAGCTGGTCCCAGGGTCCGTTCGTTGACAGAAAGTCATGCATGCGGGGCATGGCATAAACGGGCACGAGTTTCGAGCTGCTGGCCTCGTGACCGAAGTGCATGAGTCCCGTGTAATGGCCGATATGCGCATGCGTCAGGAATACGCCACTGAGCGCGTATTCATCGTCGGGCGCTGAGCGATGCAGCTCGTAGAGCTGCTCGCGAATATCGGGCGTGGCGTCGAACAGGTACTTGCTGCGGGACGCTTCGTCGACGACCGCGATAGAGCTTGCCAGGCGCTTGAGATCCTCGTTCTGCCATGCACGCATGCAATGCGGAGCGTAGCAGTTGGCCTGCGGGTAGCCGGCGTCCTGCGCAATACCGAGAATTCGTATATAGGTATCGTCGGCCGCGCTCGTCGCCGTGGTGCACAGCGCCGCCAGTAGGAGCAGTCGTTTCACAATAAAGGGGACATTCTGCTTTAATTGCCCAATGGGCAATTAAAGCAGAATGTCCCCTTTTCTAAAACGCCTCCGCAGACAAGTCGAGCAGCGCAGGCACGTCGCTGGGTTTGTAGAGGCCGATCTGGCTGATGGAGACGGGCTCGTTAGGTTCCGCCGTAACGACGAGCGTCGACTTGCCCTTGAGGAATTCTGTGTAAGGATCGATCACATACTCGTCGAACTCGATGCCGTTTTCCTTGCCAAAGTGCTGCAACTTGTCGAGCTGCGCCACGAGGATTTCGTCCTGTGACAAGCCGAGGCGACCGCAGTAATCTGCCACGCGCCCGTTCAGCGACTGGTCCACATACTCAATGCGCATCGAACTCATGCGCGGTCGATAGCGTGGTCCTTTCGAAATCTCGCTGACCATGTCGCCGGCGAGCGTCAGCTCGGCGTCGACTTCCCACATGCCCTCGACCAACGACGTCATCGACACCGAGTAGTTCGATTCGCCGCGATGGAAGTGAGCGGAGACTGATACGACCTGTTCGGTATAGCCCAGCCGTGTCAGCACCTCCGGGGAGAAGCCGTACTTGCCCGTGCAGGCTGCCGCCGGATCCTCGCTGTCAGTCGCCTGCACCTGCTTCATGATCTCGCTGTGCAATTTCCGGAAGTAGTCGGCATTGACACTCATGTGTACGCCTTCGGCGATGAAGCCAAAGTAATCGGGGATGATGTCGTCGGGATTCTGAACGTTTTTGGCAGCGTCGGTGAGATTGAGCAGCGAGAAATAGCTCGGCGTATCGATGCCAAGGCGCTCGATGTAAATCTCGTCCTTGAAACCCGTGACCCGTGCACGAATACCGTCGATGGTCAATTCGCCCGTCATTGTCGAGCTGACGCCGTCGTATTCGACGTTGACGAAAGGCGACATCATCAGCACGGCGCCGTCAACACCCTTTGCGACCTTGTGATGCAGCAGGAACTTGGATCCGCCGTAACCGACGACTCCCAGGATAATCGCCCAGATAATCAGGTTCTTCATGACGTGCTCGTTACGGCCAAGTTGCCGGGAAACATGTGAATTGTCTCCCAAAACAGGAGCTTGCAAAACGAAGGGGGTCACAGATTCGCGATTCCGGTAGACTTAGCCGCCATGCAAATCACCGCTTTCATCACGCGCCCGCTGTACTGGCTGGCCGGCAAGATATTCTCGCTTTGGGCGCGCCCGGCCGTGCAACCCGAAGCTCCCTATGAGCTCATTACAGACCGCGATTCCGCGGTGTGCTACGTACTCGAAACAGGCGGACTGGCCGACCTGCTGGCACTGGAGCGTGCCTGCGAAAAGCACGGTCTTCCGTCACCGACCGATCCTCTCGAGTTCTGCGGGCATCGCGAATACAAGAGCTACGTCGTGTTGAGGCAAATGAACGGGATCCTGTTCCGGCGTCGACGCAAAGCAGGCTCGCGGCGACTCGAGCGCCTCGTAGAGGCCGCTGAGCACGGCGATCAGAACCTGCTCCTGATCCCCGTGGCCATCTACTGGGGACGCTCGCCCGAGAAAGAGGGTTCATGGTTCAAGCTGTTGTTCACCGAGAACTGGGACGTCGTGGGCCGCACGCGCAAGTTTTTTGCGTCGGTGCTGCACGGCCGCAGTACGCTCTTACGCTACAGTCACGCGTTGCCGTTTCGATCGATTGCGGAGGGCGGTCAGGATTCGGCGATCGCGTATCGCAAGGTGTCGCGCATCCTGCGCGTGCATTTCCGCCAGCGCCGGGTTGCGACGGTCGGGCCGGATCTGTCGCATCGTCGCACCCTGATCAACCAGGTTTTGCGTGCGCCAGCCGTGCGGCGCGCAATACTCGCCGAGGCCGGTGACGATTTCCGCAAGCAGGAGCTCGCGCGGCGCAAAGCAGACAAGTATGCGCTCGAAATTGCCGCGGACATTTCCTACCCGACGATTCGCGTCGTCGAGCGTTTCCTGAAATGGCTGTGGAACCGCATCTATGATGGCATCGAGCTGAACCACATGGAGCGACTGCACGAGGTCGCGCGCGATAAGGAAATCGTGTACGTGCCGTGTCATCGCAGCCATTTCGATTATCTGTTGCTCGGGTATATCGTCTATGAGGAAGGGCTGCACCTGCCGCACATAGCGGCTGGCATCAATCTGAATCTGCCGGTGGTGGGAGGCATCCTGCGTCGCGGCGGCGCCTTTTTCCTGCGCCGCAGCTTCAAGGGCAATCGCCTGTATGCCGCCGTGTTTGATGCCTACCTGCACCAGATACTCGTCAAAGGCCATTCGATCGAGTATTTCATCGAAGGTGGTCGTAGCCGCACCGGCCGGCTGTTGGCGCCCAAGGGCGGCATGCTCGCCATGACGATCAATTCCTATATCAAGAATCCGCGACGCCCGATCGTGTTCGTGCCGATCTATTTCGGCTACGAAAAACTCATCGAAGGCGATTCGTTCATCAGCGAGCTGGGCGGCGCCGAGAAGCAGAAAGAATCGCTCGGCGGCCTGATAAGCTCGGTCAAGTCACTGCGCGAACAGTTTGGCAATGTCTACGTCAATATTGCCGAGCCGATCGAACTCGAGCCGGTTCTCGATCGTAATCACCCCGAGTGGCGTGAGCAGGAGGTCGAGAACGGAGAGAGGCCGCCCTGGCTGACCGGCGTCGTCGATGAGATCGGCGAGGAGATCATGAGCGGCATCAACTCGGCCGCCGCCGTCACGCCGATCAGCCTGCTGGCCTACGTATTGCTGGCAACGCCCAAACAGAAGATCGGTCTCGAAGAGCTGCGCCGGCAGCTGCAGATGAGCCTCGATCTCATGCGACGATTCGAGTACTCCGATTCGGTGACGATGCCCGACTGGACACCCGACGAGATCATCGCTCACGGCGAGAAACTCGATGTCATCAGTCGCACGGCGCACCCGATGGGCGACGTCATACACATGGCCGAGCGCACGGCAGTGCTCATGACCTATTTCCGCAACAACATCCTGCACCTGCTGGCGGTCCCGGCTTCAGTCGCGTGCTGCTTCATCCAGGGGCAGCAACTCGAGCACGATGAACTGCAGCGGCTGATCCGGCTGATCTACCCGTTCATGAAGAAAGAGCTGCGCATGAAATGGGTCTTTCGCGAGATCGACGACGTGACTTCCGATGCCATCGAGTCACTAATGTTGCAGCGCTTCTATCTCGTGATCGCCGTGCTTGTCAGTCATGGGTCCGGGACCCTGTCGCGTGCGCGCCTCGAGACCATGTGCCAGCAAAGCGCCGAGCGCCTGTCGATGATTTACGGGCTGCATTCACCCGACTTCTTCAACAAGACCCTGTTTCATGATTTCATTCGCACCCTGCAGGATCTCGACGTGCTGCGCCGCAACACGGGCGGCTGCATCGAGTATGACGAGGACATCAAGAGTATCGGCGCCGATGCGCGCCTCGTACTCGGCGAGGAGATTCGCCACAGTATCCTGTCCCTGACCACAGTCGAAGAAGACAACCAGGATCAGCAATGAAAGTCGTATTGTTCTATCGCTTCCTCGACCTCGAGGAGCCCGAGACATTTCGTGAAGGGCTGCAGGCGCTCTGCGAAGCCGAGGGCCTGCTGGGCACGATTCTCGTCGCCACCGAGGGATTCAACGGAACCCTGGCGGGCAACGAATCGGCCGTTCTGGTGGTGTTCGACTGGCTGCGCGAGCATGCGGGAATCAGCGAACCACTGGACGCACGCTGGACGGACGCCGACGAAGCGCCGTTTCGGCGCATGCGCGTCAAGCTCAAGAACGAGATCGTGACGCTGGGCCGGCCTGACATCCTGCCACACCAGGGTACGGGCCAGCATGTTCCACCTGAGCAATGGAATGAGCTCATCGGGAATCCCGACGTCGTCGTCATCGATACGCGCAATCACTACGAGTACGAGGTGGGTACCTTCCCGCGTGCGATAGACCCGGGAAACGACAGCTTCCGCGAGTTTCCGGAGTTCGCAAGAGAGCTTGCCGAACAGTCGACGGATCGCCCCCTGGCGATGTTTTGCACAGGCGGCATACGCTGCGAGAAGGCCACGGCACTGATGCTCGAGCTCGGCTTCGACGAGGTCTATCACCTGCAGGGCGGCATCATCAATTATCTCGAGACAATGCCTGCTGACGAGAATCTCTGGCAGGGCGAGTGCTTTGTCTTCGATCAGCGCGTGGCCATCGATCGCGATCTCGCGGAAGGCGGCTACGTGCAATGTCATGCGTGTCGCCGGCCGCTGAGCATTGAGGACATGCGGTCCCCCGACTACCGCGAAGGGGTATGCTGCCCACGCTGCGTCAACGAGGCCGACGAGGATCGACGCGCGCGACTCGAGGAGCGCCGTCGGCAGGTTGCCCTGGCCGCCGAGCGCGGTGACGCTCATATCGGTGCCAAAATCTGACCCGTTTCCTTGCCAAAATGTGCTGGAACGTCTAGAAAGGTACTATGAATCATCGCATTACAGCCATACGGACCAGCCTGACGCGCGGCGCGTTGCTCGCTGTCATGTGGCTGAACATGGCCATTACGCCATGTGCAATGGCCTTCGAAAGCGATGATCACGACTGCCCGCATTGCCCGCCGGCTGAAGAACATGCGATGGCCGGACATCACGGGCATGGCGAGGTCGAGCGCTCCTGCGCCACCATGCAGTCGGAATGCTGCGACCTGGCCGAAGCGACCGTCGAGTCGCGCACCGAAAAGAGCCAGTTCAAGAGCTCTTCGGACATCGTGCAGATCGGCGCGCCCCTGCTCGCCGACCTGCCCTCGCCAATGCGTCGAATAGTCGCTGCTGCCGATCCCCCGGACCCACCCGGGGTATCCCCGCGACTGCACGTCCTCAACTGCGTCTACCTGGATTAGCCACGCTCCCGCTGTAAACCCTCACGGTTTTTTCTAGCAGGAGTTTGACTGATGTTTTCTTTTTGCGGGCGTTTGCCCGAAATCAGCTGCGTGTTCATCATGGGCACGCTGCTTGCGATAAATGCAGAAGCGCAACAACGAGTGCCGCTCACGCTGGCCGAAGCGGAAGACCTGGCCGTCGCCGATGAGCCGGGCTCGGCGGCGATACGTGCCCGTGCCGATGCGTACCAGGAACAGGCCGTAGCGGCCGGGCAGCTGCCCGATCCCGTGCTGCGCGTCGGCGTTGCCAATTTCCCGATCGAAAGCGGCGGCTTTTCGACTGAAGGCATGACCCAGGCGCAACTCGGTATCCGCCAGGCGTTCCCGCGAGGCAGGAGCCGCGCGTTAATGACCGAACAGCTGCGCTCGATGTCGAGCGAGCAAAGCGAACAGGCCGAGGCGCGCTCGAGAGATGTCCTGATGGCCGCGCGACAGTCCTGGCTCGAAACCTATTACTGGCAGAGCGCCGAACAGATCATGTCCGAGTCGCGGCCGTTCTTCGCCGATCTGGTGACGATTACCCGGTCCATGTACTCGGTCGGGCGCAAGACTCAGCACGACCTGTTGCGGGCCGAACTGGAGCTCAGTCGCCTCGACGACCGGCTGATCGTCGCGCAGCGCCGGCGTGCCGAGGGACAGGCGGCGTTATCGCAGTGGATCGGAAACGCCGCGTACCGGCCCATCGCCATGAAACTGCCGGCGTGGGACGAGTTGCCGTCACTGCAGGCGCTTCGATCCCGGCTCGACACTCATCCGCTGCTCGCTGCTGCGGATGCGGGCATCGAGGCAAAGCAATCGGCTGTGGACCTCGCGAACGAGGGCTACAAACCGGGATGGGCACTGGACTTCGGCTACGGGTATCGCGAAGGCTCATTAGCGAGCGGCGAGCCGCGCTCCGACTTCGTGAGCCTGTCGGTCAGCGTCGACCTGCCGTTCTTTGGCGAGAACCGCCAGGACCGCGAGCTTTCGGCTGCCCTGCATGAGCGGCGGGCGGCGCGGCAAGGCAAGGCAGCGCTCCTGGCCAGGCTCGACAGCGATCTTGGCAGCGAATACGCGCGCTGGTTCGAGCTCACACAGCGGCTCTCCCTTTACGAGCAGCAGATCCTGGAACAGAGCGCCGGGCAGGCGAAGGCCGCACTGCTGGCCTACCAGAGCGACGCCGGCGACTTCTCGGACGTCATGCGTGGCTATATCGACGACCTGGACACCCGCCTTGAACACATACGACTCAAGGTCGAGCGCGCTCGAAGCTATGCCGAGCTCGCCAACCTCGGAGGCATAACACGATGAACAACAAGATACTTTGGGCGATTGCCTGCATCGCGACATTGCTCGCGGGAATGTTGATCGGACGTTACTGGGGCCCGGGCGAGAGCGCGACGGGCGAAGCGGAAAAAGGGCGCGAGATACTCTACTGGGTCGCCCCGATGGATCCCAACTACAGGCGCGACGAACCCGGCAAGTCGCCCATGGGCATGGATCTCGTGCCCGTGTACGCCGATGAGGTCGACGCACAGCCGGGCGTCGTTGCGATCGACGCAACCATGGTCAACAACCTCGGCGTCCGGACGAGTACGGCGGAGCGGGGCAGCCTGTCCCGCCGCATCGAAACCGTGGGCTATATCGGCTATGACGAAGACACGCTGCAGCACGTGCACACGCGCGTCGATGGCTGGATCGAAAAGCTGGCAACCAAGGCGACCGGGGATCCGGTCGAGCAGGGCCAGCTCTTGTTCGAGTTGTACTCGCCAACACTCGTCAACGCGCAGGAAGAGTACCTCGCGGCGCTCGGCAGTAAGAACTCGGTGCTGCGCGACGCATCGCGTGACCGGCTCATCGCACTGGGTGTAACGAGCGGCGAAGTCCAGCGACTCGAAAGAGAGCGTAAGGCGCGCCAGCGTGTCCGGGTTTATGCCGAGAATGACGGCGTGATCGCACATCTCGGCGTGCGCGAGGGGATATACGTTACGCCGTCCACCGAGATCATGTCCGTCGCACAGCTGGACAAGGTGTGGGTACTGGCCGAGGTGTTCGAACGTCAGGCCGCATGGGTGCGGCCCGGCCAGCAGGCTACGGTCGAACTCGACTACCTGCCGGGCGAGACGCTGAGTGGCGTGGTCGATTACGTGTACCCGGAACTCGACCCGGTCACGCGCACCCTCAAGGTGCGCCTCAGGTTCGACAATGAGACACGAATGCTGCGTCCGAACATGTTTGCGCGCGTCGTTATTCGGGGTGATGCGATCAACAATATCGTGCACGTGCCGAGAGAGGCGGTCATCCGCGGAGGCACAGGGAGCCGTGTGGTGATTGCGCTCGGTGACGGACGCTTCCGTTCTCAATCCGTGTTGGTCGGTATCGAATCGGGCGACAGGGTAGCCATCAGGAGGGGGCTCGAGGCCGGCGACGAGGTGGTTACATCTGCCCAGTTCCTGCTCGACTCGGAATCGAACATCGAGTCGGCCCTGCAGCGAATGGAACCGCAGCCATGATCGCAAAACTCATTCGCCTGTCGATCGCGAACCGGCCACTCATTATCATTCTCGCGGTCCTGCTGACGGCGTGGGGTATCTACTCTTTGCGGCAGACCCCTGTCGACGCGTTGCCCGACCTGTCCGACGTGCAGGTGATCATCAAGACCACGTTCCCGGGCCAGGCGCCGCAGGTCGTTGAAGACCAGGTGACCTATCCGCTCACGACAGCGATGCTGTCGGTTCCGAAGGCCGTGACCGTGCGTGGCTACTCGTTCTTCGGCGATTCCTACGTGTATGTCATCTTCGAGGACGGCACGGACCTGTACTGGGCGCGTTCGCGGGTCCTCGAATACCTGAGCCAGGTGTCGGCAAATTTGCCTGATAACGCGAGCTCGTCACTCGGACCAGACGCCACGGGCGTCGGCTGGGTGTACGAATACGCGCTCGTGGACCGCACCGGCCGGCACGACCTGGCCGAGCTGCGCAGTCTCCAGGACTGGTTCCTGAAGTACGAGTTGCAGACTGTCGAGGGAGTGGCCGAGGTCGCGACCGTAGGAGGCATGGTTCGCCAGTACCAGGTGGTCGTGGACCCGGACAAGCTTCGCGCCTTCGGCATCACGCTCGCGCGGCTCAAGCTCGCAATCCAGCAGGGCAACCAGGAGACCGGCGGTTCGGTCATTGAAATGGGCGAGGCGGAGTACATGGTCCGGGCCAGCGGTTACGTGCAGGGCACCGACGACCTCGCGGCGATCCCGCTCGGCGTCAACGAGCAGGGCACACCACTGCTGCTGGCGGACGTTGCCGATATTCGCGTGGGACCACAGATGCGCCGCGGCATCGCCGACCTCAATGGCGAAGGGGAAGTTGTTGGTGGTGTGATCGTCATGCGCTGGGGTGAAAACGCATCGCGCACCATCGCCGCCGTGAAGCAGCGTCTCGCGGAACTCGAGGGCAGCCTGCCCGAAGGAGTCGAGATCGTTACTACCTATGACCGGTCGGACCTCATTCAACGGTCCGTCGATACGCTCGAGCGCAAGCTGATCGAGGAGTTCATCGTCGTCGCATTGATTTGCGCCGTGTTCCTGTTTCACCTGCGGTCATCGGCCGTCATCGTGCTGAGCCTGCCCCTCGGCGTGCTTGTCGCATTTATCGTGATGAGACTACAGGGTATCAATGCCAACATCATGTCGCTGGGTGGCATAGCGATTGCCGTCGGCGCGATGGTCGATTCCGCCATCGTCATGATAGAGAACGTCCACAAGCACATCGAGAAAGAGCCGCTGACGCATGAGAATCGCTGGCGAATCATCGGCGATGCGGCGAGTGAAGTCGGTCCGCCGCTGTTCTTCTCGCTGCTGATCATTACGCTGAGTTTCCTGCCGGTATTCACTCTCGAGGCGCAGGAAGGCCGCCTGTTCGCGCCGCTTGCCTTTACCAAAACTTACGCGATGGCGGCCGCGGCCATACTGTCGGTGACGCTCGTCCCGGTGCTGATGGGGTACTTCATTCGTGGCCAGGTCATCAGTGAACAGAAGAACCCTCTGAACCGCTTCCTGATCGCGACTTACCGGCCCGTCATCAACACCGTCATTCGCCACCCGAAGGGGACGCTGCTGCTGGCAGGAGTCGTGCTGCTGACCGGCCTGTGGCCGGCCTCCCGCCTTGGCTCCGAGTTCATGCCGCCGCTCGACGAAGGCGATCTCATGTACATGCCGACGACTTACCCGGGCGTCTCGATCGACAAGGCGCGCGAGATCCTGCAACACACGGACAAGCTCATCATGGAAGTCCCCGAGGTGAAGCGCGTCTTCGGCAAGATCGGCCGTGCCGAAACGGCCACTGATCCGGCGCCTTTGACGATGATCGAGACGGTCATACAGCTCAAGCCGCGCGAGGAGTGGCGGCCCGGTATGACGCCCGAAGGGATACGCGCGGAACTCGACAGGACCGTGCAATACACTGGGCTGACCAACGCCTGGGTCATGCCGATCAAGACGCGGATCGACATGCTGGCAACGGGCATCAAGACGCCCGTCGGTGTCAAGGTAGCGGGCCCCGATCTCGAGCTTATCGAGCGCATCGGGCAGCAAATCGAGTCCGTGCTTCAGGACGTGGACGGCACCGCCTCGGTCTACTCTGAGCGGGTCGCGGGAGGCCGCTACATCGACGTCGACATCGATCGCCAGCGCGCATCGCGATTCGGGCTCAATATCAACGACGTGCAGGACATCGTGCGCTCGGCCGTCGGTGGCATGAACGTGACACAGACTGTCGAGGGCGCCGAGCGATACCCGGTGAACGTGCGCTACCCGCAACTCCGCAGGGCGCGCGCATCGCGCTGGCCGACGTTGCCGAGGTTGAGGTCGTCGATGGGCCACCCGTCATCAAGAGCGAAAATGCCAGGCTCAACGGCTGGACCTACGTGGACATAGCGGACCGCGATCTCGGTTCCTATGTCGCCGAAGCGCAGCGCGTCGTCGCCGAGTCGATCGACCTGCCGGCCGGTTACTCGCTGTCATGGTCCGGGCAATACGAGTACATGGTGCGGGCACGCGAGCGCCTGTCCGTGGTGGGCCCCGTGACCCTGGCAGTGATCGTGCTACTGCTGTTCCTGAACTTCGGCCGATTCGCCGAAGTCGCGATGATCATGGGTACATTGCCGCTCGCGCTCGTAGGCGGATTCTGGCTGCTGTTCGTACTGGGCTATGACCTGTCGGTCGCCGTGGGTGTGGGCTTCATTGCGCTGGCGGGCGTCGCGGTCGAGATCGGTGTGGTCATGCTCGTGTATCTCGACCAGGCCATCCGGAGACAGTCGCACGCTGCGGCCGCGGAAGGTCGGGAGTTGGGTCGGGACGATGTGCACAAGGCGATTATCGAAGGCGCCTTGCTCCGCATCCGGCCGATCATAATGACCGTGGCGGCCACGATCGGCGGCCTTCTGCCGATCATGTTCGGCGGTGGCACGGGTTCCGAGGTCATGCGGCGTATTGCCGCGCCGATGGTCGGCGGTATGGTCAGCGCAACGGTGCTGACGCTTATCGTCATTCCGGCGCTGTATTTGTTGTGGCGGGTGCCTAGGCGTCCAGATCCGGGATGAGCTCGCTCTCGAGCGCCGTGATCATGTCCTTGAGCAGCAGTTTGCGTTTTTTGAGGCGGCGGATTCGCAACTGGTCGACCATGGGATCTTCCTGCAGGCGGTCGATCAGGTAATCGAGATCCCTGTGACTGACTCGCAACTCGCGTAGGCGCTCGAGCTGCTTAAACGACTCGGTATCGATTTTGTCGGTCATATATCCATGCTAGTCGCTTTCGCGTAGCAGTGCCAACCAGTCACGATCCGCGGCGCCGATGACAAAAAAGTGGGGGTTCAGGATGTCATCTTTTGCGTTGTATTTCATTGGCTTGCCGTCAAGCGTCACTACGCTCCCGCCCGCCTGCTCGACGACGGCCTGGGCCGCCGCCGTGTCCCATTCGGAGGTGGGTCCGAGCCGCGGGTAAATGTCGGCGCCGCCTTCTGCGACAACGCAGAATTTCAGAGAGCTGCCCATCGGTACCATGTCGTATTCACCCAGCGCCGCGAGATACGCGTCGAGGCTGGCACCACGGTGAGAACGGCTGCCGACGACCCTCACTGTGTCGCCGCACGAGGCCGAAACTCCGATTTTCTGCGGCGCGGCGTCGCCTTCACGGCGTTCGGCACCGACGCCTTCGCAGCCCACGTAGGTCTTGTCGTGTACGGGGACATACACGACACCCAGGACGGGCCGATTGTTGTCAATCAAGGCGATGTTGACCGTGAATTCGCCATTGCGGTTGACAAATTCCTTGGTGCCGTCCAGCGGATCGATGAGCCAGTAGGTCGACCAGCTACTGCGTTCCGCAAAGTCCGGCAGCCCCGCCTCTTCCGAGATGACGGGAACGTCCGGCGTGAGCTTGTCGAGGCCCGCAGCGATGCGCCGATGCGACGCGAGGTCTGCCTGGGTCAGCGGTGACTCGTCAGCCTTGCTTTGCACGTCGAAATCGGTCGAGTAGACTTCGAGTATGGCGCGGCCGGCTTCTTCGGCCAGCGCGACGATGGGCTCGATGAGCGCTTTCAAGTCCATGATGTTTCCTGCCAACAAATCGGGCGCGCAGTATAGCAGTGAATATGGATCCGAAAACCGCGTTGCAGCGTAGTGAAACGCTGATGCTCGACATGGACGGAACGCTGCTCGATCTCGCGTTCGACAACTACATGTGGCGCGACCTCGTCCCGCGGCACTATGCCGCCGTCAACGACATGAGCCTCGAGGCGGCAAGAGACCACCTGTTCGAACAGTACCGGTCCGTGCAGGGCGATCTCCAGTGGTATTGCCTCGATCACTGGTGCGAAGCCCTGCAGATAGACGTCATGCAACTGCACCACGATGTGAATCACCGCATCGGCTACCTGCCCGGGGCGCTCGACTTTTTGCGTGCCGTGCATGAACAGGACCTGCGCGTGCTGCTCGTGACCAATTCGCACCCCGACACGCTTGCGCTGAAAGATGCCGTCACCGGGCTCAGCGACTACTTCGATGGCGTCATCAGTTCGCACAATTACGGCCACGCCAAGGAGAGCCAGTCTTTCTGGCACGCGCTCAAGGAAGATGTCGACTTTGACGTTGAGACGACGCTGTTCGTCGATGACAGCCAGCCCGTGTTGCAGAGTGCAGCCGACTACGGCGTCAAGATGCTGGTCACCGTGACACGCCCGGATACCGGGCGGCCGACCAGGGAAGATTCCGAATTTCGCGGCGTCGAGGGCGTCGCGGATATGCTGTAGGAACTACGATTTCCTGGGCGGTCCCCGGCGCCGGCTGCCGGAACTCGGTCGGCCGCCGCCTTTTCGGCCGCCGCCCGGCCGGCCACCCTGGGGCTTCCTGCGGCGCGGCTTGGGCCTGATGATCTCGGGCAGGTCGTCGTGGTTGTAGTTGGCAACCGGAATCTTGTGGCCGATGTAGTCTTCTATGTCGGGCAGGGACATCACGTAGGATTCGCAACCGAGGCTGATAGCGTCGCCGGCGGCGCCGGCACGGGCCGTGCGTCCGATGCGATGCACGTAATCCTCGGCGTCCTGCGGCAGATCGTAGTTGATCACGTACTGCACGTCAGGGACATGCAGTCCGCGCGATGCGACGTCGGTGCCAATCAGGACAGCCAGTTCGCCACTCTGGAAGTCCATGAGCATGCGCAGGCGCTTTTTCTGCGGCACGTCACCGGAAATCGCCTTGGCGTGAATGCCGTTGGCCTCGAGATAGTCCTGCACGCGTTCAGCCTCGCGTTTCATGTTCACGAAGATCATGATGCGGCCCTCTCCCATCTCGCGGACGAGCCCGATCAGCAGCGGTAGCTTGTCCTCGTTTGACGGGTAGAAGATCGCCTGGCGAACACGATCGGCCGTGACCTTGTCGGGCTCGATGCGGATCAGCTCGGGCTCGTTCATGTGTTCGTAAGCGAGTTCCATGACGCGGTGCGACAGCGTCGCCGAGAACAGCATGTTGAGTCGCTTGTCGGGCGGCGGCAGGCGGCGCAGCAGGTAGCGGATGTCCTTGATGAAGCCGAGGTCGAACATGCGATCCGCTTCGTCGAGGATAGCGACCTCGACCTGGTCGAGTTTGAACACGCCCTGTTTGTAGTAATCGATGATGCGCCCGGGCGTTCCGATCAGCAGGTCGACGCCGTTCTGGAGCGTCGTTCTTTGCTTGTCATAGTCGGTGCCACCAAAGGCGAGGCCGATCTTGAGGCCCGTGTGTTTGCCGAGTACCTCGGCGTCATTCGCAATCTGGACAGCCAGCTCACGCGTCGGCGCCAGCGCAAACAGCCGTGGCTGGCGCTTCTCGCCCGGCTCGGCCGCAGTCTTGAGCAGGCGCTCGTAGGCCGCGATCAGGAACGCAGCCGTCTTGCCCGTGCCCGTCTGTGCCTGCCCGGCCACGTCGTGGCCCTCGAGCGCGATGGGCAGGGTACTGGCCTGGATGGGTGTGCAGAACTCGAATCCCGCATCGCGAATGCCGGCTTGCACGCTCTCGTGAAGGGGCAGTGAGTCGAATCTGAGGTCGCTCAGATGGTTTTGTGACATAGAAAAGAGACCAGAAAATATGCGTCAAAAGCTTGCAAAATGGCTCGCGAAGCGGTCAAATTAGCGTTAATTCGACGCGACAACCGTCGCACCCGCCAGTTTCGCTTTCCTTATCGAACCACAAAGAAGCCGAAAATAGCCGGACATGGCCGGCGATAAAGCTGCGACATATTGCCTGATAGTTCGGGCAGCGTCATCCGTTTTTGCAATGTCCGTTGGCTGGAATTCCGTCCAACGAGCAAAACTACACTTAGTCAACACTTTCATTTGGAGGAAGTAGCCGGTGAGCGACAACATTGTGCATACATCGGACAGCACGTTTGATGCTGATGTTTTACAGAACGACAAGCCCGTTCTGTTGGATTTTTGGGCGGAGTGGTGCGGCCCCTGCAAGATGATTGAGCCGCTCCTGGCCGAGATTGCTGTGTCGCACGCGGACAAGCTCTCGATCGTCAAGGTCAATGTGGATGAGAACCCGAACACGGCACAAAAGTTTGGCATCCGCAGCATTCCGACCCTGATCCTGTTTAAGGATGGCGCCGTGCAGGCGCAAAAGATGGGTGCGATGCCGAAGTCGCAGCTCGAAGAATTTCTGGACACTAATCTGTGAGAGGGTACTTGGGTACTTCAACGAAAAATCGCCCGAGCAAGTCGGGCAACAAGGGTAAGGGAAATCCGAATCGCCGCCGGCGTCGTCGCACGCCGCAGCACGAGTATCCCGATGATGATGGGAATCTCGAGGTAATACCGCCCGAGCAGCTCGAAGCGAGCAAGAACGTCATGAACCTGACGGAGCTCAAAAGCCGTCCAGCCGCTGCGCTCGTCGAGCTCGGTGACTCCCTGGGTATCGAGAGCCTCGCGCGCTCGCGCAAGCAGGACATGATTTTCGCCATCCTCAAGGCGCACGCCGCCAACGGGGAAGACATCTATGGCGACGGCGTGCTCGAGATCCTGCAGGATGGCTTTGGCTTCCTGCGTTCCTCGGACGGCTCCTATCTTGCCGGTCCTGACGATATCTATGTCAGCCCCAGCCAGATCAGGCGTTTTGCCCTGCGCACGGGCGACACGGTCTCCGGACTGATCCGTCCGCCCAAGGAAGGCGAACGCTACTTCGCACTGCTCAAGATCGGCCAGATCAACCACGATGCACCCGCAAACGCGCGCACCAAGGTCCTGTTCGAAAACCTGACGCCGCTGTTCCCGAAAGACCGCCTCGTCCTCGAGCAGGGCAACGGTAGCACCGAGGACCTGACGGCGCGCATCATCGATATGGTTGCGCCGATCGGTAAAGGCCAGCGCGGCCTGATCGTGTCACCGCCGAAAGCCGGTAAGACGATGCTGCTACAAAATATCGCTTCGGCGATCTGCGCCAACAATCCCGAGGTCGACCTCATGGTGTTGCTCATCGACGAGCGTCCCGAGGAGGTCACGGAGATGGAGCGCACGGTGCGCGGTGAAGTCGTATCGTCGACGTTCGACGAACCTGCGAGTCGCCACGTGCAGGTTGCGGACATGGTCATCGAGAAGGCCAAGCGCCTCGTCGAGCACAAGCGCGACGTCGTAATCCTGCTCGACTCGATTACGCGTCTCGCGCGCGCTTACAACACCGTCGTACCGAGCTCCGGCAAGGTCCTGACGGGTGGTGTCGACGCCAACGCGCTGCATCGTCCGAAACGTTTCTTCGGTGCTGCGCGCAACATCGAAGAGGGCGGCAGCCTGACGATTCTCGCAACGGCTCTCGTCGATACGGGTTCCAAGATGGACGAAGTGATCTACGAAGAGTTCAAGGGCACAGGCAACATGGAGATCCACCTGGATCGCCGCATCGCCGAGAAACGTGTCTTCCCGGCGATCAACATCAACCGCTCGGGTACGCGTAAGGAAGAGCTGCTGACTGAGGACGCCGAGTTGCAGAAGATGTGGATCCTGCGCAAGGTGCTGCATCCGATGGACGAACTTGCCGCGATCGAATTCCTGCTCAACAAGCTGCAGGACACGAAGACCAACGTGAAGTTCTTCGAGGCCATGAAGCGCTAGATCTGCTGGCTGCCTCTACAAATCAGGAAAGCCTGGATTCCGCGAGCCATTGCCTGGCGTCGGCGACATTATCGAACAAGCAGCCCGTCGCCAGCCCCCGATTGCGAATGACCGCTTCGACGAGTCTTGCGGTGTCCCTGGACTGCGGATTACTTTCGACCCAGGCAATGCGGTAATCGGTATTAAGGCCCGCTAATGCAAGGATGCTCGCGTGGTCATAAGCGTCGCCGGAAGTCGGCGCCTCGATTTCCGCCACACCCAGAATATCGGTGCACTGGTGCTTCCTGCACGCCGCCGCAATGTCCTTCCACATGCAATCCAGCGACAAGTAATCGATGTCGCCACGGACGGTCACGCTGATCACTGACGGTTCCTTCTCGATTGTGTATTCGAGACCCATGCCCCAAGAATAAATCGCGCTGCCCGGGCTTGTCGACAAGGGAACAGGCTACACCCCGGTCCGAGCGTATAATGAATGTTATCCGCGACCGATTTTCGGCGCGCCAGCTGTCTAATGACCGAATACCCGGAGAATATCCGCATGGCGGTCTATTTCGAAGACAAAAAGCTTGTAAAACAATTGCTTGCGGGTAATGAGCGGGCTTTTGACCGGTTTTTCGACGAGAACTTCGCGCGGCTCTATCGCTTTGCCCTGACACGTCTGTCCGACGATCCGGACGCCGCACGCGAGGTGGCACAACTTACATTGACCAAGGCGCTCAGGAAGCTCAAGAGCTACCGTGCAGAGTCGGCGTTATTCACGTGGCTGTGCGCGATCTGCCGCAACGAGACGAGCGACTGGCTTTCCAGGCAGGGCCGCTATCGTGAACACATCGTGTTGACCGAGGATCTACCCGAGGTCCAGGCGGCCGTGGACTCGTACCTGCCGCCCGAGCAAATGAGTCCCGAGCGTCATTATCGACGTGTGGAAATGTTGCGCCTGATCCAGGTAGCGCTGGACAGGCTGCCGGCGAAATACGGCGACGTGCTCGAGTGGAAGTACATCGAAGGGCATTCGACCAGGGAGATTTCCGCGCGGCTGGATATTGGCGCGGAGGCAACGCAGTCGTTACTGGCGAGAGCCAGGCGAGCGTTTGCCGACGTTTATTCGTCAATGTCCGTCGGACTGGAACAGAGCGAAATGGTGAAATCATGACTACCTTTAGCGAGGGCACGGACGTCCGATCTGACGACGCGCTCGAAGAACTACTGAAGAAAGCCTCGCCGCGGCCTGTGCCGTCGCAGCAGGACGCGGCCGCTGTGCGCAGCGCCGTGAAAGCCGAGTGGCGCAGCGTGACCGGCAAGCGGCGTGTTCGCAGGAATGTCTTTCAATACGCGCTGGCGGCTACGGTGCTGCTCGGTGTGTTCGCCTTGTTCAGTATGTTTCGTGTGCCCGATATCGAAGCTGTCGAAGTCGCTTCGATCGAAAAGAGCTTCGGCGCGATCTACATGCTTGGCGAGGAGGCCGAGCTTCGTGAGACAGGGGAGCTTTCGAGTGTTCTTTCCGGGCAGACGATCGTCACAGGCGACGACGCAGGGCTGGCACTCGCCTGGGGCAAGGGCGGCTCGTTGCGGGTCGACGAGAACTCCAGAGTCGCGTTTACGGGCGACAGCGGAATCTTCCTCGAGTCCGGCCGGGTCTACTTCGACTCCCAGTCTTCGTCGATGGTTGCAGGAATCACGTCGGGCGGCAGTCCCGAATTCACGGTGGCGACCGAGCATGGTGCGGTCATGCACACAGGTACGCAGTTCATGACACGTGCCGGTTCGGAGGAACTCGTCGTAAGCGTCAGGGAAGGACAGGTGGCGATCGACGGTTTGTACTACGAGCACGCGGCGGCCTCAGGTGAGCAGGTCACTTTTTCCGGACGGCAGCGGCCGACGGTCCTTAGCATCGGCCGCTCGGGCCAGAACTGGGACTGGGTCGCCCGCACATCGCCGCCGGTCGATATGGATGGCAAGACGATACGCGTGTTTCTCGACTGGGCGTGCCGCGAACTGGGCCTGGAACTCAAGTTCGAAGGCGGCGCGGAATCGGTGGCCGATCGCGAGTCACTCATAGGCACCGTAGACATTGAGCCCGCCGACGCGCTGCGGATCCGACTGGCAAGCGCCGCGCTGGACTACCGCATTGAAGAAGGAGTGCTTTACGTCAGCGACTGATTCCATGGTACGACTACTGCTGTTGATCCTGATCGCCGCATCGGCGGCCGCGATGGCCGACGAGGGTCCGGCTGCGCCGTATAAGGGACGTGGTGTCGCCGAGGTAATAGATGAGTTCCGGGCGCAGGGCGAGCCTTTCGCGTATAGCACCAATCTCGTCAGCAGCGAGCTGCTCGTAGAGGCGGAGCCCGAGCCGGGCGCCCCGATTGAAATCGTCAGGCAAATCCTGCAACCGTACCAACTTGCGGTACGTGAGGACTCCGGCGTTTACCTGGTGGTGCGGGCCGAGACGGTCCATGCACCAAAAGAGACGGCGTCCGCGACGCCGTCGACACCCGGGAGCCAGGATATCGAGACGGTGGTCGTGGCAGCGAGCCGCTATGCGATATCGCGAGACCTGTCAGCGTCCCAGTTCTCGATTGACCAGAGGACTATACAGAGCATGCCGGACGTCGGGGAAGACCCGATACGCGTTACTCAGCGGCTGCCGGGTGCGGCGGCCAGCGGCGCATCGGCCGCCGCGCATTTCCGCGGCGGCGAAGAGAACGAAGTCGGCATCATGCTCAACGGCCAGTGGTTGTTCGATCCGTTTCATATCCGCGATTACCAGAACATCTTCAGCACGATCGATGCGCGCGCGATCGAGGGTGTGGAGGTCTACACGGGCGGATTTCCCGTTCGCTACGGCGACCGCATGAGCGGGCTCGTGCTCATGGATTCGCTGCAGCCCGAGAAGGCCAGGCATACGGAGATCGGAATCAGCGTGTTCAACACCTCCCTGCTGACGGCCGGCAGTGACAACGACAGCAACTGGCTGTTCTCGGCCAGGCGCGGCAACCTGGACCTCGTGATCGACCCTGAATACGGACAGCCGTCATACTTCGATGTATTCGGCGAATACACCTTCGACATTTCACCCAACGCACGCCTCTCGGTGAACGCGCTTTATGCCGATGACGAAGTCGAGATCGTGACGGAGTCGGACCCTGCCGAGCTCGAACGGGTTGTCAGCGATACGCGCAACGCACAGCTGTGGCTGCGGCTCGACAGCAGCTGGTCATCGACGCTGACGAGTAGCACTGTGCTCTCGATGATCGATTACAAGAACCGCCGCGACGGCACCGTGAACGACCCGGAGAAATTGGTTGCGCGTGTTGCCGATGACCGTGATGTCAGTCAGTACGGCATTCGGCAGGACTGGGCCTGGACCCCGTCGGAACGACACCGCATGCAGTGGGGTCTGCAACTCGCTTACAGCGAAGCGGACTACGTCTACGATGGCGCGGCCCAGTACTTCGGACTGCAGGAAATTTACCTTGGCCAGCCCGATGAGGTGATCCGGACGTTGACGGCGGACCCGGACGGTGGCAGCTACGCGCTTTATGTATCCGACCGCTGGCGCGTAGGCGAGCGCGCGATGATGGAGTGGGGTCTGCGGTGGGACGACCAGACTTACACCGACGCGAGCTCGGACTCCCAGCTCAGCCCTCGATTCAACATGCTCTGGCAGCTACGGGGCCATACCGAGCTGCGCTTCAGTGTTGGGCGCTATTACCAATCGCAATCTGTGCAGTCACTTCAGATCGAGGATGGCATTACAAATTTCTGGCCCGCGCAGCGTGCTGACCAGCTGATCGTCGGGATGCGACATCTCACGGTCAATGACACGTCGATCCGGGTCGAAGCCTTTCTAAAGGAGATTCGCGAGCTCAGGCCACGCTTTGAAAACCTGTACGACCCGCTGGGCATCATTCCCGAGCTGCAGGCGGATCGTGTACGGCTTGATCCATCGAAAGGGCGGGCGCGGGGCGTCGAACTCTCCGCCGATCGCAGCGTCGGTAGCTGGAACTGGTGGGCCAGCTACACCTGGTCGAAAGCGACGGACCGGATCGATGGCGATAACGTGCCGCGCAGCTGGGATCAGCGTCATGCGGTCCAGGGTGGATTCGGTTGGCACAACGACGAAGGCTGGGATTTCTCGATGGCGGCGAGTGTTCACAGTGGCTGGCCGGCGACCAATCTCGCGCTCGTGCCGGATGGTCTGGACGAGGACGGCGAACCGCAGTTCATAGCCGTGCCGGGCCCACGCAATGCCGAGCAATATTCCACCTTCGCGAGCCTTGACCTGCGACTGAGTCGCCGTTTCGACGTGAAGCGTGGAACGCTGCTTGCATTTGTCGAGGTATCCAACGTTCTCAACCGCGATAACGTCTGCTGCCGCGACTGGGACATCGAGGACGATGAGGCTGGTAACGAGTTCCTCGAAGACAGTCAGGACTACTGGCTGCCTCTATTGCCGGCGATCGGCATACTCTGGGAGTTCTGAACTCAGAGAAGTACCGGGTTTGCGCGCCAGGATTCAATGGCATGCTGGTAGACGCGCAAGTGCTTGGCCGCGTTGGCATCATGCTTGTAGATAAAGCCCGCTGCGCGCTTGTGAATTGCCTGCAGTAGCGGATTCAGATTTCCTGGCTGCTCATTGTTCGTCATCACGAACGGAATCGAGCGTGTGAGCGTCAGCAACAGCCCGGCCTGTCCGTCGGCCGGACTGTGGATATGCACAACGTCGACGTGCGGCATGAGCACATACGCCATGACTGCCGAACGAACTGTCGGACCGACTGTCACGTCTTCGATCAGGTCCAGGCGCTTGGCGAGCGGGACGTTCCTGACAAGAACGTATTGCGTGGCACCATACTCCTGCAGCGCTTCGATCAGCTTGACGAAATTATCGCCGGCCCCGTTGAAAGACTTCGCGAGATTGATATGCCCAATGCGCATGTCAGTCGTCCTCGTCTTCATCGGTGAGGTCCTCTTCAAGCAGGTCTTCGACCGCCTCGCGTACGCGTGGCGACGGATCATGTCGCGCCACCGCGAGCATGGAATCGATGTCTGCCCGTGGGTGATCGAAGACCAGGTGCACTGCCTCCTCGCGCACGGCCGGGTATGGATCCGAAAGCAGCACGAGCGCGGCGTTTAGCGCCTCGTCACCGGGTACGCCGGCCAACAGCGTGAGGCCGCGAACCCTGGAGCGAGCATCCGCGCTGCGTGTTTTCTGCAGAGCATTAGCCAGGGCGTTGCGCGGCGTGGGGAATGAAATCGAACACTGAACACCCTCATCGGATGAGAATACGAACAGCCGCGCTTCGTCCTGGTATTCGACGAGCACGTAGCTCGTGTCGCCCATTTCCTGGCGAATACGGTCCCGCAATGCTTCGTCGGCAATGCATGGCGAAGCAAAAAGCAGCGCGAGACCCGCGAGGGTCCCACGCCGCAACATGGCAGACCATCTATTCATCTTCTTCCAGCAGGAAGCAGCTTTCGGTGGCCGTCTGGTTCCAGCTTTCCTCGCGGGCGAGCACCTCGTACTTGAAGGTGTCGGTCTGCTCGAGGAATTCCTCCGGAACCGTCATCTCAGTGACGCCAGGGGGGAGTCTGACGCTGAGAACACTGACGAACTCTTCACCATCCAGTTCGAGTTCTGCCTCTACAACGACTTCATAGTTGACGATCGTGATGTCGTCCGAGTTCTGCGGATCGCCAAGCCAGGGATGGGTCATCGTCACCGGGTCCCAGGCGATAACAACGTCACCGCTAACCGTCGGGGCGTCGTAGCCCGGCAATTCGTCGTCGCACTGCATCGCTGCTTCTTCGCCATTCACGGTTGGATCCGGGGGCGCAGGCATCGCGTGGGTGATCTCGGTCTCGCTTTCGATTTCCTCACCTTCCAGGGTGACGCCCTCAATCTCATACGTGCCCTCGGGGAAGCGCGCGAAGAATTCTTCGGGTGTCAGCTCGGTGAAGGGCGGCTCGGCACTTTCGAAGAAGAACTCCGTCAATCCCTGCCGGCGCAAGCGGCTGCGCGTTTTTACCTTGAGGATCGTGCGCTCATTCTGGTCTTCAATCGTGAGCCTTTTCCAGGGTTCACCATCGATTAGCGCGTGAATGCCAAGATCGCCGTCCGTGTTATTGAGCTCGAAAAAAACGAATGCATCGTCGAATTCGAGTTCGTCTTCATCATGGTCTTCGGCGACAACGGCGAAGGGCAGGGCGAGCGCTGCCGCGACGCTGGCGCTCAATATCGATTTTCTGATTTTCATTTTCTTCTCTCCTGACTGCCGGGGATTTCGGGTACCTCATAAGACGGTTCCTGGTCAGGAAATCGGTCGCCTGGTGTTGCGTTCACAAGTTGAAACCGCAGCCGGAAGCGAGCATTGGCAGAGAGAGTGAACGAGCGGCTGGAATACGTCGCACAGCAGCTGCTCGAAAAATCTGAGGTAAAATGTCGGCTGATGACCCATTGCGGTCGCTCGAATCATTCAATGTTTACGTCAAGAAGAACTTCCTATGAAGAAACTATGTGCATTTCTATTCTTGGCAGTCGCTGCTGTACCGGGTGCCAACTTGTCGATGGCGTCTGAAACGGACAATTCAGCGCGGGCCGTGCTTATTACAGGCGCTAACCGGGGTCTGGGTCTCGAATTCGCAAGACAGTATAAAGCGGCGGGCTGGCAGGTCATTGGCACTGCGCGCAAACCCGATGCTGCGACCGAGTTACAGGAACTCGGTGTCAAGGTGGTTCAGCTTGATGTTACTGATGCTGAAAGCGTTGCCAGTATGGCCACGGAGCTAGACGGGCAGCCGATAGATCTGTTGATTAATAATGCTGGTGTTCTGCCTATGCAAGACACGCTTCCAGAGGCCGACATTGGAACAGTCGCATGGACACTGGATGTCAACACTTTAGGTCCGATGCGAGTGTCACAAGCATTGCTGCCCAACTTGTCAGCGGGTGAGGGTAAGATGATAGTCAGTATCTCAAGTGGCTTGGGCAGCCTCGAACGCAATAGTGGCGGTCGTTTTTACGGCTATCGGGAAAGCAAGGCAGCACTGAACATGTTCACACGATCGCTCGCCTCAGAATTGCGTAACGACGGTTTCATAGTGATCGTGATGGATCCGGGTTGGGTTCAGACTGACATGGGTGGACCCAGTGCCCCCCTGACTCCTGAGCAGTCTATTAGAGGCGTACGTGCGGTGATCGACGGTCTTGCGGCGGAAGATACGCGGCGGAAGATACGGGTACTTTCAAGAAGCACAATGGTGAGAGCGTGGCCTGGTAGTGAATCTGGATGACCGCTTCTGGCCGAGCGCAGTCGGTCGCGTGGTCTAAGATAGAATGACGGCTACTGACCCGTTGCGGCCGGTCGCCGACGTAAGGTCGATACAAGCATTGCCTCTGCGTTATCTGCCAATTTGCGATGCATGCTTGATTCGGCGTAACCCTAATTCCGGAGTTGGGAGCCAATAATGTCTTGGATGGAGTGGTATGACAGTCTTGTGAAACCGTCGTGGACCCCGGAGCCAGCAACAATCGGCACAATCTGGCAGATCCTTTACCCAATTATTATTGCTTCGTTCGCTTTCGTGTTGATCCAGGCGTTTCGCAAGAAAGTGCCATGGACTGCGGCATGGCCATTCGTAATTAACCTCGCTGCTAACGTTGCATTTACTCCGATTCAGTTTGGTCTTAGGAGCCTCGCTCTCGCGGCCGCGGACATTCTCTTGGTTTGGGTAACGATCATCTGGATGATTATTGCCATTTGGAAGTACTACAAGTGGGTGGCATTTGCACAGGTTCCTTATCTGATTTGGGTATCGATCGCCACTGTGCTTCAACTCAGCATTAGCTGGAATAACCGGTAACTTCGTCTTGACCTACATCCCTCTGAGCTTCGCCTGTGCCGCGGCCAAACGCGCCACCGGTACGCGCGGTCCCGAGCACGACACGTAGTTCAGACCCACGTCGTGGCAGAATTGAATGGAGTCAGGATGGCCACCCTGCTCGCCGCAGATACCGATCTTGAGGTCCTCGCGCTGCTCGCGACCGCTCTTCACGGCCATCTTGATCAG
>CAMYOJ010000056.1:0-1712 GCA_947259985.1 uncultured Woeseiaceae bacterium
ACGCCGACTTTATTCGGTTGAGGCCAAGCTCCTCGACGACCACCGCCGACACCGTGATGAGAATCGAGATCGATGTCGTGAGCGCCGCGATAAACGCAAGAAAAAAGAACAGTCCGCCTATAATCGACCCGCCAGGCATGCCGGCGAAAACCGCTGGCAATGCGCCGAAAATCAGCCCCGAGCCTGCCGCGGGATCCAGGTTATGGGCGAAGACAATCGGAAAGATCATCAGGCCCGCCACCATAGCGACCACCGTATCCGATCCGGCGATAATCGCCGCGCTGCCGCCGATATGCTCCTCCTTCGGGAGGAATGAGCCGTACGTAATCATTATGGCGGCGCCGACACCAATCGAAAAGAACGCCTGACCCAGGGCGGCCAAAACGATCGTAGGCGTGAGCGCCGAGAAGTCTGGCGCGAAAAGGTACTTGATTGCATCCTTGGCGGCGCCGGTTGTTAACGCATAAATACACAAACCCGCAAGCATGACGAAGAATATTGGCATCAGAACCGTGACGACCCGTTCGATGCCGCCATGCAGACCGGCCGAAACTATCAATATAGTGACAACCATAAACAGTGTATGCCACATCAAGGCATGGGTTGGGCCCGCGTAGAGCGACAGGGTCTGAGCAGCATCGTTGGAAGCGTACTGGGCGAATTCACCCGAAACCGACATTACGGAATAGGCAAACACCTGGCCGGCGATGATGCTGTACGTTGTCAGGATGATGAACGATGCAATGACACCAACCCAGCCGACGACAGCCCAGTTGCGGGACTTGCCGATATCCAGTGCGAGCTGCCGCGTTGATCCGACCGCGGAGAGCCCCTTGTGGCGGCCGATCGCCAGTTCGGCAATGAGGATTGGGTATGCGACGACGACTACGCAGACAAGATAGATGATGACGAACGCCGATCCGCCATTCTGACCCGCCTGAAACGGGAAACGCCAGAGATTGCCGAGGCCGACCGCCGAACCGATCGCTGCCATCAAGAATGCATATCGTGACGCCCATTGTGGGGTTGCAACCGCCATTTCTTATTCTCCTTGTGCGGGTTGCCCTAAAGTTAATCTATCCCTTCTTCAGCGCCTTGTCGATTGGCCATATCTGTGTGCCAATAATACTCCTTGCCAATTGGCTATTTCTCTATCGAATTAGCGCATCGAGTTGCTGCACATCGAGACCCGCATCCCGATAGTAGGTACGGCATACCTCAAGTATCGAAAACCCGTCCTCGTACGCAGCAAATCCTCCGTTGACGGGCTTGTCCAGATAGATCAGCCCGCCTTCGACCATGAACATGATGAGAGCTGGTTCAGGCGAATCATCTGTTACAACCAGTGTGTGTGCTTCGCCCGCAGGCTCGTAGATAAATGTCCCAGGCTTTGCCACCCAGTCGTGTTCCAGGTACCGCCAGTGACCGCGTAGTGTATAACCGCGCACGGTTCCAACGTGATAATGAACGCCAAGTTGTGCACCAGGCATTCCCTTCAGCAGGACGCTGAACCCGCCTGAAGTGACGTTGAAGCAACATGGCTGAAACCAAACGCCGTCCGCATAGGGAACCCAAAGTCGCTCGTCATCGATGTCGAGATTTGCGATGAAATGGCCGCGATCTCGGGTGTTCGAATCGAGACCATCGCTAACACTGTTGAACGCCTGGATCGGCATGTCGTATCCCCTTATTTGTTATTGTCGGCCGCTGTG
>CAMYOJ010000056.1:1733-21339 GCA_947259985.1 uncultured Woeseiaceae bacterium
ATAATGACACTCCGCATGGCCGTCAACAAGAAAGGCCCTCGCAAGGAGGGCCGTAACAGTTTGATGTGGCGAAATGATCTGAACTATCAGCGCACCGCTGATGCGAGAGAGTTCAGCTTCAACTTGTACGACGCCAGGATCTCAGGCATTTTCTCAGCGGTCAGTTGCAGACGCTTGCCCTCTGCCGTGTCTTCCAATTCGACGCCTTCACCGTTGAGCGATAACTTGGCCGCCGTGACGATGTCGGCGAGATTGGCTTCGCTACGACGGTGCGTCGTTTCGACCTCGTCGGGATTCAGAGAGGCCTGGATCTCCTCGGAAAACTTCCAATTGGCAACAACACAATCGCCAATCGGGGCCGCCCACTCGTCGATGAGGTTTTGCCTGGACTCGGGATTTTGCAGGAGGCTGGGATATTCGCGGTACTTGGAATATATGTACAGTTCACCAACGCGGTTCAGGAGCCCGGCTATGAAGGCGCTGTCTCCATCAATCTTGGTGCAATAAGTCGCGATAACCTCGGACATCGCCGCGATGCGCAGCCCGGCCGACCAGGTCTTGCGCAGCTCGTCCTTTAGCGGCACCAGATCTTCTGACGCGTATAATTGTTCCAAGGCGTACGATATGGCCGCTGCGCGTACTTTCTCAAAGCCGACCCGGCCGACAGCAGCAACGAGGCTTTCGATCCTGATGCCTGCGGGATTGTGGTACGTCGAGTTCGCGAGAATAAGGATCCTTGACGCGAGTACTGCGTCGTTACTCAGAATTTTTCCAAGATCGTCGCCCGTCGTTTCCGGGTCGTCAAGCGCGGCCCTGATGCGTATTACGACATCGGGAAACGACGGCAATTTGATGTCTTTGCGGTTCAGATCACCGGCAAGCGCCTGCACAAACCTGAAATGTTCATCTTGCGACATAGGGAGATCTCCAAAACCGATGTCAATTATCCCTTTAAGCTATGTCGGCACGAAGGAAGGAATCTTTAGCAGTGCTGGACGCTAAGCGGTCATTCCTCGGCTGTCCGTCCTTGTATCTTGAAAGCAGCTGTTCGAGCGCCTGGTTTTCGGAAAGAAGTGGCCGGCGCAGCATCTTGTTCGGCACTGTGTCTCTTGCCTAGATGTACCCGCCAATGATTCCTTCCGAGTCTTTCAACTTGCGAAGACGAAGTATGAATAGTGGCAAGCCACTTTCCGTCGAGCGCACTTTTTCGCTAATGATCTTGTATCGCTTCGAACGACTTAAAATAAAATATGGCAGCCACAAAGCTGCAGCGGCCAGTCCCGCATATAGCCCAAGCGTCCACGTAGAAAAAATTGCCAGGGCAGCCGCCATGACTGTCGGCAGACAGCCCAGGAGATAGAGTCGGTCGACCCGACCCCTGAATGCCCAGTTGTCCGAACCAAGCGTTTTCGCCATGTATTCTTCATATTCGGTAAGGTCATGGCTTTCCAGTTCAAGGGCTTCAACCGAGTATGCTCCCGGTTCGAGCTGAATCGGCCTGGCGGGTGTCGGGTTGCCGGCAATCCAGGAGTTCAGACCCTGAACTTCCAAAGCCCCACTCGGGAGACTGAGTAGATAGTTTCCGGCAACCGTTCTATACAGCTCTGTTGGGATTTCATGAGGAGGTTCGTCGCCAACTACAACTTGAACCGACATCTTGAACGGGTCTTCACGATCGATGAAAAACAGGTCGCCAATCTTTGCGACTTCTTTTAGATGGGCTCTGCTTTCTTGCTCCCAGTCTTTAACGACGTCCGGGCATACAAGTGATCTATCGCGTGCGACCAATACTCCGAGAACATCTTCGATCGTGGTTTTCAACAGAAAACTCCCACACTGCCCATTTGTTATTGTAGTGAAAAGAACTACGCTACACGCAGGTGTTCGGGAATTGGAGAAGTGCAATGGAGTTTGAAGATGTCATCAGGTCCGAGGACGAGCTCCGTGAGCTGATGGACGCACGATGAACAGAAATTTCTTCGTGGTGTTGCTGTCTTGTTGTGCATTTGGCTGTAGCGAAGTGCCCGTAGCTTCGACCGAGGCAGAACCGTCAGGAAGGGGTCCGTATTCAGTCGGATCGACGAATATGGAAGTGGCGCCTGAATATGCCGATATCGGCGATGAGGCGATGCACGACTTCTTGTTAGGGCGTCCTGGAGAATCGGATCGGCCCCGCTTCATCGCTGACGCCCTGAAGCACCCCGAATCAGCGTGGGTCACCGATGTTCACATCCCGGACGAAGCTGCACTGTACGGCCCAGCCAGCGGCCTGACGCTGCCTGTCGTGACGTTCCTGACGTATCCGTCGAAGGCGAAGCAGCAGCCGAACACCTACGCATTTCCCTATCACGACGGCCGATACGGTGTTTTCGAGGACATGCTTGGTCCCGGGGAAGCGCCGAGCTTTGCGGACCCCAATGAACGCTATCCGCTGATCATTCTTGCCCACGGCGCCTCAGCACATGGCATCTACGACGTAAGACACGCACACAATCTTGCCAGCCACGGGTATATCGTCGCAGTCATCACCTACGGCGACGATCGTACTGGGCGTGCGGACCAGCTGAATCATCATGTTTCGTTTCTCCGGCCCTTTCTTACGAAATCCGTCCTTGATTCGCTTCTCGAGAGCGAGACATTTGGTGCGCATATTGACGCCGACAATATCGGAATCACGGGTCACAGTTTCGGTGGCTTTACTGCACTCGCGGTGGCGGGCGGGCCGTTCCTGGGGAACACGGCAACGGTTAGCGACGAGCGCATCAAGGCGGGTGTAATCGCAGCGCCATGGGTCGGTGGCAACTACGACGGCAGCGATTTCTATGCGTTTGGCCGCAATAACGTTGACCTGAACCGGGTGAGCGTACCTATGATCTGTCTTTTCGGAACGAAGGACGAAGACACGCTGGCGTCTTTTATCCTGCCGGCCATGGAACAACTGTCCGGCCCGACCTATGTCGTTGAACTGGTCGATCAACCGCACATTTTCGAGCAGGGTTCCTGGGAGGATCGAGACAACTGGGAATTGTTGTTTTTTTCCGCCTATCTGAAGAACGATCCGGCATCGCTTGCGATACTCAGGAGCGCGCGTTCAATGAAAGGCGGCAACGAAGACGTTCAGTTATTCGATTATCAGAAAAAGGACTCCCCGAGATAAACGGTGGCTAGGGCGTAAGGAATTTCGGTAATTCCGAGCGCTGCCAGGTACAGCAAGAAGGGGTATCGCAGTATGCCAAGCAAGTAACCCGGGATCTCGGACGGGACAACAGCCTGGAAGAACAGGATGTGGACGAATCTCGTACGCTCACTAAGCGTATTTTGCCAACCGGCGATTTTCTCCTCACCGATGATCTTCGAAACGGCCGAGTGGCCAAGATACCTGTCGATGCAGAAAGAGATAATGCCGCCCAGGCACCACCCCAGCCAAAGGAGAGCAAGGCAGCCCGCTTCTCCCCAGGTGTATATCGCGACCGGGGCAAGCAGGGCGCTGGAAAAAAACGCGACCATTGCCGATAGCATGGCGAGCAACACGAACACCAGCATGCCCAGGAGCGGCGCCTGCGAGATTATGCCCTCGGTCCAGACGATGATTTCCTGAGTTCTGTCGTGCAACGTGTCCGAAGCGGCGACGAGACCGGCGACGATGATAAGGGCGCCCAGCACGAGCAGGTGACGCTGCAAGTTACGGCGAATGGCCATACCGTGCGCACATTAGCATGCTCATCGCCTGGTCTGAATTCGGGTGTCATGCGCTTCAGCTAACCAAGCGTCAGAATAGTGACTGGTGGCTAGCGACCCGAATCGGACGCTCGCCGCTTATTAATTGCGACCTTTAGCTCCGCCTAGGTACATCTCAGAATTGACAGCCCGGAATCCATGATGCAACCATCAGGTAGACAAAGGTTAAGCTGGCACTTGAGTGCAGGTGGCACCATGAATCGAATATATATAGTGGCCGTAGCCCTTTTGGGCATCGCGGCGTGTGCAACATCGGGCCCAGAATCACCAGTGACTGGCGTGGAAGCCGAAACCTCGGCGACAACCAGTAACCCGACCGCGGCTGTGGCCGAGGGCGTGACAGAACAAGTTGGCGATCCGGATGCGACAACGATGGCCGCTGTCGCGGATGGCGATGAAATGGTCTGTACCAGGGAGAGACTAACCGGAACACGCATCAAGAAGAAAATCTGCATGACGCGTGCGGAGAGGGACAGAATACGAGAGGTGAATCAAGCCAATTGGGATGCCGAAAGGAGGACACCGGAGCCAAGGGGGGAATAGCGCAATAACGATCTTCCCAGCGCCGACGCCGGCGTTCACCTGTGAAAAAGCCGCACCCTTTTGAGTGCGGCTTTCTCGATGGAGCCTGACGGCTCGCTCCCCTGTTAATTCCAATTGTACTGATTTTGCGGGTATTGGGTCGATTATTTAGCGCCAACCAGCCGACTTTGGCCGGAAGCCGACCGCCGAGCTTAGTCCTTCCCTTTCATGACGTTAGGCGCTGGAGTGCCGTACTCCGCGGCGAAATCCGAGAAAGCCTTCTCAACAGCGTCAACGCTTGTGATGTCCTCGAAATTTTCGAGGATGATCGTTAGCAGGTAGTTATTACCATAGTGGTATTTCTCATTGAGCGCTCGCAATTGCGTGTACGCTTTTTCGGACAATGCCGCGCTAAATCTCTTCGGTAATGGATATCTCTTTGCCGCCATAGTCCTGCTCCGATCGCCTCTTCGCACTGGGTTACCTTTGGAGCTCAATGATACTCCGATGACAGTCGTCCGAGAGATCGCTGGACAATCGCGGCCTGCTAGAATGATCGCCGGCTGTTACCCACTCGTAGCGAATGGCCAGGAACGCGGAGAACATCAACATGCAGCGCAATGCGTCAAGAACACTAACAGCAGTGCTTTGCTTCGGCATGATGTGCGCCTGCACGGAAACCGGCGACCAATCAAGCAATTCTCCACCGGCGTACGCAGCTGCGGCCGATCTCGAAAGCTTTTGTGAGCGCCTGCCGCGCCCCGCCTATTCGAACTACCAAAAACATGAAGTGAGCAACGACTGGTTCGAGGTCTATGAGGTTGGACCCGCTATCTGGGCCATCTATGAGCCGTTTCAGTGGCAGGAAGTCATATCGTACTTAATCGCTGGTGATGAATCCGCCGTGCTTTTCGATACCGGTAACGGCATCGGCGACATAAAGTCAGTCGTTGATCAGCTAACCGATATGCCGGTTCGAGTACTTAACTCACACAGTCATTTCGATCACATTGGCGGCAACTACCAGTTCGAAGAAATACTGTCCGTTTCAACGCCGTTTTCTCTTAGCAAGACGAAGGGTGTTCAGGACGACGAGATATTGCTGGAGGTGTCGGCGGACGCCTTATGCAAAGGTTTACCCGATGGCGTCAATGAAAAAGACCATCGGACAAGACCGTTCTCGATTAGCGGGCGGATAGAAGACGGTGACGTTCTGGACCTGGGTGGACGACAGCTCGAAGTCCTGCGTGTCCCCGGACACACCGATGATGCAATCGCGTTACTGGACAGAGATGCAGGTTTCCTGTGGTCGGGAGATAGCTTTTATGAAGGTCCGATCTGGTTGTTTGCTCCCGAGACGGATCTTGCGAGTTACCAGGAGTCCGTGGCAAGAATGGCGGCATTAGCGCCCGACCTGGAGGCCGTATTTCCCGCTCACAACACCCCTAGAGCCGACCCGGCGCTGCTCGTTGAGTTGCGCGACAAGCTCGGCCAGGTGCTTGCCGGAAAGATCGAACCGGTTCCTTCCGCGGACGGAACAGTCGAGTTTCGTTTTCGCGACTTCGGTCTTCTGCTGAGAGAAGATTACTATCTGGTTGACCAGGACTAGAGCGCAGACCCGACGACAGGCTGGCACGCGTCGTTGCTTAGCCAGTATTCTGTAGCGCCTGCGCGATGCCGTTAACGCTGGAAAGCAGCGCCGTGAAAAGCTCTTCGTCCTCGCAGCCCGACTCGCGCCAGCGCGACAGCAGGTCAACCTGCATAATGCTCATAGGGTCGACGTAGGGGTTTCGCAACATTATTGCGCGCTGCAGCGTAACGTCACCCTCGAGCAGCGTCTCATGATCCGAATACTCGAGGATCAGGTCCTGCGTCAGGTCGTACTCGTTCTTGATGATTGGGTAGAACTCGTCGTGCAGGTCGCCAGCAAGGTGCGAATAGAGCTCCGCTATCCCCAGGTCCGACTTCGCGAGCACCATCTCGGCATCGGCCGTCAACGTGCGCATGAAGTACCACTCACCGAACATCTCCCTGAACTCGCTTTCGGGAAATTGCTCGGCGGCTTTCGCGAGCCCGGTACCGATGCCGTACCAGCCCGGCAATACGAATCGTGCCTGGCTCCATGCAAACACCCAGGGGATCGCGCGCAGGTCCCTGATGCCCGACTGGGAGCGACGCGACGACGGCCGCGACCCGATACGCATGCGCTCGATCAGGTCGATCGGCGTAGCTTTTCTGAAGTACTCGTAGAAGTCCGGTGTATCGTAGATGAGCTTGCGATAGGCTTTGCGGCTTTCGGCGGCGACGACGTCCATCATTTCATGCCACTCCGGCATGTCATTGCCGCGGTGTTTGGGCATCGCCGTGGCCAGTGCAACCGATCCCGTGAGCTGCTCCAGGGTTCGCAAGGCAATGCCACGAAGCCCGTACTTCTCGTTGATGATCTCACCCTGCTCGGTGACGCGCAGCCGGCCGTTGACAGTGCCGGGAGGGGCGCCGAGTACGGCGACGTGGGTCTTGCTGCCGCCGCGGCTGATCGTACCGCCGCGGCCGTGGAATAATGTCAGCTCTACGTCTTCGGATTCGACCGTGTTAACGAGGGTCTCCTGCGCGTTCTGTAGTGCCCAGCGCGCCGATGCCAGGCCTCCGTCCTTGTTGCTGTCCGAATAACCGATCATCACGGTTTGCCGGTTGCCTCGCAGCGCCAGGTGCTCGCGATAATGTTCGTCGCTCAGCAAGGAGTCGAGAATCTCGGGGCCGTTGTTCAGGTCGTCGACCGTCTCCAGCAGCGGGGCGACATCGAGCGGTACATCGCCACGACGATTGTGCAGCTCGCTCCACTGCGCGAGCAGAAGTACCGACAGAATATCGTCCGCACCTTGCGTCATGCTGATGATGAATGGGCCGATCGCCTGCTTGCCGTACTTCCGCCGGCAAAATGCAATCGCCTGGAACACGGCAATCGTCTTGCGCGCGCGGGTGCTCAGCGACATTGGCGCGCTTTCGCGCGAGCGAATGGCTTCGACGATGCGCTCGGCACGCTTCTCGGCCGGCCATTCGAGCCAGTCATCCTCGCCGAGGCACTCGCCGACGACGCGTCGATGTACCTCAGCATCCTGGCGCACATCGAGCGTCACCATGTGGAAGCCGAACGTGTGGATACGCCTGAGCAGCCGCTTCACGGCAAACAGGCCGGCGTGCATGCCCTTGTTAAACGACAGGCTCTCAGCGAGCAGCTCGATATCCGCTGTGAGCTCTTCGACTTTCTCGTACGGATAGATGTCGTCGTCGTAAGTCGACTGCAGGCGTGCCTGCACGAGCCGCAGGAAAACGCGGTACGGCATTTCCCGGTGGCGCGCCGGCACGGCGTGGTAAGCATTCGGGAATATGTTTCGGTATTCCTCGATCTTATCGAGCATGCCCTGGCCGAAAGACGCACGGCCCGTGGACTGGCTCAGCTTGGCGGCGATCGCGGCGCACTCCTTGTAATACAGGTCGAGAATCAGCGACCGTTGCCGTGCCAGTGTTTCGCGTATCGTCTTTGCATTGACGTTGGGATTGCCGTCCATATCCCCGCCAACCCAGGAGGCAAAGCTCACGAGGTTTGGAAGCAGCACGTGCTTGCCTTCCTCGCCATAGACACGGTCGATGGCCGCGCGTATGTCCTCGTAGAAAGGCGGCATCGCGCGGTACAAAACGTCGGTGACGAAGAACAGTACGTGCTCGAGTTCGTCGGCGACGGTCATCGACTCCGAAGGATGTTCGTCGGTCTGCCAGCCCGTTGTCGCAAGCAGGCGAATGTTCTGCAGGGCCGCATTCGTCTCCTGCGGTGTCATCGTCGGGTTCAGGAGATCGACAAGATGCTTGACGATATTCTGTTCCTTGCGAAGTATCGTGCGCCGCGTCGGCTCGGTCGGATGCGCCGTGAATACGGGCTCAATCAGCATCGAATCCAGCAACGCCTGCAAACCCTCGACGTCCATACCCGAAGCCTTGAGTTTTATGAGCGTGTCTTCGGGGCCACCAGGCTGGTAATGTTCGACGTCGCGCAGGTAATCACGGCGCCTGCGTATGCGATGCACTTTCTCGGCCGTATTGACCATCTGGAAGTAGGTCGAAAAGCTGCGGATGAGCTCCAGCGCAACGTCGGCGCTGAGATTTTCGACGAGCTTAGCCAGTTCCTCGCCCGGTATTTCATTGCCTTCGCGGCGGCGTATGGCCCGCAGCCGGGCATTCTCTACGAGTTCGAACAGCTCTTCGCCGTCTTGCTCCCTGATGAGGTCGCCAAGCATCGTGCCCAGTGAGCGCACGTCATCACGCAGCGACTGGTCCTTGTCCTCGAACGTAATGTCCTGGCGGCGGAGTGATTTGTGAACGCCGTTAGCCATGGTCTTTTTATCAGGCGTGTCGCTTAGTCTCGAAAGTTTTCGTATTGCAAAGGCAAGTCGATGTCAGTTTCTTTCAACATGCTGATTACGGCTTGCAGGTCATCGCGTTTCTTGCCGGTGACGCGCAGCTTGTCGCCCTGTATGGCCGCCTGCACCTTGAGCTTGGCGCCCTTTATCTGCTTCACGAGCTTGCGTGCGCGATCGATGTCGATTCCGCGGCGCATGATGATCTTCTGACGTGCCTCGTTGCCGGAATATTCCGGCTCTTGTAAATCAAGACAGCCAATGTCGACACCGCGCTTGACGAGCTTCTGCTGCAGGATGTCCGCCATCTGCTTGAGCTGAAAATCGGACTGCGTCGTCAGCGAGACGACCTGTTCCTCGAGTTCGAATTTCGAGCCGGTGCCCTTGAAGTCGAACCGCGTATTCACCTCGCGGTTGGCCTGGTCAACGGCATTGCTTGCCTCGTGCGCGTCGAAGTCGCTGACAACATCAAAAGAGGGCATTTCGGAGTCCTGTCCGGGTCAAGGATGCACAAGGTACACCCGTGCATCGCATCGCACCAGACCCCCTGCATAATTGGTACGGAAATCTCAACGTCACGCCTATAAAGAGTGGCGGCCCGATATTCTGTTAACAGCCAGAATGAGTGGCATGTTCTTCGTGATCAACGCCAGGGAGTGGCAGTCGTCCGACGTCGCCGATCGCGTCTGGCAACGCCTGTGGGACCTCAGGGACGTTGTCAGTGTCGCGATTCCGACCGTCGTCTCGTCACCTTGTTCGCTGCTGGCGGAAGAACACGCAGACACGGTCTGCCTGTCCACGGGGATGCAGGTACCGCTGAGCTCCGCCTGGGTCTCCAGGCAGGTCGACCTGGCTTCATTCGTGCAGGCCAATGGCGACGTGCGCCTGGCAGCGCTTGAACAGGCCCTGATCGAGTGTGTCGACAGCGGCGACGCAATACACGACGCGACTGGCTGGGACAACCCGGCGCTGTGGTCCGACAGCCGCCTGAACAGGCGACTTGCGATAGCCGTGCGCGGCTGGGGCGCTGTCGCTGCGCGGCGCGGTGCCGATCCTGGCGATTTCGCGACGCTGACCGCCCTCGAGCAGCTCGCCGGGCACGTTCGCGCGATACTCGAGAGCCGCTCCCGGGCGCTGGCCGAAGAGCACGGCCACTGCCCGGTGCTCGATCTCGAAGGCGTCCGCATAGGCCGTTACAGCGCCGAGCTCATGGCCCGCTGGCAAAGCGCGCTCGAGGCGAGTGCCTTGCGCCATCGTAACCTGCTCATGATGTCGCCATGGGACGTGTTTCCGCGCGGACAACCGGCGGATTTGCGCTACATGGACCTGCTACCACTGCTACGTTGCGCAAATAGCCTGTCATTCCAGCGCGATGTTGATATCGGCCATTGGAATGTCAACGAATTCAGAGGCTTCTATGAGCGTGTCGGCGCAATTCTGAGCCAGGGAGACGGTAATGGGCTGATTGCGAAACAGGTGTGATCTGGGATACCGTGGGCGGCCATCGACGCAATCGAATGAGGGGACGATTTGCCATCGATACCACCTGACGCTCACGGCATCGCAGTACTATTATTGACTGTCGTCGCGCTGTTCCTGTTTACCCGCGACAATATTCCGTTAGAGTCGTCGTCGCTCACGATATTCGTCATTCTTGTCGCCGGCTTTGCGCTGTTTCCGTACAGCAAAGACGGTGTTGTTGTCGGCCCGATGGATTTCTTCGCGGGATTCGGCAACGAGGCACTGGTCGCGATCTGTGCCCTCATGATGGTGGGCAAAGCCCTCGAAACGACGGGTGCGTTGCAACCGCTCGCCAACGTCGTCGGCCGAGCGTGGTCGTCACGACCCGTCCTGGCGCTCCTGACGACGCTCGTTGCGGGCGCCGTGCTCAGCGCATTCATGAACAACACACCGATCGTGGTATTGCTCATGCCGATTCTCGTCGGCGCCTCGCTACGGTCCAAGTTCCCGGTGTCGGGTGTCATGCTGCCGATGGGCCTCGCGACTATTGTTGGCGGCATGTCGACGACGATCGGCACGTCGACGAACCTGCTGGTCGTCGGTATTTCCCGTGACATGGGCATGCACGAGTTCACGATGTTCGAATGGGTGCTGCCCGTTGCCATTGTGGGTGGCGTGGGCGTTCTCTACCTGTGGCTCGTTGCACCGCGCCTTGTGCCCGACAGAACGCCGCCTATGGCCGATACCTCGCCGCGAATCTTCAGTGCCCAGCTGCATGTCAAGGAAGGCGGATTTGCCGACGGCAAGTCGCTCTCCGAAGTGCTGGCCAAGGCTGACGGCAACCTGCGCATCGACAAGATCCAGCGCACGGAGTCGCTGTTTCTCGCGAAACTGCCATCGGTAATCATCCAGCCCGGCGACAGGCTGTTCGTCAAGGACTCGCCCGAGAACCTCAAGCACTATGAACAGTTGCTCGGTGCGACGCTCTTCAACATCTCGGACATTGAGCATCCCGTTGACGAGGAAACACCACTAAAAGCCGAGGGCCAGCAGCTCGCCGAGGTCGTTATCACGCGCGGATCGCCGCTGCACTTGCGCAGCCTTGCCGCCGCGCGTTTCAGCAGTAGTTATGGCTTGCTGCCGCTGGCGCTGCACCGGGCACGCGCGCCCAGCTCGCAGATCACGAGTGACCTCAACATGATTCGCCTGCGCGCCGGTGATGTCTTGCTCGTGCAGGGCACCGACGAGGCGATCGCCAACCTCAAGGAAAGTGGCACGATGCTCGTGCTCGACGGCACCACCAATCTGCCGCAAACGCACCACGCCAAGCGTGCGCTCTCCATCATGGCCTTCGTCGTGCTCGCGGCCGCTCTCGGCGTCATGCCCATCTCGGTCAGCGCGCTTGTCGGCCTCGGGCTCATGATCGCGACAGGTTGTCTGAGCTGGCGCGATGCGGCCAGCTCCCTGTCGATTCCGGTCGTCATGATCATCGTGACGGCGCTCGCGCTCGGCAAAGCCCTGGTTGGTACCGGAATGGTGGACTCGATCGCCATGAATTTCGTCGGGGTGGCGTCGGCCCTGCCGGCGCCCGCGATCCTGAGTGCATTCATGTTGCTCATGATCGTCATGACCAACATCGTGTCCAACAATGCAGCCGCGGTCATCGGCACCCCGATCGCGATCAGCATTGCGAATCAGCTCGGCGTCAGCACCGAACCGTTCGTGTTGGCCGTGCTGTTCGGCGCCAACATGAGTTTCGCGACGCCCTATGGCTACCAGACCAACCTGCTCGTTATGACGGCCGGTGGCTATAAATTCTCGGATTTCCTGAGGGTTGGCATCCCGCTGACGGTCATAATGTGGATCGGTTTCTCGCTAATCCTGCCGTTCCTTTATGAGCTCTAAGTTACGCTGGTAACCATTGACGTTCGCCGATATCACGGAGATACTGCCGCCCATGAACGCTCGGATCATCAACAGCTGGTGGTGGCAGGCCGCACACGAGGGGGTGGCTGGCTGACCTTTGGCTGAGCAACGAAATACCAGGAGCCCATCTCTGCCGAAAACAGCGATGGGCTTTTTTTTGGCCGCGAAGCACAGGATGTGCGAGAGCGGCGATGAAGAGGATATATGCAAGCACCATTCGACATAGCGGCCGATCTCGACACACCGGTATCGGCTTTCCTGAAGCTCAGGGACTTAAGGCCTCGCTTTCTTCTCGAGAGTGTGGAGGGCGGCGAGCGGCTTGCACGCTACTCGTTCCTGGGTTTCGGCGACGCCGTCGAGGTTCGCATGGACGCCGCGGGGCTCAGAATCAACGGCGACGCGCGGCCGCGGCCTCAGAATCAGCACGAGTACCTGGACGCACTGCGCGAAGCATTGAAAATCGCTCCACGGCCGATGCCCGACGACGAGCTGCCGTTCGCGGGAGGCCTCGTCGGTGTTTCCGGATACGACGTCGTACGGCTGTTCGAAAAACTGCCGCTCGACACGGAGCCGCAGTCCAATATTCCCGACGCGGCTTTTGTTGCCCCGGCGTCGTTGCTGGTTTTCGATCACCTGACGCGTCGCGTCGCGCTCCTGCATGACGGCCCCGAAGAGGAGCGACAGCAGCTCAGGGCCGACGTCATCGACAAGCTGCGCGGTCCGATACCCGCGATGAACGGCGACGTCACGATCTCGCCCCCTGAGGCCAGCCTGACCGAGGCCGAGTACTCCGAGCGCGTCGAGGCCTGCAAGGAATACATCGCCGCGGGCGATATCTACCAAATCGTTCTTTCCGTACTGTTTCGCGGCAAGACCAACGTGGCGCCATTCGAGGTGTACCGCGCGCTGCGACTGCTGAACCCGTCGCCGTACATGTTCTTCCTCGATTTCGACGATTTGCAGGTCGTCGGCTCGTCACCCGAAGCGCTCGTCAAGCTCAACGGCGGCGTCGCGTCGCTGCGACCCATTGCCGGCACCTTGCCGCGCGGCGCCACGCGCGATGAAGACCGCGCCAACGAAAAAGCGCTGCTCGCCGATCCCAAGGAAGCCGCCGAACACGTCATGCTCGTGGATCTCGCACGCAACGATCTTGGCCGGGTCGCGAAAGCCGGCTCCGTGCGTGTCGAGCCGTATCGCGCCATCGAACGCTACAGCCACGTCATGCATATCGTCAGCGGCGTACAGGGCGAGCTCGACGATGGCTACGACCAATTCGACCTGTTCGCCGCGAGCTTCCCGGCCGGAACCCTGGTCGGCGCGCCCAAGGTCAGGGCCATGGAGATTATCGAAGAAATGGAGCAGGTGGGCCGCGGCCTGTACGCGGGCACGGCCGGTTACTTCGGGCTCAGTGGCGACATGGACCAGGCGATCACGATTCGCACGCTCGTATTCTCGGGTGACGAGTACAGTTTCCAGGCCGGTGCCGGTATCGTTGCCGACTCGGTTCCTGCCAGGGAGTACCAGGAAGTGCTGGCGAAAAGCGCGATCCTGAGAAGCGCACTCGAAATTGCCGGGGAGGGCCTGTGATGACAAACGAAGCGGCCTTCGGCCACGTGCGTATGTTGCTGATCGACAACTACGACTCGTTCACCTACAACCTCGTGCAGGCGTTTGCGGCGCACGGAGCCGAAGTAACCGTGCCGCGCAACGATGCGATCACGGTCGCGGAGGCCCTCGATCTCGATCTGACGCATCTCGTGATTTCGCCCGGGCCGGGGCGGCCCGAAGATGCGGGCGTGTCGCTGGACATGATCGAGGCATTCGCGGGGAGAATCCCGATACTCGGCGTGTGCCTCGGGCACCAGAGCATCGTGCAAGAGCAGGGCGGTCTGATCGTGCGGGCCGAGCGCCTGATGCACGGCAAGACCTCGATGGTGAAGCACGACGGCAAGACGATCTTTGCGGGACTGTCGAACCCGTTCGAGGTAGGCCGCTATCATTCGCTGTGTGCCGAGGAGGAGACCCTGCCCGATTCGCTCGAAATTACGGCGCAAACCGAACGTGGCGAGATCATGGGCGTCAGGCACAAGTCGCTGCCGATCGAGGGCGTACAATTTCATCCCGAGAGCGTGCTGACGCCCGAAGGCGATCAGCTCATGGTGAACTTCATGCGCATGGGTGCCACATGAGTAAGCAATACAGCCATTTGCTCGACAGCCTGCTCGACGGTCACGATCTCAGCGAGCAGCAGTCCTACGACCTCATGTGCCGGCTCGCCGAAGGCGAACTGCCGGCAGCGCTCGCGGGTGCGCTGTTGGCCGGGCTTCGTGCCAAAGGCGAGACGGCCGACGAGATTCGTGGTTTCGCCACGGCCATGAGGGAGCTCGCGTTGCACCCCGAAATTCCCGCAGGCACGCCGACAGTCGATACGGTTGGCACGGGGGGCGATGGCTCCGGCAGTCTCAACCTGTCGACGGGTACAGGCTTGCTGGCGGCCGCTTGCGGCGCACGCGTGGTCAAACACGGTAACCGCTCGGTATCGAGCCGCTCGGGCAGCGCCGACATGCTCGAGTCGCTGGGGATGCCGCTGCCGCTGCACGAGAAAGAGGCCATCGAGTGCCTGGCAGCGACGAACTTCACGTTCCTGTTTGCGCCGGCCTATCATCCGGCAATGAAAGCCGTCGTGCCGATTCGCGGCGCGCTTGCGGTACGCACCGTATTCAATATTCTCGGCCCGCTCACGAACCCGGCGGCGCCGCCGTACCAGCTCATCGGCGCCTACAGCAAGGACACCGCCAACCTCATGGCCGATGCGCTCGCGGGCATGCCGCTCGATCGGGCGTTCGTCGTGCACGGCGATCCTGGCTGGGATGAAGCGACGCCGGCCGGTGATTTCTGGCTGTACGATGTGCGTCCCGGCGTCGTTGCCGAGACGCGCAGGTCGCCCGAGGACTACGGCCTCGAGCGGTGTGCGCCCGAAGAGCTCGAGGGCGGCGACGCCGACCACAACGCCAGGGAACTGATCCGGGTGTTCACGGGCGAAGACAAGGGCGCGCACCGGGATGCGTTGCTCATGGGAACCTCGCTCGTGCTCGAGGTCCAGGGCGTCGCGAAAGACCCGCTCGACGGCGTCGAGCAGGCCGCAGCCGCCATCGACGACGGTCGTGCCGAGAAGTTCCTGCAACGTCTGCGAGCTCACTTCGAAGATCAATGAGCGATTTCCTGCAAAACATGGCTGCATCGAGTGCCGAGCGCGCCGCCGCAGTCGACGGACGTTTTTCATCGGCCGACTTCGACAAGCCCGTCGTGCCACTCGATATTGGTGGCTTCGGCATCATCGCCGAGATCAAGGACCGCTCGCCGGCAGAAGGCGACCTTGCGACTCCTGGCAGCGACCGTGCCGAGCGCGCCGGCAAATATTCAAGCGGCGGTGCCGCGGCGATATCCGTGCTGACGGAACCGAGTCGCTTCTCGGGCGAACTGGCCCACCTCGAAGACGTTGTCGCTGCGGTGCCGGATACGCCCGTCATGCGCAAGGATTTCCTGGTGGAAGCCGTGCAGGTGTCGGAGGCGCGCAGGGCCGGCGCCAGCGGCGTGCTGCTCATTGCGACGATGTTGTCGGACACGAAACTCAGGGAAATGCTCGATCGCGCCTGGGAGCATGACCTGTTCGTGCTGCTGGAGGCATTCGACGCGGACGATCTGCGGCGCGCATCGAAACTGCTCGACAACAACGCCGACCGGGAACGCGCCGACACCGGGCAGCTGCTGGTCGGCGTCAACACACGCAACCTGCGGACACTCGCCGTCGACAGCGATCGTCTGCAGAAGCTCGCACCCCTGTTGCCCGCAGCTATTTGCGTCGCCGAGAGCGGATTGCAAACGGCCGACGACGCGGCCCGCGTAGCCGGTTGGGGCTATCGTGCGGCGCTCGTTGGCACGGCGCTGATGCGCAGCGACGATCCCGAATCGCTCGTGGCCGCGATGCGGGAAGCGGGAAGCAGGCGGGCGGCCGCGTGAGCGTGTTCGTAAAGATATGTGGCCTTGGCGATCAGCGGCACGTTGACAGTGCCGTCGCCGCCGGCGCCAACGCGCTCGGTTTCGTGTTTGCAGATTCCGTTCGCAAGGTGACGCCTGGTCGGGCGCGAACGATCAGCGCCGGGGTACCGCAACACGTGAAACGCGTGGCCGTGATGCTGCACCCGGGCAATGACGAGTGGCTGGAAGTGTTGAATATCTTCGAGCCAGACGTGCTGCAAACGGATTCGGGCGATTTCGATGCGCTCGACGTGCCCTACTCGGTTGAACGCTGGCCCGTGTTTCGCGAGGGCGGGCCAAAACCGGACACCGATAGCACCTTTGTTTACGAAGGACCCAGGAGCGGCCAGGGCGAGACGGTCGACTGGTCGGCTGCGGCCGGTTTGGCTGCGAATGGCGATATGATGCTTGCGGGCGGCCTCGGCGTGGATAACGTCGCCCAGGCGATCGCGACGGTGCGGCCCTGGGGCGTCGACGTTTCGAGCGGTGTCGAGTCGGCGCCCGGACAAAAGGACTCGGCGCTAATCAAACAGTTCATCAGTGCGGTGCGAGCCGCGGAGAAAGAGTTATGAGTGCATTGCTGCAAGCGGACGAGGCGTCGGCGCTGCTCGAGGCGACGATCAACGGCGAGCTGCCCGATGCGAGCGGCCGCTTCGGACCTTTCGGTGGACGCTACGTGCCCGAGACGCTGGTGCCCGCTTTCGAGCGGCTCGAGCAGGGGGTGCAAGAACATCTTCACGACGCCGCGTTCCAGGAAGAGTTCCAGCGCGAGCTGCGCGAATGGGTCGGCCGGCCAACGGCACTGACCTTCGCGCCACGCCTCAGCGAGAGCTGGGGCGCCAAGGTCTGGCTGAAGCGCGAAGACCTGGCGCACACGGGCGCGCACAAGATCAATAACGCGATCGGGCAGGCGATTCTCGCCAAGCGCCTCGGCGCGCAGAGAGTCATCGCCGAGACGGGCGCCGGGCAGCATGGCGTTGCGTCGGCGGCGGCCTGCGCCCGCGTTGGCCTGCCCTGCAGTGTTTACATGGGAGCCGTCGACATGGAGCGGCAGGCGCCGAACGTCGATCGCATGCGCCGACTGGGCGCCGAGGTCGTAGCCGTTGAGACGGGTGACCAGACTTTGCGTGCAGCAATCGACGAAGCGCTGCGCACCTGGGTTACGGACCCCGAAGGCATCTACTACCTGCTCGGCTCGGCCGTGGGCGCACATCCGTATCCTTACCTTGTGCGCGAACTGCAGTCGGTCATCGGCAAGGAAGCCCGGCAGCAGATGATCGAGCAGTCCGGCGGTCTTCCCGATGTGGCGTTCGCCTGCGTGGGCGGCGGCTCCAATGCGATCGGACTTTTTCACCCGTTGCTTGCCGATGACATCGAACTGATTGGCGTGGAGGCCGGCGGCACGGGCGACGGTCTCGGGCAGAATGCCGCGACGCTGGCCACGGGAACGCCCGGCGTGCTGCAGGGTTCATACACGATCATCCTGCAGGACGATGATGGCCAGGTTCAGGAAACGCACTCGATATCGGCGGGGCTGGACTACTCCGGCGTCGGGCCCGAACATGCACTGCTGCAGGCGACGGGCCGCGTGAAGTACATTTCGGCCGGCGACGACGAGGCGCTCGAAGCGCTCGAGGAATTGTGCGCCGCCGAGGGCATACTGACGGCGCTCGAGACGTCGCATGCATTCGCGGCCGCGCGCAACTATGCGAAGGAAAATCCCGGCGCGAAGATCCTGATCGGCAATTCGGGGCGTGGTGACAAGGACATGCCGACATTGACCAAGTACCCGGCGAGGACCCGCAGCCATGCAGGCGCATAAACGCATCACGGCGGCCATCAACGCCGCCAACAAGGACGGGCGCCCGGCGCTCGTACCGTTCATCACGGCCGGCTACCCCGAGCCCGACACGTTCATCGACACGCTCAAGTCGGTCGCGGCCGTTGGCGACGTCGTTGAACTGGGTATTCCGTTCTCGGACCCGATGGCCGACGGCATGACGATCCAGCGCTCCAGCTTCGAGGCGCTGAAGAAAGGGGTCAGCCTGAAGTGGATTTTCGATCAGCTGGACTCGGTGAGCGACGAGATCGATACGCCGCTGGTCATGATGTCGTATCTGAATCCGCTGCTGGCATTCGGCTACGACGCCCTGGCCGAGCGAGCGCTTGCGGCGGGCGTCTGCGGCTTCATCGTGCCGGATCTGCCGTACGAAGAAAGCGAGGAGATTCGTGCAGCGCTCGAGGTCAGGGACCTGGGGTTAATACAGCTCGTCACGCCCGCGACGCCGAAAGAAAGACTGGAAACGCTGTGCGACGCGTCGCGGGGTTTCGTTTACGCTGTGACGATTACGGGTATTACGGGCGGTGGTGCCGGACTGCCGGCCGACCTCGCGGACTACCTGGACAACGTTACGTCGGTCTCTTCACTGCCCGTATGCGCAGGATTCGGTATTCGTGCGCCCGAAGACGTCGCGGCAGTTGGCAGGCATGCGGCCGGCGCTATCGTAGGGTCCGCGCTCGTCGAGGTACTCGAGCGCGGCGAGGATCCGCAAGCTTTCCTGCGTGCGCTCGTCGGCGAATGAAAAAACTGACATCAGCCGATTCGCTGATCACTATCAATCATTTCAAGAACCTGCTCGAAGCGGAGGGCATTCGCTGCCAGATTCGCAACGAGCATCTCGGTTCGATCATGGGCGAGATGCCTTTTGTCGAAACCTGGCCCGAACTGTGGGTGCTTAACGATCTCGATTTTGATCGTGCCACGCAGCTCATTACCGACGCCGACAAAGAAAGCCCCAGGGCGTCATGGCGATGCCGGAAGTGCGGCGAGGAAAACGAAGGCCAGTTCGCGGCTTGCTGGAACTGCGGTACTTCAGTCGACTGACGGGCGTAGAAGAATCTTGAATCGGCTCTAGCCGACCCAGCCCCGTTTTTCAGTCCATCGCCCGTACCAGACCAGGAATGCGGCGACGATTACGGGCATTACTATCATCACAACGACCTCGGCAACGGTGAACTCGACGACGGACGCGCCCACGCTAATCGTGTGCAGCATAGTCACGATGATGCCGACCAGCGAAATGATGAACAGGTAGTTCGCCGCCGATTTTCTGAGCAAAAGCAGGGCGCAGCCAAGCGCGCCCACGAACACGCCGACGGCAAACCCCGCGGTAGCCCAGAAAGGCCGACCATTGATAATCGCCTGGTGTGATTCGGGAAACGTGGCAACGGTATCCGGGTTCATCTGGACGAGAAAATTGACGAAGCCCAGGGAGTTCCAGAGGAGCGTCAGTGCGCCGATGCCCCAGAAGCTCCAGTGAGGCTTGTTCGTTGTCCTGTCGTCCATCCATAAACCTCTTGCTAAGCTGGCAATCGGAATAGACGACCTTGCCCGTTTATGCGCTGGCCGGCAACTCTCTCGAGCTCTCGCTCCGGCGGATCTTCTTGTGCAGGGACAACAAGCTGCCCGGGTTGGCATGCAACCAGCGATAGACTGCCGGCGTGAACAG
>CAMYOJ010000057.1 GCA_947259985.1 uncultured Woeseiaceae bacterium
CTGGCCGAACTCTCGAAGGACGAGGACCTCAGCAGGTATATTCTGTAGCGTTCTTCGGTCTGCGCGTGGGGAGCTGCTCATCGGAAGTAAAGCGCAGCGTAGCGAGCCATGAAGATGAGTAGCTACCGACGCGCAGGCCGAAACTATGTCATCAACACCTACTGAAATCCGCCTCCGCAAGAATTCGAAGCTGCTCGTCGTCGCTTTCGATGGCGGTTTGGAGTTCAGCTTTTCTTTCGAATATCTACGTGTGCACTCGCCGAGTGCCGAGGTGGTCGGTCACGGTCCCGGTCAGGAGACGCTGCAAACTGGCAAGGAAGACGTTTCGATCACGCGCATCGATCCGGTCGGCCACTATGCCGTGCGTCTGGTGTTCGACGACGGTCACGACACCGGCCTCTACTCGTGGACGTATCTCCACGACCTCGGTCGCAACATGGACGCAAACTGGCACCGTTACCTCGACCGCCTCGCGGCGGCAGGGTATGCTCGTAAAAAGCCCGAATAACAACGACTCATGAGCAAATCCGACACATCGGCCGAAACCACGCATTTCGGCTACAAGAACGTGCCGGTCGACGAAAAAGCCGATCACGTCCGGGATGTGTTCGACTCCGTTGCGACGCGCTACGACCTCATGAACGATTTGATGTCAGCCGGAATGCACCGCTTGTGGAAGCGGCACACGATCGATCAGGCTGGCGCACGCCCGGGACACACTGTTCTCGATCTGGCGGGCGGCACTGGAGACCTTGCGCTCAAATTTGCGCGGCAGGTCGGACCAACGGGCCATGTCGTCCTGGCGGATATCAACGCAGCGATGCTGGAGCAGGGCCGGCAGAGGCTGGTTGATGCGGGCGTCGCGGGCAACCTGACGATTGCCCAGGTTGACGCCGAGAATCTGCCGTTCGAGGACAGCAGCTTCGACCGCATAACCATCGCATTTGGTCTTAGAAACATCACCAACAAAGCGGCCGCACTGCGGGCGATGCGTCGGGTTCTGAAGCCAGGCGGGAAAGCCCTGATTCTCGAGTTTTCGCAGCCAGTAAGGGCACTGAAACCTGCGTATGATCTTTACTCATTCAAAGTCCTTCCACTGATCGGAAAAGTCGTGGCGCGCGACCAGGACAGTTACCAGTACCTGGCGGAATCGATTCGCATGCACCCGGACCAGGAGACTTTGCTTGGCATGATGGAAGAGTCCGGGTTCGAGCGTTGCCGCTATCAGAATCTGGCTGGCGGCATTGTTGCGCTGCACGTCGGCTATCGAATCTAGGCACGGCATGGACCCGCTTGAGACCATGCTCCGTCCCGTTGCGAATGTTCTTAATCGTAATATTCAGGAAATAACCCCCGCGCGCGAGCTGTGCCAGAAGCTCGATGGCAAGACCATCGCTGTCCGGGTCCGCGACACGGCGCTCGCGATGTATTTCAAAATCAGCGACGAGGTCATCACCCTGGCGGCGGACTCAGAGTCAGAGCCGGACGTCGTTATTACGGGTTCGCTTTTGACACTTGCACGCATGGCAGGCACTGCGGGCGAAGGAGCCGTTCGCGACGGCTCGCTGGACCTCACAGGGGACGCCTATACTGCGCAGGCCTTTCAGGAGCTGCTGGGCTATGCGAAGCCCGACATCGAGGAAGAGTTGTCGACGTTGATCGGCGATGCCGCGTCGCACCGGCTGGGCGAGATCGCAAGGGGTTTCGGAAACTGGTCGCGGGACGCGCGCGAGACCATTCACGCGAACATCCGCGAGTACCTGCAGGAGGAAAGCGGCAGCCTGCCGAGCCGCTATGAAGTGGAGCGATTCACGCAGCGCGTGGACTCGCTGCGCGATGATGTTGCGCGGCTGGAAGCTCGTCTCGACCGACTTTTAGCAGGGTCTTGACGATGCGTAGGTGGCGCACACTGCAACGACTCCTCGGCATTCAACGCGTGCTCGTCAGGTACGGTCTTGACGATTTCATCAAGGAGACGCACCTGCTGCGGCCGCTGCGTTTCTTTTTCTATCTGCTCCCACGACGACGGGATACATCTGCCCCGCTTGGCGAGCGCATCAGGCTTGCCCTCGAGGAACTCGGCCCTATCTTCGTCAAGTTCGGTCAGGCGATTTCGACGCGGCGCGACCTGCTGCCACCTGATATTGCTGATGAACTCGCGAAGCTACAGGACATGGTCCCGCCGTTCCCGGCCGAGCAGGCCATCCAGATACTCAGCGAAGCCTATGGCGAATCGGTTGACAAGGTCTTCAAACGCTTTGATGTGGAACCATTCGCGGCCGCTTCGATTGCCCAGGTTCACACGGCGCAGCTACAGGACGGCAAGGAGGTTATCGTCAAGCTGCTGCGCCCCGGCGTACAGGAGCAGATCGAGCGCGACCTCGACGTGCTGCGCATGCTGGCGGGCCTGGCCGATCGCTACTGGGAGCACGGCAAGCGACTGCGGCCGCTCGAAGTCGTCGACGAATACGAGCAGACGATCATCGACGAACTCGACCTGATGCGCGAGGCAGCCAACGCGGCTCAGCTGAAACGCAACTTCGCGGGGTCAGGAATGCTGTATGTCCCGGATATCTATTGGGATTATTGCCGGCCGGAGGTGCTCGTACAGGAGCGCATCTATGGCATCCCGATCAGCGACATGGAGGCGCTGCGCAAGTCCGGCGCGAATATCCAGGTCCTTGCCGAAAATGGCGTCGAGATTTTTTTTACGCAGGTGTTCCGTCACAACTTCTTCCACGCGGATATGCATCCGGGAAACATATTTGTCATGGTTACCGATCCCGAGAAGCCGCAATACGCGGCTGTCGACTTCGGCATCGTCGGCACGCTGAGTCCCGAAGACCAAAAATATCTTGCGAGCAACTTCCTTGCGTTCTTCGATCGCGATTACCATCGCATCGCGAAGCTGCATATTGACTCGGGCTGGGTGCCGGAAGGAACGCGAATCGATCAGCTTGAAACCGCAGTGCGAACCGTGTGCGAACCGATTTTCAACAAACCGCTTGCGGAAATTTCGTTTGCGCAGGTATTGATGCGGCTGTTCCGCGTCGCGCAGCGTTTCGACGTCCAGGTACAACCGCAAATGATCCTGCTGCACAAGACGCTCTTCAACATCGAGGGTCTGGGCCGGGAGCTGTATCCGCAGCTCGACCTCTGGAAGACGGCGCACCCGGTACTCAAAAAGTGGATGAACGAACAGGTCGGACCCAAGGCGGTATTCGACGATCTGCGCGAGAACCTGCCGCTATTGCGAGAGGTCTTGCGGGATCTGCCAGTAATCATCAAGCAGCTTGCGGCCCTGCTCGCAGAGCCGAGAGCCGATGACAGGGGAAGCGATTGATTCTGCCCAGGATTGCGAGACTACTTCTCTGGCTCGGCGGCTGGACGGCCGTCGGGAAGGTGCCGGATATTCGCAAGGCCGTGATGATCGCCGCCCCGCATACCTCGAACTGGGACGGTTTCTGGGCGCTCGTGTACATCAAGCTCATCGGCCTGGAGGTCCACTTCTTCGTCAAGGACTCCATGTTCTGGTTCCCAATGAGCAGCCTGCTCAGAGCCTTCGGCGCGATACCGCTCGATCGCAAGCGCGCCCGCCTGGCCGTGGAGGAAGCGATTGCCGCTTTTGACGGCAGCGATGACTGCTTCTACTTCGGACTCGCGCCTGAGGGCACGCGCAGTGGCACGCCCGGGTGGAAGAGCGGCTTTTACCGGATTGCCGAGGGCGCCGGGGTACCAGTTGTGTTCGGCTTTCTCGATTACGGCAAAAAGCGGCTGGGCCTGGGACCCGCACTGACATTAACGGGCGACAAACAGGCAGACATGGCGATCTGCCGCTCCTTTTATGAATCGGTCGAGGGGCGCCGGCCCGAAAACACGAGCCCGATCGAACTGTCGACTTAAAGCGATTGATCGTGGCCAATCAGGACCCAACGACACAGCGCCGGCCGATCCGAAGCTTCGTTCGCCGCACGGGCCGCCTGACGGCGTCGCAAAAGCGTGCTCTCGACGAACTATGGCCACGATACGGCGTCGAATTCGCGCCGCGAATGCTCGACTTCGAGGCGCTGTTCGAACGACGTGCACCTGTCGTGCTCGAAATAGGTTTCGGCAATGGCGAGACGCTCGTACAACAAGCGGCTGAAAATCCCGACCTCGACTATCTCGGCATTGAGGTTCACGAACCGGGCTTGGGGCACTGCCTTATCGCCGCGCGGGATGCCGGTATCAGCAACCTGCGGCTCATCGCAGCAGACGCGGTCGATGTGCTGCTGCAGCAGCTTCCACCAGCCTCGCTGCGGCGAATCAATATCTACTTTCCCGACCCCTGGCCAAAAAAACGGCACCACAAGCGACGTATCCTGCAACTGCCTTTTCTCGACCTCTGCGCTGACCGGCTCGAGGCGAGCGGCTCGCTGCACATCGCCACCGACTGGGCCAACTACGCCGAGCACATCGAGGAAATACTGGCAGCATCCGATCGATTCGTCTGCTCCAGCAGGCGTGAGCACGACGGTGACCACCCACTCGATCGCCCGGTAACCAAATTCGAGCGCCGCGGGCTCCGGAAGGGGCATCGAATCTGGGACTGGCGCTGCGATAAAGCTGTTTAGTCGCATCAGCCCCTTGAAGATTCCGATCCATGCTCTATAAATAGAGGAGAGGGTTCTTTTTGTGAGACCAGGAGTCAGTCTAATGGCAGTCAAATTACCGTCAATTGGGCAGTGGTTTCGTCGACCCGACGGCTCGTTGCTGGAGGTCGTTGCGATTGACGAAGGGGACAGCACTATCGAAATCCAGTTATTCGACGGCACTATCGACGAGGTCGAGGTCGAGGCCTGGCCTGATCAGATGCTAATCGAAGTCGCGGCACCTGAAGACTGGTCCGGCTCGGTCGATATGGATCCCGAAGACTATCTCGGCAGGCCCCCCGGCGAGCCGCATAGCGGCTTTCATGACCCGCTCGCGTTTCTCGAGGAGAAGCTGTAACAACTCCTACATGCTGGTTGGGCCGGTCACATAGACCAGCCCATCGCGGACCTCGACTTCGACCTTGCGTAATGACTTGCCGAGGCAAGGTCCGCGGAAACACAAGCCGGTATCAATCTCGTATTGCGCCCCGTGCGAGGCGCAGATAATTGACGTGTGGTCCCTGGTCAGAAAGCCGTTCGGCATCCAATTCAGCTGATGTCCCACGTGTACGCAGTAGTTATGGTACGCGTAGACCTTGTCTCCCTTGCGCACAACGAAACCCAGAAATGGCCAGTCTCCATCACCGATCTGAAATTCTCGACAGCCTGGATCGTCGATGTCCACGAGCGGGCCGACCAGAACTTCAGCTTTGCTCATGCTGGCTCTTCAATCTGGCATGGCGCACGACGATGATCGACAAAATGATCGACGGTATTCCAAGGGCGGCGGCGTAGATAAAAAAGCCGACGTAGCCGAGCAGCTCCTGGACCTCGCCTGAATAGCCCGCGACGAGCTTGCCGAAGAACACCGAGAGCGAGCTGAACAAGGCGTACTGTGTCGCCGTAAAAGAAATATTCGTCAGACTCGACAGATAGGCGATGAACACCGTGCCTGCGAAGCCCTGCGCAAAATTGTCGAAGCTTATCGTCAGAGCCAGCGCCAGAATCTCGGGCCCGGTATAAGCGAGACCGGCGAAGAACAGGTTCGTTGTTGCAATCAATGTGGCGGCCGCGATCAGGGATTTCGACAACCCAAAGCGAAT
>CAMYOJ010000058.1:0-19532 GCA_947259985.1 uncultured Woeseiaceae bacterium
AGCGCGCTGCCGGGCCTGGCGTCAATCTCCGCCGCCAGTTCGTTGGCCCGATCGCGATCGCCAACCACTGCCGCAAGCCAGATTGATGCCCAACTGACCGCTGCAGGACTCGACCAATACTCTTCAGCCATTTGGCGCGCAGTTTCGGGATTCCCTGCCAGCGCTTCGCGAAGAACCTGGCGTGGAAACGGCATGCCGCTGCCTTCGATCCCCGGGCCGTGAACGATCGGGTCGTCGACCCGCCCCGCGGCGAGTAATGCCCAGTAGCGGCCATCGTCGAGCCGTGGATTGCGTATACCCCTTGCTTCGGCCGCCTCGACTGCACTTAGTGCGGCATCGAATTCGCCCGACCAGATGAGCAGGAATGGCAACTCGTGACTGGCTGCCAGGTTCATGGGATCACAGGCGAGCGTTTCGCGGGACTTCTCGATGAGTTGGCTGGACCAGCCCAGCGGGGCGACGAATTCGTTGGTCCAGTCCATATGTGCACATTGGCCGGGTTGCAGTGCTCGTTTGATCCGGCTCTTGAGCATCCGCCAGTCGTCGCTGAACAGAGTTCGCTCGAGATCCAGGATATCCCTTTGGTTACCGGGCGGTGACAGTTGCCACGCCAGATCGTACTCGTTGCGTAATTCGGCAACCGCGTCCTGCGCCTCACCCGGGTATTGTTCCGGGCGCAGGCCCGAGGCGATATCGCGTACGACATGGCCCGCACGATCGGCCTTCATAACGCGCGCCATTACGAACCCCGGGGCAGCCTCAAGCGCCTGATCAAAGTATTCATTAGCGATCGTTAGCCGCTCGGTCACACCCGCAACTTGCTCGTGCGCCGCCTCGAATGCCGCTATTCCCTTTTGATATGCGACGAACGCTTCGACGTTGCGGATGCCCGCATTGCGCATGGTGCGGCGGACGTCGTCATCAAGCACGAGGTCGAGCATTTGTGCAACGTTCTCAGCGATGTCTTGCTGTACCGCGAGAATGCTGTCCAGCGTCCTGTCATAGTTGTGCGCCCACAAGTGGAAATCATCCGCCGCACGAATCAGCTGCGCGGTAATGCGAACTCGATCGCCTTCGCGTCGCACCGATCCCTCGAGAACATGTGACACATTCAGACGGGCGGCGATTTCGGGAATCGGGATATTCTTTCCCTTGAAGAAAAAGGACGAGGTGCGCGCCGTTACCCGCAAATCCGGCAACTGTGTCAGCGCCGTCAGGATTTCCTCGGTCAGGCCGTCTGAGAAATACTCATTCTCATCGGATTCGCTCAGGTTCACGAACGGCAATACGGCGATACTCTTCGGCGCGTCAAGCATCGTCGGTGCCTCCCTTTCGCGCAGAAGCTTGTCGTAGCTGAGGAAAGCTACCGCCACGACCAACAGCAAGATAATGAAAAAGTCGAGCTTGCGACCGCCGACGTGCTCGACGGTCTCGCTGACACTTGCGCCTTCATCTTTCTCCAGCCCGGCTGCTGTCAGCTGGTAGGCCCAGGCAAAAAACAGAGCCACGGGGAAGCCGATAATGATCAGCGCCGTAACCAGAGTCACTGACCACTCGGGCAAGCGCAGGATCGGAAATACCGTCGCCGTGATTTCGATCAATAGCCAGGCGACGATCGCATAGGCGACCGCGACCTTGAAAACATTGCGGCGCCTGAGTTCGGCCAGGGTGATCATAACTAATGACCTACTCTGTTGTCGCCGGGGAGACAATCCGTATCGACCGCAGAACAAGGTTGTTGCGCGTGCGCAGGTCTTGTCAATCAGTCACTAGCGTATTTGGTCAGGAAGCGATCAAGGTTGTTCGCGAATTCCTGCTTGTCCCTCTGACTGTAAGCGCTTGGGCCACCGCCCATCTCAACACCGCTCGACCGCATGGTGTCCATGAAGTCTCTGATGTTCAGTTTCGCGCCAATATTTTCTTTTGTGTGTAGCTCTCCGCGCGGACTCAGCGCATGCCCGCCTTTCTCGATCACTTCGGCGGCGAGCGGTATATCACTCGTGATTACGAGGTCCCCGGGAGCCAGTCGCTTGACGATTTCGTCGTCGGCCACATCGAAGCCTCTCGGTACCTGCAGTGAATTGATGTTCGCGGAGGGCGGCGTAGTTAACGGCTGATTGGCAACAAGGGTCAGTTCGACGCCAGTCCTCTCCGCGGCTCTAAAGAGGATCTCCTTTACAACGACCGGGCAGGCATCGGCATCGACCCATATCTTTATGTTGCCTGTCTTCATGTCGCCTGCTCCAGGTTTTCGCTCGCTTCGAGCCACTCCCATTCGAGGGCCTCGATTGCTGATTTTGCCGCCGCCTGATCCCGAACCAGCTCGGTCAGTTCGTCCTTTCTACTTGCGTCAGCGTAAATCGCCTCGTCGGCGAGGCGTGCTTCAAGCTCTGCCAGTCTGTCACGATTGGCGGCAAGTTCTTTTTCCACGTTCCGGACTTTGTCACGGAGCGGCTTGAGACGCTGGCGCTGCGCCGCTTGTTCCTGCCGCCGCTGCTTCCTGTTCGTTTTCTTCGCGGGGTCGTCGTGCCATTTGGCCACGGCCTGTTCAGACTTCTCTTCCTGCTCCCTGAGCCAGCTCGGATAATCATCGAGGCTGCGATTGAATCGATCGACGATGCCATCGTGGACTATCAGCAGTTCGTCGCAAACACTTCGCAGCAAATGCCGATCATGCGAGATCACGACCAGCGCGCCGGTATACTCGATAAGCGCGACGCTCAGGGCCTGGCGCATTTCGAGATCGAGGTGGTTGGTAGGCTCATCGAGCAACAGCAGGTTCGGTCCCTGGCGAATCATTAATGCCAATACCAGTCGCGCTTTTTCGCCGCCGGAGAAAGGCGCGACAGGCTCGAAGATGCGCTCCCCACTGAAGCCGAACCGGCCCAGGTAGTTGCGATGGTCCTGTTCGCGGTCGTCTGGCGCAAAGTCGCGCAAATGATCGATAGGACTCTGCTCCGGCCGCAGTAATTCGAGCTGGTGCTGGGCAAAGTAACCGATCTTCGTGTCCTTGCTCAGGAGCCGCTCGCCGTCGAGCAGAGTGCTGCCTGTCGAAAGTGCTTTGACGAGCGTTGACTTGCCGGCGCCGTTTACGCCCAGCAGGCCAATACGATCACCGGCAGACAGGTGCAGGTTTATGTTCCGGAGAATGGCGTTATCGCCGTAACCAACCGTTGCATCGGTAAGGCCCAGCAGGTGCTGCGGCTGCTTCTCAGGTTCGATGAAATGAAACCGGAAAGGTGAATCGACGTGGGCAGGCGCGATCTGTTCCATGCGTTCGAGCATCTTGATGCGGCTTTGGGCCTGGCGCGCCTTCGAGGCCTTGTAACGAAATCGGTCGACGTACTTCTGGATGTGCTTGATCTGCTTCTGTTGTCGCGCGTACATCGCCTGTTGCTGCGCCAGTTGCTCGGCGCGCAGCGATTCAAACTGACTGTAGTTGCCGGTGAACAGATTGATCGCCTGGTTCTCGATATGCGCAATCCGCGTGCAGACCTGGTCGAGGAAGTCCCGGTCGTGTGAGACGACCAGCAGGATGCCTTCGTACCGCTTCAGCCAGCGTTCCAGCCACAGAATGGCCGGCAGATCGAGATGATTGGTTGGCTCGTCGAGCAAGAGGATGTCAGATCGACACATGAGCGCCCGCGCGAGATTGAGCCGCATGCGCCAGCCGCCGGAAAATTCCTTGACCGACCTGGCGTATTCGTCCGCCGAAAATCCGAGGCCATGCAGAAGTCGTGAGGCGCGCGATTCGGCCGTAAAGCCGTCGATAGCTTCCATGCGTTCGTACAGCAGATGAAGATCGGGCTTATCCGCGGCAGCCTCACCCTCGGCGATGGCGGCCTGCACTGTTCGAAGCTCACGGTCGCCATCCATTACGTAATCGACAGCGGGCATGCTGCCATGAGGGCTCTCCTGCGCAACGTGGGCGATTTCATGTTTTGGGTCCAGGGCGAGTTCACCATCGTCCGGCTCCAACTCGCCCAGGAGCATTGCGAACAACGACGACTTGCCGCAACCGTTGGCGCCGATCACTCCCATGCGCTGCCCAGCGTGAATCTGGAAACTGGCGTTTTCTATCAGGACCTTGCGGCCGCGACGCAAAGAGATGTTGGTGAGGGCAAGCATGACCGCGAGATTATATGCATACAGTGATATCGAATCCCGCTAGTATTGAGGAAACAAGAAGAACAATCGTCCCGGAGACGAATCATGGCAGACACCTTTATCCTCGCGGACAACGCGCGAGTTCGTTACGCCGCCGGGTCCATCATGTACTTTGCCCAGGGCATTCCTCTGGGTCTGTTGTCAATCGCGATACCGGTCTGGCTCGCCAGCCAGGGCGTAGGCGCCGGTGACATCGGCTCGTATCTTGCCGTCATAGTATTGCCCTGGGCGCTCAAGCTGCTAGCGGGTCCAGTGATGGACCGCTACGAATTTCTGCCGATGGGCAGGCGCCGGCCGTGGGTCATCGGAGCGCAACTCGGACTGTCGCTCGCCCTGCTCGCGCTGACCCTGGTCGAGCGCCCCGCCGAACAGTTGGGACTACTGATGCTGATTGGCGTGTTCATCAACAGCTTTGGGGCGACGCAGGACGTTGCCGTCGATGGCATGTCGATCGACCTCACGCCGGTCAGGGAGCAAGGTCGCCTCAACGCCTTCATGAGTTTTGGCAAAGCCATCGGTTGGGCCTCGACAGCGGCCGTAACGGGCGTACTTCTTACGACGTTCGGACTGGGTACGACCGCAATCATCGCATCGGCAGTTTCGGCGCTTGGCCTGTTCGTAATCCTTTTCGTACTCGAGCACGAGGGTGAACGAATCCTGCCATGGACGAAGGGAACCGCGACACCCGTGCATCGCGTCGAGACGTCGTTTCGAGCGGTTATGAAGGAGCTCAACAAGGTACTCTGGGTGCGGACCAGCCTGATTGTCATGACCATCATGTTCTTCTACGGTCTGGTATACGGTTACGGCCAGGCGTTGATGCCGATCGCCGCAGTAAACCTGTTCGGCTACACGACGCCACAGTGGTCCCAGCTCGTAGCCACGATGGGTTTGATCGGCGCCATCATCGCGCTCGCTATCGGGCCGGCCATCGATCGCATGGGCGCAAAACGAATCCTGCTACTCGCCATCGCGCTGCTCGCCATCCATGCGTTCCTGATCGCACAAACTCAACACCTGTGGCAGAACACACTTTACGTGCGTTCGATGTTGTCGATATGGATAGCGATGTTACCCGTAGTAATGGTGGCGAGCCTCGCGCTGGCAATGGCGATCTGCAAGAGCGTGAATTCAGCGACACAGTTTGCGATCTACATGTCGGTCGCTAATTTCGGTCATGCGGCCGGGTCGAAGACCTACGGCGTAGTCGCCGAAAAATCGGATTACGTACAGTCCTACACAATGCTCAGCGTGTTAATTGTCGCGATGATCATCGTGCTCCTGTTCCATCGGCACCACCATCACCCTGACTCCGGCCCTCGAGGATCGGACGGTAGCAAAAGAGAAAGGCCCAGGCACACCATCGGCGTCGGCGGCAACGAAGCCGGCGTATTCTGGTCCGGCGCGATGCGCTGCCCCAAATGCAGGGCAGACATGGAACCCGTCGAGCATGAAGGCACCGAAGTCGATCGCTGCACAATCTGTAACGGCATCTGGTTCGATGCGGGCGAGCTGGACGTATTGAAAGACAAGCTGGCGGCAGCGGCCATCGACATCGGCGATGGTAAGGCTGGGAAACGGAGCAAAGCCAGCGATCGCTACCAGTGCCCGAGATGCGGTGGCGCGATGGTGGGCGTCGTGGATCCAAGGCAAACTCACATCTGGTACGAAACCTGTAGTTCCTGCAGTGGCTCGTACCTGGATGCAGGTGAACTACGAGATCTGTCCACCGTGACAATTGCTGACTTTTTCAGGGATCTCGCCACGCCGGAACGCAAACGGTAATTGAATGGCAGAACAGCAACCCCGCTATCACAGCATCGACCACCTGCGTGCGACGATGATATTGATCGTGATGTTCGGGCACGCTTTACTTCCCTATGTAACGTTTCCGCGTCCGTTTAAGGATCCACAGACCCATATCGGCTTCGACGTTGCCAGCGTCTTCCTCTACGGCTTCGCGATGCCGGTGTTCTTCGTGACTGCCGGGTTCTCGACCGCCTTGATTCGCCAGCGTAAAGGCTTGCGTGGCCTGGCTCGGAATCGATTCCGACGCATTTTCCTGCCGCTAATTGTTGCCTATCTCGTGATTTCGCCGCTGACCCGGGGTGCCTATCGGTTTGCGAAACACGTGGTTCTGTCGGGCACGCTGCAAGGCGGCATCGACGAACTGATGCTCGGTGAGTGGCTCCGCTGGGGCAGGCCGTATCACCTGTGGTTCCTGGTTTCACTACTCCTGTACACGGCGCTCGCGCTTTGCCTGAGATGGGGAGTGCTGCAAGCCCCCGGCACAGAGCGCATCCGCGCGGCGTCTCGAATGCTGTTCACCAGCCGCTGGCGCTCGATATTGCTGACCGTAATCATCGCCCTGACCATGACCCCTGCCTACATTATTTACGGCAGCGACGCTGGTACGTTGCCGATGCAGGCGGCGCTGCTGAGCTTCTTCATCTTCGGCTGGCTGCTCTACCTGCACCGCGATCTGCTGTCGACGTACCAGCGTCAACCATGGCGGTCGGTCATCGTTGCGCTGGCAGTACTGCCACTGGCTGTGTGGTCGACGCGTGTGCGCCTGATGACAGCGGACGATCCGCAGCTGATGATCGGGCTCGTGGCCGGGATCAGCAACAGTGCGCTTGCCGCCTTCATGACCTTCGGCCTGCTGGGTATCTACCAGGACCGATTCGCACAGCCATCGGGGTTCGGGCGCTACGTCAGTGATGCCTCTTACTGGATCTACCTGATCCATTTTCCATTGCTCATTGCCGTAGCCGGGGCGCTGGCCGTGACCCCGTTTCCCGCGATGGTGAAGTACCTGCTGACACTGGCAGTAGTCGTACCGATCGTTGTGCTGACCTACCACTACGGCGTGCGATCCACACGATTCGGGCGGTCAATAACGAGCGGTAAACGCGGCGGAGCGAGCTAGGGGAACAGCGCCTCTATAGCAGCGAAATCGAGCGATTCCAGGTTATCGATAACAAGCGCCGCCTCATCGAAGCTCTCGTCGCACGTATAGATGCCTGGCGTTACGATCGTTGCGACTCCCGCCGCACAAGCGGAAAGCAGTCCGTTTCGGGAGTCTTCGACAGCGACGCAGCTCCCGGCCGGCAGATCGAGCTCTTCAAGCGCCCGGAGATACACGTCAGGCGCCGGCTTCTTGTTGGGCACGCTGTCGCCGGCACAAATCACTTCGAACAGGCTATTACCAGTGTCGCCGAAGGTCGCTGCCAGCAGGGCGTCAATGTTGGCCGGCGTGGTCGTCGTGGCGAGGGCAAGCCGATAGCCTTTCTGTCGCGCAGCAGCTATCACCGACCGGACACCCGGACGAAGCTCCAGCTCCCCACCTTTGACCATTTGCGTATACGCCGTCGTTTTCTCAGCGTGCAGCTTCCGAATGAATGCGTCCAGGTCGTCTTTCGGTGCACCCTCTGCGCCGTAGTCCTCGATAAAATGACGAATGCGCTCCTTGCCACCAGTAACAGCCAGTAATGCCCGATAGAGATCCTGGTCCCAGGACCACGATAGCCCGGCCCCCTCGAACGCACGATTGAAGGCTTTGCGGTGAGTTTCTTCGGTTTCCGCCAGGGTACCGTCGACGTCAAATATGATGGCTCGGTTCATCTTTTAAAAGTATCACAGGGATTGCTTCAGGAATGCGGAGAACAGCGACACTGAATCCGTGACCCCGGAAATTGCTTAAATTTCGCTTACAAATTACTATCACGCGCTGCCAAGCACTCACGCTTCTCGTGAACAAAGCGAACGGACAGGTTCGGGGCCGCCATAGTGAGCCGAGGGTACCAATACAACTTCTCGAAGAATAGCCCGTACGTTTACGATTCGGAAAATCGTGAACGCAAGGCGCGCACTATGCTTTCGGTTCTCGATGATTTCCTGCAAAAGCCGATTGCCGAATGTGACGTCCTGAATGTCGGAGGCTCGGCGGGCGCCATCGACAATTTTCTTGCGGACCATGCTGCTCGCGTCGTCGGCATCGATATCGACGAAGGTGCGATAAATCACGCGCAGCAGAAGTTCGACAAAGACAACCTCGAGTTCCAGGTTGCCGATGCGCTGAACCTGCCATTCGACGACACGAGTTTCGATATCGTTATCTGTTCCCATGTTTATGAACACGTGCCGGATCCTGTACAGATGTTCGACGAGATTCACCGCGTTCTTCGGCCGGGAGGAATTTGCTATTTCTCGGCGGGTAACAGGCTGATGTGGAATGAGCCGCACTACAATTTGCCTATGCTTGCAATTCTGCCCCGGCCGCTCGCGCACCTATATATCCGAATGTCGGGGAAGGCCGATTATTATCACGAGAAACACCTGACCTACTGGGGATTAAAATCGCTGGTCAAAAACTTCGAGCGTAACGATTACACCGTTCGCCTGATCAACGAACCCGATAGATTTTGTACGGAATACATGCTGCCTCCGGGGAGTTTGAAAGCGCGCATCGCCGGGCTGGTCGCCAATTGGCTTTACTGGGCGCTGCCGGGATACATATGGGTCCTGCAGAAATAGCGATCGCGCGCATGTGGAGCCGGTCTTTTTGAGCCGCCAATCAATCCTTGTTGTTACGCGTAACTACCCGCCGCTGACCGGCGGAATGGAGCGCTTGATGCGGCACTCGGTAGAGACGCTGGCGTCCGAGTTCGATGTGACCCTGGTCGGGCCAAAAGGCTGCGGGGAGTTCTCGCCGGCCAATGTACAAACGATCGAGTGCCCGCCATCACCTTTCTCATTTCTCACGACGGCACTTCTGAAGGGATGGCAAGCAACCAGGAAGACGCCCTTTGACATCGTACTTGGCGGCAGTGGCCTGGTTTCGCCGGTGACCTGTTTACTGGCTGGCCGGGCGAAGGCGCGGTCCGTTGCTCTTGTCCATGGGCTCGACCTGGTCGTCGACAACTGGATCTATCAACACCTTTTCGTGCCATTCCTGCGTCGCCACGATCGGATAATTGCCAACAGCCGGAACACACGCAAGATCGCCATCGAAAAGGGCTGCGCTGCGACCCGGGTCGGGATCGTCAATCCCGGTTCGACAATGCCGCCGGAATCGCTGCTGCATCAAGCCGACTCCATTCGCAAGGAGCTCGGCCTGGCGGACAACAAGGTGGTCTTATCAGTCGGCCGAATGGTCCGGCGCAAAGGACTGGCCGAATTCCTGGAGAACGCCTGGCCACTGATCATCGAGGCACAGCCGAACGCGATCCTCCTGGTTGTCGGCGATACGCCGGACGACGCTCTCTTGCAGGATGCCAGGGGCGCGCAACGCCTGATGAACGCAATCGAACGATGCGGCGAGGATACGGTACGCTTCCTGGGTGCTGTCGACGATGACACTCTGTGGAACTGCTACGCCGCGGCGGACACCCTGGTGTTTCCGCTGATCCGGGTGAAAGGCGACGTCGAAGGCTTCGGCATGGTAGCGATCGAAGCCGCCGCCAGCGGTACGCCGACGGTCGCGTTTCCTGTCGGCGGCGTCGTTGACGCGGTCTCAGACGGCGCCAGCGGTTTGCTGGTTCCTGAGGGTGACTACCGGGCTTTTGCGGAAGCGGTGTTGTCTATTTTTAAAGGCGGCCCGCCCAGCCGCTCGGCGTGCCGAGACTACGCACTGGAATTCAGCTGGGACAAGCACGGACAAAAACTACTCTCGGCTCTTGGCTCAGGAGACAGCGATGTCCAACAATAACAAGACAAACCGCGACAGCGCATCACCGTGGCCGGAGATCGAAGACGGAGCAGTCGCGTTTCTGCTCGATGCGCGCGATGATTTCGAGGCCAGGCTGTTGCGCGACTGGGTCGAAACACAGAAGCCGGAGCCCGGTTCGCACCCGCGGTATTCATTCGTTCGACTCCCCAGGAATGGTGCAAGCAATATTCTGGACGCCTTGCCGGAGCCTGGCGATGCCCTCTGGATGCAGCCTTTGCGTATCGCATGGATGCCAGCGTCGCAGACTGCGGGCCGCCGCACCCTGCGGGACCTTTTCCATGGACGCATTACCGAACCCGGTACGGTACGCCGGTGGTGGCTCGCGAAACATCAACCCGAAAGAGTCGCGTACATTGCGGGCGACGGCGCTTATCTCGACGAGTTGCGCGAACGGCTGGCCGGCGCCAGTGGCGACGAGCTGTCGGAGTTTATCGCCGACCAGGCATCGATCGCGCTGGAGCGCTCGGAACGCACTGCACGAGGCGCGCGTTACAAAGTGCCTCGCATCCGACATAGCGACGTATTCGCGAATGTGGACTTTCGGAACCTGATCGCTAATGTCGCTCAGCAGCGCGATCGCTCCGAGCATGAAGTACTCGAGCAAGCCGCAAGGTATCTGCGAGAAATGGCGGCGACCCAAACACCGTTCACGCTCGATGTGATGACCTCGCTCTACAGGGCCGCGGTCCGAAGCCACCACGACGCGAAGATCAATATCGATGAATCGCAACTCAAGCGGGTTACAGAGACCCTGGGCACCCGCCCGGTCGTATTCCTGATCAGTCACAAGTCGATGCTCGACACGATGGCTCTGTCGCTCGTCCTGTTTGATGCCAACCTGCCGTTACCGCTGACGTTCGGTGGCATAAACCTCAACAAGCCCGGTCTCGGCGCGTTCGCCCGCCGTAGCGGCATCATATTCCTGCGGCGCTCGTTCCAGGACAACGAGATCTACAAAGCGACATTTCGCCGCTACATCGACTACCTGATCGAGAAACGGTTTTCGCTGCTCTGGGCGCTCGAAGGAACTCGCTCGCGCACCGGCAAACTGTTACCGCCGCGCTTCGGACTGTTCAATTACGTCGTCGAGTCGATCCTCCGGACCAGGCAGTACGACGTGACGTTCATCCCCGTCAGCGTCGCCTACGACCAGATCACCGAAGTCGAGGACTACTCGATCGAACAGCGCGGCCAGAAGAAGAAACCGGAGGGGATCACGTGGCCGCTCCGCTTCCTGAGGCGCGGCAGGTCGCGCGGACATATACATCTGCGTTTCGGCGAGGGACTCACGATCAGGGATCTGACCGAACCGGACGAACTCGAAGCCGGTATAGACGATCAGCGCAAGCGGATACTTGTGCCAACCCTGGCATTCGAAGTTGCCGTTCGCATGAACGCGGCGACGCCGATTACGGCCACGGCGATTGTCACGCTGATCCTGCTTGCCAGCGGCAACCGCGCGCAGAGCCTGGCGGAAATACAGGCGCTTGCCCGCGGCGGCGCCGCCCTGATTCGTCGTCGACGCCTGGAGATTGTCGGGCGCTCGAACTTCCGGGACGACGACGCCGTTCTCGCGACACTGGCCGAGCTCCACGAGACCGGCATCGTCAGCTACCTGGACGAGGGTACAGAGAGACTCTACGCCATCAGTGCCGACCAGCACCTCAACGCCGCTTACTATCGCAACACTGCAGTCCACTACTTCATCCTCGATGCCTTCGTCGAGATTGCACTACTGGAGGCTGCGTCCGCACCGGGCGACCCTCGCGAAGCATTCTTCTCGCGGACAAGTGAGCTTCGGGAACTCTTCAAGTTCGAGTTTTATTTGCCACGGCGGGCGGACTATCGATCAGCACTTGAACAACGCGTGAGTGACCGCTTCGAGGACTGGGAAGAAGCTATTCGACAAGGCGAGGCAGGCGTGCGTGATGCGCTCAATGACGTGCAGCCGCTGGTCGCTCACGGCGTGCTTCGTTCGTTCGTCGACGCGTATCGCATAGTGGCCAACGTCCTCGCAGCAGCGGGCGCCGACGCCATCGACGACAAGAGCAGCTTCTTGTCCAAGTGCCTTAAGACCGGCAAACAGCAACTCCTGCAGGAACGCGTATTCTCGGCCGAGTCGATATCGAAATCGCTCTACGGGACCGGCCTGAAACTCGCCAACTACAAAGGGCTGCTGGCGGCCAACCAGGCAGAGGCGCGCCACGACTTTCACGATAAGTTTCGCCGCATCACCGGCCGGCTGGACGAGATACTCGCGATCACGCTGGCCAGGGCCGATGATCGATAGGTTGGCGTCACCGGTGCGCGTGGGTCTCCGGACTGTGTGTAAAATGGCCGGGTGACCAGCAACAAACTCGCCGATGCCCTGAATCGCAGCTGCCACTGCATCAACGTCAATCACGACACTTTGCAGGAATCCCTGGAGACCCGCCTCGGTGAGTCAGGCGCGTGGTCACGCCTGCGCGAGTCCCATCCTCACCTGCTCTCCGATTCACCGGTGTTCATCTCGCACACTCATATCGACGGGATGAAGAAAGTCATTGCGGCGATCGGCCGAGTCGCAGGACTGGAAAGCTTCCAACGGCACGTCTTGCAGTGGGTTCCCGAAGTCGCCGCATCGGACTACGGTCCGCAAGGCGTCTTCTTTGGATACGATTTTCACCTGACCAACGACGGCCCAAAACTAATCGAGGTAAACACCAATGCCGGCGGTGCGTTGCTGCTCCTGCATGTGGCGGGCGCCCAGCAAGCCTGTTGTCCGGAGGTTGAGAACTTCGTTGTCGGCCGACTCGATATTGCCGATCTCGAGCGCGAGTTTGTCGAGATGTTCCGCAGGGAACTCGACGTGCAGTCACCGGGCAAGGTGTTGCAGCGTGTCGCAATCGTTGACGAGAACCCAGCGGAACAGTATCTGCGACCCGAGTTCACGCTTTTCAAACATATGTTCGCGCAGCATGACATCGACGCAATCATCGCCGGGCCCGATGAATTCGAGTTTCGTGATGCTGTTTTGCAAGTCGATGGCCGGGCGGTAGACCTGGTTTATAACCGCCTGACCGACTTCTACCTGCAATCGGAGTCGTGCGCCGTCCTCATGGATGCCTACGAGAGTCGCGCCGCCGTCTTCACGCCGAGCCCGCGTACCCATGCGCTGTATGCCAACAAGAAAAACCTGACTGTCTTGTCGGATGAACGCTTGCTGCAGCAACTGGGCGTGGATAACGAGTCCGCCAACGCTCTTGCGGCCAGCGTACCGAAGACTGTGGTCGTAAGCCCCGACAATGCGGCCGATTTGTGGGACCGGCGCAAGCAGCTTTTTTTCAAACCCAACTGGGGATTCGGCAGCCGCGGAACTTACAAGGGTGCCAAGCTGACGAAGAAGACCTGGGCTTCGATACTCGACGCCGACTACATTGCCCAGGAACTGGTGCCACCGAGTGAGCGCTTGATAATTGTCGATGGCGACCAGCAGGCGATGAAGCTGGACGTGCGCTGTTACGTGTACAACGGCGACATCCAGTTACTGGGGGCTCGTCTGTATCGTGGTCAGACGACGAATTTCCGAACCGACGGCGGCGGGCTTGCGGCCGTGTTCACGACGCCGCATTTCGCTTTGTGATGAGAAATTCGCGATCGCTAGTCGAACTCGTCGAGCGGCCCGGTGTAAATAGTCTCGAAAACTTCGGTCATGCGAGTGTCGATTTCGGCCAGGAAGTGATCGATGTCGGGAATCGCTTTGAATTTCGTATAGCCACCTTCGAGAAAGTCCTGCAGCACTCCGAAGCCGGCTGCGTGCGCCGGCCCGCGCATGGCGCGTAACATCGCGCCGAGTAGCGGCACTTTGACCAGCGTCTTGAGCGTTCCGCCCAGGCTGGTTGCCAGGTGCACGAGTCCGACACACTCATCGAGCGAGCTGGCGTCGCGGCACGCAACGCGATAGGCACGATTGCTTATCTCGGCAGGAAGACCGCCGTCGACCTGAAGGTGCCGGAAAATGCCGAGATTGACCTCCAGCACATGGGCATTCAGCTTCGCCGCAGCCGCGATCGTTTCCAGCGCCTTGAGCGGCAGCATCCTGGTAATTACGGGCGATGCTCTTTCGAGGTCACGGTCTCGACCGCTAATGCGGACGCCGGCCAGGTCGCTCATCGTGAAATCGATAGCCTCCGCGTAGCCCGGGCGTTCGTGCAGGTCGGTGAAGAACGTCAACAGGTACGACATTTGCCACTCGGTGAAACGGTCGTATTGTTGCGGGGCCCCGGGTTCGTCGAGATAGCTGTCGTGCAGCTCGTTGCTGCGCTGCATGTACTCGCGGAAGTTCGTTGCGGCGGTTTCTCTGGCGGAGTGGGACATTCGGGTTGCGTTGATCTCCGGTAATGAAGTCGATCGGCTAATCCGCTGAAGGCAGCCGAATCTTGACACAGAGCCCCTCCGCATCGTTGGACGCCGTCACCGAGCCATCATTCATGGCAACCGCTCGCGCCGCAATGGCAAGCCCTAAACCGCTACCAGTTCGCGCGTCGTCGCCGCCCTTGGCCGAGCGATAGAACGGCTCGAAGAGCCTCTCCAGCTCATCCTCCGCAACGCCACCGCCCTGGTCCGCGATCGCGATCACGGCCTGCGATGCCTCTGTATCAATACGCACATGCACCTCGCCATCTTCGCGGCTGTGCTGCATGGCGTTTCGCAATACGTTCTCCACTCCGCTTCTCAGCGCATTCGGGTAGCCGTAAACCGCTGCGCTGGCATCAGCTTCGAGTGCGATGCGCGACTCGTTGCCGGCGTACTCGTAGCGGACGTCCTCGACGATCGGGCGGATCAGTTCGTCAAGGTTGATCCGTGTTCGTTCTTCGTTCGTATCGGCATCGAGACGGGAGAATTCGAGGATCTGCCCGATCAATTCATCGAGCCTGCCGGTCTCGGCATCGATTTTGTCGAATTCCGGCAAGTCACCCGTCTTGCGCCTGGCCAATTCGAGAGCCACGCGCAGTCTTGCCAACGGCGATCGCAGCTCGTGCGATACGTTGCGCGTCAGTTCCGTTTGCCGCATCCAGGAGCGCTGCAGTTCATTGGCCATTCGGTCGAAGTCCTGTGCGAGCAATCCGATCTCATCGCGGCGTCGGCCTACGCGATCCGCTACGCGCGTATCGAGATTGCCGTCCGCGATCGCAACGGCCGATTCGCGGAATCGTCGTATCGGCTGTGAGATCGCCCGGGCCAGCAGGTAGGAGATGCCGGCACTGATGAGCAGTGCGAGGATCGCGATGCCGACGCCGCCGCGTTCGGCCAGCCATCGTCCCACGGTGCCCTGCGGCGGCAAAACGAAGAAGGTGTAGACGTGATCATCCGGACCGATAAGCTGCGTGAATGGTCTGGCTGGCCTCAGGTTCCCGAATTCGCGTGGCGGTGGAGGCCGACGAAATCGTGGCCCGCTGAAACGCTTCATGGCGATCTGAAGCTGTGGTGGCAAGCGGCGGTCGAGCAAATCGTGACCGCGATCGTCCAGCACGTACACGAGAGATGCCGTGACACCGGGCAATGAACGCAACCAATCGGTGAGGCCCTCGCGGCCATCCTCGCGCAAAGCTTCACTGGCCTCCAGCATCGCGTCGCTGACTTCGAAGTTCTGTATCGCTACGCGGGCTCGTTCCGCGTAGGCATAACCCAGCGCGCCGGCCACGATGATCGTGATGACGATGATCGACCAGAACGAGACGAAGATGCGAATCAGCAGGCTGCGCATGTCATTACACCTCGTCGTCCACGAGCAGGCAGTAGCCCACGCCGCGCTGGCTCTGGATGGACGGGCTTGCCACCCCGGCATCGGCCAGCTTGCGCCGCACATTGCTGATGTGCGTATCGATGCTGCGGTCGTAGGGCATATACCGGCGACCGAGCGCCTGGCGAGACAGGTCTTCCTTGCTGACGACCTCGCCGGGCGACTCCGCAAGGCAGCGCAGCAATTCGAACTCGGTACCCGTAAGACGTATCGGCTCGTCGCGGGCCGTCACCCGACGCGACCGCGTATCCAGTTCGACAGCTCCGACGTTTACGGGGTGGTGGCGGCTCGCGCCCGATCCAGAGCGCCGCAGAATCGCCTTGATGCGAGCAAGCAATTCACGCGGGTTGAAAGGCTTGGAGATGTAGTCGTCGGCGCCGAATTCCAGGCCGAGAATCCTGTCCACGTCGTCACCGCGGGCCGTCAGCATGATGACCGGGATATCGCTGGATAGACGCAGTTCCCTGAGCACGTCGATGCCGCTCGCGCCCGGCAACATGATGTCCAGGATCAGCAATTCATAGTCGCCCTCCTTCAACGCGTGCAGCCCGTCCTCGCCGCTCAGGCAGGCGCTCAGTTCGAAATGATCCGGTGCCAGGAACTCCTTGAGCATTTCGCCGAGTTCCCGGTCGTCATCGATGATGAGGATTTTCGCATCAGGCTTGTTCATGGCATCGCGACTCTTGTCTGACAGCATCGTGAAACAATCGCTCGTCGTCTGCAACGACCTCGGCGCGATCCTGACAGTTCTTGACAAACCTTTTGACAGCGCTGACCTATCTCGAAGTACGCGGCCCTATTCTAAGCCTCACACCAATCGTGGTGGACGAACGACACAAGGAGCACAACGATGAAAGTTCATACCTTTGCATTGCTGGCCGTCCTTTCGATGGCCATTTTCGCTACGAACGCTCAAGCGCATCGCGGCGGACCGCCGGGACTCTTCGGCGGCGGACCGGATGGCGGATTTGGCGGCCCGGGATTGATGATCGAGCACATGGCTGACCATCTCGACCTGGATGATGTGCAGCGAGAACAGGTGCAGAACATTGTAGAGGCGGCCAAGCCGGAATTCGAGGCACTGCGCGAGCAACTGCGCGCCAACCGGGAAGCCCTGGAATCGCTGGCGACGGACGACCCGGCGTACTCGACCCAACTCAACGACATTGCCATCTCTAACGGAGAGCTCGCTACCGAAGGTACATTGCTGTTCACGCGCGTCAGGAGCGAAATTCACGCGGTACTGACCGAAGAACAGCTCGACAAGCTCGAGCGCGGCAAGGAGCGCATGCACCAGGCTTTCGAGCAAAGGAGCAAGCGCCGATGACATAGGAGGCCGGCGGCCATGGTGTCTTTCCCCCTGATTCCCCGCCTGACACCGTGGTCGCTGGTCGATTTCAGCCTTTGACACACACGACCGGCTCGAGCCGGGCAACCTTGCGAGCCAGACCAACGCGGTCGGAGATATCGACCACCCGGTCGACGTCCTTGTAAGCAAGCGGCGCCTCCTCGGCCACACCGCGCAGCGAAGGGCTGCGAATGACAATACCGCGTTCGGCGAGCTGATCCACGACCTGCCTGCCGCGATACTGCTTTCGCGCCTTGCGCCGACTCATGGCCCGGCCGGCACCGTGGCAAGCCGAACTCAGGGATATCGCCTCTCCTTCGCCAGTACCGGCGAGCACATACGAAGCCGTGCCCATCGAACCGCCGATCAGTACAGGCTGACCCGCATCCCGCAGATCCTCGTCCAGGTCCGGGTTGCCCGGGCCGAACGCTCTCGTCGCGCCTTTGCGATGCACGTACAGTTCGCGGGGCTTGCCATCAACATTGTGCAACTCGACCTTGCAGATGTTGTGCGATACGTCATAGAGCAACTCGAGCCGAGCCTGCGGCAGCAGCGGTGCCACGATCTCTCGCGTCAGGTGCGTAAGGATCTGGCGATTGGCCAATGCGCAGTTCATGCCGGCGCGCATCGCGCCAATGTATCGCTGGCCCAGCTCCGATTGAATCGGGGCACATGCCAGTTCCCGGTCGGGGAGCTCAATCCCAAAGTCAGGGGCTGACAGCAGCATCTCACGCAGGTAGTCGGTACCGATCTGGTGGCCGAGTCCCCGCGAGCCACAATGGATGCTGATTACGATATCACCCTCGGACAACGCAAACTGGCTGGCAATTGACGGTTCGTAAATAACCGCAACGCGCTGCACCTCGAGGTAATGATTGCCCGAGCCCAGCGTGCCCATCTCGCGGCGCTGCCTGTGCTTGGCATGGTCCGAAACATCCGCTGGGTTCGCGCCAGCGATGCAGCCGCGCTCTTCGGTCCTTTCGAGGTCTTCCGTCGTGCCGTAGCCCTGGTCAATCGCCCAGCGCGCACCGCCTTCGAGCATTGCGTCCATTTGTTGATCGTCGAGCCGTATGGATCCCTGGCTGCCGACACCCGCGGGTATGCCGGCGAAAAACGCATCGGCAAGCGCTGTCCTGACGGCTTCGATGTCGGCGGCCTTCAGACCGGTGTGCAGGGTTCGCACACCGCAGGAGATATCGAATCCGACTCCGCCCGCGGAAACCACACCGCCTGCATCGGCATCGAACGCGGCCACGCCGCCGATCGGAAAACCGTAACCCCAGTGGGCATCCGGCATCGCGTAGGCCGGCCCGACCAGCCCGGGCAACAAGGTCACGTTGCGAAGCTGCGTATAGACCTTGTCGTCCATCTGCAGGATCTGCTCGCGATCGCCGTACAGGATGCCGGGGCCGTGCATTGGCTCCTCTACCGGAATGCGCCAGCTATATTCGCTGTCCTGTTGCAGACGGTTAAGATCCATCGCTCATACATCCACGACGCATTGGCCGCGCCAGTTGCCCTCGTCGTCCTGTTCGACGGCGAGTGCCGTATAGGTCACGCCCTTGGTCTCGACAACGGGCTGGTGGCGCTCGCGATCGATGGTCTCGCCGCTAACGCGGGCATCCAGCTTGTGCCCGCTCAATGCGACGTTCCACTGGCCGAAGATCATGCGGCGCGTCGCCATCTCGAAGACCAGCGCGTTGAGCCAGTCGACGAGCAGCAGGGCATCGTCCGGCGCCTCGCAGGAAACCGTAAGAGCAGCAGGGCATCGTCCGGCGCCTCGCAGGAAACCGTAACGGTTTCAACGGACTCGACGTTCTCCGGCTCGGTGATGATGGCCGTGAGCGCCTCGCCCATGAGCTCGAACAATTCCTCGCGCGTCGGCGCAATTGCTCGCAGGCCGATGTCCGCTTCGTGCTCGAAGTGTTCCCAGCTACCTTGACCCATTCTCTGGGTCAATGTGTCGCAATAGAGGCATCCCGTCTATACGAGCAATCGCCTAGACCGTCGGGCGACGAAGGAAGAGCCGAAGTAGCGCTACTTTTCCGGAGTCTCTGAGCCTAAATCACTATACGTTTTTCAAGCACTATAATTTTTTAAAGTGCAATTCCGGCTCCGAGTAGCGAGAACAGGCCTTTGCTGCCGCTTTTTCTAAAGAAATCCCCGCAGTCGCCGACAACTACCCTGTATTAAGTTCAATTAGCAGAACGGTGCCGGGGCTGCATCCTGCGCACCAAGACGAGGAATTCGGTGATGTTCAGGCGACTACTGCTCTTTTTTCTTCTAATTCCCACGTTGGCGGTGTTTTTGCCTCAAGACTCTGCTTTCAGCGCCACTTCGGGTGTCATATTTGACCTTCAGGGCATCCTGATCTCCCCCACAAGCCGCTCCGCCCTGGTCAACGGAAAGGTTGCACGCGAAGGAGAGAGAGTCGACGGTATCGAGATCGTGGCCATCGCGGAAGACGCGGTTCGCGTGCTATCAGGTTCCGAGGAGTACGCCGT
>CAMYOJ010000058.1:19652-22858 GCA_947259985.1 uncultured Woeseiaceae bacterium
CTCCGCATTCCGGAAACCCTGGAGATACGCGATCGCGCACCTGAGGCTGCCCTGGCCGAGGTCTTGCGCCAGACCGAGAGCTGGCAGGCCGGACGAGACCGTCCGCGCCTCGCAGCCCAGCCGCCGGCATCGATCGAAGTCGACCCGGTCGACGCGCTGGCCGCGCTCGAAACGGGTGAATACGGCCCGGTCCGATTTGGCGAAACGCTGTCGGGAATCGCCGTCCAGGTTTCCGGCGATGATGTCTCGATGAACGAGATGATGGCCGCTTTGTTCGAAGCCAACCCGCACGCGTTCGGCGACAACATCGACCTGTTGCATGAGGGTGCCGTCCTGCGTGTTCCGGGATTCGACGAGATAAGCCAGACCGCAACGCTGGCCGCCAACAACTACAGCCGGTAGATCTTCTTCAGGGTCTTCGATTGAAACAGTAATGCCGAGCAGAACGTTACGGCTGCGACGACGCCGAGGATGAGGATCATGCGCGTGGCGGGCTGGCCAAGCGCCGCACGTGCCTGTGCCAGCATGTAAAGCGTGCGCAGCCACTCGACGGCACCGAGGACAAGCGCAACCTGCACCAGGCGAGCGACCCAGGCCTGCCGAATGAAGAGCAAGCCGATAAGCAGCAGTGATCCCGCGACACCGATGAATCCTTCATAGCGCAGGAAATGTGCGGCGAGGACAACCAGGCTAAGGACGATGGGAACGTAAAGTAAGATTGTCATGGCTCGCCAGTCACAGGTGCGGAATCAATATTCCGCAAGCAAAGCTGCGCCGCCGCCAGGTCCTGTAGCGCACTACCGACCGACTTGAAGAGCGTGATCTCATCGGATTCGTTTCGCAGGCTCGTGTCCCGCGACGACATGCGAAACATATCGCCGGCGACGTCATCGAATGAAAACACACCAGCCTCGACCGCCCGTATGAGGTCACCCGCTTCGTCCCGGGCACCTTCCATCGTATCGACGAAGACCTGGTCGGCTTTCGCGATGAGTTCGGGGTCGGCTTCGCACATCGTTGGCTTGTAAGCGCCGACCAGGTCCACGTGCGTCCCTGGACCGACCCATGCGCCCTGCAACAGCGGCTCTTCGGCCGGCGTAGCGGAACTGATGATGTCGGCGTCAGGCGCGCCAGTCTCGACGTCAGGCACGCAGACGCAATGCACACCCGTTTCCTGCTCGAGCTGCTCGACAGCATCCCGTGCGCTCGCGGCGTTTCGTCCCCAGATGCGCACCTGTTCGATGGGTCGCACCGAACAGTGCGCCGCGACCAGTTGTCGAGCGACGCGTCCGGTACCGATCACGAACAGCGTTTTCGATTCCGGTCGCGACAGATACCGCGATGCCAGCGCCGATGCCGCAGCCGTGCGCCTTGCCGTCAGGGCACCGGCATCCAGTATGGCACGCGGGACGCCGGTCGCACCTGAAAACAGGACGTAGAGTCCGTGCAAGGTCGGTATCCCGAGCGCCGCATTCGAGCGTGCAATCGTAGCCAGCTTAATGCCGAAGTCACCCTCCTCGTCCCAGGCAGGCATAAGTAGCAAGGTGACGTCTTCACGGTCCTTACCCGGAACTGAATGGTGATGCCTGACGGGAGACGCGCCGCCATCGCGAAAGGCATCGCGGATTGCATCGACCAGCGACGGCCACGGCGTTAACGCCGTTACCTGCTCGTCGTCGAGAAAACTAAGATCCATCAGTCGGCGTAGACCGCCACTGCCTCACCCAGCACGTCCATATCGGGCTCGATGCCGAGGCCCGGCTCGTCCGAGGCGCGCATGTGGCCGGCGACACGCTGCGGCGCGCCTGTCGCGTTGCGGACCGTGACGTAGCTGTTGAAGTCGGTTGCAGAGAACCGCAGGTGTTCGGGTGTCGAGTGCGCAAGGTGCGCGATCGCCGCGGTGATGATATCGCCGCCCCAGCTGTCCTCGATGGTCATGGGCAGGTTCAGGGTTACGCACAGGTCGCGAATCTGCCGCGCCCTGGTCAAGCCACCAACCTTCGAGATCTTGAGATTGATGACGTCCATCGCGCCGTCGTTATGGCCGCGCATCAACGCTTCAATATCCGTGATGTTTTCATCGAGTATGAACGGCAGGGATGTCTTTCGCCTGACTGTCAGGCAATGCTCGTACGAACGGCACGGCTGCTCGATGTAAACGTCCCGATCTCGTACTGCGTTGGCGACCCTGATGGCGTCGTCGACGCGCCAGCCCGTGTTCGCATCGGCAACGAGTATCTCGCCCGCTGTCAGTACGTCAGCTGCGGCATGAATGCGTTCGATATCGTCGGAGGGAACGCCCCCGACCTTGAGCTGAAACTTGGTGTAACCATCCGCGCGATGCTCCGCCACGTTCTCCGCCATCTCATCGGCGGGTCGCTGGCTGATGGCGCGATAAAGAGCGACGCTCTCGCCGAACTTGCCGCCCATGAGATCACAAACCGATTTCCCGCAGGCCTTGCCGAGCAGGTCCCAGCACGCCATGTCGATGGCCGACTTGACGTACGGGTGCCCCAGGAGTGCCCGGTCCATGAGCTGGTTGACCGGGCCAATCGCGGTCGGGTCCTGTCCGATCAGGCTGGCAGACAGTTCACCGATCCCGGCTCGCGCGCCCGGCCCGAACGCCGGCAGGTAGAAAGGCCCGAGTGGGCAAACTTCGCCGAATCCCGACAGGCCCTCATCAGTGACGAGCTCGACAACAGTGCTGTCGAATACTTCGACATACTTACCCTCGGACCACGAATAACGGCCCTCGACGAGAGGCAGGTCCGCCTGGTAAACCCGGATTGCAGATATTTTCACTTCGTTACCCTCGTCGTCATTCAAAGCCTGCATACTAGTCCGCGATGATGAGGAAGCTGCTTGCGCTCTCGATTGCTACCGACACCGCGATCATGTAACCGAACAGGACGGCCGCCGACTTGAGTGCCGCGACCAACCAGCTCGGTCCGTAGACACGCTGAACGGCGCTGACTAAGTATACGAGGAAGTAAACCAGCAGGACGAATTGCGCAATCATCAGGCCGACATTCTGGCTAGCGACTTCCTCGAGCGGCAGCATCAACGCCAGAATCATGTAGCCTGCGGTGTGCAGGTGAATCGAGAAGATCAGGTGATCGAAGTACAGGCGTCGAAAGTACACAGCCTTCAAGAGTAATGCGAAGACCGGCAGCAGCACGAACATCAGGCGTGGCAATTCGTCGGAC
>CAMYOJ010000059.1 GCA_947259985.1 uncultured Woeseiaceae bacterium
GCTGTACAGTCGCACTGACCTGGGCTCGGCGCTGGAGATTTCGGAACAGGTACTGACGATCCTGATTCGCAAGGAGACGCTGCGACAGATAGACAGGCTTGGCGAGCGCGATGTCTTGATTCGTCCCGAACTGGGTGTGTTTCCTTCGACAGGTTTCGGCAATATCGTCGAGACGATCGAGCCCGGCGAGACGGCGACACGGGCACAATCCGGCAGGCTCAGGGAGCTGTCCGTCGACGAAGACCAGTATGCGGCATACCAGGCACGCCGTTCGTCCGTGCCGCACGAGGATAAGGAGCTGGCGTTCGTTCGCGTGGTACACGATGACGAACTCGCGGATGAAGTGCTCGAGTCGCGGCTCTCTGTTGCAGCGGGCGACCCGATCGATAGTGCGGAACTCGCCGCGAACGCCGACAGGCTTTACGGATTGCAGCTTTACGAGCACGTAGGCTACTCCCTCGTCGAGGATGAACGCGGTACAGGCGTGGAGTATCGCGCGGCGACCAAGAGCTGGGGTCCGAACATCCTGCAGTTCGGCGCATCGCTCGAGGAGGACTTCGAAGGATCAACGGGATTCAATATCGAGACGCGCGTGACGCGCGTTGGTCTGAATCGCCTGGGTGCAGAGTGGCGCACCGATTTGCGCCTGGGTTCCGATCCCAGGCTGTTCACCGAATTCTACCAGCCGCTTAGTTTCGACTCTCGCTGGTTCGTCGCGCCGCGCGTTGATCTGAGCCAGACAAACCTGAACGCGTTTGCGCTCGACCAGACGGTCGCTCGATTGCGCGTATCCGAGGCCGAAGCGGGTTTCGATTTCGGCCGGGAGCTCGGGACGATAGGGGAGTTGCGCGTTGGCGCATTCCGCGGTGTTGGCGAGACGCGCGTCAAAGTCGGCGACCCTTCGCTTGCCAACGACGATTTTGATACTGGCGGCGCTTTTGCGCTCCTCAGGGTCGACTCTCTGGATAATGCGACATTCCCGAGAAGCGGTTCGCTCGCCCAGCTGCGCTGGACTCTGTCGCGCCCGGGATTTGGCGCGGACAACAAGTTCGATACGATCGAAGGCGACATCGCGAAAACCTGGAGTCGTGGCAAGAACAGTGTGCAGGTGGGCCTCGGCTACGCGACGACCCTGCAGTCCGACAATACCGTGCAGGACTATTTCACGCTCGGTGGATTCCTGCGCCTGTCCGGGCTCGAGCGTGGCGAGATCAGCGGCCCGCATTCGGCGATCGCAAGGCTTGTTTACTATCGCCGCGTCGGCGAGACGACCGGCGGTATCGTCGACACTCCAATCTATCTTGGCGCCTCGGCCGAGACCGGCAACGTCTGGCAGTCGCGCTCCGAAATGAGTCTCGATTCAGCGCTAATGAGCGGCAGCCTGTTCGTGGGCATCGACACGTTTATCGGGCCCGTTTTCTTCGCGGCCGGGTTTGCGGAAGGGGGGCAGTCGAACGTCTACCTGTCGATAGGTACGCCGCGTCGTTGATCAGCGCGATATTTTCTCGAGGACCTGCGTAGGAGAATCCGTCTTGCGGTAGTAGCCGTGCCGTGCCGCCATGCTCTCGAAGGCTTCGTCACGTTCCTCTTCAGTGGCGTACCAGTGCAGTCTTTCCCAGTCATCGCCAAGCACGTTTCTGAGTGTATCGCCTGCCGGCAGGGTCACGCGGATTCCGTAGCCGCGCTCACGGCCGGCGTCGCTTTGGTCGACGAGGTTGTGTTGATGGCAAAAATCCACGTGAATGCTTCCTGCTGATACTAACGGCGCGAGTATACAGAAACCTCCGCCGCAGTAGAAAATCCATCCCTGTCGCACGGGCGAATCGGTTTCATGTCGCCGCACACCTGCGCTTATTCCTGACGCCCGCGATCGCCGGCACCTTCGCGATCCGACCAGCCGAGCAGGCGTCGCGTGACGAACAGGTAGACGGGCTTGACGGATGTCATATAGGCGCGCGACAAGAGCGATGGCTCTGCGAGTATCCTGATTTCGCGTTGCGTCAGAGCATCGGGCCTGTACGTTCGTTTGTGTTTCAACAGGTGGCGGATGTCCTCGCGCGCAGCAATGCGAAACATCCGGCCCCTGCGAGGCGAATGCCAGGCAAGCTGGAAGTCGATGAAAGCGGGGCTCCCGTCGCCTCTTACCAACAGGTTTGGCTCCTTGGCGAGGTCATTGTGGGCAACACCGCGTCGGTGCAGGTTGCGCAATAAGCGCGCGGCGCTCGTGAAGTACTGTTTGTCCGTTGGCTTTCCGACATGCATTGGTACGCCGTCGATGAAACTGCGCGTCAGCTCATTCTTGCCGGCTGCCAGGACCTCCGGAACGTTACCCAGTCCTTCAAGGGCCAACAGTGCCCTGGCTTCTCGTCTCATCAGCGCGTTGGCCAGCCAACGCAGCCACCAGTGCGCCGAGTGCGTGTCGCGACGAATAACGGGCCCTGTTGGCGTGCTCTCTCGCCATACCTCTCCAAACAGGTCTTTTTTCAAGAGACGTGATTCGTTCACGGCTTCAACGATACAATGCGTGGATAATCGAAGCGTACAGCAACGGAGCCAACGATGGCCGGTGATTCCACCGAAAAATCAGGCAGGAGCGGAGCGCAGCTGGATGTAACCGGCGAGTTCTTTACCGTCGGCGCGCCTCTGCATGCCGTACGCGCCGGCTATGTGCGCCGAAAAGCCGATGACCTGTTATACGATACGGTGGTTGCGGGTCAGTTTGCACACGTTCTCGCGCCGGATCATACCGGCAAGACGAGCCTGATTGCCGCAACCGCTGCTCGACTCGAGAACAACGGCTGCAAAGTCGCTATTCTGGATCTCGCGCAGATAGGTGTTCGTGACGGTGGCAGCGATCCGGGCCGCTGGTACTACAACGTCGCCTATCGCCTGTTGCGGCAACTCAGAATTCGTTACGACCTGCAGTCATGGTGGCAGGACAAGTCGGTACTCAGCAACCGTCAGCGACTCGTCGAATTTTATTCGGAGATCATCCTGCAGTTCGTGCCCGAGCGCGTCGTCGTCTTTATAGACGAGATCCAGTGCATCGAAAGGCTACCGTATGCGAGCGAGTTGCTTGTGAGTATTCGGGCGGCCCATAACGCGCGTACCACGGACCCGGATTTTTCGCGGCTGACATTCGTTCTGATGGGCGAATGCGACTGTATGGGTTTGATTGCCGAAGCAGAGCTTTCGCCGTTCAACGTATCGCAACAGGTGTCGCTGGGTGACTTCTCTCGCGCCGACCTCGAAATCTTCTCTACCGAACTGAATCTTGACGGCGACGATGCGGCCGCTGCGCTGGATCGCGTTTACCATTGGACGCGCGGCCAGCCGTACCTGAGTCAGAAGATCGCGCGCAGCATTGCGCGCGACGTCAGGGACGGCGACGTGGCAGCGCACGTGGACGTCGTTGCGACTCGCCAGATTGCCGGCAGGGCGGCGCTGCACAGCGAACCGCACATGAGCCACATACATCGTGCGATCGTCGACGACACCAGGCGCAAAGAACCACTACTCAATCTTTACGGCAAGATCAGGAAAGGCGTCGAGGTGTCCGCCGACCTCGGGTCACCGCTGCAACGCCGCCTGATTGCGCTGGGTCTCATAGAGATCGATGAGGATGGCAACCTCCGTGTTCGTAACCGTCTTTACGAGGCGGTATTCACGGCGCGCTGGGCCAACGAGAACCTTCCCATCCGCCTTCGGGTGCCCGCGATCGTCATTGGCGTTCTGCTGCTCCTGGCGATGATTCCCTTTGCCTACACGCAATGGTTGCCGCGGCCTTACATGAACGTGCTGACCGCGCCCGACGTAGAACTTGAAACGGCCACCACTGCCTACGAAAACCTGCGTTCTTTCCCGGGCCACTCGGACACTGCGGACACCTTGTTCCGCGAGTTCCTCGAACGACGCGCGCGGGCAGCAAGCGATGAAGGCACGATTACCGCCATCGCGAGTCTCGCAGGCGAGCTGCCGGACGCCGGACGCCTGGCGGAATCGCTGCAAGCCGGCTTCTGGGATCGCAGGGCTCTCAGCGCAATGCGCGAAGAGCGGCGTGATGAGGCCTTGCTCGCGACGCTCAAGTCTCTGGTCTTGTCAACGCCGAAGCGCAGACAACGTGCTGCCAACCTCGTTGGCGACGATTACCCTGAGCTGCTCGCGAGTTTGTCCGGGCCGCGCGGCACGGTCTCGGTGTTTGATCCGGTCAGCATGATCCTGAGCTCGGCCGATGGCGCGAACATAAAGCAATGGTCTTACGCCCAGAAGTCGCTGAATCGACGGGACGACTGGACGGTCACGGCGCTCGAGGTAAGCCCGCTCGTCCGCCGCGTTATCGTCGATCGTGACGGTACAGTCAGTCGCATCGGCCTGACGCTTAGCATCAGCCACGCGCGTCTTTTGGACCTGCGAATCAAGCTGATCGCTCCGTCAGGGCGCACGGTTGAACTTGAGGCTGGCATCGAGCGAGCTAGCAGCAGTGATGAAATTTCCGTGCCGGCGGCGCAGCTGCGGCCCTTGATCGGTGAGTCACTGGCGGGTACCTGGTCACTCAGCGTGCGCGACGAGAATCCCGGCATCGCCGGCCAGTTCGTCGGCTGGAACCTCAAGCTGAACTCGCAGGGCGCCGTTGAAGAATTCCAGCGCGGCCTGAATATTCCGGAGCCCGTTGAGCGCGAGACCGATAATGTCTGGTTCGATACCGGCGGGCGCTATGCTGTCGCGCGTGCAATGCAAAGCGACAGTGCGCGTATCTGGGATCTTGCATTTGCCGAGCCGTTACGTGCGATCGCGGTTAACGAAAATGAAACGCTGATCGGGCTCGACGCCGGTGCGAGGCGCCTGATAACGGCCACGCAGGACAGTGTCAATCTCTGGGATACGACGACGGGCGCAAAGATAGCGTCGATACCCGTTGGAGCGGCGAGCGGTAGCGCCGTGCTTACCGTCGACGGTACACATCTTTTCGTCGAGCGGCGCAGCGACGTCGAGACTCGTCTCGAACTCTGGTCGCTCGACGAGCGAGCGATCAGTGCAGAACTGGTGGTCGCGGGTGCGCCGTCTCTGGTTGCGATTGACGCCACCGGCGCTCGTGTCGCGGTTGCCGACTATGATCGCGCAATTCGTATCTGGGACCTGGCGAGCGGCGAACTCCTTGCCCAGGTCGATTTGTCTGCGCAGCCCAGCGCGATAGACCTGGCGACCGGCGGGGAGACGCTCGGCGTCATTTACGGCGACCTCGGTCTGTCGCTGTGGAATGTCGACAGCCCGAAGCAGGCATTGCTCGAGACGTCGGACAGTGGGCGATGGCAGCTGAAATTTTCGCCGTCGGGCAGAAGCGTGGTCGCGGGCAACCCCGACATAGGCTTCCAGGTTTACGCGACGGCGGACGGCCGGCTTGTCGGACCTCCGGTCGGCGTTCGCAGCAACTCTGCCTCGCGGGATGTACTGCTGTTTGGCGACGATGAACAGATTCTCGTGACTGGAGCCAGCGAGGATGTGTTGCGCTTCTGGAAGGCGCCAATGTTGAGCCTTGAGAATCCCGTTGCGGTTGCCGGTGAGCATCAGGTCTGGAGCCCGTCGGGTGGTCGCGTGGCTGTGGCATTACCGGGCGCGGCAAGAATCGCCGTGGGCGATCCGTCCGGCCATGTACACCTGGTTGCGGCGGGGGCGAACCGCGAAGATCTTGAGGCAATTAATGACGATGTGAGTTTCGTCGGCCACAACAGTGCCGTTCGCGGGCTCGTCGCGGCCGGCAACGGGACAGCGGTGGCAAGCGCGGGGGCGGACAATACGGTACGGGTGTGGAGTGCTGGCAGTGGCCAGCCAATGCCATACGTGCTCGATGTCGCAGGTTCGCCGGTGCTGCGTATGGCCTTCTCGGCGGATGCCACGTTGCTCGCAGTGCTCAACAATGACAGCCTGCAACTCGTGAACGTTGCTGACGGCGAGTCGATTGTCGCTTTCGATCTGGATGAACAACACAACGCCATCGCGTTTGCAGGTAACAGCCGTCTTTTCATCGGCGCAGAAAGCGGTGCCTTGCGATCGGTCGACATCGGCGATGGCGGCACCTGGGTGCTCAGGCAGGTGTGGCAGGGAGCAGCGCCCCTGCGCATGCTCGAGGCCTCGCCTGGAGGCCGCTTCCTCGTACTCGTCGATGCTGACAACCATCCTGGAGGCCGCTTCCTCGTACTCGTCGATGCTGACAACCATGCGAGCCAGTTCGTGCTTTCTGAAGGGCAAATGAGCGCAGGGGTGCTGCAGCTGCCCGGCCCGGTAAGAGACGTAACGTTCGCCGGCGACGGCCGTGTCTTGATGCGGACAGCGCGCTGGGTGCACAGGATCAGTTCGTCATCGGCCGGCCTGATGTGGCTCGACAGCGCGTTCGTACCGAACGCGCTGCCAGGCAGGCAAATTGTGCACGGGAGCCGGGACCCATCCGATCCCGCGGCCCATCGAGCCTATCTTCCGGTTGTCCGAAATGCATTCGTCGAATTCGTCGAGCTGGGTTTCAGGGCCCCCTCGAGCCCGGGTCTGTTCGGCAACAAGGATGAGTTGCTGGCTGAGTGGCAGACGAAACTCCGCGGTCACTCAGCGCAGGTTACCGCGCAAGGTTCTGACGAGTAGTTCCAGCTTCTCCGCGCTGACCTCCTGCGGCGCCACGGGTTCGCCAAAACTTATCGGCACGCGCGCGAACAAACGCCCAGGCAATTTGCGAACGCCGCCACCCTGGCGGCGGCTGAACCAGCTCCCCCAAAGTCGGCCGAGTGCCGCCGGCACGACCGGAACCGGCCTTCGCTGAATGATCTTCTCGATACCCGGTCGAAATCGCTGGATTTCTCCATCTCTCGTGATGCCACCCTCGGGAAAAATGCAAACGACGTTTCCGGCCGCGAGCTCAGCGTCCACTTTTTCGAATGCCTCGTCCATGATTTCCTTGTCGTCACGTGCAGACGCAATGGGAATCGCTTTCGCGTTTCTGAAAATAAATTTCAGGAAGGGCATCTGGAAAATCTTGTACCACATGACGAATCGCATCGGCCTGCGCACCGAGCCCATCAGGATCACAGGGTCCATGTAACTCACGTGATTGCAGACGACAACGACGGGTCCTTCTGCAGGAATATTGTCGACTCCGGTCGGGCGCAGCCTGTAAACGAAACTCGTCACGAGCCAGGCCAGGAAGCGCATCAGGAATTCCGGCAGCAGCGTAAAGATATACGCAGCCACGAGCACATTCAGGGCAGCGATGATCAGGAAAAGCTCCGGAATCGAGAAGCCGGCGTTCAGTACGATCACTGACAGGATGGCCGCCGTAACCATGAGAATCGAGTTCAGGATGTTATTTGCTGCGATGATGCGCGACAGGTGCTCGCGCCTGGAGCGCTTCTGAATCAGCGCGTAAAGCGGCACGCTGTAGAAGCCACCGAAAGCGCCCAGCAGCGTGAGATCCATCATGACTCGCAAGCTGCCTTCGCGCGCAAGAAATTCCGCGACGGATGACACGGCGACGCCCGCGCTTTGGGGTTGCGCGAAGTACAGGTCAACTGCGAACAGGCTCAGGCCAATCGAGCCGAATGGCACCAGGCCCAACTCGATTCGATGCCCGGACATGCGTTCACACAGTAGCGACCCTGCGCCGACACCGATGGCGAATGCTGCGAGTAGTGCCGTCGTAACGGTTTCGTCGCCGTTGAGGATATCGAGTGTGTAGGCGGGTATCTGGATGGTCATGGCCGAGCCAAAGAACCAGAACCACGAGATTCCGAGGATGGACAGGAATACGCTGCGCTCCTCGCGCGCGTAGTTGACGATGTGCCAGGTTTCCTGCCAGGCATTCCAGTTGATGCGGAGTTGCGGGTCGACGGCGGGAGTCTTCGGCACCAGGCGACTCGTCAGGTAGCCGAAAACCGCCACGGTAACCAGGCAAGCGCCGAGGACGGTTTGCTTGCTGGTGCCGAGACTGCCCGAGAGCGGATCGGCAACCGCGATGCCGCCGATGATGAGTCCCAGGATAATCGCGATGTAGGTGCCTGACTCGACCAACGCGTTGCCGCCCACAAGCTCGTCGTCGGCGAGTTTCTGCGGCAGGTAAGCGTACTTGACGGGCCCGAACATCGTCGACTGGCAGCCCATCATGAAGAGAACGAGGAGCAGCAGAGGGTAGCTTTCCGTCACCAGGGCCGTCGCCGCGAACAGCATGAGGCCGATTTCGACCATCTTGATGCGCCGGATAAGCATCGATTTTTCATATTTATCAGCGAGTTGGCCGGCAATCGCGGAAAACAGGAAAAATGGCAGTATGAACAATCCCGCGGCCACGTTGGCCAGCTGGGTGTGGTCCATGCCGGCCACGAGCACGCCCTGAAAGGTGATCAGGATAACGAGCCCGTTGCGAAAGATGTTGTCATTCAAAGCCCCCAGGAACTGGGTCGCGAAGAACGGTGCAAAGCGCCTCTGGCCGAGGAGCCTGAATTGGCTCGATCCTGACAATGTTCCCGCATCCCTGTAATGAGCACGGCGTCACTATAGCGTGAAAAACCCGCTGCGCTGCGCCAAAAGTGCGAACTCGCGCGGACTGTGCAATTTGACAATTTTGCTATGATCGGCTCTGTAGTGAGTTGAGTTTTCTACCAATTGGCCATTTTTTTGGACGACAGATGACAAGGCAGGTGACATTATTGCTTTGCGGAATCGCATTGCTGGCGGCGTGTGCAAAGGAGCCGCCGCCGCGCACCGTAAGCGAATTCATCGATAATCCGTTGCTGCTGGAGGCGGCAATGGTGCGCTGTTCACAGAATCGTTCCAAAAATCGCTACGAGGCCGAGTGCGTCAATGCGCGCCAGGCTGTCGCACGCATCCAGGCCAAGGAAGAGGCAGAACGCCAGGCGGAGCTCGAAGCCAGTTCCGAACGCAAGCGCAGAGCCCTGAGGCGTACCCAGGAGGCTGCCGCGGAGGCACGGCGTCGCGCCGCGGAAGCTGAAAGACAGCGCAGGGAAGCCGAATACCTGGCGCAGTTTGGCGTCTTGCCGCCCTCCGAAGAAGATGAAACCGCGGACACATTGCCGGACGGAAACCTGCCAACGGCTGTCGTGCCTCAAACCGTCGACGAGCCGCAAGCGGGAGCTTCCTACACTGACACGGCGCCAGTCGTGGATGGCGGTAACGCACCGGTTGCGGAGACCGAACCCGAGCCCGAGCCCGAAACAGAGCCCCCGTCAGACCTTGCGTCGATTCGAGACGAGCTGAAACGCAGAAACGAAGACGACGATAACTAGTCGTCGGTAGCCGGCATCGTTCTCACGTGCAGGTCTCTCTGCGGATACGGGATTTCAATATCTTTCTGCTTGAATGCCTTGTAGATGGCGCAATGCAGTTCGTGCTTCACACGGCCGCGGTCCGCGGGGCGGGTTATCCAGCCCAGTAATTCGAAATCGAGGCTCGACTCACCGAACTTGCGAAATCGCACGCGTGGCGCCGGGCTGTCGAGAACCTCCGGATTGTCGGCCGCGACTTCGTCAAGCGTTGCGATGACATGATCGATATCACTGCCGTAAGCCACACCGACCGCGACGCGGATTCGGTGGCGCTCCGACGGGCCACCCGCTTCATTGACGATCTTGCTGTTGCCGATGATGCCGTTCGGCACCGTGATCTCTATATCGTCGCGAGTCAGTATTCGGGTGCTGCGCAGACCTATGTCGGTCACGACACCGCGTTCGCCGGTATCGAGAAGGATGAAATCGCCAGTCTTGTACGGCGCATCCATGACGATGGACACGCCCGCAAACAGGTTTGACAGGGTGTCGCGTGCCGCGAAACTCAGTGCCAGACCGACGATTCCTGCGGATGCAAGCAATGGCGTGGGGTTGACCTTCCAGCTGACCATGATTGCGTAGCCGGCGAGGACGACGAGGATGATCTTCATCGCGTTGTGGAACAGCGGCAACATGCCGGTTTGCGCAATTGGGTTGTCGCGCTTGCGCCGCAAAACGCGCACGATGATGTCGAGCAATCTCGTGAGCGTGCCGTACCAGACGATGATGGCGATCGTCTTTAGTACCCCGATCGTGAAAAGCAGCGTCGTCGTGCCGGCCTCAATGATTCGCCCGGCCGCCAGGCCCAGACCGAGAAACACGAATGAAAGAAATACCGGGCGATGCACGAGCTTGACGAACTCGTCGTCAAGACTGTTCGTCGAACGCTGGGCAATGCGACCGATTATCCCGGAAATGATCCAGTCGGCAACCTTGCCTGCGATGATGAAAATGGCTGCGATGATCGCAGCCTGCAGGTAGGCGTTGGGTCCAATCAGCTCGGCCAGCTGCTGGACTTTCACACTCAGCTCGTTCAAGTGGCCGCCCGTTTCAAGTTCTAGTAATTGGGGTCATACTCGGTATCGTTGTTCTCATCTTCACCGGGTTCGGGCATTCCGAACGTGCGAACGTTCGAGTCGCTCTCTTCGGACTCCGTCGTGCCTGCCTGCATGCCGGGTCCTGTCGGAAGGCGGCTCGTCTGGGCGGTCAGGATCTGAACAAAAGTATTTGCCACGTCGGGTGCAATATTGGGCGAGCTGACGAAGATCTTCTCCGGGGTCATGTTTGCCGAACTGTAGAAGGCGGCGTTGGCCTTGCGATCCATCGTGACCCCCGCGCCCTCGAGTGCGATGCCTGCAAACAGCCCGCGACTGCGTGAGTAGGACACGACTTCGGCCTTGAACACGAGATCGGTGGCGACTGCACCGTGGCGTCCCACGGGACCCGCAGCCACCGATGCGTCGGCGCCCAGCGTCAGTTTTCCATTGGCGATGCCGTCGACGCCTTTGCGGGATTTGAACACCATGATGATGTCGGTCGACTGTGCGCCGATCTGCCAGCCGAAGCTGCCGCCAGTCAGCGTGATGAACGCAGGATTACTCCACGATTTGTCATCCTGGCGAACGACGAGAACGCCTTTGCCACGACGCGCGCCGAGTCCGAACGCTGCTTTCACGACACTCGGCACGACAGCGACAGCGTAGGCACGAGACAGCAGTGACGGGGGGATTGAAGATTCGGGGATGCGCAGGAACTGGTCGAGAACATCTGACGCGTCGGCGACGCGTTTTTCTTCACGCGTGGCGGCTTCGCTTGTGGAGGTAAAGGCAAGTGCCAACACCAATAGCGCGGGCAGAAGGCGGGTGCTTTTCATGTATTGTCCGACAGGGTTATCGCTCAGGAGTTCGATGATACGCCAAACTGCCGGTGAACGAGTATCGGCGGCAGCGGGTAGTTTAGCGTTGCGCAGACGGCGCGGATCAATTCTGCCTCCGCGATCGCCAGCCTGTTGTCATGTGCCGCGGTAGCGCTAATAGCGCGCAGCAAGGACTCCTTGCCCTTCAGATTGAGCCCCAGGAGGATGTCGAGGCTGCGATCCAGAACCGGCACCGTATAGTCGCGGTCGGATCTGTAGTCGTAGACGCGCGCCCAGTCGCCCAGTTTCGAAACGCCGCTGGCAAAGGCCGCTGCACTTTCCTTCTCGGAGTCATGGCCGTAATCAGCCAATACGCGCAGCAAGTCGATCGCGGCAGCCTGCAGATGCTTGCGTCGGGAGCGGACCGCGCTGCGTCGTCCAGACGGATCCACGGCCTGGCCCAGGTTGCTCATCAGGATGCGGTAGAAGCAGAACTCGTAAAGATCAACTTTTCCGTCCAGCTCGATAATGCGCGTTGCCAGCGATACGAGGTAACTCAGTTCGGGGGCGGGCCGCAATTTGAGTGCCGGGAACGCGATAGCGAGCAATGGCAGGCGATATTCCTCGCCCGTCGACTGCAGCTCATCATAATAGCGCTGCACAATTCGCGTGCGTTCGATGCCAAGCTGTTCCTTGACGAGCGTGAACTGCCGCTCGACTGAGTCATTGTCGCGGTGCAGGATCAAGGCGATCGTCAACAGGTAGGCGAATTCGGCTGAATGTGCGGCCTCATACAATGACTCCGGGACCGACTGCCGCAGCTGCTGCGCATACTCGATATGCTCGTTCTCGGGTTGGCCGACCGTCTCGGCAATCGATTCGGCGAGCGCGGCAGAGCCCCCGCGCGCCAGCGCCGTCGTGACGTCGGCCGCGAAGCCCGTGCGCGCTTCGTCGGCTGAAACCCGGGGCCTGTACTCGCGCCTGTCGATGCGCGGGAAATCGGCTTCCTTGAAGTGCGGATCAAGCGCCTGGATGCGTTCGACGAGCGGCGGGTGCGTTGCGAACAGGCCCGAGAAGCTGGCGCCCGTGCCGAAGAGCATGTGACTGACCTCCTCGGGGTCGGTGGACTTGATCAGGGAGCCTTCGTGGTATCCGCCGATTTTCTTGAGTGCATTCGCGATGCCGTCGGTCTGTCGCGTGAATTGCACTGCCGAGGCGTCGGCGAGGTATTCACGTTGGCGAGATACGCCCGCTTTAATGATGCGTGCGAAAAACACGCCGATGGCGCCCAGTATGACGAGCCCGAGGCCGATGATTAGAACGACGGGTGCGCCACGATTGCGTCGGCTCGAAACGATGCTCGTGTGATGCCCGCCGCGCACGATCATCCTGCCGATCAGGCCCAGTACCATGATGCCGAAGAGCACACCCATGAGCCGGATGTTGAGTCGCATGTCGCCGTTGAGGACGTGGCTGAATTCGTGCGCAATGACGCCTTGCAACTCGTCTCGTTCCAGCAGCTCAAGCGTGCCGCGCGTTACGGCGATTGCTGCGTCGCTGGGCGTATAGCCAGCCGCAAAGGCGTTGATACTGCTTTCTTCTTCGAGTACGTAGATCTCGGGGACAGGCACACCCGAGGCGATTGCCATCTCCTCGACGACGTTGCGCAAGCGGCGCCTGAGCGGGTCCCGCACATCGGCTGGCACAAGTGTGCCGCCCATGCTGGTTGCCACGCGGCCGCCACCGGCCGATAACACGGCCGTTTTGAAGAGGCTCGAGCCAAGGATGAATAGCGCCGTGAGGATCGCCGTACCGATGAGGATGCCGGCCTGCTGGTTCGTGAACTGGCCGATCGTCGTGCCGTAGCCCGCCTCGGTAAAGTTGAATAGCGCGAAACCGACTATGGCCGTAACGCCTGCAACGATCGCGATCGTGGCGACGATATAGGCCGCCACGAGCCGGCGCGACGCCCGGCGGGCCTGATCCTGCGCGTCGAAAAAGTTCACTTAACGGTCAGGTAAATGAAACGTCCGGCACGTCGCGTTTTTCCTCGGAATCAATCTCGAGGAAGCTTGCCAGTTCGAAGTCGAAGGTGTTGGCAATAATACTATTGGGAAAGTTCTCGGCCGAGTTGTTATAACCGAGAACGGAGTCATTGAAGGCCTGGCGGGCGAACGCAACCTTGTTCTCGGTGCTGGCGAGTTCCTCCTGGAACTGCATCATGTTCTGATTCGCCTTGAGATCAGGATAAGCTTCCGACAAGGCGAACAGGCGACCTAGTATACTGCCGAGTGCGCCTTCCGATGCGCCAAGCTCCTGGATGGCCTTGGCGTTGGATGGGTCCGCCTTGGCGGCATCGAGCGCGGATACCGCGACATTGCGTGCCTTTATGACGGCTTCGAGAGTCTCGCGCTCGTGTTTCATGTAGCCTTTGACCGCTTCGACGAGATTGGGGATCAGGTCATGACGACGGGTCAGTTGAACATCGATTTGTGCGAAAGCGTTTCTGACGCGATTGCGTTCGTTGATCAGGCGGTTGTAAATTCCAATCGCCCACAACACTATCGCCGCAATTACGCCCAGGAAAACCAGGAATGAAATCACTGTCCCGCTCCTTGTTGAATGGTCAGAAGACCAAGCATAACTCCGGGCTTGGGCCAAGACTAGCGACGCTCCTGTTGCTATTGCCTTGTGTACAGGCGCTGGCAGACTGGGTCGGTGAAGCCCGTCCGATGATGGGCACCGAAGTCAGCGTCTACCTCTGGAGCGACGAACCGGATCTCGGTCGCCAGGCGCTCGAAGAGGTGTTTGCCGAGGCGGAACGCATAAACCGCCTCATGAGTACTTACATAGATGGGAGCGAAATCTCGGAAATCAACCGCCTGGCCGCCGAACAACCCGCAGTGGCCGGTGAAGAGCTGTTTCGGCTGATTCAGCGTTCGCTCGACATTTCGGACCTCACTCACGGCGCGTTCGACATTACCTATGACAGCGTGGGGCAACATTACAATTTCAGGGAACGGCAGCGACCCGACGCGGGCACTGTCGAAGCCGAGAAAGAAAAGATCGATTATCGCTACATACAGCTCGACGAGGCTTTGTCGAGCGTGACATTCCTGAAGGAAGGCGTACGCATTAATCTCGGCGGTATCGCGAAAGGTTATGTCGTCGAACGTGGCGTCAATATCCTGCGCGGCCTGGGCATTCAACACGCGATCGTCACGGCGGGTGGTGATTCGCGACTGTTGGGTGATCGACGCGGTCGGCCGTGGATGGTTGGCATTCGTGACCCGCGCGAGGAAGGGCAGGTGGCCATTTCGGTGCCGCTGGCCGACGAAGCCATTTCGACGTCCGGCGATTACGAACGCTTTTTCGATGAAGACGGGGTTCGCTACCATCACATTATCCGCCCCAGTACAGGAATGCCTGCGGGTGGCGTGCACAGCGCCACGGTGTTCGGGCCCGATGCCGTGTTCACCGATGCGCTCTCTACATCCGTATTCGTGATGGGCGTTGAACAGGGCCTGACACTGATCGCCACACTGCCCGATTACGAGAGTATCGTGATCGATTCCGACGGCAGCGTTTACTACTCCGACGGCTTGCAGACGCCCGCCGACGCGGCATCCGAATAGCTTCGCAAACAGGCTCGAAAATAAATTGCGAATGTCGCCGAAAGGCGACGGATTTTCACTTTAAATTCAGCTTCATACGCCTATTATAGTTGTCAGACTCCTGGCAAAAGAACTACTTGGGCAGGGCCGCTATTTAACGTAATCTGTAATGTTTTGGCACGGCCGTCTGCCTCATCAACCGGGACATCATTATGTTCAGGAAATGCGGGCATTTGTGACGATTATCACGGCCCGGAAAGGCGTCGACTGTCACCATTCAGGACGGAATCGTGGCGTCTGCGGCGCACTCCATCGGAAGGAATCGGGTAAGCAATACAAGGAATGGACGGATGAAACTCAAGAATTCACTGATTGGCCTCGTTTTTAGCGTCTTCGCGGCAAGCAGCCTGGCGTCGTCGGGCATGGAAGGCCAACCGGCACCTGACTTCGCGCTCAAGAGTTCCTCGGGCGAAAACCTGAGGCTGTCGGAGTATCGCGGCGACGTTGTAATGATCAATTTCTGGGCGACCTGGTGCGGGCCCTGCCGCCAGGAAATGCCTCTTCTGGACGAGCTTTACACGCGCTACCAGCGTGTCGGATTCAACCTGCTTGGCGTCAATATCGATGACGATTCCCGGCGTGCCATGAAGATGATCGATGAGCTTGGCGTGAACTTCCCGGTGCTGTTCGACGCGCGCAAGGAAGTCAGCAAGCTTTACGAGGTGGACGCCATGCCCGTGACGGTGCTCGTTGACCGCGAGGGCACGGTGCGCCACGTGCATCACGGCTACAAGCCGGGTTACGAAGAGAAGTACCTCGACCAGATTCGCTCATTGTTAAGAGAGTAAGATGGTGACCAAGACACTTATCGGCCTGATGGCAACCGCGACGCTGATGCTGAGCACGGCGACCGTCGCACAGGATGCGGCGCTCATGGACGCCGATGCGGTAATCGCAGACGTAAAGAACGCGGAGGCTGCCGAGTCAGAGTCGCGCGAGGAGTTTCGCAGCCTCGACCAGGATGTGCAGACACTCAAGAAAGAGGTCCTGGACCTGAACCGTGACCTCTTCCTTCTCGAGGAAGAGCTGCTGTTTCCGGCCAATTCGCAGGTCGCGTTTTTCGTCTCGATGGATGTCGGCGAGTACTTCGAACTCGATTCCGTGAACATCAAGATCGACGGTAAGGAAGTCGCTAACTATCTTTACACGGCGCGCGAAGCCGACGCATTGATTCGCGGCGGCGTGCATCGTGTGCACATGGCCAACCTCAAGACGGGCGATCACGAACTGATCGCCGTCTTCACGGGTAAGGGCCCGCACGTCCGCGACTACCGCCGCGGCGCGACGATGCGCTTCGACAAGGGCATCGGCGCCAAATACCTGGAACTCGAAATAAGCGATCGCGTCAAGAAACAGCAGCCGGAATTCTTTATCAAGGAATGGGAGTGACCTTTGCCCTCAGGTCGCTCACTACTTAGTTGCCTGTGCTTGTTGTTGGTGCTGATCGCTCCGACCGACAGGGCCGTGGCAGCCGATAACGATCGTGAGCCGATCGTTGTGCAGGACCCGCAGTACGGCGAGGTCCTGTTCTACTTTTATCAGGACGATTATTTCCCCGCGATCGTGCGTCTGCTGGCCGCGAAGGACAGGCAGCAGCTCGAACAGCATGCCGACGAAGCGGAATTGCTGCTGGGCGGCATGTTCCTGTCCTACGGTCACCACCTCGAAGCTGCCGAGATCTTCGAAAGACTGCTTGCGGACAATGTTGATTCCGAGATTCGTGATCGCACCTGGTTCTTTCTCGCAAAGATCTGGTACCAGCGCGGCTATCTCGACAAGTCGCAACAGGCTTTGTCATACGTTGAGGGCGAGTTACCGAAGAACCTGCAGCGCGAAGCGCTCATGCTCGACGCGCAAATCCTGATCGATGCCGGCGAATACGACGCCGCGATCGCGAAGCTCACGAACTGGAAAGGCAAGACCGAGTGGGCAAGTTACGCCAAGTTCAACATCGGCGTCGCATTGGTGCGCAGCGGTCGCGTCGATGAAGCGGCCAAACTGCTCGAAGACCTCGGCAACCTCGACCCTTTTAACAGTGAGCTCATGTCGCTACGCGACAAGGCCAATCTCGCGCTCGGTTATGCCTTGTTGCAGGATGGCCAACCGCTTGCGGCCAAGCCCCCGTTGCAGCGAGTGCGTCTCGAAGGCCCGTTTTCCAACAAGGCGCTGCTCGGTGTCGGTTGGGCCGATGCCGAAATGAACAACTACCAGAGGGCGCTGGTGCCATGGATGGAGCTGCGGAGTCGCGATCTCCTGGATTCCGCCGTGCAGGAGTCCATGCTGGCGATTCCCTACGCGATGGCCCAGCTCGATTCCATCAGCCAGGCCGCGGACCATTACCTGAATGCGATCGAGGCGTTTTACGAGGAAACCAATCGCCTCGACCGCACCATCGGCCATATCGAGTCCGGCCAGTTGTTCGACGACTTCCTGGCCGACGATCCGCTGGATAGCACCGGCTGGTTCTGGCGCCTCGAGGAGCTGCCGGAAGGGCCCGAGGGACGCTATTTATTCCACCTGTTGGCGACTCACGAGTTCCAGGAAGGCCTCAAGAATTACCGCGACCTGAGTTACCTCTATCGCAACCTCGACGACTGGCAGCAGAATGTTGAAGTGTACGCCAACATGCTCGAAACGCGGAGAGAAGCGTACGCCGTACGCCTGCCGCGCATAGAGGACGCGCTGGCGCGGGCTGACCTCGACGAGATGGTGAGCCGCAAGCTCGAGTTCGATTCGACGCTCAATAATATCGAGGAGAGCAACGACTGGCTGGCGCTCGCGACCAGGTCCGAGTTCGAGATGTGGGGCGAAATAACAGGCCTCGAGAGCACGCCGGCACTGGCTGCCAATATTCCTGAGGCGGCGGAGGTGCGCGACAAGATCGCGCTACTCAAAGGTGTGCTGCAGTGGGAACTCGAAGGCGAATTCGGCGATCGTTTGTGGCGCATTCGCCGCAATTTGCGACAGGCTGGTGAAGCACTCGTCGACGCGCAGCGCTCGCGCCGACAGATCGACGAGACGATGCGCACCGAGCCTGTGTACTTCGACGAGCTCAGCAACCGCGTCTACGGCCTGACGCCGCGCATCGAGGGCATGAAGATGCGCGTCGGCGACGCGCTCGCGCAACAGCGCGCTTTCCTGCAGGCCATCGCCGTCGGTGAGCTGCGGGCTCAGAAGCAACGACTCGACATTTACACGGTGCAGGCGCGTTTCGCACTCGCGGCCATATACGATATTGCCGCGACGGTCGGGGAGGTGTCGGAATGATGTTCCGCTACCTGTCTATCGTGGCCCTCGCTCTTCTGCTGTGTGCTCCCGGCGCAAACGCTCGCGTCAAAGAAAAGGAGACGATCAAGAGCCTGGAAAAGAAGACCGTCCAGGTGCGGCCCGGCAAAGTGATTATGGACAGCTCGGACCTGGCGCGTGACAACTACCGCGCATTTCTCGATCTCGTTTCTGACGATCCCGAGCTGCGAGCGGAGGCGATGCGTCGCCTGGGCGACCTTGAGCTCGAGGCGACCGAAGCCGATCAGCTCGCGGCCAACATCGAGTCACTCGATTCGGTCGGCTACGACAATGCGGTGGGCCTGTATCAGCAGCTTCTCGAAGCCTATCCCGACTATCGCCGCAACGACACGGTGCTTTACCAGCTCGCGCGCGCCTACGAGATTGGCGGGCGCACGGACGAGGCGCAGGACGTTCTCGACGAACTGGTGACCAAGTTTCCGGATACGGCGCTGATCGACGAGGTGCAGTTCCGCCGCGGCGAAATGCTGTTCCTGCGCAAACGCTACAACGACGCCGAGATGGCGTACCAGGACGTCGTGAAGTACGGTGAGGAATCGCGCTTTTACGAGCAGTCGCTGTACAAGCTTGGCTGGTCACAATTCAAGCTGGCCTGGTACGAGGACAGCCTCGTGCCGTTCTTCGAACTACTCGATCGCAAGATCGCAGGCGTCGAGATCGGCGAGGGCGAGGAACGCCTGGCCGACCTGAAGCGCGCCGAGCGCGAACTCGTCGAAGACGCCTTTCGCGTACTGAGTATCAGTTTCTCCTACATGGAGGGTGCGGACAGCATCGACGCCTTTCTGGCCCAGCGACAGGCGCCTGCGTACAGCTACGTGATCTACAGCAATCTCGGCGATCTCTATCTCGAACAGGAGCGCTTCGTCGATGCGGCCGAGACCTACGAAGCATTCGTCGAGCAGGATCCGTATCATCCCAAGGCGCCCGTACTTCAGGTTGCCGTGATCGAGGCCTACAAGAAAGGCGGTTTCCCGACCCTGGTGCTCGAAGGCAAGGAAGGTTTCGTCGAGCGCTATGGCATGGACGGCCCGTTCTGGGTTCGCAATCCGCGTGAAGAGAACGAAGCCGTTGCCAAACACCTGAAGAACAATCTCACGGACCTCGCCCAGTACTACCATGCCGAGGCACAGCGGGATGGCAAGAAGAGCGACTACCAGCAGGCGGCGAACTGGTATCGCAAATACCTGGCGTACTTCCCGGGTGAGGCCGACAGTGCCAATACCAACTTTCTGCTTGCCGAGATCCTGTTCGAGAGCGAGGACTACCGCGAAGCGACGATCGAATACGAACGCACGGCCTACGGCTACATCGACCACGAGAAATCGGCCGAAGCGGCCTATGCCGCAATACTCTCATATCGCGAATACGAGAAGTCTCTGACCGGAGCCGCAAAGAGCGAATGGCACCAGCAGTACCTCGACAGCGGCCTCCGATTCGCCGACACCTATCCCGAGCATCCCGAGTCCGGTGCGGTCCTGACGACCGTGGCGGAGGACCTGTTCGCACAGGGCCAGTTCGATCTTGCCGTCGCCGTTGGCCAGGCTGTCGTGGCGAAGCAACCCCCTGTCGAGCCCAGGCTGGCCCGCACGGCGTGGACCGTGATTGCTCATTCGCAGTTCGATCTCGGAAATTTCGTCGAGGCTGAAAGCGCCTATTACAGCCTGAGGAATTTCACGCCGGCCGACGATGCCGCGGCCGGGCAGGAAATCAAGGACCGTATTGCATCGAGCATCTACAAACAGGGTGAGCAGGCTCGCGACGCCGGCGATCTCGAAACGGCGGTGACGCATTTCACTCGCCTGGGCCAGGCGGTTCCCGACTCGGCCATTCGCGCAACGGCCGAGTACGACGCCGCAGCCGCATTGATCAACCTGCAGGCGTGGGATCGCGCGTCGGGCGTGCTCGAGAAATTCCGCCGCGATTATCCGGACAGCGAATTCAGCGATGACGTAACACAGAAACTGGCCGTGACCTATCTCGAGTCCGGCGAGGCCGGCCAGGCAGCGGCCGAATTCGAACGTATTGCGCGGAACGAGTCCAATACCGAAGACGTGCGGCGTGAGGCTTTGTGGAAGGCATCCGAGCTTTACAAGCAGACCGGCACCTTGTCGAGTGAGCAGCGCGTGCTCAACGACATCATCGCGCGCTACCCGAATCCCTTGTCGGAGTCGATCGAGGCACGGTACCGCCTGCTCGAAATCGCGCGCCAGACGGGCAACGAGCAGGAGCGTGTCGCGAGGCTCGAGGATCTCGTATCGGTCGATGCCACGGCCGGGGCGCAGCGCTCGGACCGCACGCGGTACCTCGCCGCGACGGCATCGCTGGAACTCGCAGAACCCGTTCGCAAGCGCTTCGAGGTCGTGAAGCTGTCGCAGCCACTGGCCGAGAGCCTGAAACTCAAGAAATCGCTAATGGAAGATGTGATCAAGGCCTATACGAGCGCGGCCGACTACGGCGTCGCGGAAGTGACGACGGCGTCGACGTTCCGCCTCGGAGAGGTGTATGAGCAGTTCAGTGCGGACCTGCTGGATTCAGACCGGCCGGCCGAGCTCGAGGCAGATGCACTGGAGCAGTACGAACTGCTGCTCGAGGAGCAGGCGTACCCGTTCGAGGAGAAGGCCATCGATCTTTACAAGGCCAACGCCGACAGGGCGGCCGAAGGCATCTTCGACGAATGGGTGGAAAAAAGTTTTGAGAGACTGGCTGGCCTGATGCCGGCGCGGTACGCAAAGAAGGAGCGCAGCGAAGATGTTGTTACAGCGCTTTATTAAGAACAGCCGCACGGCCGTGTCCGTGCTGGCGATGCTCGCAGTTGCGGGCTGTGCCGGCGGCGGTGCCGCCAAGGCGCCACGACCCGCCGCGCAGCAGGCTGAGGCCGTTGCGGGTGAATCCGTGACTCCCGAAATCCCGCCGCAGGTACAGACGCTTTATGAACAGGCGGCCGCCTCGATGGCTGCCGGCGATTTCGTCGATGCCGAGCTTCGATTCAAGGAATTCCTGCTGCAGTACCCCGGGTATCCGGGCGCATACGTCAATCTGGCCATTATTCACGCCAATAACGAGAATTATGAGGCCGCAAGGTCTGCCCTGGATGCCGCATTGGCCCTGAATCCCAATCATCCCGCGGCGCTGAACCAATCAGGCATGCTACTTCGCAAAAATGGCAATTTTCTTGAGGCAGAAGCCGCTTATTTGAAGGCCGTCACAGTCAACCCCGATTATGCCTTGGCACACTACAACCTGGGCGTCCTTAACGAGCTCTACCTGCAGCGCCTCGATGTGGCACTGCAGCATTTCGAGGCCTACCAGACGCTTGTCGGAGAGGACAAGCAGGTCGAGAAATGGATAGCGGACCTGAGGCGTCGCGTGGCGGCGTCCCAGCGCACGGCAAACGTGGCGGATTGACGGACATGACTACTCGAACCAGGTCAGTACTCGGCTCCGGATTCATGCTCGCCATGTTGTTGGCAGCGTTTGCCACTTTCGCCCAGGAGACGATGGACGAGGAGACGACGGACGATGACCTGATGCCTGCCGTTGATACGTCGGCGGTGGCCGAGCAGGAGGAAGCTCGCGAGGCGCAGGACATCACGCGGACCACGGCCGGTAACCGGGTCATGGACACGATTGAACTGGGTCGCACCGAGATTACGGGTAACCAGGAACTGCCGAAAGTGCTGTACATCGTGCCCTGGCAAAAGTCGGACCCGGGCGACCTGATGGGTAGGCCCGTCAATACGCTGCTCGATGAGGTGCTCGCACCGATCGACAGGGAAGAATTTATCCGCCAGGTCGATTATTACGACGACCTGAACGGCGAAGCAGAAGAGTAAGAGCGCGCCGATGCGCGCGATTGTAGGAAGGAGCGGGCACTGCGCCCGCGCAATGAATCATCTGTTTTAGAGGAGCAGACAAATGAGCACTATCGTGCGGTTTTTTCAGGAAGGCGGTCCTTTCATGATCCCCATCCTGCTGGTATTCGGGTTCGGTATCGCGATTGCGATCGAACGCTGGACGTACCTGACAGTGTCGGGCGCCAGCAATCGTTCTTTGTGGAAGAAGATCGTGCCGTATCTCAAGGCCGGCAACTTCCAGGAAGCGGCGCAGCATACCGCCAAATCCAAGGCGGCCATCGGCTCGATCCTGACCTATGGCCTGTACCGCGTTAAGTCGGCACGCCGCCGCGACGACATCGAGAAGGCGATGGAAGAGAGCCTCATGGAGGTGCTGCCACGTCTCGAGAAGCGTACGCATTACATCGCGACGCTGGCAAACATTGCGACGCTGCTCGGTCTTCTGGGTACGATTATCGGTCTTATCTCGGCGTTCACAGCCGTTGCCGAAGCGAATCCGGCCGAGAAAGCCGACATGCTGTCGGCGTCAATTTCGACCGCCATGAACACGACGGCATTCGGCCTGATGGCCGCTATTCCGCTGCTGCTGATTCATGCGCTGCTGCAGACGAAGACCAATGCGCTCGTGGACAGCCTCGAGATGGCCAGCGTCAAGTTCCTGAATGCGGTTACCGAACGTCAGCTGAACACCACTGGAGCATAAGACATGATCCAGAGCCGCAGAGGCGGCCGTCATCATCGCCATGATGCGGTCGAACTCAACATCACGGCATTCATGAACCTGATGGTGATCCTGGTTCCGTTCCTGCTTATCACCGCGGTGTTCTCGCGAATGGCGATTATCGAATTGAATCTGCCAGGCTCCTCTAACGAGCCCGTGGAACCGCAGGAACAGACCTTCCAGCTCGAAATTATCGTGCGTCAGGACAAGATTGAAGTTGGTGACCGTAACCAGGGCCTGTTGGGCATCTACCCCAACTCTGACGAAGGTTACGACTATGCGGCACTCGGAGAAAAGCTCATGCAGTTGAAAGAGCGCTATCCGACCAAGACCGATGCGTCCATTCTGCTCGAGCAGGAGATCCCCTACGACACATTGGTACAGGTGATGGACACAGTGCGCGTCGCACAGGAGATCGTCGAAGGCAAGACGCAGGTCATGCGCTCTGACCTGTTCCCCGACATTTCCATCGGCGACGCGCCGGTGCTCGACGGGGGGGCTTCGTAATGGTCAAGTCAGCACGCGCAAAACGCATGAACAAGCACCACAAGCGCAACAAGGGCGCGGGTGCTCTCAATCTCGTCTCGCTGATGGACATCTTCACGATCCTGGTGTTCTTCCTGCTGGTGAATTCCTCGGACGTGCAGACCCTGCCCAACGCCAAGGACATGAAGCTGCCCGAGTCGATCGCCGAGAAGAAGCCCGAGGAAACAGTCACGATCCTCATTGGCAGGACCGAAATCCTCGTGCAGGGCACGCCGGTCGCCAACATCAAGGAAGTGATGACTACCAAGGGCAACGACATTCCCGGGCTGCGTGAGGCGTTGTTATCGCAGAACGATCGTGTGCTGCGCAGGGAAGCCAAGGATGACGTCGCCGGTCGCGAAGTCACGATCCTGGGCGACAAGGATATTCCGTACCGTTTGCTGAAGAAGGTCATGGCAACGTGTACGGCATCGGATTATGGACAGATTTCGCTGGCCGTGCTGCAGAAGAGTTCAGACAAGCTGGACGACCTGCAGGCATCGCTGTAAGGCACGGCACAGAGACCAGGAGTCACGGAATTGGACTTACCGTTTTACAGAGAGTATGACCTGCCCTGGACGACGGGTCGGGATCAGGAACGCAAGTTCCAGCGCCTGCTCGGCATCATCTTCCTGATCTGTATTGCGCTCAGTATCGTCTGGCCGTTCATTCCCGTACCCGAACCGGATCCTTTCGATGTCGAAGAGATCCCGCCGCGTATCGCACAGCTGTTGCTCGAGGAAAAACCTCTGCCGCCGCCTCCGCCGCCGCCCAAGGAGGAGGAACCGGAGCCCGAGGTCGAAGAGCCGGAGCCCGAGAAGGTCGTTGAGAAAGAACCCGAGCCCGAGCCCGAGCCGGAACCAGAGCCCGAGCCCGAGCCTGTCGTCGACAGGACCGAGCAGGCGCGCGAGGAAGCGCAGGCTGCGTTCATGCCGTTCGCGGAAGATCTCGCCGACCTCGTGGACCAGGAATTGCAGGTCGCTGACGATCGTGTGCTGACCGCGTCCGTCGGCGAGGCAGCACGTAACGAACGCTCGATGATCACGTCGAAAGCAGGCTCGGCGTCCAGCGGCATCAACACCGCGAACATGAGCCGCAATACGGGCGGTACCGGCATTGCCGGCCGCACGACGACCAAGGTCGCCAGCCCGGTCGCAGGCATCGCTCCGTCCGGGCCGGGCGCATCGCGCACGGGTACGAGCGGCAAGGCGTCACGCTCGCGTGAAGAGATTGAGCTTGTTTTCGACAAGAACAAGGGTGCCATTTTTGCGCTCTACAATCGCGCACTGCGCAAAGACCCGTCGCTCGAGGGCAAGCTCGTGCTTCGCCTGACGATCGCACCGAACGGGCAGGTCACGATGTGTGAGGTCGTGTCGAGCGAACTGGGTGATCCCGAGCTCGAACGCAAGCTCGTGCAGCGCATCAAGTTGTTCCGCTTCGAGTCGCGTGACGTCGAGGCGATTACAACGACCAAGCCGATCGATTTCTTCCCAGCCTAGAGAAAGGGGACTGAATTAAAGGGACAGTTTACTTAATTGCCTAGGCAATTAAGTGATAGCATATTGTTTTTGCAGGACCACCAGGGAACGCAATGCGAGCACTGCCTGTCGTCACGCTTCTGCTCTTCGCAGTCACCGCCTTCGGCGAAATCTCGATTGACGAACTCGTGCGCGACGCCGGGATCAAAGAGGGCCGCGTCGCCGTCAATGAAATGCCACGATGGCAGGGTGCCCGCAAGGTGCTGGTGGCTCGACTCGACGGCGAAGAGGTCGAGGCCCTGCGATCATCGATGCCCGATACCGAGTTCGTGGTCGTGGCGTCGGAGGCCGGCGCAATTGAGCAGGCTGCCGACGCCGATGCGATTCTCGGTCTTTGCAGCGAACGACTGCTGGCGGCGGCGCCTCGGCTGGTTTGGGTGCAGATCTTCTCATCGGGCGCCGAACGTTGCGTCCGCGTTCCGGCCGTGGCCAGCGGTGATGTAATCCTGACGAACATGCAGAAGATGTCGGCCCCGGTCATCGGTGAGCACGCCATAGCAATGACGCTCGCACTCGCGCGGGGCCTGCCGACGTACGCCAAAGGCATGCAGGACGGCAGCTGGATGCGGCGGCGCGAAGTGACATCGGCAATGTTCCCGGTCTCCGGAAAGACGATGCTGGTTGTCGGTCTGGGTGGCATTGGCACCGAGGTCGCGAAGCGCGGCGCCGTGCTTGGGATGAGGGTTCTTGGCACCCGTAACAGCAGTCGTGATGGGCCGTCGTTTGTCGAATACGTGGGATTGTCCAGTGA
>CAMYOJ010000060.1 GCA_947259985.1 uncultured Woeseiaceae bacterium
TTGGCGGCCTCCTCGCGACTGTGTTTCTTGTCTGTCATTCTGCTTCCTTTTGGCTGCCGCGAGTGGCCTGCAGTATCCATGCAAGCGGCAGTCCCGAGTCGTTCGGCCGGAGCGCCTCGGCCCGACCGAGATCGAGGCCACGCTCGCGCAGCCGCTGGCACACCTCATCCAGGTGTTTCTCGTCAAATGCCGCTTCGCACATGGATGCCATTCGTTCCTCGTACTGGGCGAGTTCGGTCTGCATCGACCTCAGCCATGTGAGGACTTCGTTCGGGTCGTAATGTTGAATACGGTTGTGAATCCTCTGGACGTCGGAATACAGGCGGATGATCGTATCGCCCGCGACGTGCTCGCCATATTCGGCGAGAATCGCACCCACCTCCTGGATCGCAGGATTCAGCGCTGTGCCGGCGCGATCGTAAGGAGCTCTATCCGCGCCACTCACGGCGGCAAACCCTGCTTCGAAGAATCGTATCGCAAGTGGCACGAAGTCGCAGCGGCGCGTTCTCTCGACAGCGGTTCGGGCTGCGGTACATTCTTCATAGATCGATCCGGGCCGGGTATGAACCAGAAGCACGAGCGTACCGCCATCATCGAGCAGTCGTGTCGCTTCATCAAAAGCGCCGAGTCCGGCGTACTCGATGCCGAACTGGCTCGTAACGAGGTCGAAGCTGCCTGGGTCGAGAGGAATCTCGTTGGCATCGGCGACGACACCCGTAACTTCGGGGAAGCGTTTGCGGACGCTGTCGACAGCGGCCTCCGAAATGTCTACGCAGGTGACGCCAAAACTGTGGTCGTCGCCGCGGCGCGAAAGACTTTCGATGACGGCGCCGCTCCCGGTCGCAATATCGAGAATTCGCGCCCGCGTGTATCGAGGCAGAATTGCTGTGAGTGCCTCGTCCCAGAATGCCGCTACCGCAGGGTGACTTACGCCACCGGATGCGTAAGCATCGGAATCGCGGGCGCCCTGCCAGTAAGTATCCCAGCCCCGAGTGTCTCCTGAATTGCGTTTTTCCTGCACTTGATCGACCGTGTGCCTGTTCATTGGATGCCGAAGTATAGCCGATTGATTAAGCCGCCGATCAATGTCAGATTAGCGGGATGGATTCCGACATCGCAAATCTCAGTAACGCAGGCAGAAGGGCGATGGCCGCAAGGGACTGGGCGACGGTCCGCGACTGCGCCAACGGCATTCTGCAACGCGCGCCGCAGGAAGCGGAAGGTCATTTCCTCCTGGGACTCTTCGAGAAAGCCTCACAGAATCCCAGGGAAGCCACCAAAGCGTTCGAGCGTGTACTGGAGGTCGACCCACAACGCTACGATGCCGCAATTGAACTGTCGAGCCAGTACTCGATGGCCCGTCGCAACGGGGACGTCGCGGAAATCCTGGGCCGCCATGAGGCAGCCCTTGCAAACAGCCCTCGCTACCTGAACCTTGCGGGTACCGTGTACACCCAGATCGGCATGGCGGAGAAGGCCTGGCCGCTGTTCAACAAGGCGATCGAGCTGCAGCCCGATATCAGCTTGTTCCAGGCCAACCTCGCAACCTGCGCCGTCTATGTCGGAGAAATCGACACGGCAAAAAGAATGTACCGGGCACTGCTCGAAAAGAACCCGAACCACCAACACAATCATTACCAGCTGGCGCGCCTCGAGCGTGCCACCGACCACGAGCACATCGAGCAGATGGAGAGGGTACTTGCGGAAACCCGACTGGCGCCGGACAAGAACATCTTCCTGTATTACGCGCTGGGCAAGGAATACGAGGATCTTCAGGACTGGGACAGGTCTTTCGACTACTACAAGCGCGCCGGCGATGCGGTGAAAAGCGTAGCCAACTACGATATCGAGCTGGATCTTTCGATCATCGATACGATTATCGAAACTTGCGACGAGGACTGGCTTGCCGACGGCAAGGCGCCGCCCGAAACGAAAAAAACGCCGATGTTCGTCGTGGGCTTGCCCCGGACCGGAACGACATTGACCGAGCGCATCATCGCCAGTCACTCCACCGTGGCGACTGTGGGGGAAACGGAGTTCGTACAAATGGTGATGCGTCGCGAGAGCGGCGTCGCCAGTGTCGAAAAGATGAATCCCGACATGATCCGCGCCTTCGCCGGCAAGGATATATCCTCGCTAACGACCGGCTACGTCGACGCTATCGATTATCGCCTCGGCGACGAGCCGATTTTTATCGACAAGTTGCCGTTTAACGTGCTGTATCTCGGCTTCATCGCGAAAGCGTGGCCGGATGCGCCGATGGTCCTGCTGCGGCGCAACCCTATGGACTCCTGCTTCTCGATGTTCAAGCAGGCATTCACCTGGGCCTACAAGTTCTCATACGATCTCGAGGATCTTGGTACCTACTATGTTGCCTACGATCGCTTGTGCAGGCATTGGAAGAATCTCATCGGTGATCGTCTTGTCGAGGTCGAGTACGAAAACCTCGTGTCGGACCAGGAGGCGCAGACGCGTGCCTTACTGGACGGGCTCGGGCTGGAGTTCGAGGAAGCCTGCCTCAGCTTCGAAAAGAATGCGGCGCCATCCTCGACTGCAAGTTCCGTGCAGGTGCGGCAGAAAGTGCATACGGGTTCCGTTAACAAATGGAAGCGCTTTGAGGAGCAGTTACAACCACTGCGGGAGATCCTCGAACAGGCTGGCATCGCCGTCGAATAATGAAGAGTTCGCGGCCAGACATCCTGCAAATGGCGGCAGTCGGCCGCCAGGCGGTCAAGGTCCGCGACTGGGCACGCGTGAACGCCTGCGCGCTCGAGATCAGCAAGCATGCGCCGCAGGACGCTGAGGGGCCGTTCCTGTTTGGCCTGGCGCAGAAAGCAGCGCGGCGTGCCGAGCCTGCAGCTCGGTATTTTGCGCGGGCGATAGAACTCGACGAAAGCCGCTACGATGCAGGAGTCGAACTCGCGCACCAGTATATCCTTCTGAATCGCTACGCCGACGCACGGCAGTTGCTTGATCGGTATCGGTCATCGCTCGATGACAGCCCGGTCTACCTGGACATGGCAGGGCAGACCTATGCCGCGATGAGCCTTTATCGCGATGCGTACCCGCTTTACAAAGCGGCAATTGCAAAGCAACCCAATGTCGAGCCTTTCAAAGCCAATCTCGCATCTTGCGCCGTGTACCTGGGCAAGATTGACGAGGCGAGATCGATCTACGAGGGGCTGCTCAAGCGCAACCCGATGCACCAGCAAAACCATTACGAGTTGTCGCAACTGGGCCGCGCCGGGGACGATGCGCACATCAGGAAAATGCTGTACGTATTGCAGAAAAGTGATCCCGATCCGGCGAAAAATATCTTCATTTACTACGCGCTGGGTAAGGAGTACGAAGATCTCGAACAGTGGGACGACTCGTTCAGGTACTACAAGAAAGGCGGCGATGCCGTAAAGACGGTCGCGGATTATGATGTGGCGACTGACGTCGAAGTCATCGACAGGATCGTCGATGTCTGTGACGCGGAATGGCTCGCGGACACGCCCTCGAAAGAAAAGCACCCACGGACACCGGTATTTATCGTCGGCTTGCCGCGAACGGGAACGACACTGACCGACCGGATTTTGTCGAGCCATTCACAGGTGCAAAGCGCCGGCGAAACGCAGCTTATGCAGATGGTCCTGAAACGCAACAGCCGGATTCAGGGCGTGTCCGGAATGACGCCGGAGATCGTCACGGCCGCGGCCGCTGCCGACGCCGCGCAGATCGGGCGTGATTATCTCGACGCGATTTCCTATCGACTTTCCGACGAACCGCTGTTCATCGACAAGCTGCCCGAAAACGTCAACTACGCGGGATTCATCGCGAAGGCGTGGCCCGACGCAAAAATTGTCCACCTGCGCAGGCATCCGATGGACGCGTGCTTCGCAATGTACAAACAATCCTATTTTCGATTCGCGTATTCGCTGGATGACCTGGCTGAGTATTACCTGGCCTACGATCGAATGTCTCGCCATTGGCGGGGAACTTTGGGGGATCGGATGGTCGAAGTCGAGTACGAAAAGCTCGTGTCGAGTCAGGAGCATGAGACGCGCCGGCTGATTGCGGCTCTCGGTCTCGAATTCGAAGAAGCGTGTCTGCATTTCGAGAAAAACATTGCGGCCGTGGCTACCGCCAGTTCCACACAAGTGCGCGAAAAGGCGCATACGCGCTCGATAGACAAATGGAGGCAGTACGCGGAGCATCTCGAACCTCTGCGTCAACGACTGGAGGCCGGCGGCGTCGATTTGTAGGGAGAAATGAAGAAGATGTGCAAAAAAATCTTGAATCGGTTGCTATGCAGCGTGCCGATAGTAACGGCAGGCTGCCTATTGGGCGTTGCAGCAACAGCGGAAACATCTGTCGAAGAAAATCTGAAGCAATGCCGAGTGCTTGAGGATCAGGCCGTTCGCCTCGCCTGTTATGACGAGGTTGCCAGTCGCAAGCCGGAAGCCGAGCGCCCGGCGCCGGCGGTTGTAAAAACGGATACGGCGGCGGAACAAACAAGCGAAGAAACTGATTCCGTGACAGACGCTGTGGCGGAAGTCGCTGACGCTCCACCGGCTAACGATGACCGGCTCGCAACGCTCGGGCAAGAGCAGGTCGGCGTTAAGAAGAGCGAGGAACTCGAGCTGCAGGCAAGAGTTGTAAGGTGCGAGAAGGACGGCTTCCGCCGCTACTTCTTTTATTTCGAGAATGGCCAGGTCTGGAAGCAAAAATCCGACAGACGCCTGTCGTACAAGGAATGCGACTTCAACATTACGATCACGAAAGACGTTTTCGGTTACAAGATGCTGCCCGAAGGCGAGACTCGTCGCATCCGTATCGCGCGCATCAAATAGACGGGGCTTTATCGCCTATATCCACTTCGACCTGCTCGGCCTTATTCGCGGCGCCGCGGGATGCGTTCGCCAAGCATCAGGGCGCGCACGAAACGCACGGGCGGCGAGCCGTAGGATAAGGCCTGGTCGTGGTAGCGACGCAATGTGAATTCGTCGCCCCATGCGGCTTCCATGGCCGCCCGCATCTCGAGATGTTCCTGGTAGCCGACGAAATAGGTCGATAGCTGCGCCGAGGTAAGCTGTGCGCGCACCCATTTGCCGGCCGCCTCGCGCTCCTCCTGGAAACCGCCTTCGACCATGAGCCGCATTGCCGCTTCTTCGGTCATTCCGTCGACGTGGATGGCGGAGTCCATAATGGCGTTGGTGATCGCGCGCAGGTACCACTTGAGATTGATGAGTTTCATGAGCGGGTCGTGATCGAGGTAACCCTGCTCGATCATCATCTGCTCGGCGTAAACGCCCCAGCCTTCGACGAACGGACCCGACCACAGCACCGCACGCAACGTAGACGGATAGCGGTTGCTCAGGGCGAGCTGCAGTGAATGACCCGGCACGCCCTCGTGAATCGTCAGGTCCTGCATCGAGAACATGTTGTACTCGCGCAGGAAAGACTCGATCTGCTCCTCGCTCCAGTCGTCGGGCAGCGGCGCGATGGCGTAAAACGCGGGCTGTTCCCGGTCGAGGGGACCCGGCGGGTCCAGGTACGCCACCGTAACGCCGCGCTGGAACTCGGGCATGATGATGATCTCGACGGGCTCCTCGGGCATCGTCACGATGTTGTGTTCAACGACGAAGTCGATTGCCTGCTGCAGATACTGCTTTGCAACGTCGACAATGCCGTCGCGCGGTGGCAGCTTCGCGTACGCTTCCTCGAGTGCCGCGCGAATGATGGCTTGCTGGTAGGCCTCGTCCGGGTCGTCGGGGTAATCGGTGTAGGGATGCTTGCCGGAATAGACGGTCCTGGCAACCTCGTACATCTCGTTACGCACCGATTCGTATTCGCTCCACGCCCTCGCCGTAATCTCCTTGCGGCCCAGCGGCGAATTCAGGGCGAACGCAAGCTTGGTATCGTATTTATCCGCGCCGATGCGAAAGCTGCCGCTCGCCCGCGGCAGCAGTTCCTCTTCGAGCCACGTCTGGTGATCTGCAACGGCGTCTTTGGCGGTCTCTATCGCGACCTCGAGGCGCGTTCGCTGTTCGTCGTCGAGCACATCCATGCGCGGAACCACCATGGTCTCGATGATGGACAGCAGCCCGGGATTTTGCTGTACGGCGGTCTCGGCATGGATCCGCGGCACGCGCTCGGGCTGCAGCGACGATCGTGCCTGCTCAAGAAAGCGCGGGAGCTGCTCGAGCCGGGACGCGACGCTCACGAGCCTCGTCTCGACAGGCGCAAAATCCCGGGCAAGCAGTCCGTACACGGCACTGCCGGATATGTTGACGTAGTAAAGCGGATCCCACGCCCATTCCTGCAGTTGGTCGAGCGCCCACAGGCTGGACTCTACTTCGTGCGACAGCAGCTCGGCGTCGACCTGGTTTGCGCGCGACAATTGATCGCGATCGATACGGCTGAGCGCGTGCAGATATTCATTGAGCAGGATCCGCCGTTCCTCGCGGCTTTCCGCGTCGACGCGGTCGAGTTCGTCATCAGCGCTGTGATCTCCGATCAGCGTCGCTGTAACCGGAGAGAGGTTGGGCAGGTCGCTGATGTACTCGGCGCCCAGATTCTCGAACGCCTCGTCGGTCGGCGTGGCGACGGCAGCGCTGCCAGCCAGCAGGGACAGGACAAGGAGGGCGCGTTTCACGGTGTTGACCTGTGGATGGTATCGACGCACTCTGCTCTCGGGCGGGTGCGGCCTAGCGCAAGCCCTCACGAACCGTCAGTTCGTCGATGAGTTCCATGAGCTTTGGATAACTGTTGCCCGCCATGCCGGCATCGGTACGGTACTTGCCGTTAACGACAACGGCTGGCACCGACGAAATGCTGTAACGACGTTGCAGGTCGCCCGCAACACGCAGCTTCTGGTTGACCTCGAACGAATTCCAGGTGCGCTCGAAATCCTCGGCGCTGACGCTGCCGAAGCGCGCAAACAGTTTCTGAATGGCATCTTTCGACGTCATGCGATTGCCGCGTCGATGGTATTCCTGGAAGATCGACTCGCGGAACGCGTCCTGATCCTTGATGACGCCATTGCGGGCCAGGACTTCCTCGGTGTAGTAAAGCTGCGCGTGCAAACGCACGAGCGAATTCCAGGTGGCCGGTACGCGCACAAAGCGCACGTTGGGATCCTTGTTTGCGGCCCACTCGTTGATAAACGGCTCCATGTCGTAACAGTGCGGGCAGCTGTACATGAAGAATTCCGCGACTTCGATCTTGTCGGCGCCGCCGACCGTTGGCTGGGTCGGCACCATGCGGACGTAGTGTTGACCTTCCTTGAATTGCCACTCGCGCGCGACTGCCGGAGTTTCGGCGACCGCGAGCACGATTGCTTCGTCGGCCGGCTCGGCTTCCGCGGCAGACTCTTCGACGACTTCGAGCGTTTCGTCGGTCGTCGCGGCGGTTTCCCCGGCGGCGTCAGTGACTTCGTCTGACTGCTCTTCGACGACGGCGGGAGTGTCGGCCGGAGCAGGGGCCGCTTCCTCTTTGCTGCATGCCGATAGCGCATACAGCAGGGCAAATATCCAGATCAGCTTCTTCATAAGCGAATTTCGAGTTCCTGGTACTCAATAAGTTCCGTTTCCTGGTGTCAGCGCAGGCCCTGCACGTAGGACGCTACGGCCTCGATGTCTTCCTTGCTCAGGCGTGCCGCGATGTCGCGCATGATGCGGGGCTTGCCATCGGTCTCACGTGTGCCGTCTGCATAGGCGTTGAGCTGCTTGGCGGTGTAGGCCGAGTGCTGTCCCTGCAAAGCCGGGTACAGCGCTGCCGGATTGCCGCGCCCGGTAGGGCCGTGACAGGCCATGCAGGCCGCGGCGCCGGTCTGCGTGTTACCGCCGCGATACAGCGCTTCGCCGCGCGCGACGAGGCTGGCATCGGCAACGGCCTGGGCGGCACCAGGGAGGCTCTCGAAGTACACGGCGAGGTCGGCCATGTCTTCGTCTGACAACAACATGGCCTGGCTCGACATAAGCGGGTCAACTCGCGAGCCGTCCTTGAATGCCTTGAGCTGAGCCTGGATGTACGAAGCGTTCTGGCCGGCGATATTCGGCCACAAGGCGCTGGAACTGTTGCCTTCCGGGCCATGGCAGGCCGTGCACGTTAAAGCCTTGGCTTTGCCATCTTCGACAGAGCCATCGACCAGGCTTTCGGCCTGGGCCGGGAACGCCGCCAGGCTGGCAAGCGCAATCAACGAAGCGAGATTGATTTTCATATCCTGTAACCGTTACTTCCCTGCGATTGCCACGGCAATCGCCTTGTCTGATTTCGATTTTCTGAGTTGCGCCCGGTCATCATGACGCTGGGTTGGAAGGCTCTTTAGCGCCTTGCTGCGTGACCCCGAACCCGTCAAACTCCACCCTGGTCCTGAACTCAGCAGCCCCAAATTATACACACAATCCACGGGGCATACTCCAATGTCGCTATACCCGGAAGCACGATTCATCAAGAGCGCCAACGCGCCCAGCCAGTTCGTCGAGGACGCCGGCGCGGAGGTTGCCTTCGCAGGTCGCTCCAACGCAGGCAAGTCGAGCGCCATCAACGTCATCGTCAACCGCCGCCAGTTCGCGAGGACCAGCAAGACGCCTGGACGGACCCGGCTCGTGAATTTTTTCCACCTCGAAGACGGCAAGCGCCTTGTCGATTTGCCGGGCTACGGCTTCGCTAAGGTCGCCGGCAAGATGCGCAACCACTGGGCCGATCTCATGGCGGACTATTTCGAGATGCGACAGAGCCTCAGGGGCATGTTCCTGATCGTTGACATCCGCCGCCGGCTTACCGACTTCGACCGCCAGATGCTGGGCTTCGCCGATTCGGTCGGCCTGCCGGTCCACGTGCTGCTGACCAAGGCCGACAAGCTCAAGCGTGGGCAGGCGGCAACGGCGTTGCTCGAGGTGCGCCGTGATCTGGGCGATGTCGCGACCGTGCAGCAATTCTCGGCCCTGAACCGGTCGGGTGAGGACGAGGCGCGCGCCAGGCTCGATGAATTCCTGGCCGCCGAAGCATAAAAAACCCCGAAGTACCGTCGGTACCTCGGGGTCAAAAGTCGCAACCGGCTTGGGGTTACCAGGTTGCACGCCTGCTTAGGGAGGTAAACAGGCGAGTGACTTACGCACTCATGGGTTTAGAGTGCTAATTGCCAAACGAGTTCCCGACTCACGTTAAGTGTATGAAAAAAAAGACTATTTAGTTTGGATCAAGTCCAGGTCGGGCCGTCCGGGAAAGCACTACTTCGCACGCCGGCCGAGGGCCGGCTATAGACTACGTAGTGTTTTCCCGGACGACCCGGCACAGCGCTCGATGCACGCTCCCGGACAAGCGGCATTCATCCGTTTCGGAAAGTCAGCCGACCTCGGCGTTTGTCACCTTGGGGGTGTCAGACGGCTGGCGTGCGCAGTGGGGTTTTTCGCCGTCACTGTCTGTGACTGACGTGACGCTTTTCGCCGTCGCTATCGGATGCCGAAGTGGGGCTTTTCGCCGTCACTGTCTGTGACTGACGTGCCGCTTTTCGCCGTCGTTAGTTGGCACCGTTCAGTGCGCTTCGTCCCAGTTCAACCCGATGCCCGCGTCGACCTTTAGGGGCACGGACAGGCTGGCGGCGCCATTCATGAGTTCGATGACCCTCGCCCGCACGGCGTCGATCTTGTCTTCCTCGACTTCGAACACGAGTTCGTCGTGTACCTGCATGATCATGCGGGCACCGGGCCGTTCATTGTTGAGCCAGGCGTGCACGGTGATCATCGCCTTCTTGATGATATCGGCTGCCGTGCCCTGCATCGGCGCATTGATGGCGCTGCGCTCCGCATACTGACGCCGCTGCGCGTTGCGCGCGTTGATCTCGGGCAGGTAGAGGCGCCGGCCGAACACGGTTTCGACATAACCCTGCTCGCTGGCGGTTGTGCGGATGTTGTCCATGTACGCTTTGACGCCCGGGTAGCGATCGAAGTAAAGGTCGACGTACTCCTGGGCTTCACCGCGGGAGATGCCGAGCTGCTTTGCGAGACCAAAAGCCGACATGCCGTACATCAGGCCGAAATTGATGGCCTTGGCGGAGCGCCGCTGGTCATCGGTCACGTCATCGAGCGCCAGTTCGAAGACTTCTGCGGCCGTCGCGCGATGCACGTCCTGCTCTTGCGCAAACGCTTTCAGCAGGCCCTTGTCCGCCGACAGGTGCGCCATGATCCTGAGCTCGATCTGCGAATAGTCGGCGGCGAGCAGCACGTGGCCATCGGGCGGCACGAAGGCTTGCCTGATACGGCGGCCCTCGGGTGTGCGGATAGGGATGTTTTGCAGATTGGGATCCGTCGACGACAGGCGCCCGGTCGCCGCGACGGCCTGGTGATAGGAAGTGTGGATGCGTCCGGTTCGCTCGTTGATCTGCAACGGCAGCTTGTCGGTGTACGTGCTCTTCAGTTTGCTGACGCTGCGATAGTCGATGATGACGGCCGGCAGTTCGTAGTCGCTCGCGAGTTCGACGAGCACATCCTCGGCCGTCGATGGCTGCCCTTTGGGGGTTTTCCGGATAACCGGCAGTTCCAGCTGCTCGAACAGGATCTGTTGCAGCTGCTTTGGCGAGCCCAGGTTAAAAGGCCCGCCTGCGAGTTCATGCGCTTTGGCCTCGAGCTCAGCCATCTTCTTCGCCAGCTCGCCACTCTGCTTGCCGAGCATTTTGCGGTCGACGAGCACGCCGGTCTCTTCCATATCGAGTAACACGGGCACCAGGGGTTGCTCGATTTCCTCGTACACCTTGCGCAGCGAAGGATGCTCGCCCAGTTGCTCCCAGAGTGTCGAGTGCAGTTGCAGCGTTATGTCGGCATCTTCTGCCGCGTAAGGCGACGCGGTCTCGAGATCGACCTGGTTGAAGGTGAGCTGCTTCGCGCCTTTTCCCGCGACGTCTTCGTAGTGAATGGTCTCCTTGCCGAGGTACTGCCGCGCAACCGAGTCCATATCGTGGCGTGTTGCCACGCTGTTGAGCACGTAGGACTCGAGCATGGAGTCGTACTGCATGCCGGCCAGCGCTATGTCGTAGCGCGCGAGTATGTGTGCGTCGTACTTGAGGTGATGGCCGACCTTCTTCCTGTCATCGTCCTCGAGGAAACGCTTGAGCTTGTCGAGCACCTCGTCACGCGGTAATTGCTCGGGTGCACCCGGGTAGTCGTGGGCCACCGGCACATAGCAGGCCTCGCCGTGCTCCACGGCCAGCGACAGGCCGACAATTTCGGCTTCCATGTAATCGAGACTGTTGGTTTCGGTATCGAACGCCGTCAATTCGGATGCGCTTATTTTCTTCAGCCAGCGATCGAAATCGTCCCAGCTCAGAACGGTCTCGTAGTCGGTCGCATCGGTCTCTGCCGCCGCAACAGGCTCGTCGGCCTCCTCGTCGATTTGTCGCAGCAAGGTGCGCAGCTCGAAATGACTGTAGAGTTTCCTGAGCGCAGCGGTGTCCGCTTCGTTCGCCACGAGGTCGTCGAGGCCGACGTCGAGTTTCACATCGCGGCGAATCGCCGCCAGTTCCTGCGAAAGCCTCAGCTGCTCGATGCTGTCGCGCAGGCTTTCGCCGACTTTGCCCTTGATCTCATCGCCATGCTCGACGATGCCGTCGGCGCTGTCGTAGAGATTGAGCCATTTCGCTGCCGTCTTGGCGCCGACTTTCGGTACGCCGGGAATATTGTCCGACGTGTCGCCGACGAGCGCGAGATAGTCGATGATCTGCTCAGGGTAGACGTCAAACTTGCTCTTGACCGCGTCGCGATCCATCGTCGTATCGTTCATCGTGTTGACAAGCGTGACCCTGTCGTTCACGAGCTGCGCAAGGTCCTTGTCTCCCGTCGATACGAGCACGTCGAGGCCCTGCTTCGTCGCCTCGGTGCAGAGCGTGCCAATGACGTCGTCGGCTTCGACGCCCTCAACGCGCAGTAGCGGCAATCCCATTGCCTCGACGGCATCGAGTATCGGCTGCACCTGTGAGCGCAGTTCGTCGGGCATGGGTGGTCGCGTCGCCTTGTAGTCGGCGTAGATTTCGTCGCGGAAGGTCTTGCCGGGCGCGTCGAACACCACGGCGATACGCGCGGGCTGCTGCTCGCGCACGAGCTTCTGGATCATCGTCAATACGCCGTGCAGCGCGCCGGTCGGTTCGCCCTGGGAGTTCGTGAGCGCCGGCAGCGCGTGAAATGCGCGGTACAGGTACGATGACCCGTCGATAAGGACGAGGTCAGTCATTGTTACGTGTTTCAGCCTGAGTCGCTGTCTTCTTCTTTCTCTTCCTCAGCTTGCTCCTCGGCCGGCGGCGGATTCTGGATCGTGCTGGGATTGCCCGGGATGTACAGTGGACCGCTCTGGCCGCAGCCCGTGGCGACGAGCGCCAGGGAAAAGGCGGCGAGCGCAAGGAAAAGACGTTTCATGTCGAGTAACCCGTTAATCTGATCAAACGATTATAGAGGCCCGCGCCACGAATAGGGCATCATTTTGCGTATCGTTTAGCGACTTTTCGGTAAGCGTCCCGAAACGGAATGCCGTCCTCACGCACGAGCCTGTAGGCTTCCTCGGTAGCGAAAATGCCCTGGTCGAGAACGATGTTATCGGGCAGGAATTTCACGCCGTCGAGCACGTAAGCGAGGATGTCGACGCTGTCCATGGCGAGGTCGATGGAACGAAACACAGGCGCCTTGAGCCGCTGCAGGTCGCGGTGATAGCCGGACGGCAGCTTCGCAGTAATCATCAGGGCCTCGTCGAGACAGGCATGCGACGTCGCGGCCGAGGCGCGCAGCAACTCGAGCACGTCGGGGTTGCGTTTCTGCGGCATGATCGACGAGCCCGTCGTGACTTCGGCCGCCAGCGAGATGTAAGCGAATTCCTGCGTGTAGAACAGCAGCAGGTCGCTCGCCATGCGGCCGAGGTCCTGCATCAACAGTGCTATCTCGAAGAGCAGCACGCTTTCCGCCTTGCCGCGCGACAGCTGTGCTGCCGTAACCGGTGATTGTGTACTCGCAAAGCCGAGGGCCCTGGTCGTCAAATCGCGATCGAGCGGCAGTCCCGGCGTACCGTAGCCCGCGGCACTGCCGAGCGGGTTCTTGTTGATGCGATCGTGCGCACCCTTCAGCCCGCTGGCCGCGTCGGCGAATCCCTCGTTGAAGCCGCCGCACCACAGTGACACCGTCGATGGCATCGCGTGTTGCATGTGCGTGTATCCGGGGATCTCCACGTCCCCCTGACGCCCGGCGAGTGCCGCGACCGAAGATTGCAGGGCCTCAACGCGCGCGGCGAGATCGAACGCCGCATCGCGAAGATACAGCCGCAGGGCGGTCAGCACCTGGTCATTGCGCGAGCGCCCGAGGTGCAGGCGACCGCCGGCCGGGCCGATGTTCTCGGTCAGGCGCGATTCGAGCGCCGTGTGCACGTCTTCGTCTTCGAGGCTTATTTGCCACTCGCCCGCTTCGAAGGACTGCTCGAGCGCCCTGAGCCCGTCGCGGATCGCTTCGCAATCTTCCGCGTCGATCAGGCCGCATTTGGCGAGCATTTCGGCGTGCGCGATTGATCCACGTACGTCGTAGGCGACGAGCCGGGCGTCGAGTGCATGGTCTTCTCCGGCCGTGTAGCGCAACACGCGTTCGTCGAGGGGCAGGCCCTTTTCCCAGAGCCTGCTCATGATGCTTCGCCCTGCTCCTCGGGCGTCAGCGCGTCGATGTCGTCGACCACGAGCGTGCCTGTGCCCTCATTCGTGAATATTTCGAGAAGAATGCTGTCGGGATACTTGTAGGAAATGACGTGCACGCGCTGCACGCCGTTGGCAATGGCGGCTTCGATCGCGGCGGCCTTGGGTAGCATGCCGTCTGCGAGGCTGCCCGCTTCGCGGAGCGCCTTGAGGTGCGTGCGGTCGATGTAGCTGATCAACGAGCCCGGGTCCTCGATGTCCTCGAGAATGCCCGGCGCCCCGGTCGCAAGAATCAGTTTCTCGGCATTGAGTTCGGCCGCGATCGCCGCGGCGACGGTGTCGGCATTGATGTTCAGCAACGTGCCGGACTCGTCGCAGGACAGCGGGCTGACGACCGGCATCAGGCCGTTGTCGAGTTGTTTCCTCAGGATATCGGCTTCAACCGAGTCGATATCGCCGACAAAACCATAGTCCACAGCTTCCTCGCCGTCGCGTTCGACGGGTGGTCGCTTGTGCGCGCGGATGAGCCCTGCGTCAACGCCGCTGATGCCGACTGCCGGAATCTCCAGGTCGCGGCAAGCTGCGAGAATGCGCGTGTTGATCTGCCCGTTCAGTACCATTGCCGCGACGTTGAGGGAGTCGCTGTCCGTGACGCGGCGCCCCTCGACAAACGTCGTATCGAGACCCAGTGCCGACGCAAGCTCGGTGGACTGCGGTCCGCCGCCGTGAATCAGCACGACCCGGATGCCGACCTGGTGCAGTATGCCGACCTGTTCGACCAGCGCATTGGTCCTGGCGGGGTCCGCGAACACTTCGCCGCCCGCCTTTATGATGAAGACCTTGCCCTTGTACAGGCGGATATAGGGCGCCGCGTGCTTGAGTGCGGATACGACGATGGCGCGGTCGCGTCTGGAGGTCATGATCCGCCTCCGAGCATCTGGTGCAGCACGGCCATCTGCGCCAGCATGCGATTGCGCGCCTCGGGGATGACGACGCTGCGCGGGCCGTCGAGAATCTCGTCGGCGACGACAACGCCGCGGCGCACGGGCAGGCAGTGCATGAACCGGCAGTCTTCGAGCGCGTTGCCGAACCACGATTCGTCGACGCACCAGTCAAGAAATCCCTCGCGCAGCTTTTGATCCGCGAGCCTGTCGCCGTAGTGTCGCGTCGACGACCAGGATTTCGCGTAAATGACGTTGGCGTCTTGCATTGCCTCTGCGCGGTCATCGGTTTCCCGGATGGAGCCACCCGACGTTTCCGCCGCGGCCGCGGCCTTTTGCATTAGCGCATCCGGCAGCTCGAACCCTTCGGGCCGCAGCACGGTCACGTCCATGCCGCGCATTGCGGCCATGTGCAAGGTTGTCGCCGGCACCGCCAGCGGCAGCGCCTTCGGATGGTAAGCCCAGCTCAGGACGAACTTGCCGTCGTTGGCCGGGACCTCGAGGTCATCCAGCGTCTTCCAGTCGGCGAGACTCTGGCAGGGATGGTTCATGGCCGATTCCATGTTGATGTAGGGCGTGTCGATGAGGTCGGTCAGGGCGGAGAACTCGGTTTCGGCCAGGTCCGAGTCGATATTCTTGCGTTCCGCGAAAGCCCTGATGCCGATCGCGTCGCCGTAGGAGGCAATCACGGGCACGGCCTCGCGAATGTGCTCTGCCGCGGTTCCGTCCATGACGATGCCCGGCCGCGTCTCGAGGCCGTGAATCGACATGTCGGGAGAGATGACGAAGGAGCCGCCACCGAGGCGCGTCATCGCGGCCTGGAAAGAGGCCAGCGTGCGCAGGGACGGGCTCAGGAACAAGAGAGACAACACCTTGCCTTTGAGCGCATCGGGTTCGGGGTGGGCGTCGAGTCTGTCCGCGAGCGCCACGAGGGCCTTGATCTCTTCAGCGGAAAAATCGGCGAGGTCATTGAACGCTTTCATCAGCGGATTCCTTGTCCTGGTTTCATTAATCGGTCAGCGGCGCCAGCGCTTCGAGCGCGTGCGCCAGGTGTTCGACGTGCTCGGCTTCGAGCACCAGCGGGGCGAGGATGCGCAGCACTGCGGGGTCGCCGCTCGTCCCGGTCAGTATGTCGTGCTCGAGCAAGGCATTGCGGACATCCACGGCGGGGCGGTCACAGACCAGTCCGAGCAGCAGGCCCATGCCCTGGATTTTTTGCACGGGCCCCACGATGCAGCGCTCGCGAATTTGCGCCTCACGCTCGCGCACGTTGTCGAGCAGATTGTCGTTCTCGATGGCCTCAATCGTGGCCGTGATAGCCGCCGCCGCTATTGGGCCGCCGCCGAACGTCGAGCCGAGGTCCCCGGGCCCGAAACGTGCCGCGATTTCGTGGCTGCAGATCACGGCGCCACAGGGAATGCCGCCGCCGAGTGCTTTCGCGCTCGTAATGATATCCGGTTCAACGCCGTGGGCCTGCACGGCGAAAAAATGTCCGCAACGGCCGATTCCCGACTGTACTTCGTCCGCGATCAACACGACGCCGTGTTCGCGTGTCGCAGCGCGCAGGGATTCGACAAACCCGGGCGAAAGGTCGTAGGCGCCCGCGACACCCTGCACGGGCTCGAAGATGACGGCCGCGACATCGTTCCTGATCATGTCGGCAGCTGCCGAGATATCGTCGCGCGGGATGAAGTCGACTGTAAACGGCTTGTGCGGGAATCCGTACCAGCGGTCGGAGTTCCAGGTGACGGCGGCGGCTGCGGCCGTGCGGCCGTGAAAACTGTGGGTGATCGCGAGAACCTTGTTGCGGCCCGTCGCCATGCACGCCATGCGCAAGGCGTTCTCGTTCGCCTCTGCGCCGGAGTTGACGAAGAACACGCGGTCCATGCCTCGCGGCGCCTGGTGAGTCAGCTTTTCGGCCGCCAGCGCGCGGACATCCAGCGCGACGGCGTTGCTCTGGAACAGGAGCTTCTTGCTCTGCTCCTGTATCGCATTCACGAGATGAGGGTGCCCGTAGCCGAGCGCGGCAACCGCGTGCCCGCCATAGAGATCGAGAATGCGGCGCCCGTCTTTCGTGAAGATGTCGCAGCCGCTCGCGCGCTCCGGGACGAACGGTAGCTGTCCGTATACGGGGATTGTAACGTTGGCTTCGCGTACCCGCGGGTCGGCCGTCACCGATTGTTCGCTGATGTCCGGCATCAGGTCCACCCGGGCGCGGCTGCGGTCAGCCCCGCGGTTTCGGGAAGGCCCCAGAGGCGATTCATCCACTGCACCGCGCCGCCGGCAGCTCCCTTCATGAGATTGTCAATCGCACTCATGACGACCACGCCGTCCCCGTCGCTCGCGACGCTGATGTGACACATGTTGCTGGCTACGACGTTCTTGAGGCGTGGTGTGCCTGACACGACCTCGACAAACGGCGCATGCTCGTACGCCTTTTCGAAGATCTCGCGCAGTTCGGTTTCGGCGATCGATGCCCTGGCCTGCAGAGTGATGTGTATGCCGCGGGCAAACGGTCCGGAGTGCGGCACGAAGTGAACCCGGGTCGGGCGGCCGCTCGCGGCCTCGGTGAGAGCCGCGACCTCTGGAGCGTGACGGTGTGCGAGCGGTTTGTAAGCGTACAGGTTGCTGTTGCGCTCGGGATGATGTGTGCCAGCCTGCGGGCTCTTCCCCGACCCCGTGCTGCCCGTCACGCCGCTGACGAACACCTCGGCATCGGAGAGGCCCGAGCGAATCAGCGGTACCGCGGCGAGCAGGGTCGCGGTCGCGAAACAGCCCGGGTGGCCGACGTGTGCCGTAGCTACGTCGTCGGTGTGCTCGGGAACGGCGCAGGTGAATTCGGGCAACAATTGCGGTGCACCATGGGTCGTGCCGTACACGTCTTCATATCGGTCCTGGCTGGCATAGCGGAAGTCGGCGGAGGAATCGACCACGTGCGTCCTTACGTCCCTGGCCGCGAGCGACTCCAGCGCACCGGCGATGACGCCGGCCGATGCGCCATGGGGCGCCGCCGAGAACAACGCCAGTTTGCCGCCGGCTTCGAGCTTGTCGAGCCACTCGCCCGGCGCCGTAAACGCGTGACCGGCCAGGGCCTGCGACAGGTGCCCGAACTCGGTCGCGACGGGTTTTCCGGCTGCGCTTCCCGAAACAGCCGCGGCCAGTTCCAGGTCGGGATGCGCTGCGATCAGGCGCAGTAGTTCGCCGCCGACGTAGCCGCTCGCGCCCAGCACGACGGCAGGGATCTTATCGCTCATGAACTTGCCTCCTGAAGCAGCGTCGCAATCCTGTCACCCAGTGCCACGCCGTTGGAAAGCGCATTGATTGCGGGCAATGACAGGCGTTCATCGATCTGCTGTATGCCCACCTCGTTGTCGGTGGCGGGGCCCGTGACGACGGCCGGCTCGATATCGAAGTCATTGCGCAGGATTTTGGCGCCGCCCCAGGCAGAGACGGGGTCGTTGGCGCAGAGTACGACACCGGTCAATGCGTCGCGAATCGCCTTGTCGGACAAGATGGCTTCAACGCCATAAGCGCCAAGCAGGCCGTCCCCGAGTTCCAGCACGATCACGTCGGGCTTGTTTGCCGCGAGCCCGGTTAAGAGGGACCGCGTGAGCGCCGGCCCGTTGGCCTCGGTCGTTGTCACGATGCCGAAATCCGAGAAGATCATTGTCTCGGTAGCACCTGCATCCTCCATCGCCAGTACGTCGCGTCGAAGCGATACGCCCGTGGCTTTACAGGCTGAGACGTTGAAACCGAGGTGACGAAGGCGGCCGACTATCGCGCATGCTGCGGCCGTCTTGCCCGAGTCCATGCAGGTGCCTGCCATTGCGATCACGGGAACGTTGTTGGTGTCGAGCGTGATCTTGTCGTCGAGCGCTTCGACACCGGCACGCGCCGGCACACCGATGCGCTCGCCGAGATACGGGAAGCTCAGGACGGTGCCCAGCACTTTGCAGTCGAACGGCGGCCCGACATCGGGATTTGCGGAGTCGCAAATACCCAGCACGCCGCCAATATTCAGGAGCTGTATCGTGTCGCCCTGCTGCAGTTTGCCCGGCAGGTGTCCCGAGTAACCGCGCAGCGCTTTGCGGTGGCCGAGCGCGCCGACGACGATGTCGCCCTGGTTCACCGTGGCCATGCGGCCCGACGTCAGTTCCAGTTGGTTGTAGCGCGACTTGTTGTTGAGCACGCGGACGGCGACAAGCACGCCTTCCTCGCAGGGAATGTCGGCAGATACTCGTAACTCCGACGCAAGATCGTTGTGTTGCGCGACTGACGCGATCTTGTCGACGACGACGCTCTTCACGACAGATCTCCTGCGGCGCGCGTCTGCAACGAGCCTGTCAAAGAGAGGATTCGCGCGTAGCCGACCGCGTCGCTCGCCGTCCATTCACCCGCCGACTCGCCGTAGACGCCTTTCGTGGCCGCCAGCAGCGAATGCGGTGAGCTGACGCCTTCAATGAACAACTGACCCGGCCGCAACGCGATCTTCACGGATCCCGTAACGCGCTCTTGTGAAGAGGCGAGTAGCGCTTCGATGTCGTCGCAGGCGAGGTCGAGTTGCTTGCCTTCGTGAACGAGGTCACCGTAGACGGCCGAGACGCTGTCCTTTATGCGGGCCTGCTGCGCGCTCAGCACGAGTTTTTCGAGTTCCCTGTGGGCCGTGATCAGCGTGACGGCGGCGGGGGCCTCGAACGCCACACGCCCCTTGGTGCCGAGCACCGTATCGCCCAGGTGTATGCCGCGGCCAATACCGTAGTTGCCGGCAAGCAGTTCGAGCTTCTCGATGAGCTCGACGGGCGGCAGTGCTGCGCCGTCCAGCGCAACCGGAATGCCGGACTCGAAATTTATCGTGTGCTGCGAGAGCGCCTTCGGCTCGGCGAACGCGTTTGCCGAAAGCACCCAGGCTGACTCGGGGATCGTATTCTCCGAGGTAAGTGTTTCCTGGCCACCGATCGTGATACCCCACAGGCCGCGGTTGATCGAATAGGCTGAGCCCTGCGGCGGCAATGGCAGGCCGTGCTGCTCGAGATAGGCGAGTTGTTCTTCACGCACCCAGCTGTTGTCGCGCACAGGCGCCAGCGAGACGAGATCGGGATTCAGGGTTCGCAGAGCGACTTCGAAGCGCACCTGGTCATTGCCTGCCGCCGTGCAGCCGTGGGCAACTGTCGTGGCATTGCGTTCGGCGGCGAGTTTGGCGAGCCTCTCTGCCTGCAGTCCGCGTTCGGCGCCAACGCACAGGGGATACGCCTGGCCGCGCAGCACGTTGCCCGCAATCAGGTAGCGGATCACCGTGTCAAAGAACTCCTGTTTCGCGTCGATGAGAACGTGTTCGATCGCACCGAGCGCCATGGCGCGTTCTTCGAGAGCGACAGCTGCGTCGGCGTCGATGCCGCCCGTGTCGACACAGGCCGTAATTACATCACGGCCGTAGTTTTCCTTGAGCCACGGCACGCAAAACGAGGTGTCGAGTCCACCGGAAAACGCGAGGATGATGGGGGATTGGTCGTTACTCACTATGTTCTCCTCAGGTGCGAGCCGAGCGCTCGATCCTGGCAATCAGGTTCTTTTGCGCGAGCGCCGATTCGGTCGCGACAAACACGGTGTCATCGCCGCCGATGTTACCGATCATCTCGGGCCAGGCGCAGCGATCGAGCGCCAGCGCGACGCGCTGAGCGGCGCCTATCGCCGTGCGGATAACGAGCAGGTTCGGCCCGGCCGGGCTGATCTTGCGCAACAGGTCGGCGATGCCCGCCATTTGCTGACGATCGTCGCTTTCAGAATCGGGCAGCTCGTAGCCCTCGGTCGTCTTGATCGCGCCGAGTTCCCTGAGGTCGCGGCTCACGCTCGATTGCGTTGCCGTGACGCCCTCGGCGACCAGGGCGTCAACGAGGGCGTGCTGGGTCCTCGCAGGTCCTTTCGTCAGCAATCTGTGAAGCACCGCGCGGCGCTGCAGCTGGTCTTCGCTCGAATTCGGCATAAGGCTGCCCACTAAGCATAAATATGCGCATATATATATCGCCATGCGCATAATAGGTCAAGCCCGGATTTCACGATTTCGGAATGATTTGCGTTACACTGCGCCGCTTTCGTTTCCCCCGGAGCCGAGCCATGCAGCCACCTGAAACCGTCGAGATCGAGAGCGGTGCCAATCCGGTCGGCAGCGTCATCTGGTTGCACGGCCTCGGCGCAGACGGTCATGATTTCGAACCGATCGTTCCCGAGCTTCGACTGCCGGCCGAGCTGCCGCTGCGATTTGTTTTCCCTCACGCGCCCGTTCGCCCCGTGACGATCAACGGCGGTATGGCCATGCGCGCGTGGTACGACATCGTGAGCCTGGATGCCACGGGCCGGGCCGACGCAGGCGGCGTGCGGGATAGCACGGCCCTGCTGGAGGCACTCATCGATCGTGAGCGGGAACGTGGCATGGACGCCGCTCGCATCGTCGTTGCCGGTTTTTCGCAAGGTGGCGCCATAGCGATCAATGCTGCGCTGCGCGCAGAAGAGCAGCTGGCCGGTCTGATGGCCCTGTCGACCTATATTGCGTTGCCGGGCGAACTGGCCGAGAGCACGGCGAGTCGGGATTTGGCAGTTTTCATGGCGCACGGCAGCTTCGATCCGATGATACCCATGCACTGGGGCCGTGCCTCGGCGGACAGGCTCATAGCGGCGGGTTTTGACGTCGAATGGCACGATTATCCGATGGCTCACGCCGTGTGTCCGCAGGAGATCCAGGATATTCGCGCATGGCTCCTGAAGGTATACGGAGAGTCGTCAGGCCGCTGACGAAAACGAGAAACGAGACTCTCCGACCGCATCGCCTTGTGCATCGAAGCGCCGCTCGAGCAGTCGCCAGCGCGACTTGTCGTCCATCGTGACGACCGTTGAACATCGTGTACCGTATTCGGGCATCACGATGAACGGTGCCGAAATGGCCGCCGCCGCGGCCTCGCCGAGCCGCTTCGCCTCTGCTGCGTCAGCGGGTCCGGGCTCGCGGTCGCCGAGCAGTTCCAGCAGCGTCTTTTCGAAGACTGCGTCGCGCTCGAGCAGGGAACTGAGGCCCTGTTTGCTGCGCTCGACCTTTTCCCAGGGGCCGTCGAGCAGGCTGTTGCTCAGGCCGTAAACGCCTGCTGACAGTTCGCGCAAGCCACCGTCCCTGTTGGAGAGATAAGCGATGTCGACGCCGTCACCGACGATCAGGTTGAAACCGGCGTAAGCGGATCCGTCGACGCCCTCGAGGTAGTCAAGCGGCGCCATCGCGCTCTCGAGAAATCCGCTGACGAGGTGGCCGCGTGATCGCAGCCCGGGTTTCGGTCGTTCTGCATCACGATAATTGGTTACCGTTGCGAAGCGCCCGTCGCGATGCAATGCCAGCCAGCTCCCGCCTGCCTCGAGGTCGCGACCGCCCACAATGTCCGGCTTGTCGCCCCACCAGTCAGCGTCTTCTGCGGGACGCGAGTGAAACTCGTCGCGGTTTCCGGCGAGAATAAGCGGGTATTCGGTACTCTGGCCAATTGCAAAGACAAGCAGGCACACGATCAGTCGCCGAGCATTACCCAGTGATCGACGAGCCTGCGCGCGATCGAGATCCGAAACGGCAGCTTCGGGAAATCCGATTTCAGTTCTTCCCGGCTGAACCAGCGAGCGTCCTCCAGTTCGCCGTCATTAAGCCTGATCTCGGTGGTGGCCGCGTCCGCGATAAACCCGAGCATCAGCGACGACGGGAACGGCCACGGCTGTGAGCTGTGATAATGCACGGCGCTTATGCGCACATTGGCTTCCTCATAGACTTCGCGGCGCACGGCATCTTCGAGGCTCTCTCCAGGCTCGACGAATCCGGCAATCGTGGAGTAACGGCCTTCGGGCCAGCCTGGCTGTCTACCGAGCAAGCAGCGATCGCCGTCTGTCACGAGCACGATCACTGCCGGATCGGTACGCGGAAAGATCTCGCGCCCACAATCCTCGTTCAGGCAGCGCCTCGAGTTACCGCCCGCGGACGGCGCGGACGCCGAACCGCAGATGCCGCAGTAAAGCTGCGATGCATGCCACAGCACGAGGGCCCGCGCATGCGCCACGAGATTGGCCTCGTCGAGCGGAAGCCTGGTTCCGAGAAAGCGCAGCCCTTCGAACTGGCCGAGTTCGGTGAACGGCTGTTCCTGGTCCCCGTCGATCGCAACCGCAAAAGCGGGCTGATTGCGAAACAGGCCGAGGAAGATCAGTTTGTCTTCGTCGACGAACGCGTCCGCCTGGGCGCGGTCCAGCAACAACGCGTGTGGCGGCTCCCCGCCGACAAGGCAACGCCGTCCCCAGACAGGCACAAAACGCGCATCGGCGCTGGCCGATGCTTCGGCCAGCCAGTCCGAATCCTTGCGGCGCTCGCCGCTGCGGTCCACGAAGGCACCGGCAAATACGTTGTGATTCTCCACCTGCCTAGTCTAGCCTGAAATCACGTGCGCGGGGCTGTCGGGGCTTGCGCCAGACGACCCTGATCCATGAAGCCGGAGCCCGGCCTACTGCTTTGCAAGCAGGTCGCGAATCTCGGTAAGCAGCGTTTCTTCAGCCGACGGCTTGGGCGGCTCCTTGGGCTTTTCTTCTTCTTTCTTCTTCATCGAGTTCAGGCCCTTGATCACCATGAAAATCGCAAATGCAACGATCACGAAATCGAGGACGGTATTGATGAACACTCCGTAGTTGATCGATGCGGCACCTTCTCCTTCACCGAGCGCGATCGCCAGTTCGCTGAAGTCGACATTGCCCATTACCATGCCAATCGGCGGCATGATGACGTCAGCAACCAGCGACGACACTATCTTGCCGAATGCGGCGCCGATAATGATGCCGACGGCCATGTCGACGACGTTTCCCCGCATCGCAAATTCTTTGAATTCTTTTAACATCTTGAGTCTCCCTTTATTGTTATGGCACTGACGTGCGGCGAACAGTGTACCCGAAACCACCGGTATGGCGGTTATGGATCGGCCGCCGCCGGCGCGTCGAGCTTGTCGGTCGCGCAAGCCGGGCAGGTCTTGTCGTCGAGCGCATAGGAATCCTGCACATAGTGCGCCTCGCAGCTGTCGCAAGCCGCGAGATAGAGCTCATCGTTACAGGAAATGCAGTAGAGCAGGTTCCAGACCCATTCAAAATTCAGGCGTGGATCGTCGTGCAGCAACACGTAGGTCTCGTACGCGCGACATAGCCGGTGCCCGAATTCGACGTCCGGGCGCGGCCAGCGGGCGTGCACGCGGCCATCTTCGTCAATTCGTATGAGGAGGCCGGCTACGAACAACGCGACCAGGGACGTCGCCTGCATCTGGTTTTGCGCATTCTTGACGTAGCGAGTCACCTGCCGCGGCGACTTGCCGCGCCGGCGTTTGACCCCGGTATTGCCGCCGTTCAGAAAGTAGGTCGAGTACAGTTTGCGGATGCGGTCGTCCGAAAGGCCCGTGCATTCCTTGATCGTATGGGTTCGTGCCTCGTGGCGAATCATCCTGAGCGCCAGCTCGAACTGGCTGCGCTCTCCCGAATAACGGTCGTCAGTAAGTCGCATATATCTGCCCAAATTGCTATGAAATAACCATATATAGTATTACGATAGCCTATAACATCCATACATGCTCAAACAATCCTAAATATAGAAACTACAATAACGCAGGAGTTTAGCGCCTGCAGGGAGCCAATATGGACTACGAGGGACCTACGGCCGAGGACCTCAGGAATATCCGCGCACTCAACGCCACATTCCTGCGCGCCACAAATCCTTGTGACCAGGCGCTGGACAACGGAGTCTCGGACCGCCCGCTCACCGAGATGCAAGTCCGGCGCCTCAGCGAGGCACCGTTCCTGTTGTTTTCGTTTCGTGAGCAGGACGCTGAATACTGGAAGCGCCTCATTGCCGATGATCCGCAGAAGGACCTGCTGCAGCCTGCCGTCACGGTAAGTGAGCAGATACACGAGTTGCAGGTCGCCGGGCTGGGTTTCCTCTGGCAGTTGTCACGACGCAATCCCTATGTCGCGAGGCTGGCCTGTGGCGCTCCGGCGAAATGGTGCGAGAGCATTGCCCGACTGACGCTCGTCGGCCTGATCCGGCGCGCCGCCAATCGCGGCGACCTGACGTTGCCTCGCTTCAGAACCGGCGATCATGTCGGCCATCGATTGCTGCAAAGTGGCGTCAGTGCCAGGCTGCACCTGCAACGCATGTCGCAGCAATTTGCATTGCAGGCGATGCTGACGCGCAGCTCGCCGCCTCATTACGAGGAGCTTCCTGCCGCCGCCTGCCGGTTTCCGCAAGCCGTGCGCCGTGTCGCGGACCGTGACCCGAAGAAGGATCCCGAGGTGTGACGGCGACCGGTGCGCGGGTACAATACGCGGCCTTATGCGCGCGCTCTCCATCAAGAACCTGACCAAGACCTACGCCAATGGCAACCAGGCGCTCAAGGGCATCGACCTCGCGGTCGAGGCCGGCGACTTCTATGCGCTGCTGGGACCCAACGGGGCCGGGAAGACGACGGCAATCGGCATTATCAGTTCGCTGGTCAACAAAAGCGGTGGCGCCGTCGAGGTATTCGGTCATAGCATCGACACCGATCTCGCAGCGGCCAAGGCCTGTATCGGCGTCGTTCCGCAGGAAGTGAATCTCAATCTCTGGGATACGGTCGGCAACATCGTCACCAACCAGGCCGGCTACTACGGCCTGTCCGGCAAGTTGGCGAAAGAGCGCGTCGAGAAATACCTGCGGGCGCTGCGCCTGTGGGACCGGCGCGACGACACGGCGCGCAGCCTGTCGGGTGGAATGAAGCGCCGCCTGATGATCGCGCGGGCGCTCGTGCACGAGCCCAGGCTGCTGATTCTCGATGAACCCACGGCCGGCGTCGACATCGAGATTCGCCGCTCGATGTGGGACTACCTGCGCGAGATTAATTCCGCCGGTACCACGATCATCCTGACCACGCACTACCTGGAGGAGGCCGAGACGCTGTGTCGTCACATCGCGATTATCGATGAAGGGCAAATCATCGAGGATGCAAGGATGAGCGCCGTGTTGAGAAAGCTGCAACGTGAGGTCTTCGTGCTGAGCCTGACGGACGAGCTCACCGCGGCGCCCGAGCTCGCGGGTTTCGAGACGCGGCTGCGGGAAGACTGCGAGCTTGAGGTCGAGAAAGGGCCCGACCGGGATCTCAATGATCTTTTCACTCAGCTGGACGCGCGCGGTATTAAAGTCGTCAGCCTGCGCAACAAGGCCAATCGCCTCGAGGAGTTGTTCATGGATCTTGTCGAAGGCAAACAGCCCGGAGAAGAGGCATGAATATCGCTCTCAACCTGGTTGCCGCCAAGACCATCGTGCGCAAGGAAATGGGGCGCGTGATACGCATCTGGGTGCAGACGATCGTGCCGCCTGCGATCACGATGACGCTGTATTTCATTATTTTCGGCAACCTGATCGGACGCCGCATCGGCAGCATGGATGGCTTCGACTACATGCAATACATTGCGCCGGGCCTGATCATGATGTCGGTTATCACCAATTCTTACGGCAACGTCGTGTCGTCATTTTTCGGCGCCAAGTTCGCGCGTCACCTCGAGGAAATGCTCGTCGCGCCAATGTCCTATGCCACGATCATCATTGGTCACGTCGCCGGCGGCGTGTTGCGCGGTTTGCTGGTCGGCCTGCTCGTCACCATCATCGCGCTGTTCTTCACGCGCCTCGAGGTCGCGCATCCGTTCATCATGATCTCGGTCGTGTTGCTGTCGTCCATCGTCTTCTCGCTCGCCGGATTCATCAACGCCGTATTTGCGAAAAAATTCGACGACATCTCCATCGTACCGACATTCGTGCTGACGCCTCTGACTTACCTGGGTGGCGTTTTCTACTCGATTTCGCTGCTGCCCGA